>CAZSRZ010000069.1:0-4410 GCA_964609085.1 uncultured bacterium | reverse complement strand
ACCGTCTTCCTTGCGTCTTCGCGTCTTCGCGCCTTTGCGTTGAGTATTCCCGGGCCTCCGCCAGGGCGCAAAGAGACTGGACCGTCTTCCTTGCGCCTTCGCGTCTTCGCGCCTTTGCGTTGAGTATTCCCGGGCCTCCGCCAGGGCGCAGAGGCGCAAACAGAATCTGGACCGGAACTTGCGCTAGGCCTCGGCCGCAGGAAGGCAGGCGGCCCCGATGATGCCGGCGTCGTTTCCCAGTGCGGCCCGACCGAGGGTCATCCGTTCCGCAAGCCACGGCTGAACGTGCGTCGCGAAGCTTCGTTCGAGTGGGGGCATGAGGAGATCTCCCGCGGCGTCAAACCCTCCGCCCCCCAATAGGAGTCGGTCAGGCGCCAGCAGGTGGGTGAGCGTCACCAGCGCGACGGCGATCAGCTTTGCCGCTTCCTCGAGCGCCATCCCAGCGGCTGCACAACCCTGGTTGGCCGCAGTGACGACATCGGCGATGCCGGTGAAGCGTCGACCCGCCAGGTTTTCGGCTGCCCGCACGATGGCGGGAAGAGCTGCCTGGGCCTCCACGCACCCGCGGGCGCCACAACCGCACCGCTGTCCATGCGGCACGACGAGGATGTGGCCCGGGTCGCCCAGCCCACCGCAGGCGATCCGATGCACCCGGCCGTCCACCACCATTCCTGCGCCGATGCCGGTACCCAGGGTCACACACAGCACCCGCGCGCCGCCATGCCCCGCACCGTGGCGCGCTTCCCCCAGCGCCGCCGCATTCGCGTCGTTGTCCAGCGAGGCGGGCACGCCGAGTGCGGCGGCGAGCGCGGACCTCAAGGGGTAGCCGTCGATGTGGGGCAGGTTGGTCACGTTGACCACCCCCTCTCCATCGTCCCGGCGCATCCCCGGCGCGGCGATTCCCACAGCCGCTGCGCGCCCAGCCATTGCCCCCGCGGCACGGGCGATCCCCGCCACGAGTTCGTCTCCGCTCAGATCCCGCCCGGTCGGCACACGCGACCGTGCGACGATGTCTCCGGACGAGTCGACCAGCCCCAGCTTTGCGCTGGTGCCCCCGATGTCGATCCCCAGGGTGAGCACCTACTCGGTGATGGTGATGGTCAGGGCGGGCGCCACCTGGACGTTGTTGTTCAGGTTTCCGGTGAAGATGATGTTCTGAGTCACGAGCGGGGCATTGGCCCCGACCGCCAGGGTGATCGTCGCCTCATTTGCGTTGGCGGCGATATTGGCCAGGGTGGGGGTGACCCCGCTGGGCTGGCCGGCGGCCGTGATGTTGATCTGGGCCGTTTGCCCCATCTGCCGGGTCGCGACCAGCTTCACCATCACGCTCGTTCCCCGCTTGACGCTGACTGCCTTCTGGTCCAGATTGAGGGAGTAAGGGGTTGGCGGCATGGCGGCAGCAAGCAGCATCTCCACCGGACGGGAGCTGTTCTGGTTATCTTGCGCGAGGGGCTGCTTGTAGATTTCCATCGCCCGGCAACTGCGTTCCCGGGGCTTTTCGCCGATGGTGGCCGTGCCGACGACGCGTAATTGCCCGAATGCCCCCTGCGCCATCGCGGTGTCGGCGCTCAGCGTGAGTTGGGCCGAACCCTGACCGGCCGGCACGATACCCGGGCTGGCGGTCATGCCGGCGGGAAGACCCTCTACTCGCAAGTTGATCGGTCCCGCGAAACCACCGAGTCGCTGGACGGCGACAGTGACCAGGCTGGAGCCGCCCTGCCCGACGTTGATCTCATCGGGCGTCAGCGTCAGGCGGAAGTCCTGATCTTGCGGAGGCGAAATCTGGAGACGGTAGTAGACATCGCCGGCGGCACGCTGGCCCATCCCCCGTACTTCGATGAGATACTCCGTGCCCCCGGTCACTCCCATCACGATGCGGCTGTCCTTGCCGTCGGCGTCGTCGTTCTCCTGGAGGGTCTTCCCAGACGCATCCATCACGCGGATGTAAGAATCGATGCGGCTATTGATGCGTCGCCCGAACACCTCGAGCTGCAGTGTGGCCGTGGCGGCCGGCTTGAATCGGAACACGTCCACATCGCCGGTCTGGTCGATCTTACCGGTCATGCCGGACGGGGCGTCGACGAGAGAGTTCGCCTCGTTCGGGGTGTTGTTCGGTTCCGTCTCTCCGGCCTCGTTGGCGTCCGTTACCTGAAGGACGATGCCGTTTTCACTGGGCCCGAGGGGGGTCTGAGGGTAGACCGTCACTGTGTCGCCCTCAGCGGGGATCGGCACCTGAACGGTCTTCACGTCGCCCAGGTTGACCCCATCGATCGCGACGTTGACGGTGGTTCCCCGACGCCCGGCGCGGGGTTGGTAGGTCGTGATGGCCGGGATTCGCCCGAGGCTCAGGCTGTAGAAGAAGTTGGCCCCGCCGCGGTACATCGAGTCCCGCACCACCACCACATAAGGCCCGGTCGCTTTGAACGTGTAAACCAAGCGCGGATCACGGTCAAAGGCATCCATGGCCGTCTGCAGCAGCTTTCCGCGCGCATCATACAGCCCCAGGAACCCATCCAGGCCCGAGCCTGCCTCAGCGGCGACCAGCCGGAAGACGAAGGTCTCACCCGCCTGAGCCGAAAACGTGTAGGCGTCGACGTCCTCGCCGCCGTTGATCAGGCCGGTCAGGCCGACAGGCGACTTCTCCAGCTTCTGCGCCGTCGAGACGGTGTTGTTCGGCTCAGTCTCGACGATCTGGGGATAGCTGCTCACCAGGATTCGACCGGCATTCGAGACTCCTCGCGGGGTTACCACCCGGATCTCACGCACTCCAAGCGGTGCATCCGGCGCCACTGTCAGATCGAAGGGTGTGGCGCCCGCGTTGGTGGTGGCGCCGAGCTGCGAGGTCACCCCGGTTCCCGTGACAAGAATCTGCGTGGCACCCTGCAGACTGCCTCCATTGACGGTGAGCGTTGCCTTCGTCCCCACCTGGATTGCTGCGGGGGTGACGGCGTTGACCGCCGGCACCTGCGCGTGGGCCGGAACAGCAAACAGGCCGGTGAGGATGCCGGCGGCGATGGCAGCACGTTGAAACTTGAACATCCGAGGCTTCTCCGGGTCCCCGGAGCGAGGACACCATCTCAGCAGTTACGGCCCATAGGAACCCGAAACCTGCCCGCGGTGGGTTGCGAGTTTCGAGTATCTGCAACCCAACTAAGGATGCCCCGCCTGAGGCCAGCCAAAGCCGGGCTTCCTGCGGGCAGGTGGGCAGGGAACGACTCACTCCACGCGGAATCGCGATGCGCGATGATAATGGGAACGCGCGAGGCCGCTCGGGGTTTCGCCGACGAGCCGTGAAGAGGTGAGGAACATGGCGGGTCAATTGATTGCGGGCAAGGTGGCGCTGATAACCGGAAGCACGCGGGGGTTGGGCCGAGCAATCGCCGCGCGACTCGCCACGGCGGGGGCGGACATCGTGCTCCATGACGTGGACGCGGCGCAGGCCGGTCGCTTCGGCGAGGCCGCCGGGCCAGAGGAAGTCAAGGCTGCCGTTGAGACGCTTGGTCGGCGGGCGTTCCTCGCGTATGGAGATCTGATGGATCGCCCCGCAGCGGATCGCATCGTCGCGGAGTCCCTGGCGCACTTCGGTCGGATTGACGTCCTCGTGAACTGCGCCGGCGGCGACATCGGCGCCACCGGGAACAAACCGGTCCCGAACGACTGTGTGGACATCCCCGACGAGGATTTGCGGGTGGAGATAGACCGCAACCTGCTCTCCTGCATGAACATGTCCCGCGCCGTCGCCCACCACATGATGGACCGTGGCGAGGGGAGCATCATCAACATCGCGAGTTCGGCGGGGATGATCCCGTGCGCCCACGGGTCGATCTACGCCGTCGCCAAAGCCGGCGTGATCCACTGGACCCGATGCCTCGCGGCACAGTTGCGCCCCTACGGCATCAATGTGAACGCCGTTTCCCCGGGAGACACGCGGACCGCCCGTTACCTTGCGACGCGCTACGTGGAGCCCGAGAAGCTAGCCGACGAGGGCAGACTCACGCGGCTCGGCCTGCCGGACGACGTCGCGAAAGTGGTGCTGTTCCTCGCCAGCGATCTGGCCGCCTACGTGAGCAGCCAGAACATTGAGGTCAGCGGCGGGATTCGATGACCGGGGCGGCGCGGCTGGTCGCCCTGGTCGCCCTGGTCGCCCTGTTGCTGGGTGCGCCCGCATCGGCGGTCATCACGCGTGTCTACCCCCTCGCCGACATGACGGCGGACGCAGATTGGATTGTCTTCGGCCGCATCCAGGACGTCCGCCCGGACAGCCTTACCCTCCGCCCCATCTCCGCTCTCAAGGGCAGGTCACCCGGTGTGTCGCTGACCGTCCGGCTGTCGGCAACGGACGATCATGCCCAACTGCCCGCCATCCGCGCTCGCTGGATTCGGGGAGCCGAATTCATGCTCTACGGAAAG
>CAZSRZ010000068.1:0-28338 GCA_964609085.1 uncultured bacterium | reverse complement strand
GCCGCGTGACTCCGTCAGGTGGTCGGGGCCGGGTTCGTCAGCTATTGGTTTCGATCACGGATTCAATCTCCGCCTTGTGCCCGAAGTCCCGAGGCACTCGGGATTCGCTGACGGCGTACCCCGCACGGGTTCATCGATCGGGGCCGGGTGTCATCGGGAGAATCCCGCGTGCCGCGTGACTCCGTCAGGTGGTCGGGGCCGGGTTCGTCAGCTATTGGTTTCGATGACGGATTCGATCTCCGCCTTGTGCCCGGAGTCCCGAGGCACTCGGGATTCATCGATGACGTACCCGGGTGGGACCATCGGCCAGGCTCGGTCTGCGTGACGGGGAGCATCCCGCGTGCCCCCGGCAGGGTGCCGGTGCCAGGATCGCCATCCACGGTTCTCGAGCACGTACTCACTCAGCCGCAGCTTCGGCGGTAGGTTACCCACGCTCCCTCACGGTCGCGGCTCAGCGCAGGCGTGGTGGTGATCGCGGACCTTGGTCGTCGAGCCCAGCACGGACGCCGCAGCTACCCCCGCCGAACCGCGACCGTCAGGCAGCGTGTACCGTTGCCGCCAGCGGATTTGACCTTCGCCTTGTGCACGGGGTCCCGAGGTGCTCGGCATTCATTGACGACGTACCTCGCGTGGGTCTGTCGATCGGGACGGTGTGCGTGAACGCCATGCGGTCGGGGACGCCTGCGCACCCAGGTCGTCGCCCACAGGTCATCGGCCGGGTCCCGCGTTCCGCTCGACTGGGCCTGGGAACCGGGTCGAGATCAACCGGTGTCACTAGGATCCACGGGCACGCGTTGCGTAGGTGACGCGGATGGCGCGCGTCGATGCGCCGCATTCGCGGGCAAGCAGTGCCACACTCCGCAGCAGGTCCGAGGCGTTGCGGTTGGTGTCCAGCCAGAAGCGGTGGGATGGGTCGCCTACCTCCCGCCGCCCCCCTTCGTTGAAGGGTGTCCCGTCGCCGTGGATCGGGTCTGCGGCGACGAAGTAATGGGCGCCGCGGCTGCGACCGCGGAACGGGATGGGTATGGTGTGTCGCTTTGCCAGCCAGATCACCACATGCTCGGCAACTTCGTTCCAGTGACGCAGTGGGATGGGCTCCTCATCGGGCAGCCTCAACTCCACGGGTTTGGCGCCGCGGACGTGGAGTTCCGGGTACCCCGACTGTAGAACGCGGTCCAGCCCGATGGTGCGAGATTCGTGGGCACGACGATGGGGCTGCGTGGGCAGCGGCAGATCCCCTTCCTCGAAGGGTAGGCTCGGCATCTCGTTGCCCACACCGCTCCGTGCTGCCTCAAGCTGGCGCCACAGTTCGCCCAACTCAAGCGATCGCGCCTGGAGGGCATCGAGGGCGTCAGCTTCAGCGCCGAGCTTGCGCCGTTGACGTGGATCGGCACGCTCCACCGCACGCTTCATCGCCTCGGCCAGACGGGAGCGTTCGTTCTCCAGTGCCTCCTGGAGCGCATCCAGCGCTGCAGCGACCTTTCCGTCATGAGGGTTGCCCCCGGCCTTTACGCGGGAAGCCATGTCACGATCAGCTCATAGGGGATACGGCCCGTAGCCGGGCGACCGGTGCGGATGACCGCGGCAACCGGGGGCAGCGAAATGCGGGCGAACCCCACCGCGTGCACGCGCGAGCCCGCCCTCCAGGCGCGGGCCGCCGCCGCCGGCGGTGTGCCGGGGACGAGCACGAGCCGGATGTCTTTCGCCAGCGGTGCTTCTCCGGGGGCAGCCGTCTGGTCGAAGATGTCGGCACGGGCGAATAACGCGTCTCCGCCGGGACCGGACCGGGGTTGAGCCTTGATCGCGGCGGTGAAACCGAGGAAGTTGTACCGATGCTGGGTGCCCGCTAATGTGGTGGTCAACGGTCCTGGGGTGATGGTGCAACGGCTGCGCTGGAGGTAACCGAAGGCCCCTCGCGTTCTCTGGACATCACCCGGATCGAGAAAGCCGGGCAGCGGCTTGAAGTCGCGGAGAAAGGAGATCTCTACGCCGTCCCGCTTGAGGGACGTCACCGGATGCAGCTCGAAGACGTGCGCAGGGTTGGTCACCGGATTCCACGAGGCCGGTGCCGGGTAGATTCCCTGACGAAGGGTGCCTCGATCACCGTGCTCGCCCCAAATCCTCCAGACGCCGCGCATCGGAATGGCTCGCCCCGCCTTCCCCTCAGCCTCGATCCAACGGAGTAGACCTCCTGGGCCTTCATACTGATCCGCGTGCATGATCTCCGCGACGGTGGCAAATCCGACGTCCTCGCCACCATCCGGGTAGGTGGCGGTCCCGGAGAGGTGCACCTCTCCGTCCTTCCTGACCGAGTGCGCGGTGGTCTGCGCTCCCACCACCTTGAAGTCGACAGCCATGGTGGCCCGATCTCTATAGGCCTGGACGAAGCTGTTCCGCAGTACGAGGCTGAAGGCCGGCGATGTGACCGCCCGACCGGCGTCGACGCCGGGGGAGATCGTCGCAACTGTTAGCAAAGCGGCGCTGCAGGCACCGAAGCTGCACAGCCGACGCGCTCCACGGATCATGTGTGGTCTCCGATCTCGGCCCGGCTCAGCCCGTGGTCCGCGGCGGCTGGTTGACACCGCGACTGGGGCAGGTGAGACTTGCCCGCTTACCGAAGCGTAACCCAACCAACGCTTTCTGGGGGAATGCCATGCGTGCCCGTCTTCGGCTTGCTGCCCTCGCCGTCTTATTGCCGCTCCTCCCAGGCTGTCGTTCGGATGCCACGTGGTCGCCTTCCGGCGACCGTCTGGCTGTTACGGCGTACGGTCGGCTGTCCATCCTGGATGCGCGGACCCATGCCTTCGCGCACAGGCTGGAACCACCCGCCGGCCGTCGTTACCTCTCCCCCGGCTGGTCGGCAGACGGTCGGCGCTTGGTGGCGTTCCTCGCGACCATCCAGAAAGAGAACGTGACCGGGCTGGAGTTGGTCAGCATCGACGGCAGTACTGGCCGGGTGACGACGCTGAACCGACAGATCATGACCGCAGGTCCGAAGCGACCCGACCAGAGTGGTGTCATCAGTCTGGGCGGCCAACTGGATGTCATGCGAGAGACCGTCAGCGCGGCATGGAGCCCCGACGGTACGCGGATCGCCTACACAGCCATCCGAGACGAGGAGCCGGCGGTCTGGATCTGCCGGGCAGACGGGACGCAGGCACAGCGCGCCGAAGTCGGAACCCTCTCGACGGTTCACCCGGTCTGGTCGCCCGACGGGCGCCGGGTGGCTTTCTACGGCACGCCGGGAACTGCCGACCGCGCCGCGTCCACGGAACGGGGAGAGGAGCCGTCCACCGGATTGCTCGGTGTCGTGAACGCGGGCGGCAAGGAATTCCGAAAGCTCTGGGAGCCCACCGACGCCCTGCGTCTCTCCACCATGGGAGCCGACCCCGCCTGGACAGCCGACAATGCTGCCCTCCTGGCGCTCGCGGAGCAGCCCGACCCGGCGAAAAAGGAGCTCGTTGCCGAGTCGTGTGAGCTCTGGCGAATACCTCTTTCCGGTGGGGCGCCGGAGAGAATCGCTCAGGTGAAGGGGCCGAGTCTGTTCACCGGTCTCTCCTCTCGCGCCCTCTCCTACTTCTCCATGGATGCCGGCAAGGACACCCCGCCCACCCATATCCAAATCCTGCCCGCGCCCTTTACCGGCGCTCCGGCCCGGATCCCGCTGCCGCCCACTGTGTTCCCGGGACCGGACTCGGGCAAGCAAGAGGTGGAGGGGATCCCGGTACCGTCCCTCTCGCCGAATGGACAGTGGGCGGCCATTGTGGTGGCTGCGAAGTCCGGGACGGCGAGCCTCACCTTGATGCCGGCCGGCGGCGGCCGGGCTACGGTGATCGGGCTTGGCAGGAGCCCGGGGGTGGCGACGTCCCCTCGCCCGTCCGCCCGCCCAACCCGTCGCCCACCTGCCAGGCCGAAGCCGCCGGTTCGGAAGTGACGGATTGATGCAGGTCGGGCGCTACCTGCTGGACCAGGAGATCCGGACTGAGCCGCTCGGGGGGCTCCACTGCGCTCGCATCGCGAATCAACCTGGCAGATACCTCATCGAGTGGCTGGCCGTGCCGGAGACACTGCCGGGCACGGAGCGTCGACGTCTCCAACGGCGCTTTCTCGAAGAGAGTAGGATCCTCGCTCAGCAGCCGCTGCATGGAATCCTTCGGGTGATTGACTTCGGTGAGGCGCCCGAGGGGACGTTCCGCGTGTTCGATGACCCGCACTCGACCCACCTCGCCCGGCCGGATGACGAGGCCGTCGCCGATCGCAACCTGTACTGGATCCGGCTGGCCCGCGATTACGCCGTGGCATGGGCCAGGCTCGCAGAGCAACGGGTGGTGCTCGACGACGATCCGGACGGGCATCTGCTGGTGACGGGTCCCGGTGAGGTGCGGCTGCTGCCGGTCGGCCTCAGCCGCATCGGTCGCGCCGCGGGCTTACCCGCCGCCTACCTCGTTTCCCGGCCGGCAGGCGAGCCAGACTTCAAGGACGATGAGGGCGGCACGGAACAGCGTGGCGTCTTCCTCGTTGCGGTCTGGCTCTACCGCCGGATTACGGGGAAGGACCCGCTCGAACGCCTCCGCCATGACCGCGCCCCGGAGCCGCTATGGTTCCACCAGTCGCGCGCACCCGCCGAGCTGGACTCTGTGCTCCAGCGGGCGATGCGGCCCGGCCCGGGAGATGTGCTCACCGTCGCCCGGCTGGCCGACGCCCTCACGCGGTTCTTGCCCGGTGAGGCGGCTGCCGTCGCCCGGCCGCCCGCCCAACATTTGACGGCCGCAGCGGAATCGCCCACCCTTGCCGACCTCGTCGGCCACTACTCCGGCTGGGCCGTTGCCCTCACCGCGGGGGCAGTCGCCGCTGCCTGGGTGTGCGCGCAACTGATCCTGCAATCTCGAGGTCGTTGACCCTCCCGATGAGCTGACCCGGACGTCATCTCGATCCCTCATCGAACCAGCGTCGGTAAATCTCTTCATACTCGCCGCTCTCCCGCAGAGCGAGCAGAGCGCGATTGATCGCCTTGCGGTAGGGGCTGCCGGTCGGCAGCACGATCCCGTAGTCTTCCTTCTTGAAGATCGGGCCGGTGGTGTGCACCTTCCCACGCCCGGCATTGGCCGCGTAATGGAGCAGCACCGGCGAATCGTAGACCACCGCCTCCACGCGCCGGTTGAGGAGCGCCTGGATTGCGGCATCCACCGACTGCTGTCCGATCACCGAGATCCTGTGCTGTTTCAGGTAAGCCTCGGACGTGCTGCCGCTGACCGCCGCCACTCGCTTGCCGGGGAGGTCCTCCGGTCCACGGATACTTCCCTGAAGCTGCTGCACCGTCAGGTTGGTCGTGATGACGGCGGTGTAGTAGGCGACGAAGGCCACACCGATGAACATCCAGACCACCGCGATCAGTCGGCCCAGGGGGCTTCTTGGCATGTCGTCCGCCTGCGTGGCCAGGGTGCCCGCGGACCACCAGCAAGCTCTGAGGATGCCGGGAAGGTAGCGCCGACTCTCCGCCAGCAAGCCATCGGGGTGCCGCCGTTCCGCGAAGTAGACCAGATGAGCGCCGAGGAGCGTGAGACCGAGAAGCAGCAGCAACAATTGCAAGTAACCGGCGCTGAACAACGTGGTGAGGATGCCGGGCGTGCCGACGGACTCTGTCCTCACCAGGATTTGCAGGCCCGAGGCGAAGATGGGTTGTGAAAAGTCGTTGCGAAGCTCGCGTTCGGAGGTGATGGAGACCGCCGCCACTGCCGCATCCACTTCCCGGGACTGCACGGCGTCCAGCAGCGAGTCAACCGTCGTCACCACCCGATACTCCGCCTCCAACCCCAGGCGACCACGGATGCGCTCCCACAGCTCGATGCTGAATCCGGTCAGCGTCCCTTCTCGCTCCATCACGAACGGGGCAACCAGCCGCGTTCCGACCACCAGCTTCTTCCGGGGCAATCGGGACGGCGCGGCGGGGTCCACCACGGCCGTCCGACTGGGCACCTGGGCCCGCCCAGCCACCGCGCCAAAGAGGAGCGTGACCGCGACGCAGCAGAGAACGCGGATTCGCGTCGGTCGCATCTGACCCGATCGCATCCGACCCGATCGCGTCCGGCCGTCGGAAGGTGCGTCCGGAGTCATCCTCTGGTGTCGATCCTCATCTTCGGTCACCCGGGGCACGGACGAGGAGTGCGGTCGGTACCCGGGTGCTCGGGTCGGGGCCGGCTAGGATCCGGCCCCGGTCACGCCAGGCAGCGGCGGTGCTGGATCCGCCGTCGAGACAGAGGGCATCCGCGCACGGAATTCCCCACCGGCTGCGGAAATAGCGGATGAGGAACCGGGCGCAATCGGTGAACTCCATCGCGGACGCGGCGGCCAGCACCACGTGGGCCGGTTTCCCCCGCTCACGCCCGATGCCGACGAAGGTCCGCGGCAGCAGCCCAGGGCTGATCAGGCGCTCCGCCCGGGCGGTCACCACCTCACGCCCGGCGGCAATCAGGCGAGGACCGCAGCCGATGGCTTCGCGCACGGCCCAGGGGGCACCTGAGGCCGAGCCGGCTGCCTGGGGATAGGTGACCAGGCGCTGCATGCTCCCGGGTTTCCCGGCCACCCATCCGATCATGGGCTCCCCCGCTTCAGTGATGCCGAAGGCGGCGCGCGCGAACTGTTGGCCGTCCTTACCCGTGGGGCGCGCGTGGGTGGACCGCACCCTGCCGTTGAGTTTCAGTATCCCGAGAATCTCCTTGTGATCGTAGTCCGCGCCGTTGGTTTGCCCGAAGAAGCCGCCGTTCACACCGGCCACGGCACCGGTTGCCGCCAGCCAGTCCGGCAGCGTGCGGGCCCGACCCATGATGCGGCCGCTCCGTAACGCAATCTCCTGTGCGCCCACGAACAGCCGGGCACCGCGGCGAAGATCCACTTCTATCACCCGGACGCGCTCCCCGCCCTCGAACGAAGATCTCACTCCGACTCCCGGCGCCACGATCACCTCATCCTGATCGGCGCCGCTGCGGCCGGCCGCCAGACCAAGCATCAATGTCAGGATGAAGAACCAGGCCCGGTGATTCACCAGTCCACCTTCTGGTAGGCGTTGCCCGGAAGTCGCCGCGCGACTTCCTTCAGCTCCAGCAGCACGAGCGCCGCCCCTACGCGGGCAGCGGGCAGCCCGGACTCAGCGATCAGATCGTCCATCGGTTTCGACTCGTGGTCCAGCAGGGCGAAGATCGTCGCTTCGTCGCCGTCCAGTTTTGGTTGGGGAGGCCGTTCGAACTGCAGGTCGAGGTTCATCTGCAGGCTGCCGTCCAGGACGGCGAGGATGTCGTCTACCGATTCTACGAGGTGGGCCCCCTCGCGGATCAGCGCGTGGCAGCCGTAGTTACGGTGGTTGTCGATGTTGCCGGGCACAGCGAAGACGTCGCGATTCTGGTCAACAGCGCACTCGGCGGTGATCATCGCGCCGCTTTTCCGAGGAGCCTCGACGATGACGACGCCGCGGACGAGTCCGCTCACGATGCGGTTCCGGCTGGGGAAGTGCCAGGCTTCGGGCTGAGCGCCGAGCGGGTACTCCGAGATGACGGCACCCGCCTCGATCACCGCGCTTGCCAACTCGTGATTCTGCTGGGGGTAGATGACATCCACGCCGGATCCGAGGCAGGCGATCGTCCGACCACCCGCGTCGATGGCGGCCTGGTGGGCTGCGGTGTCCAGGCCCAGCGCCAGTCCGCTGACGATGGTGTAGCCTGCTTCGACCAGGCCCTCCACCAACCGCCGTGCGATGCGCTTACCGTAATCAGCGCACCGCCGGCTGCCCACCAGGGCAACCGCTCGCTCATCTCGCTCGAGCAGGCTGCCGCGGACGTACAGCGCGACCGGAGGATCCGGGATCTGGCGCAGCAGACGTGGGTAGGACGGATCCTCCCAGGTTAGCAGGCGCACTCCGAGGCGCTCCATGCGTCGCAGGTCCCGCTCATCCGGGGCGGCTGCGGACTCCAGAAGCCGCAGGGCGTGTTGCTGCTGACAGCCTGCTGCGTGCGCCACGGCCTCGGCACCCGCGGTGAAGATCGCCGCAGGGGAGCCGAACGCGTCGAGCAAGCGGCGGACACGGCGAGCGGAAGCCTGGATGCGGGTGAGGCGAATCCAGCTCAGCAAATCATCCATGGGGCAAGAGTCCGCACTATTCTACGGCGAGCGACCCTTGAGCGGCAGGGGATTCTCTCCGAGGACGAGGGGAGCTCGACCGGACGCAGTTGATGCCTACTGTCGATCTGCTCGTACACGAAAAGGGCCGCGTCCTGGCGGACGCAGCCCTCTTCGAGGTGCGAGGCGGTGGAGGTTAGCGGCCGAAGCCACCCCTGCCGCCGGAGTTGCCGAAGCCACCCGGGCCTCGACCGCCACCGGGTCCACCCATGCCGCCGGAGTTGCCGAAGCCGCCGGGTCCTCGGCCGCCGCCGGGTCCACCCATGCCGTAGCCGCCCTGGCCCCGATTGCCGTAGTTGTAGCCGCCGTAGCGACCGCTCTGGCCCCGGAATCCCTGGCCGCCGCCCGAGTTGCCACCCATCATGCCGGGTCCGCCGCCGCCGGGTCCGCCGAAGCCGCCCATCATACCCGGCTCACCGGGGTAGCCGCCGCCACCGGGTCCGCCGGAGCCGGTCGTCTTGGGCTTGGTGGCCACGGCTCCGCGTGGGATGTTGTTGTCGACGACGAAGCTCCACTCCAGCGCACTGAAGTTGCCCTTCCAGTCGGCGACCTGGACGCTGACCTTATGCCGACCGTCGGAGAGGGGGACTTCCTTCTGCCCGGGCTTCGGACGCGGCGTCCTGTAGGTGAGCCGACGCTTGACGGGATCGTAGGTCCAGCCCGGCTTCTCCAGCGGTGCCGGGATCTTCGGATCTTCGATGAACTGGTCGACGGGGACGCCGTCGAGGCTTAACTCGAGGGTGCCCTCGTTCACTCCGGTACCCTCATCCCAGATGTAGGCCGCAATCGACAGGGGCGGCGAGCCGTTCATCACAGCACCACGGGTCGGCCGCGGAGTGGTGATGACGGGACCTTCCTCGTCACCGGCGTCCGTCGTCATACAGGTGAGGGTGCCGTCGTCGCCAACGATGTAGAGCCGGCTGTCGCTCACCGCCATGGGGGCACGGATCGGGTAGTAGTTCATTGGCTGGTCGATGCCCTTGGGGGCCTCGGTGCGGTAGGACCAGCTCAGCTTGCCCTTGGCGGTATCGATTCCGTAGATGAAGCCCTTGTCGGTGCTGACGTAGATGGTGTCCGCCGTCATCACCGGGCTGCCGGTGGGGCGACCATCCAGCTTCACGCGCCACCGCTCGCCACTAGGCAGCGTCACCGGCCGACCGGTCGGCGTGAATGCCTGGAAGTAGCCGTTGCGGTCTCCCACGTACCAGGCCTGGTCAGTGATGATCGGGGTGGTGCTGATGTCATTCTCGACCCACTGCTGGAGCGGGAAGGCCCGGTAGGCACCGCCACGCAATCGGAACTGATACATCGTGCTGCCGGCGGCCAGGTAGATGCGACCGTTGAAGGCCACGGGGCTGATGTCCAGGCTGGGTGCGGACAACCGCTGGTTCCAGAGGAACTTGCCGGTGTCAGCCGAGAAGGCCCACATCTTAAAGTCCGAGGAGTTGATGTAAAGGATTCCCGAGTAGACGGTGGGCGATCCCATCGCGTCGTCGCTCAGGCGCATGTCCTTGCCTCGATCATTCGACTTCCAGCGAGGGTTCCCGGTACGGGCGTCCAGGCAGTAGACGAAGTCGTCGTCTGAACCGAAGTAGAGGGCGTCACCGACGAGGGTGGGGGATGATCGAATCGTCTGCCCGGTGGTAAAGGACCAGAGCGGGGCGCCGTCTTCCAGCGAGTAGCAATTGAGCTTCCCTTCCGCATCCGGTACGTAAACAAACTGGCCATCGCTCACCGGCGTGGCGCTGATGCTGGGGAGCTTGCTGTCGTTCGGATCGGCCTCTGCCGGAGCTCGCCACTTCAGTTCGCCCGAGGCGGCGTCGACCGCGAAGACGCGGTTCTTGGAACCGAAGATCACGTTGTCTCCCACCACGATGGCCCCGCCGCGGTTACCGACGCCCTTTGCGGCAGCCACGTTGGTGGAGTGCTTCCAGAGCACGCCGAGCGGCGCGGTGAGCTTTTCGGAGGTAAAGAGGTGGTGCTCCGCGTTGCCGCCGAAAAGCGACCAGTCCGCAGCCACGGGGACCGTGAGGCCAAGCCCGATCAGGCTCACCGCGAAGGCTTGCCGAATCTGTGTGCGCGTCATCTTTCTCTCCCTTAGTAGCTTCCCGTCACTCCCGGGGAGCCGGTCGGCCGGCAGCCGCATAGAGATGCGCCCCCCGTCCTGCTATCCACGATGCCACAAGCCCGCTGATGCATAGGCGAGCGATCTGCAATCCGTTCTGGGTCAGCCAGAGATCCCACTGGATCTTTCCGCCCGACTCTACTTCACCCTGGCCTAGTTGATTCGTCCATACGAGGACCATCACAAGCAGGACAATCCCGAGCGCGAATACCGCCAGCCCAATTCCCCGCCCGACCCAATCGGGTCCGCGACCTCGATCCGACTCCATGCCGCCCCTTTCGCGTCCGACTCAAGTCTCAGCCCCAACCGGCGTTGAGACGAAGACCTCGATTCGATTATAGCGACTTACCGGACCAAGCCGGCGCGAGGGGGCAGCCTGTCATTCAGACTAGTCGATCGCCGCCAAAGTTACCGGCTTCTACCCAACGGATCGGCGGTGGGCCATTCCGGCAGGTGTAGTATTCGGCGGGGGGGCACTCCTTTTCCTCTTGGCGGTTCCGGAGCACGCACGCGGCCGGTCACGCCCGCGGGTGGAATTGCCGAAAGACGGAGCCAAGGCGTGTTTCGTCCACGTGCGTGTAGATCTGCGTCGTGCCGATGTCTGCGTGGCCGAGCATCTCCTGGATCGCGCGCAGATCGGCCCCGCCTGCCAGGAGATGCGTGGCGAACGAGTGCCGTAACGTGTGCGGGCTGACGGTTGTCGAGATCCCGGCGACCCGTGCGTGTCGACGGATTCGGCTCCAGAGAGCATAACGGCTGATCGGGGCGCCGTTCCGACCGGGAAACAGCGGCGCAGACCCGGTGCGGGGCGCCCGGAGTTGCCGGAGGTGGCGCCGAAGCCAATCCGCCGCGGTCTCGCCGACGGGAATCACCCGTTCCCGCGAGCCTTTGCCCAGGCAGCGCACCAGGCCCTGCTCGAGGTCTAGATCGTCGATGCGCAGACCGCAGATCTCCGAGGCGCGCAGCCCGGAGCTGTAGAGCAGTTCCATCAGCGCGCGGTCCCGGAGACCGTCAGGGGTGTCGATGTCCGGAGCGGCCAGGATCTGCTCCATCTCCGTCTGGGAGAGGACGTGGGGCAGGCGTCGGGGCAATCTGCCGCTCTCGAGAGCGGGAGGCTCCGCTGTCCGGTAGCCCTCTCGAGTTGCGAAACGAAAGAACATGCGCAACGCGCTCAGCTTCCTGGCGACACTCGTCGCCTTGCGTTGCAGCCGCTGCAGCCGCGTTTGAAAGGCGAGAAGATCCGCATCAGTTGAGGCCAGCAGCGACGTGCCTAGCCCTTGCATGAATCTGATGGCCTCACTGAGATCGCGGCGATACGCCGTGACCGAGTTCACGGCCAGCCCGCGCTCGGCTGACAGATGGCACAGGAAGTCATCCAGAGCCTGCTGGTCGGTCGCCAGGTTCATTCGGCGGGGCGCACGTAAAGGCGGATAGTCGGCATGAAGTAGCGCCAGTCGTGGGGCGGGGTTCCCCGGGCCCACCAGGTGAACGGCCCGAGCTGGGGCCGAGGTCGGAACGTCTGCACCAACCGGTATTTCCGACGAATCTCGTCCTGCAGTTCGGTCATGGCGTCGTGGTAGTTGGGGTCCAGCGAGCGAAGCCGTTCGGGGTCCTCATACTCATAGTCGGTTGTGAGAATCCAGGTGGGCTGGAGGCGACGTAGTCGTTCCACGGGCATGGGGCCCTCGGGCGGAAGCGAGTTCGGGAAGGCGACGCGCAGCGGCCCAGCGCGGCCCTCTTCCGGTCGCGACTCATCCGGATCCCGCCGGTCCCAGATCGGAGGGCCGCCGAAAGGAAGCGAGATCTTGACGCAGCCGGCGGTCGGGTGGACGGGCGGGGTGTAGAACCACGGATCGCTGGTGAACACCACGAGTTGTCCCAGCCGAGTCGATCCCATCAGGTAGCCAGCAACGCGATCACGGACGTCGATGTCGGTGATGAGGTTGAGGTGGGCGGATGTGCTGGCGAGTGCGCCCGCAAAGCCAGCAGCTACGGCGAGGTGCGAGCCCCATCGCGCACGGGAAACGGAAAGCTCTGCCAGCAAAGCGCCCGCGGCGATGCAGCAGTGGGGGATAAGCGGGGTGACGTACCGGACGAACTTGCGCTCCGCGAGCACCAGTGGCAGGAAGAGCAGGATCAGGTGCAGCATCACCAGCAGGGCCGGCCGTTGCCGCAGCGACCCCAGCCGGGAGAGGCCCGCAAGCGACAGGACGTAGAGCGGCCATTCCAGCCCGATGGGAAGCGAATTCAGCAGGTGGTAGAACAGGGCGGGGGGGGTTCCGCGGAATACGATCCCCTGGCCTTCTCTGTTGCGACCCAATTCGTAGAAGAGGTCGCCCAGGAAGCGGTTCGTCTGGAGCAGGCAGCCTGGTGTCGAGACGATGAACGCCGCTCCGGCTGCCAGCAGCGCTCCCGTGGCGAGGAGCGTGGAGCGCCGCAGACCTCCGCCCGTCCTCACTTCCCCATGCTCAGGTTTTCGAGGCAGCAGCACTGGGACGAGCACGAGCAGCGAGAGTGCCCCAGGATACTTCGCGCCGGCCGACAGGCCGGCGGCGAAGCCCGCCCCCAGCACCGCTATCACCTGCGCCCGGCCCGTTCGTTCCGATGCGCGCAAGGCCATCAACAGTACGAGCGTGGAGAAAAAGGCCGCCGGGACGTCGACGGTATTGTAGTGGGACAGCATCACCCCAATCGGGGCAACCGCCCCGAAGGAGGCGGCGTACAGTCCCGCACGATCCCCTCCAAGTCTCCGACCGATGAAGAACATCAGTGCGACGGTGGCGGTGCCGAAGAGCACGGAGAGGATGCGCCCCACGAGCAGCATGTGGCCGTAGTCGCCGACCCACTCCTCGAACGGTTTGTCGAAGCGGGGAATCGGGCCCCAGCCCGTCACCGGAGCGACCAAATCGTAGGTCAGGCGTCCGGCAAGGATGGTCAGCGATCCGTAGTTGTAGAAGCCCGGTGCAACCTCTCCCCAGAGCGGGTTGACGCGGCATTGGGCGGCGAGCACCGAGGCTTCATCCGGGTGGTACGGGTAGAAGCGGCTCGCGTCAGGGATCCCCCACTGGAGGCCGGCGATGCGCAAGCCACCGGCGAGGATGAGGAGGGTGAATAGACCCACCGGCCAGACGGGGACCTCGCGTTGCATCGGACTCTCGGTCGTGGTTTCCGCCTCAGTCGGGGCGGCTGTCGCGCAGGGCGGCGATCGCTTCCATTATTCGACGGGCCGCCGCCTCATACTCCTCTCGTCCGGGCTTTCGGTCGGAGGACGTCGCAAAGTTGAGCGGCTCGCCATAGATGACGCTGACCGTCGCCCGCGACACTTTCCCGTCTCTGGCCAGGGCCTGATCGGTTCCCCGCACGAAGCACGGAATCACGTTCGCTCCGCTGCGGCAGGCGATCAGCCCGACACCGATTTCGGGTGCCTGCAACTCGCCGTCCGGGCTGCGCGTCCCCTCCGGGAACATCACCAGCGCTCGGCCCGCCTCGAGGTGCTCCAGCGCCTGCTTCAGCGCGGCGCGGTCGGCGCTTCCGCGCTTTACCGGAAAGGCACCAAGGCGGAGTATCAGCTTTCCAAACCAGCCCTTGAACAGTTCTTCCTTCGCCATGAACCGACAGGGGCGCCAGAACCCGCATCCAACCGCCGGTGGATCGAGGTTGCTGATGTGGTTCGACGCGAGGATCACCGCGCCCGTCCGCGGCACACGGTCGGCATGGCGAACCTGATATCGCCACCGGAACTTGAGCATCAGGAGGAGTAACGTCCAGAAGAAGCGATAGGTCATGCCTGCGACTCTCGTTCCCGCACCAGCCGAACCAGGTCGGCTACCACCGCATCGACGGGCATTGCATCTGTGTAAATCTCAATTGCATCCTCTGCCGGGCGAAGGGGTGAGTGCACGCGGCCGGCGTCCCTGAGGTCGCGTTCCTCCACGTCGCGCAGCACGGCCGCAAGATCGGCCTGCTCCCCTCGCGCCAACAGCTCATCCTGTCTCCGCCGGGCACGCTCCGCCGGTGTCGCGGTGAGGAACACCTTGACCTCGGCGTCCGGGAAGACCACAGTGCCGACGTCGCGCCCCTCCACCACGACCCCTCCGGTTGCGGCGAGCCGACGTTGCTGCGCCACGAGCGCACGACGCACCCCCGGCCACTGGCTGACGATGGATGCTCCATGACTGATTTCGGGAGTGCGGATGGAGTCGCTGATGTCGACGCCGTCAGCAGCGAGGCGGGGCGGCTCCTGAACGGAATCAAACTCGAACCTGGTCGACTCCGCCAGGGCGGTCAGGCGGGCCTCATCATCCCACAAGATCCCCGCACGGGCCGCGAGGAGGGCCACCGCGCGGTACATCGCGCCGGTGTCCAGGAAGGTGTAGCCCAAGCTCCGGGCAAGCCGGCGAGTAACCGTGCTCTTGCCGGCCCCGGCGGGTCCATCGATGGCGACAATCAGGCGTGGCATGGGTGAAGCCGATCACGCGGCCCCGCAAGCGTATCACGGAGGCCGGACGGAGATTCCGGCTGCCGCCCGTGGGGGACTGGGCTAGCCGTGGTTCCCGACGCATGAGGAGGTCTCGGCTGAGCGTTGGGGCAATCCTATCCGCAGCCCGCCCGATGTCCACCTCGCCTCCCGCTCCTGCCTCTTCCGCCGTCCAGGATCCATTCTGGACCCGGCGGGAGTTCGTCATCACGCTCAGCCTAGCGGCGCTGGTCCTGGGTATGGGCCTCCTCACCGGCGGCCGCTATCTGCAACCGGAAAACCTGCGCGACATTCTCGTGAATGCGGCGATCCCGGCGGTGGCGGCGGCGGGCATGACCGGTCTGATCGTCGCCGCGCAGATCGACATCTCCATCGCGGCGATCATGGCTGCATCCGCAATGGTCGTGGCGCTGATGGCGGGGCGAGAGTTGCACCCGCTACTGATGGTTGGCTCCGCCGTGGGCACGGGTTGCGCACTCGGCGGAGTCAACGGGGTGCTGACCGCCTACCTACGCATCCCCTCCATCGTGGCGACCCTCGCCACCATGAGCGCGATTCGCGGCTTGTTGATTTTCCTGACGGGCGGCCAGGAGGTCACCGTCGCTGAGGGCGCCTCACGCCTGGGTGCCGCCGCCTGGCTGGGCATCCCCAGCGTGGTGTGGGTATCGGCGACCGTGTGCGCGATCGTCGGCCTTTACCTTGCCCGCACCAGGGCGGGTCGGCACCACTATGCGGCGGGGAGCAATCCCGATGCTGCGGAACTGACCGGCATCCCGGTGCGGTGGATCACCCTGCGTGCCTTCGTGCTGCTCGGCGGGCTGGTCGGCCTCGGTGGGTTTCTCTACGCCTGCAATTACACACCGATCACTCCGCGACCGCAACCTGGCTTCGAGCTCGGCGTCATCACGGCGGTCGTCGTCGGCGGTACGGATATCTTCGGTGGAGAAGGAACCGTCCTTGGGAGCGCCGTGGCCGCATTGCTGCTGAGTGCAATCGGCGTGGCGCTAACCTTCCTTCGCAGCTACCTAAAAGAACACTTCGGGTTCGACCTGCCCGGGGAGACGCAACCAGCGATCCAGGGGATGCTCATCCTCATCGCCGTGCTTTACAACAGCCTCTCCCGCCGGAACTCGGAGCGGTAGGGACGGCTATGTCGGCCAATCCACCGGCCGGAGTGTCGGGCCGTAGGCGATGGAGTGGTCGTCCAGGCTCGCGGGCCCGGTCTCATTCACGTCGTGGACGAAGTGGGCGACGTACCATACTACCACGTCCTCTTTGAGGATCTTTTCCTTGTTTTTCCAGGGCAGGATTTCGGCCTTGGCGTCGGAGATCATCCGGTGCTTGTCGTCGATCTGCCGACCCTTCGCCTTGAAGAGGAATGCATAAAGATCGGGCCCCGAGAATTCGTCGCCCACGCCATCGTTCTCGCCGGGGATGATTTCGTAGGCAGCGGCGCGCTTGTGGTGCCGAACCCGCCACAGGGGCGACAGGTCGGGTAGTCGGGTGCGCGTGGCTTCCTTTGCCAGGGGCGTCCATGTTTCCCCGATCAATTCCTCGACGATGTTCTTGTCGTCGAGGATGTCGAAGTCGAGCCGCCAATAGGCGTGGTGATGGTGGACGTTGCAGACGCAGGCGTTCTGTACGCCGCCGAAGCGGAACCGGGGCAGCAGCCGTCCGTCCGGGTAGAAAAACCACTCCATGATGTAGCGATACCAGCCGGCGGAGCATTGTGTGGTGAGCCCGAGGGCACCGTCCGCGGTCTCGTACACGGCCACCCCCACGTGGTTTCCACCATCGATTCCGGTATCCAAAACCGTGAGCGGTTGCTCGCCCGGTGGGCAGATGCGAAAACCGGGCGCATCGGGGACGTCGGCCCCGGGAACGGTGAAGCACCACTCGCGCCATAGCCAGTCACGGTAGGGGCCGCAGAGATTTCCGTCATACTCCACGTTCAGAATCGGCACGTGGGCCTGACTGAGCACCCTGTGTCCGCGGTAGCTGACATTGCGGAGTTCTATCCCCGAGGAGTTCGTCCCGGCGCTGGCGCTCGGACGGATGATGCGCATCTTCCAGACCGGATTCTCACTCGGCCATTCGAGGGTGAGCTGACCGGGTCGACCCTGGAAGGTAGCGTCCAGGCACTGTGCGGCCGGGACCCCGCACTCCTTGTTCTCGTCGGTGTAGCGGACTCCCCGGGGACGCACACCCTCGAGACTCACTTCGCGGCGGATCATGTTCACGGCGACGATGCGGTTGAAGTTTCGGCGAGGTGAATGCAGACCAACGTAGATGGTCCGCTCGACTTTTTGGCCGGGAGCGGGCTCGAGCATTGCCGGCATCGGCTCGTAGTGGGTCAGGCTCCCTGAGGCAAGCAGAGGTCCCCAGGTTGGGCTGGCGGCAATGAGCGCGACAGCATCCAGGTACTCGGCCCGATTCGGGAATGGCTGCTCGTCGATGATGCGGATGCGGTACGGTCCGGCACCGCCCGGCCCGCCGGTGACCTGGATCGCCTGGTTGCGCTGGTAGTCAAAATAGGTTGCCGAGCAGGAGCGCGAAAAGAAGCGGCCGGTCAGCTTGTCGTGCTCCTCGTCGCTGGTGACGTGCAGCAACCGGGCCCGCGATCCGAGCGCCCG
Source organism: uncultured bacterium (assembly GCA_964609085.1). Taxonomy (GTDB): domain Bacteria; phylum Armatimonadota; class SYMT01; order SYMT01; family SYMT01; genus JANPLG01. Next base: position 10,934 of record CAZSRZ010000068.1, on the reverse strand, counting down.
CCGAACGCCGGGATCCATCAGGGTGGCCTGAGCGAAGGACGCTGTGTTGGAGGAGGGGTGGGCGTCGTCCAGGAGGACTCGGATCCGGGGGTTAGCACTCATTACTGGCATAAGTCGCTCCGTCATAACCACGACCCCCCGTTGCCGGGATACCATAGCGGTTATCTATGATGCCCGAAGAACGGGGAGACGGCAGGCACGATGGTCCGATATCGCATCACGATGAGCGAGTGCGTGGGCGGAGATTACCCGCGGGAGCAGACCTGGGTGATCCTCCCGGACGAGTCCAGTGCGGTGACGCAGGCGCGAGAGCTGTTCCAGCGCGGGAAGCACCGGCGCGTGCGCGTGTACCGCGAGGCGGCGGGGGCGGCTCGCGAATTGGTGATGGAACACATGCCGACGCCCACGGCCTCGGCGTCGAGCGAGGCCTAGCCCGCAGGGAGTGATCCATGCCGACGCCGGCCGGACGTCGGCCGACGTCGACACGGAGCCTCTGATTACAGGCGGAACTTCTTGCAGGCCGGGCCGATGAGGGGCACGCGGATCGCGCCTTGCCCCGGAGCACTCGTCCGAAGAATCAGGTTTCCGCGGGAAGTGCACTCCTTCAGCGGGCGGAAGGCGACCTGAACTCGTCGTCGGGCGCCCGCCGCAAGGGTGAACTCGACGGGCCGCACGGAGAAGTAAGAGGTGGCCCGAACGACAGCGATGCTCACCGGCGAGGTGCCGACATTTCTGATCAGCACATCGCGCTGTGATTCTCCGCCGACTTTCGTGAGCGGGTAGCGCACTGGGCTCGGCGTGACGGCTACCCGGGCGTTCCCACCCCCTCCCAGCGTCAAGTCCAGCAGAATGGGTGTGATCTGCTCCGCGACCCGCGTGCTGGAGAGCGTCACACGCACCTGGACGAACTGCCCGCTGATTCCAGTGATGGGAACGTTGTTGCCGATCGCTTGGTAGTTCACGGCGTCAAGCCCGGCCTGCGTGTCGCTGGCTCGCAGCTCGACCGACACCGCCGTGCCCTGGGGCTCCTGGCTGGTCCATGAGACCATGGTCCAGGGCGCGCCCGGCGAGCCGCCGTCGTGAATGGCCGTCCAGCGGCCAAGTCGCTCAACGCTACCGCTTCGGGCAGAGCCGGTGAAGTCGCTGTAGGTGTAATTGCAGGGCGACGGGCCGGTGCAGGTCGTCATCAGTTGAACGAGCGCCCCGGTCGTCTTGTTGATCTCGGCGACGGTCAGGCTGTCCTGGTTCACCACCAGCACGTTGCCGTTAGGGGCGATGGCGGTGCCCAGACCGGTCTGGCCGTCGGACGGGTAGCTTGCGACGAACGTGCCGTCGGGTTGGAATTTCGCACCGGAGCCCACGCCCGTGTTGAAGTTGCTGCACCCCATCCACACGTTGCCGTCCGAATCGACGGCGATGCTACGACCGCTGTCAGTGCCGGGCGCCTGGTGGAGGGTGATTACGGGCACCACGCTCGGCTCAATCCGGGCAACCGTTGCCGGTGTCCCCAATAGGGCACCCCACACCACGCCGTTTCGGTCCGCACCGATCCCGTAGACAGTGCCGCTGACGGGGAAGGTGCGAGTAGCCCCGGTCCCGAGATCCAACTCGGTGATGGCGCTGCCGAGCGTGGCCATGTAAAGCCGTCCATCCGGCGTGGACGCGAAGCCGTAGGGGGTTTGGGGTACCGGCCAGCTATTCAATTCGGGCGCGACGATCCCGGCGGGAGGCGGCGCAGCGAGGTCCGGTGCAACCCGCACGACCCGCCGCTCGTTGTAGAGGCCGACCAGCACGTTTCCGTCAGCGCCGATGGTGATCGCACGGGGCAGCCCATCGCCCCCCCCGATCTTGTAGTGGCGCAGCACGCGCTCGTCTTCGCCCCACGGGAGCACTTCCCCTGGCACCGCCGGGTTGATGATCCCGTCTCCGTCGATGTCGCTGGAGGTGTCGATCACTCCGTTGCCGTTGCGATCCTGCCCACCCTCCGGGGCGATCTGGGTGATCGAGCCCTGAGCTCCGAACTGGCGGTTGGCGACCCAGCAGTTTCCGTCGGCGTCGACCGAGGTGCGCGCGGGACTCGTGTTGCCGCCGAAGCCGCAACTGAAGTCGGAGTCCGTCAGGGCCCCCGGCGTTCGCGGCGCGCCGGTGAGGTAGCCTCCGACCGCCTTCCCGGTTCGGGTGTCGACTTTGATCAGCAGGCTGTCGCCCGAATTGGCAATCCAGGCGAAATCGAAGGCCACGGCGTTCTCATCCAACTGAAGCTGGTTTGGGGTAACCGTAGAGTTCGTGCCTGTGTACTGACCCGTGTTGAAGTCTTCGGTGGTCGTGTAGGTGCGGCTGGGGCCGGCCGGAACGCCAGCATAGGCGGCTACGGCGGCGAGACACGTTGCGAGGGCGAGAGAAAAGAGCGTTCGCATCTTCAATTCCTGGGAAGCGGCGCGTCGCGCAGGTTGCGGCGACGGGTTTGATCATTAGTTGTTGCTCAGCACCGGAAAAGCCTCCGTCGAGCGCGTGTTGCAGGATTCCAGCGCTGTGGTCCGAGCGGTCTGGCGGTCATAGAGGTAAAGATCGAGGGAGCCGGCCCCGCCGCGCCGGTTGGAGGCGAAGACGATCCACCTTCCGTCGGGGCTGATGGATGGCTGTCGATCATCCAGTGAAGAGTTCAGCCCGGGGAGCGGTTCGTCCTTGCCCGTCAACCGGTTGTGGAGATAAATGTCGAAACTCCCAACTCCGTAGCCCCGATTCGAGGCGAAGGCGATCAGCTCGGCCCGCTGAGAGAGCGAAACTTGCTGATCTTCATTTGCCTTGTTGAGGTTGGGGAGTTCGAGCAGCTTTTTCTCGACCACGTCATAGATCAGCACATCCGAGCGCATCGTGCTCTTGTTCCGCATGCTCTCGAATCCCAGGTAGCGACCGTCCGGGCTGAGGGCCGGGAACCCGTCGCTACTCTTCGAGTTTGCCCCAGGGAGTTCGATGACCATCCGTTCCTTCAGGTCGTAGAGCCGCACTTCGGAATTGGGATCGGACCCACTGAACGACTGGGGGAGCGAGAAGCTGGCAAGCAGGCGACCGTCAGCGCTCATGGAGGGTCGCAGGTTGAGTTCGGGCGTGTTCAGTCCGGGAGCGTCCAGTTCCGTTCCTGACCTCAGGTCGCGGACATGGATGAGTTGCTGCACTCTCGCAGCGGCATCCACTCGTCGGCTGTAGGCCAGCAGCCGCCCGTCGCCTGTCAGCCAGGGGTGGGTTTCCGTCGCCGGAGTGTTGACCCCGGGTAGTGCCACGGGCTGCTGGCTGCGCAGATCGAAGAGGTGAATATCAGTGATGCTGAGCGGCTGCCCGGCGTCCGAGACGTAGGCCACGAGGCCACCCGGCCCCGCTGGACCCTGTGAGCGCGCTTGTGGAGTAGCCAAAGCAATCCCGGCCGCGACCCCAACCGCGACGAGGACCATCCGTCGCCCGGCAACGCGGAAGCCGTGATCGCGCAGGACGTGGGCCACAGTCATGGCTTGGCCGGCGGAGTCGGGCCGGTGGGTCGGATTTCCGACAGGGCCTGGGTGTGAGGGTCGGATGGGAAGACCTCCTTGAGTTGGCGCACCCACGATGGGCGGTTGTTGAACCGGCTCAGGGCGGACTTGACGACATCGCCCTTCGGCCCCCGCACCGAGGCGACAAACATGTCGCACTTGAAAGAGACGAGCATCTCCACGCTGCTGTCGCCCCGCGTCAGTCGAAGGGCGTAGTCGGGGACGATTCCGCATCCGGAGCCGTAGCCGGCGAAGGTCTGAGGGTCCCGCACCACCGCCGCGAGGAGACTGTTGCGCTCCATCTTCAGCGGGCCGCTCCGGGCCACGATGGCATAGCCGCCGAATTTTTGCTCGGGCGGCACCACCTGCCCGCCGGTGATGGGGGTGATGCGGAAGACTTCAATCGAAGGAGCTTCCAGAATCGCGGCCCCTTCCGCCCCCAATGGCGCAGACTCCGCCCATCCGGCGGCGACGCTGCCTACGAGGCTGAGGAGCACCCCCATCGCCGTTGTCCATCTGCGGAACGGTCCGCCCATCCGGCTCTCCTTTTCGTACGCTCTCTGCTACTGGTTGTACAGCGGCGATCGCTCCCCGGCAACCCCTCGCGAGGTGACCTGTGCCTCCGGGGGGAGGACTGGGCCGAAACCCGTCGACCGCCGCGTTGTCACAAGCCCGCGGAGGATGGGACGGATGCGTGTGGAATGGGGCTCTCCCGTCGAGAACTGCGTCGGCATGCGCCGACGGAGCTTCTTGAGAATCGGCTCGCTGGCCGCGCTGGGTCTCTCGCTCCCGGACTTGCTGCGAGCCCGCGAGGCGGCCGCGTCTGGCGGTAAGCCGGCCAATGTCATCTTCATCTGGCTGGACGGCGGTCCCTCGCATCTCGAGACCTTCGACCTGAAACCGGACGCGCCCGCCGAGGTGCGCGGCGAGTTCAAGCCGATTGAGACCAGCGTGCCTGGGATTCGCATCTGTGAGCACCTGCCACAGATGGCGAAGGCGATGAACCTGTTCACGATTCTGCGTTCCGTCACGCACAACGACTCCAACCACGGGGCAGGGAACCACCTGATGACCACGGGTATGTCCACCCCCGTGCCTGTGGGATGTGGCAACAGCGTCAGCTACCACCCATCCATGGGGTCGTTCACCGCCCACGAGCGCAGCGCCCCACCCGGCCTGCCGGGCTACGTCACTCTCGGCTCCGGCATGCGCTCGGGTGGCCCCAATTTTCTGGGCGCTGCCTACTCACCGCTGGTGGTCCCCGGCAACCCGAATAGCGACAGTTTCCAGGTGAAGGATGTCTCTCTCCCCAGCGGAGTGGATGACCTCCGCCTGGATGCCCGCCGGAATCTGCTTACCCAGCTCGATCGCCTGCAGCGGGTGAAGGAGAACCCGGCCGACCCGGTCCGAGGGCTGGACAGTTATCGCGAGAAGGCGATCAGCCTCGTTACCTCGCCGAGCGCACGAGCAGCGTTCGATGTGAAGCGGGAGGACGCGAAACTCCGCGAGCGCTACGGCCGCAACACGGTCGGGCAGCAGTTTCTCCTCGCGCGCCGCCTCGTGGAGGCCGGGGTTCCCTGGGTCAGCCTCCACTGGGGAGGGTGGGATCACCACTTCAACATCTTCAATGACATGAAGCGCATGCTGCCGATCCTGGACCCGGCGTTTTCCACCCTGCTCTCGGACCTCAAGGATCGCGGCTTGCTGGACACGACCCTCGTGGTGCTGTTGGGCGAGTTCGGCCGTACCCCCAAGATTAACGCGGGCCCGGGCAGAGACCATTGGGGCCCCGGCATGGCAGTGGCGATTGCCGGCGCGGGCGTGCCGGGGGGCCAGGTAGTCGGCTCTACCACTCCCGACGGAGGATACGCGGATGAGCGTCCTCTCACGCCGCAAGATCTGGCCTGCACCATCTACCAGAAGCTCGGGGTGAATTTTCGTAAGGAGTTCGAGAACGAGATCGGGCGACCGACGGCGATGGTGCGAGGCGGCGAGCCGATCCGTGAGCTGGGGTAGGCGCGGCGCTCTGCTCCTGGGCGGGCTGGTCGCCCTGGGATGCCCCGGCCCGGCAGACGCGCAGGCTGTCCTCACCCGCGTCTTTCCCAACGGCGGCCGGCAAGGCAGCCGCGTCTCTTTGAGGCTCAACGCATCGCCGCTGCCCGACCAGGCGTCTTTGCTCATTGAAGGCGAGGGCGTGCGCCCGTTGGGCCCAGTGGTGAAGGGTACCGTCGAGGTGGAGATCCTTCCGGACGCCACGCCCGGCCCCCGGATGCTGCGACTGGCTGGCCCCACGGCGGGCTCCACACCACGCCCGTTCACCGTCGGCACGCTGCCGGAGTTCCGCGAGACCGAACCGAACAACACCCGTGCCCAGGCACAGGTGCTGACGACGTTGCCCGTCACCCTGAACGGGGAACTGATTACCCGGGCGGACCTTGATCTCTACCGCGTCCACCTCCGTCGGGGCGAGTGTCTCGTGGTCGCCGGCGAGTCGCGTGCGCTCGGTGCCCCGACCAACCTGCTGACCCGGATCCGGGATTCCGCCGGGGTTGAACTTCTGGTCCAGGTGGACTCCCGCACGCGCGACCCGCTGTTGGGGTTCACGGCACCGGCGGAGGGGGATTACTTCATTGAGTTCCAGGACGTGCTCAACAACTACAGCAACATCGATGACGCCTATGTCTACCGTGTCACGCTGACCACCGGGGCCTGGCTCGACCGTGCCTTTCCGCCGGTCGTGGAGCGGGGGGTACCTGCGGAACTCACCCTGCTCGGGTGGAACCTGGACGGACGCCCGGGGCTGGGATCGACGCGGATTGCCCCGATTGTCCCCGCGGACGGGGGGGACAGCATGCCGGTGGGGCTGCCAGGAAGCTCGCAGACGGTGCCCGTGCGTGTCCTCCGCACGTGCGTCACACTGGAGGGCAGTCCGTCGCCGGCCGCGGCGCCGGTGACGTTTGCCGGGATCATCTCCGCCCGCGGCGAGCGCGATCGACTGCGCTTCACTGCTCGCGCCGGGACTCGCTACCGTCTCGATGTCGCCGCCAGGGATCTCGGCTCTCCCCTGGACGCGCAGATCGCCCTGGAGGACGGCGCGGGCAAGCCGCTTGGGAACAACGACGACGCGGACGGCCGAGACTCACGCCTGGATTGGACAGCCCCGGCAGACGGAGAGTACGTGGTCTTCATCCGCGACGCAGCGAACCGGGGTGGGATCGACTACTTCTATGCGTTGACGGTCGCCCCGATCGCGCCGCGTCTGCGGCTCTCGGTGCCGGATCCGACGGTGGTGCTCCGACCCGGCGGCAAAGTAGAGGTGGTCGTCTCCATCCAGCGGGACGGGCCGCATCCCGCCTTCGTCATCCGCGCAGACGCGCTGCCCGCCGGGGTCGCCGCCGCGGCCCTGAGTGTGCCGGCGGGCACAGGGGCGTTCTCGGGGAAGCTGGTCCTGTCCGCCGACACCGCGACACCTGGATCATCGCTCATTCGCCTCGTGGCTGACCCGGGTTCGGTGGCCGCAACCGCCTCGTGGGAGCTGAGCAAGGACCGAAGCGGGACGCTGGCGACCGGCGTCACCGACCGGTTGCTGCTCGTGATCCCCACCCCGTGATCAACCCCGCGGGGTCAGGGGATGACTTTGACCTCCACCGCAACCACTTCCTCGTCGTCCTGGTCTTCCGACGCCCGCATCACCTCTTTGCCGCACATGGGGCAGAAGCGCCATGACGGGCGAGTGGTGATGGTGCCGCCGCCTGTCCCGGCTTCGCGGGAGCGGACCACCGTCGACTTTGCCTTGCAGTAGGGGCAGGTGAAAGTGGAGCGTACCTCGACCATCTCCCCAGTGACCCTGATCTCAGTGGTACCGACAGGTGTCCGGGCAGCGGCGGCACGTCCGGGGGTCACGGTGACGGACGTAGCGGATTGCGCCCCCGGAACTGCCGGGACTGCTGGGGCCGCAACGGGGCCCCGCCCCTTCTCGATCGTCACGACTCCGCGCGGCTCTCCCGGCTTGTAGCTCCAACGACCGCCGCCGGCCTGCGCGATCAGATCGAGCACGGCGGATGCACGAACACCCTTGGCCTTCAGGGTCACACGTGCCTTTTCGTCCAGGTCGCCCGCCACTTTCACCTCCACGTCCAACCCGGCGCTCTTGAGCACCGACGCGGCGGCCTCAGCCAGGGAGCTGTCGCGGATATCGACATCCACCGCCCGGTCCCCGGGGAGAGATCGCAGCAGCGGTGCGAGGGTGAGTGGCCGCGAGGGCAGGGGGGCCCCAGGCACGGCAGGCACAAATCTCAACGCGTCCTCGGGGAAAAAGTGAAAGCGCATCTGATCGCCGTTGCCCAGCAGCGTCGTCAGCGGCGACGACCGGCGGATCGTCTTGCCGAAGTGGACAGCCAGCTTTCCCGTCCGGTGTTCATACCGCCAGCCAACCCCCGCGCTGTCCGCGATGACATCGAAAACGGTGCTCAGCCTCAGGCTGGGCGACTTCAGGGAGACGCGCGCATCGGCGGGCACGTCCTCATCGAACATCGCCTCGACCTGTACCTTGGCGCGCTCCAGCACCTGCTTGACCGCATCTCGGACCGGCCGCGCGCTGAAGTCTACCTCTACGGTCTTGTCCGCCAGCGCCGCGTGCTCGCGCAGAAGTTGCGCGGGCCCCTGGCCCTCCAGGCCGGCGATCCGGGGAATCTCCAGCCGCAATCGCTCGAGCATCTCTCGTTCGCGCGCCAGCAGCTCCGCGTTGCCGCCGAACACTTCCGCGAGGGCGCCGCCCTGGAAGGCGAAGGCGCTCCCCGGGGCCACACCCTTGCCGATCCGGATCCGGCGCTTGCCGTTCTCCATCTCGTAGCGCCAGCCGCCGCCGGCGGACTGCGCCAGCAGGTTCAACACTGCGGAGGGGCGAACCCCCCGCAGCTTCAGGGTGACTCGCCGATCGGCGGGCGTGTCCTTGTCCAGGATCACCTCTGCGTCCAACTTCGCGGCCTTCATGAGGGCGGCAACGGCTTCGCTGATCGTCGCGTCGGTCACGGAGAAATCGATCGGCGCCTCATTCGGGATAGCGCCGCCGAACACGTGCTGGATGATGAATTCGCGTTCATGCGCCAGTTCCTCATCGACCTGTCCCGTTATGATCACGCTCTCCCGACGAAGCGCCGTCGGAGCGCTCGCTGATCGGCTCTGGCCAGTTTGAGTGAGAGAGCGGCCGGACTGTGCCCATGAGGAGCCCGCCAGCACCCCTGCCGCGCCCAATGCTGCCACTCCCCAGATCGTTGTTCGCTTCATCTATCGACCCTCCCCCGGTCCGTAGCTGACCGGGATGTTCACTCCATTACCTGCGGCGGCACCCTCAATCGGCCCACCGCCTGCCCGCAGTTCGACCAGCCCCGGAGCGGCGACCCAACCATCCGAGTCCGGGTCCGGGGCGAGCACCCACCTCGGGGTGAGGATGGTCCCCACATTTCGCACTTCCCTCTCCTCGCTCCAACCGGCCGCCAGCAACCGTGAGCCGAGTTGTCGCCGTGCAGAACTCGGCCGGGTCCGCTGTCCGGGGCGAGCCTGGCGGGCGACGCCCTCCCCCGGACCCACCCGCTCCGGGCCGGAGACGGTCGGGGCGCCGGCTGCGAGACGCAGGTCCGGATCCGTACGCGGTTTCGGCGGGGCGGCGATAACGGCAGGGCTCTCTCGGGTAAGCTGCCCCGGAACGGCAGAAGGTCGGGCGCTGATGAGGACAAAGGCAGCGGCCGCGACCGCCGGAGCGCTCAGCCCCACGCCTGCTAGCCAGGGCCAGATCGGGCGCCGCACTCCCGCCCGAGTTTCGCGGAGTCGGGCTAGCGTTCGCAGAGCCAACCCTTCTGGGACCGGTCGGTCCGGCTCCCAGGCCGCGGCCTTGTGGAGAAGCTGGCGGGTATCGCGGTCCCGCGGATCGAGGGTCATGCCCAGCCCTCCGCCCGGGGACGCAGCCCGGATACCGGGCTGCCCAACGGAGCCGCCGCAGCCCCGGAGAGGGTCGCGGCCGCTTCATCCGACTGACCTGGGAGCAGATCGCAGAGCACCCGCGATAGTCGGCGCAGCCCCGCCCGTACGCGGCTGCGGATCGTCGCCTCCGGTGTCCGTTCGAGTCGAGCGACATCGACCAGGGTGAATCCCTCAAAGAAGTGGAGCCAGATCGGAACGCGCTGTCGCTCCGGCAATCGGGCGACGGCCTCGCGCACTCTCCGCTGTAGATCTCTGAGTTCCACTTCATTCTGGGGCGAGACAACCGGCTCGTCTCGGCCCACCGGGATCTGGTGGGGGTCGAAGCAAAAAACACGGCGCTTCCAGGCCGAGCGCACGTGATCGTGTGCGACGTTGAGCGCAATTCGACACAACCACGCGTCGAACGGCGCCTGCCCGTTGTAGGTGTGCAGGGCGCGGAATGCGCGGTAGACCGCCTCCTGGACAAGGTCCTCGGCGTCTTGACCGTGGGCCACGGAGTAGACGATGCGCCACAATCGCGCGCGACGCGCTTCACAGAGTGCCGCAAACGCGCTCGCGTCTCCCTGGATCGCGCGGTCCAGCAACCCCGGCGTGTCAGTGGTGTGGGGTATCAAGCTTCGGTCAGGAGCCAGGCTCACTCTCGCATCCTCCATCACTACTGACGAGATGCCGACAGCGAACCGTGAGGGAGGGTCGACCTACTCGCGGGGATCGGGGAGCTTTGGCCTGAGAATGGAAAGAGCCTGCCCCCGCCGCGCAACGCGGTCGGCCGGCAGGCCTTCAATCTAGTGGCATCGCGTTTCAACGCGACTCCCAGGGAGCCTCAGGCGTTAGCGGCGTTGAGCAACCGCGCTAGCCGGGACTTCCGGCGGTTCGCGGCATTCGCATGGATGATGTTGCGCTTGGCGGCCTTATCCAGGAGGGCCGTCGTCTCAGACACCACCTGCGCCACACCCTCTTCGCCGGACGCGATCGCCACCCGGGACTTCTTCATGTAGGTCTTGATGGCGCTGCGAACGGACTGGTTGCGCGCTGCACGCTTGCGCGACTTCTTGATGTCTCTGATAGCTGAGCGGAGATTCGCCACGGGTCATTCCTCTACGCGATGGGTCGGCGGAGTATACCAACTCGCCGGAAACGAGTCCAGCCCCAGCCGACCGTCGCAGTTGGTTTGAGTTGGGTGGGTCTCCGGGTGTTTCGCACGGGTTCCCGTCCCTCCCTCCGACCAGCGGCCCCGGGTGCGCGGACGACCCCGCCCGCCTGTCGTTCACGCGCCCAGCCCGCCTGTCGTTCACGTGCGCAGCCCCTCCCCGCGACCAGCGGCCCCGGGTGCGCGGGCCGCCCGCCCCCCGGTATTTCACCCGCGCACCCCCACCCACCGACCCGCCGCCCCCGGAGTGGGGGAGGGGGTGGTTTACCCGCCCCCCCCCC
>CAZSRZ010000067.1:0-28479 GCA_964609085.1 uncultured bacterium | reverse complement strand
TGATGCTGGCACCGGTGCTCATCCTCTACTTCCTGAGCCAGCGCGCCCTGCTGGAGGGAATGATCGTCAGCGGCGTGAAGGGTTAGAAGCGCACGCGCCGGCACGCCCCGAGGGCGCTCCCAGTCCGACCGGCTGCCACGGGTGCAGCCCCGCAATCAGATTGCGGCAGCGTTGGATGACCGAAAGAACAGCGTGGCCATGTGCAGTTCGTCGCCCGAGCCCTCGGCTCCTACCGCCACTCGCCCGCGGTCGAGACGTTCGTCCGACCGTTGGGGTGTCTTCTGTCGTCAATCCGTGTTTCAGTGGCGGTGATGTGGGGCACGGAACCGGGCTGTGTCCCGGGACTCCCGGTGCGGTGGCGACGACCTGCTGAACGGATACAATTCCGCGTTGGCGGGTGTGCCGCGAGGCGGCGGCGTTCCCGGCCGCATCACCCGGATCCGCTCACCTCGGGGCGTATCCGGCTGCCGATGGGAGACCCCACCCATGGAACGACGTTGTCTCCAGTTGTTGGTCCTGTTGCTCTGCGCCGGTATTGCGTGCGGTGGGCCTGCCCGGGCGGGGAACGGCGCTCTGCCCAAGGGCGAGATCCGCTTTCGGTTCTCCACCCACGCCAACAATGTCAGGGTGCTGCCCCCACTGATCGCCGACTTTCAGCTTGGCGTGTGCAGCCTCTCCGGCGCCGGGGTGATCAAGAACGGCAAAGTGAGCGGCACCCTCACTTGCGTCGACCGATTGAAGCCGGGCACCCGCTCGCTGAAGGCGAAGATTGTCGGAGCCTCGTACTCAGAGGTGGGTTCGGCCAAGAAGCTCTCGCTGACCGTCGAGATCACCGAATCCAGTCACCCCTCCAACGAAGCCGCGCCGGGCGTGCAGGGCATCCTGGAGCTTCAGGATTCGCCGGTCCTGCTCAAGAACGGCAAGCCGGATGACAGTGTGGGGCTGGGTAGCTGGAGCGGCCCGGTGCGGACGCACATCCATGGCTACAACAATCAGGATCCCGGAGCGCGGACGTCGCCTCCCACCGGGGGCAAGCCGAACGGCGGTCAGTGGGCCGACGTGGTGATCGAAGGGGCGGCCGGAGACATCTCCGGCACCTGGAAGTCGGACTACGGCCCGGTAACGCTGCGTCTCCACAGAGGGATGATCACGGGGAGCTGGAATCAGGGCACGGGCAGGATCGGCAAGATCGTCAGCGGTACGTTCAACGCGCAGACGGGAACCCTCACTTTCTCCTACTCCCAGGATTGGAACAAGCAGAAGGGAACCGCCACGCTGAAGCTTTCCACCGACGGACAGCGTCTCACGGGGATCTGGAAGCAGCCCAGCGGCAGCGGCGCCTGGACATTGACGCGCTGACGGCGGGATCGCCCCGTCCTCAAAGAAGTCCGCGGCGGGGCGGGTGTTCTGGCAAAGCCGCTCGCTCCGGTCCGCCCGCACCGCACGGCCACCTCCGCACATCACGTCCGAAGAACAACTGCCCGATATGGGCGATAGTATTATCGGGGAACGATATCGGTGGCCGATACGCTACGGGACATTTCTCTCGCATTCGTGCGGGTTCACCTGCTCCATCATGCGGCTGAGGGGCCAATCTACGGGCTGGAGATGATCGAGGAGCTGGCCCGCCACGGCTACGAGATCGGCCCGGGTACGCTCTATCCGATCTTCCACGAGTTGGAGAAGGGCGGTTACCTGACCTGCGAACCGCAAGCGGTCAACGGGAAGATCCGGAAGTACTATCGGGTCACCAGGGATGGGCGCGAGGCACTGGCCCGTCTCCGGGACAAGATCCGAGAGTTAGCAGGTGAAGTAATGGTCGAGGCGGTCGACGAAGCGGCATCTGTGCGGGAGAAGCTGGAATGACCTCTCGAGGTTGGACCGTGGCAGTGACGGCGAGCCTGATGGCGGCGGTCCCGCTGGGCGGACTCTGGGGCGCGTTCTCCCCGGCCCAGGCGGCGGATACCGCCAGTCTGCGGGCAAGAGGCCAGGCGGTCTACGCCGCCAACTGCGCGCGATGTCATGGGAATGACGGGGCGGATACGACCACCTATCCCAATGCAAAGAGCTTGGTGGACATCACCCAGCGGTTGGGGCCGCAGGAAGTGGTCGAGAAGTCGAAGGGTTTCGCCACCGCGCAACTCGAAGGCGAGGACGGCGCGGCGCTGTATGCCTACCTCGGCACGTTCCGTTCCGGAAGGTGGCCTAACCCGGATCTGCTGGTGGAGACCACCTGGGTAGCGAACCACCTGAAGGACTCGGAAACTCGGATCGTGGACCTGCGCTCTGCTGAGGCGTTCGCGGCCGGTCACATCCCGGGAGCCATCCGCATCGCCGAGGGGCCGCTCCGCGACCCGAGCTACTCGCTGGACCACCTCCCCCGCCCCGGGGTTTTCGCAGAGATGATGAGCAAGGCTGGGGTCGGGAATGAGACCCGCGTTGTACTCTATGACGACCAGGGCGGGCGCAGCGCGGCGCGGCTGTGGTTCGTGCTCAACGCCTACGGGCACCAGAAGGTGAGCCTGGTGAACGGGGGCTGGCTGAAGTGGACCACCGAGAAACGGCCGGCGACGACGGAGGTGCCGCACGTCGCCGCCGTGACCTTCACTCCGAAAAAGGTGCCCGAGGCCGTCTGCGCCGCGCCGGAACTGCTGGCGAGGAGGCCCGACGTCGTGGTGCTGGACACCCGCTCCGAGGCGGAGTTCAGAGGGGAACAGGTTTCGGGCGGGGCGAAGAAGCCCGGGCGGGTTCCGAACAGCGTGAACGTGGACTGGAAAGAGATCGTGACCGGTCCCTGCCTGGTCTTCAAGAGTGGCCCAGAGCTCCGGAAGCTGTATGAGAGCAAGGGCATCACGCCGGACAAAGAGGTGGTGACCTACTGCGCGTCCGGCGGCCGGGCGTCGCACGGCCTCTTTACCCTGAAGCTCGTGGGTTATCCCAAGGTGAAGGCCTACTATGGGTCCTTCACCGACTACACCAGCCGACCGGATGCACCGGTCGAAAAGTAAACCAGCGGAGGTGGGCAGATGGAGAAGCAGCGAGAGGTGGGCCGGCGCCAGGTGCTGGCGGCGGGAGCGGGACTGCTGGTCGCGGTGCCCGCCGTGGCGCTGGCGGCGCCCCGGGGCAACAAGATCGATCCTGAGGCAGGAGTAACGGCGCCGGAGGACCTGATGAAGGAGCACGGCGTGCTGAACCGCTGCCTTCTCATCTACGAAGAGGGGTTGCGGCGCCTCGGCTCGAGGCAGGAGGCGTCGCCGGAGGTGTTTGGGCATACGGCCCAGCTCATCCGGAAGTTCGTGGAAGAGTACCACGAGCGGAATGAGGAGAACTACATCTTCCCCCACTTCGTTAAGGCCAGGAAGCTCACCGATCTAGTAGACACCCTGAAGGCGCAGCACAAGGCCGGCCGGGTCATCACCGCCCGGATCTTGCGGCTCTCGCAGCCTGACCAGTTCCGTTCCGCGGTGAACCGGACAGAGATCACTGCTGCTGTCCATAGCTTCATCCGGATGTATCGACCGCACGAGGCGCGCGAGGACACCGTCCTGTTCCCGGCGCTGCGCACCATCCTGACCCCAAACCAGGTGGAGGCGCTTGGCGACAGGATGGAAGAGGACGAGCACAAGGTTCTGGGGGACGAGGGCTTCGAGAAGACGGTCGATCAGGTGGCGGTGCTCGAGAAGCAGCTCGGCATCTACGACCTGAAGCAGTTCACGCCGCGGCAGTAGAAGTGCAGGTGCCGGCTGGAAGTCACGCCCCGTCCTCGCGGTCCTCCACGAGGACGGGGAGATCGCTCCGGTAGCGCGTCCATGTCCGGGCGCCCCGGTCCACGCTGCCGGACCACGAGGGTTGCCCCTATCTCGCCGCGATTCTCCCCACTACGGGGGGCTGCTCTGTGGCGCCGAAGCTGACGTTCATCTTCGCCTTTTGGGTCACTTCGTCGCCAGCGAGCTTCCAGGTGGAAGTGAGCACGTAGGGGGTGTCGACGTAGCAGATCTTCCAGACGAAGGTGTCGTCGCTCTCCCAGGCGCAGGCGGCCCCGATGGGGGCTTCGGGCCGCGCGTCCAGCGGTGCCTTCCCTTTGACCCACTCGCCGTAGCCGCACCTGAGGCGGCGCTCGACGCCCGCTTGCCGGATCGTCAACTCGCAGTGGTCGGCCCGGAATGTCGCCGTGGCCGACTCCAGCTTTGCCGCGTTCTCGCTGAAGCGGACGGTTCGACCGGAGAGCGTCGGGGTCAGGCGAGTCTCCTTCCGGCCCGCGGGAAGGGGGACGCGCAGCGACGCAAGGCGGGGCTTGAGGCCGGGCTCGGGGGTACCCGAGGTGGCGGCGAAGCCGGGGAGCAGTGTGTCCCAGGCCACGCTAAGGACTGCCTGCATGTCCCCGAGACCGCTGGTGATCGCCAGAACGGCATCCTGTTCGGGCATCACGACGCAGTACTGGCCGAAGGCGCCGTCCCCCCGGTAGGCATTGTGTCGACAGCGCCAGAACTGGTAGCCGTAGCCCTGGTTCCAATCGCTGTTGGGGTTGGAGCCGTTCGCGATCTGCTTGCTGGTAGCTTCGCGGATCCACGCCTCGGGGATCAACCGACGGTCGCCCCACATCCCCTGCCGCAGGTAGAGCTGCCCGAACCGGGCGATATCCTCGGTGCGGATGCTGAGTCCCCAACCGCCTGTGTTGATCCCCCGTGGGCACGACTCCCACGTGGGCTTTTCGATGCCGATGGGGGCGAACAGCTTCGGCCGCAAATACTCGAGCAGGGTGCTCCCGGTGAGCTTCTGTACGATGGCCGAGAGCATGTACGTGGCGGCACTGTTGTAGACGAACTTGCTTCCGGGCGCGTGCTCGACCGGCAGCGACAGAAAGCCGCGCACCCAGTTCCCATCCGGGGCCTGACGTGCTGGTCCGGTAGCGTCTTTGTCGTGCCCGGTCGACATGGAGAGGAGGTGGCGCACCCGCATCGCCGCCAGGTTTTCGCTCACGCTCGCGGGCAGGTCGCCGGGGAAGAAGGAGACGACCGGAGAATCCACCGTGAGCAGCCCCTGCTCGACGGCCAGCCCGACCGCCGTCGAAGTGAAGCTCTTGCTCAGGGAGTAGAGCATGTGAGGGTACTCCGCGCCATAGGGTGCCCACCAGCCCTGGGCCGCTACTTTCCCCTGCCGCAGCAGCATAAAGCTGTGGAGACCGCCGACCTTCTGCTCCACCCCGTCCAGAAACGCGAGGATCGCCGCGGAGGAGATTCCCACCGACTCCGGCTCCACGCGCGGCAACTTGCCGCCGGCGGCTCGAACCTCACTGGCCGTGGCGCCGCCCAATCCCATCGCCGCCGAGCCAACCGCGAGGCCCTGGATCACCCTGCGGCGGGTCCAGCCGGACGTGTCGTTGGTCACTCTTAGTTCTCCTTCGGCCTGCGGCCGGGCTAGATCAGCGCTCGGATCGGCTCGCCTTCGGACAGGATCGCAATCGGTCGGGCGAAACGGTCCAGGAACTCCTGCTTGGGGTTGATCCCCATCACGTGGTAGATCGTCGCGAGGATGTCCTCCGGCGTGTGCGGGTCTTCCACCGGGTGCTCGGCGTGCCGGTTCGTCGCCCCAACCACCTGCCCCTTCCGCAGCCCGCCCCCCGCCATCGCCACGGAGATGGCGTCCCCCCAGTGGTCCCTTCCGGGCACCGGATCGGACCCCGGCACGCCGTTCTGGTTCATCTTTGGCGTGCGCCCGAACTCCCCCATCACCACCACCAGCACGTGGTCCAGCATCCCCCGCTCACCGAGGTCGGAGACCAGCGCGGCGACCGCCTGATCCATCACCCGCCCGGCGCGCTCGTGGCTGGTCTTCAGACTGGAGTGCATGTCCCAGTGCGGCATGTCCACCGTCACAAAGGTCACGCCGCGCTCGACCAGCCGGCGAGCCAGCAGGGTGTAGCGCGCCCAGGCGCTCTTGCCGTACCGCTCCGAGAGCTTTTCCGGCTCCGCGTCCAGGTCGAATGCCTCACGAACCCGGGAGGAGAGCAGCAGGTTCATGGCCTGCTGGGAGAAGTGGTCCAGCTTCTCCATCGAGCCGTCCCGATCCGCGTCACGTCGAAGCGTGTCGACGCGCTGGAGCAGGCTCTGCCGCTTACTCAGCCGCGCCGTGTCCGCCGACGCCTTGAACATGGCGGGCATGCCGATCTTCCGCATGTCCGCCGCTCCCACGTAGCGATTATCCCAATCGGCCTGGAAGGGATCGTACTGCGCCCCCATGTATGCTGCGCCGGCATAGCCGGGATAGATGTAGATCGCGTGGGCCGCCGGAACACCCACATACGGCGGCAGTTCGGGATTGTTGGACCCGCGAACGCGCGCCACGTAACTCCCGACGGAGGGATACATCGGCGCCAGGTTCGCGGCATCCGAGCCCCAACGGCCGGTGAGCATCTTGTGGCCGGCCTTGAAGTGGTCCCCCGTCCCGTGGTGGACGGAGCGAATGAAGGCCATTTGATGCGCCATCTTCGCTTGGAACGGCATCGTCTCTGAGACGCGATAGCCGGGGATGGTGGTCTCGATGGCGCCCCAGGGTCCCCGCACCTCTTCGGGGGCCTCGGGCTTGGGGTCGTAGGTCTCCAACTGGCTCGGACCGCCGTCCAGCCAGATCAGGATGCAGGCGGTGTTCTTCCGTGGCCGGCCGTCCGCGGCCGCCGCGGCCTGCAGCCGGTAGAGGTCCGGCAGCGTCAACCCGGCGGCGCCAAGAAACCCCGCCCGCAACATGCTGCGGCGCGACACCCCGGAACAGTTGGTCGAACGTGGCCCGCCCGGCCCGCCCCCGATGCAGAGCATTCCGCGCTCCTCAAGTTGATACGTCTACCGTCCGCCGTCTGGTGGCTGGGCGCATCCGTAGGTGTGAGCCTGCTTCCTCCCATTTGTTTCCGGCGTCATGGGCGCATGCAGGTTGGGAAGCCATCCCCCTGCGGCGCGGTGCCGACCGGGTTGTACCCGTAGGGGTCGGTGCCCCGCACCTGGAACGCCTGAAAGGTGGGCCACACCGCCAGGTCGCAGCGGACGTCCGGGGTGGAGTAGCGGGCGGTGAAGCCGACGCGCCGCCGGTTGGAACGGTTGGGCCCGGACCCATGGATGATGGCGTCGTCGTGCAGCGAGATCTCCCCCGCGGCCAGCTCCAGGCATACGGCAGAGGAGGGGTCAAACTCCCCGGCCTCGACTTCCTGGGGCAGTACACGGCGCTCGCTCACCTCTGTCCGATGCCGGAGGAGCGGGCCCCGGTGCGAACCTGGGATCACCTCCATCCCCGCGTTCTCCCGATCGCAATCCCACAGGGCGATGAAGGCGGTGCAATGGTTGTGGGGCCGGAGCGGCCAGTACTGGGCGTCCTGATGCCAGGGGACGACCAGTTCGTCACCCGGCTCCTTCACGAAGAACTGCGAGCCCCAAAGGAAGAAGCTGGTCCCCAGGATGGCCTCGACGCAATCCAGCAGCGCAGGGTGTGTGGCCGCCCGGTAGAAGGTCCGGTTCTTCTTGTGCCACCAGTTCACGAAGTTGATGTTCACCGGCACAAGGGGAAGCACACGCTCGAACTCCGTCCGCAAGACAGCCAGCTCCTCCGCCGAGAAGATCGGGATGCCGGCGACGTAGCCGTGAGCCTCGTAATGCTCGCGTTGCGGGTGGCTGATTCCAGCCCGGATCGGCCCCTGGGCGCTTGCCACTCTTCCACAGCTCCTTGGTGTATCCCGCGGCTGATCCCCGACCGTGCACGACAGCCGCAGGTGCAGGACCACGGAGCGGCGAATCGGGGCGGTGGGCGGGCCCGCATCGCGCGCCTGGGTCTGCCGGGGAGCGTCGCGTGGGGGTTCAGTCAACTTCATTCTGGCACAGACGCGGCGGCACGCGCCGTCTGCGCCTCCAATCCGGCCTCGTCGGTGCGGTCGTCTTCGCAGCCGTTGCCGGCTCGGCCATCGCCGGCGGTGCCGGCGGTGCCGCTGCTCCACCGGCCCCCAACGGTCCGCCGCCAACGGAATGCCGCTGGACGGATGGCCCCATCACCCTGGACGGCTGGGCCGATGAGCCGGGCTGGCGCAGCGCTGCCGTCGTGGACCGCTTTGGCGCACCGTGGCTGGGCAAGGCTGCAGCCACCGCCACGCGCGCACGGCTTCTCTGGGATCGCGAGTATCTCTACTTCTCCGCCGAAATGCAGGATCAGGACCTGATGACCGAGAAGGCCGGGCACGACGGTCGGCTCTGGGAAGGGGACGTCTTCGAGATCTTTCTCAAACCCGCGTCAGATCGGCCCGGCTACTACGAGTTCCACGCCAACCCGGACGGCGATGTGCTCGATATGCTGATTCCCTCGCGGGGCACCGGGGGCTACGATCGCTATCGTGCGGACGGCGACTTCCATGTGGAAGCGAAGGTCCTGCTGGACGGCACGCTCAACCGGCCGGGCGACCGGGATCGGCGGTGGCTCGTGGAAGGCCGCATCCCGTGGACCGACTTCCTGCGAACGGGGGGGCGACCGAACCCCGGCGAGTCCTGGCGGTACGCCCTCTGCCGTTACGACTACACGGCGGGTCTCCCAAGACCGCAAACATCCACCTCCGCCCCGCTCACGCGCCCGGACTTCCACCGCTACGAAGACTATTCAGAGCTGCGATTCCTCGGTCCACAGGCGCCTCCGGGCACGCCCGATGCTCTCCGCAGTCGGACTCCGCTGACCACCTCCCGCGTGGTTGGCTCCCCGGACCCTCCACACCCCTATCGCGCCCGCAGGCGTTACCCGCGGCTGAAGCTCTCCTACCCTGTCGCCGCCGCCCGGGAGCCGGACCGCGAGTCGATGCTCGCCATCCTGCAGGACTCGCCGGGCGGACCCTCCCAACTCGTCCGCTTTCGCGACGAGGAAGGAGCGGACGCGGCGGAGAGCTTGCTCCGCGTGGACCGGATTGCCTACGACCTCGTCTTCCACCCCGACTTCGCCCGGAACGGTTACCTCTACCTCTCCAGCAGGGGGCCACTCTCCGCACCGGGTTCCGAGCAAAAGCTGCGGATTTCCCGCTTCACGGTGGATCGTCGGCCGCCGCACGCGCTCGTGCCGGGAAGCGAATCTGTCGTCATCGAGTGGCTTTCCAACGGCCACGACGGCGGCGCAATGGCCTTCGGCAAGGACGGCATGTTCTATGTGACCTCCGGCGACGGCACCACCGACTCGGACACCAACGTGGTCGGACAGGAGCTCGGCACCCTGCTTGCCAAGGTACTGCGGATCGACATCGACCATCCCGATGCCGGTCTCGGCTACTCGGTGCCGCGTGACAATCCGTTCGTGAACACGCCGGGAGCGCGGCCGGAGACCTGGGCCTACGGCTTCCGCAACCCCTGGCGAATGACCGTCGATCGAGAGACCGGCCACGTGTGGGTCGGAATGAACGGCCAGGATCTGTGGGAACCCGCCTACCTGGTGAAGCGCGGGGCCAACTACGGCTGGAGCGTCTTTGAGGGGAGCCACCCCTTCTATCCGGGAAGGAAGCTCGGTCCCACGCCCGTCTCGCCGCCGACGGTCGAACATCCGCACTCGGAGGCTCGCTCGCTCACCGGCGGGGTGGTCTACTACGGTGCCCGGCACCCCGACCTGCGTGGCGAGTACGTTTATGGCGACTATTCCACGGGCAAGATCTGGGCCGCCAAACACGACGGCACCAGGTTGCTCTCGCTCCGAGAAATCGCCGACACCACCCTGCAGATCACCGGGTTCGCGGTCGACTCGCAGGGTGAGATCCTCATCGCCGACATGCGGGGCGGCGATGAGGGAGCGTTCTACACCCTCGACCGGACCCCGCCGCAGCGTGAGCCGAGCCGGTTTCCACGCCTGCTCAGCGAGACCGGGCTGTTTCGCTCGGTCCGCGGCCATCTTGTGCAGCCATCGCTGGTGCCGTATACGGTCAACGCACCGCTCTGGTCGGATGGGGCGCACAAAGAACGGTTCCTTGGGCTGCCGGGGGCGGACGGCCGCATGGAAGTAACTGCCAACCGCGGTTGGAATTTGCCCAACGGCGCGGTGATCGTCAAGTCATTCGCTCTGGAGGCACGGCCCGGGGCTGTTGGGTCCCGTCGCTGGGTGGAAACCCGCCTGCTCACCCGCCAGGACGGCGAGTGGGTCGGTTACTCCTATGCCTGGAACCGGGAACAGACCGAGGCCGAGCTGGTCGAGGCTGGCGGGCGAGATGCCGAGGTGGAATTGGGCTCGGGCGGACGGATGCGCAAGCAGGCGTGGCGGTATCCGAGCCGGGCGGAGTGCATGGTTTGTCACACCCGAGCGGCCAATTACGTGCTGGGGATCACCACCTTGCAGTTGAACCGCGACAACTCCGAGGGGAGACCTCGGGAGAATCAGCTCCGGATGTTCGAGCGGCTCGGCATGCTGCAGACAGGCTGGCAGAGCGAGGCCGAAGAGGCGCTCCGCCGCCAGGCGAGAGCGCAGGCGCTCAGTGGAGACCAGATAGAGGCCTACGTCCAGCGGCACGCCCCGGCGACCGGACAGCGGGCGGTACCGGTCGGCACGCTCTTTGCCGCTCCCCCCGCGGGCCTGCCCCGACTGGCGGACCCGGCCAATCCGCGGGAGAAGCTGGAACTCCGAGCCCGCTCCTATATCCACGCGAACTGTTCCCACTGCCACGTGGAGGCGGGCGGCGGCAACGCGCAGATGGAACTGGAGTTCACCACGCCGCTCGACCGGATGCGCGTGGTGGGGGTGAAGCCGGTACACGAAACCTTTGGGATGAAGGACGCCCGACTCATCGCGCCCGGCGATCCGGACAACTCCGTGCTACTGCACCGGACAGGCATGCGCGACAAGGGCCACATGCCTCCCCTGGCCAGCCGCCTGGTCGATCAGGATGCTGTTCGGTTGATCCGGGGCTGGATCGGGAGTATGAAGTAGCGGTCGTCCGGCAGGGAAGCAATGGAGCAACCCGCGCGGGCAAGGGAGCGAGCCACCGGTGTCGAGCGGGGTAGAAGAGCCGGCGGTCATCGCTCCGGGGGAACCACGGCGCGAGTCGGCATCCGAGATTCACCTGGAGGTGTGGCGGCTCGCCTGGCCGACGGTGATCACCATGGTGCTCCAGACCGTCAACGGCTTCCTCGACCGGTTCTTCGTGGGACATCTCGGACCGGATGCCCTGGCGGCCGTCGGCATCTCCGGCCAGATTCTCTTCCTGGTCTTCTCGATCGCCATGGCGATTTCCATCGGCACCACTGCGCTCGTGGCGCGAAACATCGGGGCGGGCGAGGTTGAGGAAGCTGCCACGGCGGCCAACCAGTCCCTGTGGATCGCGGGATTCGTCTCAGTCGGCTGCGTGCTGTTGATGATGGCCTGCCGGTCCCCCCTGGTCGCGGCGATGGGAGTCGACGCCGCCGCCGGAGGGTTGGCGCTGCAATACCTCACGCTCACCATCCTGGGCATCCCGACGCTCTTTGTGATGCTGATTCTGAGCGGCGTATTCCGCGGCATGGGGGATACGGTGACCCCCCTGCTGGTGATGATCGGGGTCAACCTCGTGCACCTGGGGGGTGCCTACGTTCTCATCTTTGGAGCCTTTGGCGCGCCGCGGATGGGGCTGCAGGGCGGTGCCGTGGCGCTGGTGGCGTCCCAGGTGCTCGGTGCCGTCCTCTATCTGATCCGACTCCGGCGTTCCGGCCTCGGCTCGATCTCGCTGCGGCAGAGCCGACCCAACCTCGCCTGGTTTCGGCGGATCCTGCGCATCGGCATTCCCGCCGCCATGCAGAACATGTCGCGCGTGCTCTCCATGCTCGTCTTCACCGGGCTACTCACGCGGACCCCCCAGGGCACCGCTGCCGCCGCCGCGCTGACGATCGGGCTCACCTCCGAGAGCATTGCCTACCTTCCCGGCGTCGCCTTCTCCACTGCCGCCAGCACGCTCACCGGTCAAAACCTGGGCGCCCGCCGGCCGGAGCGAGCCGAGCGGGCCGCGTGGTGCGCCCTGCTCCAGGGCCTGGGCATCATGACCGGGATGGGCGTGCTCTTCTACGTGCTGGCCCCGCAGTGCGCCGGCCTTTTCACCAGGGACCCCGAGGTGCACCGGCTCGCCGTGGCCTACCTGCGCACGATGGCCCTCTCGGAACCGTTCCTCGCTTTCGGCATGATCCTCTCCGGCGCGCTCAACGGCGCCGGCGACTCTCGTGCCCCAGCGGCGGTCACCATCTTCACGATGTGGGGCGTCCGCCTGCCGCTTTCCTACGCCCTCGCCGTGTGGGCATCCCTCGGTGCGATCGGTGCCTGGTGGGGCATGGCGATCTCAACGATGATCGCGGGCGTCTTGATGTTCGCCTGCTTCCGGCACGGCCGCTGGAAGGGGACGGTGGTCTAGGCTCCCGACGTTGGGCGCGGGAGGTGCCTCGACGTCATGGCGTGCTCGCCATCGCCGGGGTTGCCTCCTCGATCCGCACGATCCCCTCGTCGGAGAGAGCCCGGATGGCCGGCGCATACATCGGGCCTCCGCGGGCCGGCATCGCGTGGAAGACGCCCGGGGCCTCGGCACGCACCCGGTAGCGAAGGATGCGTCGCCCCGCGGGAAGCTGGGTCATGAAGAAGGCGACCCGGTCATCCCTGAGCTCGACGTTGCTGCAGAGACCGTCACCGAACCTGGCTCCGCTGCGGACGTCCACAGGCTCGCAGCCGGCCGGCTTGAAGTCCTCCACCAGCACGTACTCCAGATCGGTCCGGCTTTCCAGTACCAACTCGCACTCAATCTGCTCGCCGCTGGCAATCGCCTCTCCCGGGCGTAGGGGCCGTCGCGCGGCTGTCGGATCCGGCGTTGGGGTCCCAGTGGGAAGCCGGAAGAACCGTCGGGTAATCCGCAGCTCTTGACCCGCGCCTGCCACGCCTTCTTCCAGGGTCGTGAATCGGACATAAGCGGTGTAGTAGAGCATCCCCTTCCCTTCGCGGCTCACAGTCACCGGCATCGGGCCGGGACTCACGCCGGCCAGGGGCAATCGGACGATCCCGCCGCCGATGAGCGCGGCGGGTCCACTCAGCCGCACCTGGCGGCGTGCACCCGCGGCTTCGACGGTGACCGTCATATCGGGCGCCAGCTCTTGCGTCGCCCGCGCATACGCCAGGAGGCTCTGAATGACCAGAGCGCTCTCGCGCGTCGTGCGCCAGGCTCCGCCGGTGTTCTGCGCCGCCAACCAGCGAGCGATCATCGGTGCCAGCCGGTGCTTCGGGTCGATCGTCACGTAGGCTTGCAGGCAGACCGCCGTCTGCTCAACGTGGTTGTCGTACCAGCCTCCTCCCTCGCGGGGCCAGAAGCAAAGCCCGGCTGCAGCATCCACACGGGCGGTGTTCTCCAGGTTTTCGAGGCAAATCCGTGACTCGTCCGGGTGTCCCGACCGCCGCAACACCACCGCCAGGAGCGCCAGGCTGTAGGGGGTCAGCACTTCTCGCCGGGGGAAAACATCCGCGGCAAGCAGATCTCCCGCCGCCTTCCCCCGCTTCGCATCGGCGAGGAGCGCCGCCGCAGCGTAGATCCGATCGCGCAGCGAGGCGTTGACCCGGGCGGATTGTCGGACCAGATATGCGAACGCCCGCTCCAGCATGTCCGGGGGCACCGAGACTCCCGCGCTCTTTGCAGCCGTCAACCCCTGCGCGACCAGCGAGGTCATCCTGAGGCTGCCGGAGTCTCCCTCCCACCAGCCCCAACTCCCATCGGAGAGTTGGAAGCGTCGGAGGCGCTCCATTCCCAGGTCGACCACCCGCTGCAGTTCGGCGGCATCGGTCACCACCCGCTCCCCGGGTGGGCCCGACGCCCCGGTTGCTGCCAGGGCCTTCAGGTCCACACCCAACTCCCGCAGCGTCTGGAGGACGACAACGGCGGGCACGAAACGGTTGAGCGTCTGCTCCGTGCAGCCGTAGGGATAGTCGATCAACCCGGGGAGCGCCCGCAGGACCGTGCCCATGAGTGACGGCTGCAGCGAGACCACGAGTTCCCCGCCCGGGGTGCGCTCGGCGGGGAGGTCAAAGTTGAGTTTGACGGCTCGGGCACTGCCCTGTTCGTCCCGTTGCGGCAGCGCGCCCGCCCGCGAAACTTGCTTTTCAACCCCATGCATCACCAGAGGCACGCGGATCTCCACACCGTCGGTCGCCTCCGCTCCGGCGTCCGCCACGGCCCGGAGCCGGAGCTCTCCTGACCGGATTACCCGCAGCCGCCAGTCAACCCGACGCTCCCCATGGGAGGGCAACATGAAGCTCTCCCGACGGTTGATCGGTCCGGCCGCCGACTCACGATCAGCGATGCTTAGCCCACCGCCCGGCTGATCCGCTCGTGGCACGGTGAGTTCCCGTGCTCGCGGACCGGAGTCCGATGTCTCGAGGGCGACCCCGCCGAGCGCTTCCAGGCGGAGATCGACCAGCCGCGGCGTGTCCGAGTTGTTGTGCACGATGGCCGACGCGACCACCTGATCGCGCTCGATCAAGAAGCGCGGTGCCTGCAGCCGCACGATCAGATCCTTGTAGGTCTCCACCTGGCTCTCGGCTTCCCCCACGCGCGCGTCCAGTGTCAGCCCCCGCGCCACAGCTACCCAGCGTGTCAGAGAATCCGGAAAGTCGAAGGTCAACTCGGCACGGCCGTTCGCATCCGTGACGACGGCGGCACTCCAGAAGGCGGTCTCATCCATCCGCGTGCGCAGCGGCGGGGCCGGCCGGCGGGTCCTATTCTGCGCATCGGTCCGCCCGTCGCTTTCAAAGCTCTTGCCTCCGGGTCCGGCGTCCATCGGCTTCGATACGCGTGCAGGAAGCCCGCCCAGCATCCCGGTAGTAGGGCCGCTAGTTGCTCCGGCGGTCGGGGCGGTGATTAGGGCCGAGTTTGCTTCCGGCTCAGGCAGCGGTGGCTGGCGGTCCGTGGAAACTCCGGCCGCGGTTTGAGCGGTCTCGACGTCGACGCTGCACCAGCCCTCATCACCGGCGGGGGCGGTCAGGTCTCGCAGCGGGGACGTGGAGTCCCCGGCCAGCGCCAGCAGCGATGCGTCGTAGACGCTTAGGCTGAATTCACCGCGCACCGGTCGCCCCTCCGCACTGCGCGCATCGAGAAGCCACCGGGCCTTCTCTCCGGGCTGGTAGCGGGGCTTGTCCGCAGTGAGGCGGAGTTGCAGCCCGCGGCCGACTGCATCAACAGGACTCTCCGCCGTGGCTGAGTAGCCACGGCCTTCATGCACCATGCAGGCAATGAGGCTGAGCGATCTCACGTCCGCGTCGGGGGTCTCGACCTCCACGACGCCCGTTCTACCTGTCAGACGTACGACACGACGCTCGAGGATCCGCCCGCCGGACGTCGCGACCAGCAGGACGCTCGCTTCTCCTCGCCGTGAGACGAGCAGAACCGGCACTCGCCGTGTCCGCGAAGCCGACGCATGCTGCGGAATCACCTGCAGGCCATCCTCGGGGCGGACGCCGGATGCGGCCGCCTCGCCCACCACCCAGAACTCCGCCTCAGCCAAGACCGGCCGTGCGCCGGCGTCCCGGCCCTCGAACCGAGCGATCAATCGGCCGTCAGCGGTCACAGGCCAGTCGATAACCGCACCGCCCGAGGCGTCGGTCACCACCGGCAGGCGGGCCACCTCCGCAAGCACAGGCTCCCCCGACTCTCCGTCCGGGAAGGCAGCCCGCATGACTCGCAGGCTTCCCTGCGCGGAACGGCCTTTACCCTGCAGATCGGTGGTGGTGACCCGGATGCGGTGCAGTTGACCGATGCGCGACCAGTTCGTGTCCACACCCACGACCGCACGGTAGTCGCTGGACGATCCGGCGAGGAGGCGCTGGAGTGTCTCCGTACGTCGTGAGGCATCGATCACCGATACTTCGACATGGTAGTTGAAGTTGACCGGCCGGGTCGGTGGCGGCGTCGGCCACGCCGGGTAGTGCAGCACCACTCGGCCGGCAGCATCGGTGGCCGCCGTGCCGGTCACGGTAAGCGGGGGCGGCAGCCCCTCCGACGACCACTGCCGGCGGGACAGGTGGGCCGCCGTCCGCGTGATGGAATAGCGCGCACGGGCGCCGACGACGGGCGCTCCGTGGAAGTAGCGGGCGGTAGCGGCAATCGTGCCGGCAGCGCCATCCCGGACCGCCCGTCCCCCGCCCTCGAGCGTCACCTCGAACTCCGGCCGTCGATAGGCCTCCAGGGCGATGCTCACTCCGCCCACCACCGGGGGCTTACCCTCGGCCTGCCAGGTCGCCACCAGCCTCGCTTCGCCCAGGGCGATGGACGGGGAGAGCGCCAGTGCGCCGGAGGCCGAGCCGTACTCCCCCGTCTCCACGCCGACCTGGGCCGCGACCGCGTCGCGGGCGTCGCGAAGCTCAATCCGCAGCTTTCGGCCCGGCGCCGGCGACCAACTCCCCTGTCCGGTCGGTTGCACCATCAGCGCGCGGAAACGCACCGACTGACCGGGTCTGTAGATCGGGCGGTCCGTGGTCAGCCAAACGCGGTCTGCCGGCATCGCCGCGGGAGGTTGGCTGTAGAGGGACTGGGACCCCCAGGCGTATCGGTCCCCTTTCCAGGCGAAGGCGAACACGCTCTCCGTCACGACACGATCCGACGCGAGCGTGCGACCGGCCAACCCATCCGCATCCGTACTCACCCGGCCGGCATTCGAGCGGGCCTTACTCTCGCGATCGCGGTAGACCTCGCGAAAGACTACCTGCGCGTCGACCACGGGCGCACCCGTCCGCGCATTGACGACGAAAGCGAGGACACGGCTGCTGCCGGTGACGCGCACCACCGCGAGATCGCTAATCAGAACTAGCAGGGCCGTGCTGACCTTTTCTGTATCGGCTTCCACCAGGTAAGCCCCGGTGCGCGTCAGCGGTGTTTCGACCTCCCGCGAAATCGCCCGCCGGTCTGCGGGCTCCGAGAGTTTCTCCCTCCACGAGATGGGATCGCCGTTCGCCCACTCTGCGGCGCCTTTCGCACCACCCAGCCGCCGCAGGATGTCGCCCGGGAGTTCGCCGGCGCTGGCCAGTACGCGGGTGGAGCGCACGGCTTCCTCCAAACGCAGGCGACGGGCGGTGAAGCGCACCTCGCCGGCGTTCCGGGCATGCACGCGGAGGCGTGCCTTTCGGCCGGGCAACTGCGGTTCCGGTGAATCCACAGCCAACCATACCCGGAGGACCTGGGCACGGAGTCGTGACGCGGCGGGTGCCAGACGACTCCCAGGTCGCTCCTCGAGAAACCTCTCCAGGGGCTTGATGGCCAACCCCGGATCCTCGGACTCCGCCAGGGAACGGCATGCCGACAGGCGCAGATCGTCGCTCTGTACGGCCCGGTCATGAGAAAACGCCACCAGGAGTTCCTGCCAGGGCGGCTTCTGGTAAGGAAGGCCGGTGACGTCGACCGACCGGCCCTCGGCCCGAGCCTCCTCCAAGAGTGAGGCGACCGACTCGGCGTAGGTGCGGCGAGCGAGGATGGTTCGCAGCCGTGCGGCCTGGAAGGCCTGGCCGGCAGCCAGAACCTCGGTCTTCTTGAAGAGCCAGAATGCTCGACGCGGCGCCGGCCAGCCCGGGTCAAACGGTTCCGCCACGTCGATCTTCCAGGAGACCTGCTCTGCTGGAGTCCGCAGTCTTTGCCGCACCCACGGTCCGACCTCCTGGGCCAGGACAGCGGCGGCGAGTTGGCCGTGGAACTGCGCGCTCTCGGCGCGGTAGCGGTCATCTTCAGCGAGCGCGTCCCATGCCCGACGCGCCGCCTCTGCTGCCTCACGAGATTGGCGGAGGTCTTCCTCCGCGAAGGTCGCCGAGATGGGAATCTCCCCAGTGGGGACGTCGGGGATCTCCTCCCCTCGGATCAGCCGGGGTCCCACCCGCCAGCCCTGCTTCGGTGCATCCGCCAGCAGCCTGGACATGGAGGCGTGGGCGCGGGCGGCCCATACCGTCCGCGGCTGCTCCTGAGCCAACCGTGCCATCGCAGCGATCGCGGAATCCCACTGGCTGGTTTCGCCCAGACAGTGGGCGATCCGAAACGCCACTTCCGCGGACCGGGAGGACGGCACCGACTTCGTGTTGACCGCCGCACGGTATCCGGCCAGCGCCCTCGCGTAGCTCTGATCCGCGAAGAACCTGTCCGCGGCGGCCAACGGCCCGGCGGGCTTCGGAGCCGCACCCGGTGGCGCAGCCGGGACCTTTGGCCGAGTTGCGGTGGCGGGCTTTGCCGCCGTCGGCGGAGCGGACCCCGCCTTGATCGGCTGCCTGGTCGTCCCCGGCTTGCCCGGAGTCGCGGCAGCGGCTTTCCCGGCTCGCCCCTTCGACGGCGATCGAGGCACGACCGCCTTGCGCTTGCGCGATGGCGACCCGGCACCTGCGGACGGCGGCTCCGACGCCGGCTTACGAGCCGTTCGTTTGGTGCGTGTCGGCTTGCGCTCCGGCGCGGACTGCAGCGTGGCGGCGGGAAGGGCAAAGAGGAGACAGCCAGCGATGAGCCAGCGGCGCAAGTGCATCAGCAGGCCTCCAGCGCACTGTGGCGGGATCAGTCCGCGGCGCCGAGATAGTTCAAAATCGTTCGCAGGTAAGTCCGGGCCCCACGAACGAGCTCGGTCTCCGCCACCCACTCCAGGTCCCCGTGGGCCCCGTGCCCTGCCAACCCATGATAGAGGCATGGGATGCCGCCGACCTTCTCGAAGACCGGTGCATCGGCCACAATTCGGATGCCCGTGAGGGGCAAGGTTCGACCTGTCTCCTCAAGAAACGCCGATCGCAGCGCCTCGACCAATGGGTGACGCGGATCGATGCGGAACCCTTCGCGGACCACCAGGAAGTGGAGCTCAAACTCGAGGCCTGCGGCGGCGGCGACCGGTGCCAGCCGCTCCCGCAACTCGGCCTCCGCGGCCGACGGCGAACTCTCGGGGCTGAACCGGCGGGTTCCCTCGATCCACGCTTCCACCGGGTGGCGGTTGAAGAAGTCGCCGCAGTGTGCCTGACCGATGAAGAGACTCTCCGCGCCGACGTCCGACACCAGCCGAGTCTCCAGCTCTGCCGCCAATGCGTGCAGCACCACGATGGCATCCGCCAGCGCCCCGGCCGGGTGTGGCGTGCCGACCGGGGTCATCAACTCGTGCGTCACGGGGCTACTGCGGAAGAAGCGGGCGCGGTAGACGGCACTTCCCATCCCCGCGATGGGGAGTGCGTCCGGGCCGACCTCCAACACCATCGCCGCGTCGCCGGTGATCGCTCCAGCGCGAAGTGCGCCAATCAGATCCTCGGCGGTACCGCCGGGAGCCTCGTGCAGACCGTGGGCGCAGAGGACGATCTCCCCAGCGAAGGGGCACCCGGCCTCGGCCAGGGATCGAACCGCCTCCAGCCCCGCTGCGATTGGGCCTTTCATGTCGATCGAGCCGCGACCGTAAACTCGGCCGTCACGTCGCTCCGCTTCTGGATGTGCAATCGGCACGGTGTCCAGGTGTCCGTTCAAGATCAGTGTCTTGCCGGGGGTGCGGCCTCGCAGACGACCGATAACCACGGGGGTTGCCGGATAGCCTCGCCAGAACGCTACTGACATCCCGGCCCGTCGCATCTCCTCGCCCAGCGCTTCCGTGACAACGGAGGTCGCTCCCGTGGGGCTCGGTATCCGGCACAGAGCGAGGGCGAAGGCGGCCACTCGTTCCGGATTGATCCGGGCCAGCGAGCCGGTATGAGGAACGACGTCGCCCAATTCCATCCGTGGACTCAGCTCACTTCGCCGTGGAAGACTGCCTCGGCGGGGCCGGTCATGTAGATGTGATTGTCCGTCCGCCACTCGACCCGCAGATCTCCACCCGGCAGATGGACGATGACGTCGCGGCCGGCGCGACCGGTGCGCGCCGCCGCCACGACCGACGCACATGCTCCCGTTCCGCACGCCAACGTCTCGCCCGCGCCTCGCTCCCAGACGCGCATCCGGAGCTCCGTCGGCGACAGGACCTGGAGGAACTCGGTGTTGGTTCGGCGGGGAAACGCCGCATGACTCTCCACTAGCGGCCCAACCATGGCGACGGGGAATCCCGCCACATCCCCGACAAAGGTAACAGCGTGCGGATTCCCCATCGAGACGCAGGTGAAGAGGTACTCCGCTTCGCCGACGATCAGCGGGGTGTCGATGGCCTCATCAGCGGCGGGACCGACCATGGGGATGCTGCCGCGGCGCAGGTCCGGTTCCCCCATGTCCACCACCACGCCCTGTACCACGCCAGCGGAAAGCTGCAGTTCCATGGTGTTGCGGCGTCCCACCGTCTCGATGGTGAAGGATGAGGCCCGCGTGTGCCCCGCGTCGTAGAGATAGCGGGCCACACACCGGATCCCGTTGCCGCAATGCTCCGCCTCGCTGCCGTCGGCGTTGATCAGCACCATGCGGAAGTCGCATTCGGCGGATGGCAGAGCCAGCAGGATGCCGTCTCCCCCAACTCCGAAGTGCCGGTCGCAAATCCGCGGAGCGGCGGAGGAGATCTCCCCGACATCCAGATGCTCCCGGACCCCGTCCACGACAAGGAAGTCGTTGCCGAGGCCGTGCATCTTCACAAACTTCATGCCTCGGCAGGCTCCTCGGCCATCTCCGCAGCCTCCGTGGCTGCGACGCCCTGTTCCTCGGTCGACGGCCACAGGCTGCCGAGTGCCGGGCTGTGCCGCTGCGGCGCCACCGACACGATGGAGTGCTTGTAGACCAACTGCGGCGGCTTGCCCTGGCCTTCGAGGATCACCGTGAAAGCGTCAAAGCCACGTACATTGCCCCGAAGCTGGACACCACTGGTCAGATAAAGAGTGACCGGGACGTTCTCCTTGCGGAGCTGATTCAGGAAACTGTCCTGAAGATTGATCGTGGACTTGCTCATTGGGCGGCTTTCGGACGGCACTGCGGAAGAGGTCCGCGGACTCAGTGGGCGTTGGTTGCTTGCACCCGATCCGTCGCGTGAACGGCCTGGAGTGCCGGGCTTGCACCCAGTATACCACTGAGTAACGGCCAGTTTTCGAATGCAGAGGCTTGCTCACACTATCGCAGCAATCCGTTGGGCGGAGGTGGCGAGGACGAGGACTGGGCGGAGGATCGGGCTTCGTCACGTGCCTGGCACATCGCCAGGGCCGTGCGTATCGCCTCCACCATGCTGTCCGCCTGAGCGACACCTCGACCGGCCAGGTCAAACGCCGTGCCGTGATCGACGGAGGTCCGGATGATGGGCAACCCCAGGGTAACGTTCACACCACCCTCCAGGCCGAAGAGTTTCACAGGGATGTGACCCTGATCATGGTACATGGCGACGACGAGATCGAATTCTCCGTTGGCGGCGCGCATGAACACCGTATCGGCGGGCCACGGCCCCGTGGCGTCGGTGCCCACCGCCCGGGCGTCCTCGACCGCCGGGCGGATCTCACGCTCATCCTGGGAGCCGAACAAACCACCCTCGCCCGCGTGGGGGTTCAAACCGCAGACGGCAACCCGAGGCGAGGCGATGCCGAGTTGGCGACCTGCCTCGGCGGCCGTCTGGATGCTGGTGCGGACGTTGGCGCGCGTAACCCGCCGAATCGCCTCCTCCAGCGAACAGTGAACGCTGACGTGAATGACGCGGAGCCGAGGCGAAACCAGGAGCATCGTTGCTCTCCGCCCACACATCTCGCCAAGGATCTCAGTGTGGCCGGGATAGCGGTAGCCGGCGAGGTGCATCGCCTCCTTGCTCAACGGCGCCGTCACAATGGCGTCCACATCCCCGTCCAGCGCCAGTCGGGTCGCCATCTTTACCGCGCGGACGGCCGCATGCCCGGAGATGGCCGCCAGCTTACCGACGGGGAACGCCGACGCCGGTTCCGCGCCGGTTGAAAGCACGCCCACTACGCCTGGGGCCAACCCTCGCACCTCACCCGCGCGCTCCACCCGCTTCAGCTTCAACTTCATCCGCAACCGCGCGTGCACGCCCTCCGCCACAGCACCGGGTCCGAGTAACAGAAATCGCGCCGACTCGCGAACGTCGGGGAGTGCGACGGCTCGCAGCGCCACCTCTGGTCCGATCCCGCTGGGGTCGCCCAGGGTGATCGCCAGAATGCGCCCGACGTTTCCCTGCGGGGTGGGTTTAGCCTCGGAATCCATGAAACTCCCTCGCGATCGCCCCGTCCGGAGCCACTCCCGGTGAGCTTGTGAAAAAAAGCACTTGTGCAGTCAGGGGGCCCGTGTTACACTCGGCGCGGTCGAAATCGAGCCGACCAGCGGGACCAATCCTGCCTCTGAAGCCGAGATTTCGACCACAAAACGCCCCGTGAGCGCCGACCTTTCCAACCCCAGGCCGAGCATCCGCTCCCGGCGCGCTCCTTTCGAGAAGGAGCGCGGCGTTACTGCAATCTCCGCCCGTGGCCGCCACCGCTATTTTGTGGTGCCGCTGGCCCCAGACGTCCCGCATGCTGATCAGGAAATCCGGTTGTACCGCGCGATCAGCGCATGCGACGTCAGCATCAACCTTGTGAAGCTGTATCCGGGGGGAATCAGCTTCGTTGTAGACGCCCCGGAGTCGGACGAGAGCCAGGCGGAGCGCGCCGTGGCCGCACTGACGGCAGCGGGGTTCCAGCCCGAGGCGACTCCGGCGGTAGCCATGGTCTCTCTGTACGCCCTGGGGATGCGTGGGCTGTGCGGCGTGATGGCCCACCTCTACGGCGCACTGCTGGCGGCCGGCGTCCCCGTGGTTCAGACGGGGGACGGACCCGATACGATCTTTTGTCTCGTCGCCTCCGGCCAGGCTGAGCGGGCCGTGCAGGCACTACGCGCCGAGTTCGGCGTGGGGGAACCCGCCCCACGCATCCTCGTGCAGAAGTTCGGCGGAAAGTCGGTCGGCACGGCAAATGCCCGACGACTGGCCGCAGAGCGTGTTCGGCGGGCCGTCAACGCCGGCTTCCGCCCCGTCGTGGTCGTTTCCGCCATCGGCCGACAGGGCGAGCCTTACGCCACGGACACCTTGCTCGCTGAGTTGGAGGCGGTCGCCCCGGGCACCGACTCCGACGCCCGTGAGCGCGACTTGCTGATGGCCTGCGGTGAAATCATCTCGACCGTGATCATGACCCAGACCCTCTCGGCACTCGGTCTCCGGGCTACCGCCCTCACCGGCGGCCAGGCCGGCATCCTGACCGACGACCAGTACGGCGACGCGCAGATCCTTAGCATCGACCCGGAGCCGATTTCTCGCCTGCTCGACGAAACCGACCCCGATCTCCGGTTGGACGCGGTGGTGGTCGCCGGCTTTCAGGGCGTGACAGCGGACGGCGCGATCACCACGCTCGGTCGGGGCGGGAGCGATACCACCGCCTCCGCCCTCGGTGCCGCCCTGGGCGCAGAAATGGTCGAGATCTATACCCATGTGGACGGCGTGATGACCGCCGACCCCGAGGTGGTCCCGGAGGCGCGCACCCTCTCGATGGTCACCTACGAAGAGGTGTGCAACATGGCACACCAGGGCGCTCGCGTGATCCACCCCCGTGCCGCCGAGATCGCCATGGGCCACGGCATCCCGCTCTGGGTGAAGTCCAGCTTCGTCGATGCGCCGGGCACACTCATTGCCCCGCTCACAGAACTCCAGCCGACCCAGGGCCGCACCGTCACCGGCGTCGCCCTCGTCCCCGGCCTCGTGCAGTTCACCCTCACGGAGCTTGGCGGAGCCAACCGGCAGGGCCGGGAGCACCAGGTCTACCGCGCGCTCGGAGACGCACACATCAACCTCTACCTGACCAGCGCCGGTCCCACGACGTCCGCGTTCATCGTGGAGACCCCGCACGCGGACCTGACCGAGTCCATCCTGATGGACCTGGGTGAGCCGATCGCCCGGGTTGAGGGCTGCACGATGGTCTCCCTCGTGGCGCTGAACATGTGGGAGGAGCCGGGCTTCCTGGGGCGCATCGCCGGAGCGCTGCACGCTGCGGATGTCGAGATCTTGCAGATGGCCGACTCGGAGAGGTCGGTGAGTTGCCTGGTTCATTCCACGGAGGCGGGAGCAGCGGCACGGGCGCTCCACCGCGAGTTCGGATTGGCGGAATGAAAACGCCCCCGCCTCCGCCGGAGACCCCGGCCGAGCGACGGGCGAAAGAGAACAGATACGGTGTGGGTGGAGGCAGGTCGGGCGCAAGGGACACAAAGTCCCAGGAGAAACAAGGTCCGAGCAGACTGGTTGGGATGATCGATCTGGCGACCCTGGGGTTGACCCTGGCGGCCAGCATCGCCATCGGGACCGGGCTCGGGATCTGGACGGATCGGATGTTTGGGACCAGGGGGATCCTGGTGGTGGTGGGAGCGATGCTGGGAATAGCAGCCGGCTTCCAGCAGCTCTGGAAGAGTGCGATGCGGGCAGTGCGGGCCGAAGAGGCCGAAGTTCGCCGACAGAAGGAAACGAAAGGGGAGCAGCACGGTAATGGCGACGGACCGCGGGGGAGCAACTCCTGATTTGACGCACTTCTGGCGACACGGAATCGACCCGAAGCTGTTTGGTCGTGTCTACAAGAACGCGGCGATCCTCGGCTCTATCCTGACCCTCATGCTTCTCGGCGTTGAGCAAGCTCCATCGGCGGCGGGGCTCGCCGTGGGAACCGGTATCGGCATCGTCACCCTGTGGACGGTGGAGTGGACGGTGAAGCTCCTCTTCAACGGCGGGCAGGCTGCCGGGATGAAGCTGGCGCTGGGTGCCTGTGTGAAGCTGCCGCTGATGCTGCCAGTCATGCTCGCAGTCGCCTGGGGTTCCTACCACAGGCACCTGAACGTGTTCACCGTAGTCGGGGGGATGCTGTTCGTCCACATCACGCTTCTGGCCCTGGTGTTGAACTACGCGCTCAACCCCACCCCGGACCGCAAGTAGGCGAGTGATATAACTCGACGGACCGGATGGGTCCGTCCTCTTCAGAACCCGCAATGAAGCAGATCCGAAGCCGAACAAACGAAAAGGGTGGGCGCCGCACTCTGCCCTTCCGGCTCATGCTCACCGTCGGGCTGGCATCGCTTCTGGCGACTCTGTGGCTCATCCCCGCCCGCGCGCAGTCCGGTGCGGCTGCGCCAGAGACCCCCACCGCCGAGGCCGCCGCGGGTGAGGCAGCGGGCCAGGCTGGTCACGAAGGCGCGGGCCACGGCGAAGAGCAAGAGGGTTCCGCCAAAATACACCTGCCGACCTGGATCTCCGGTGCGCTCAAGCGCGTCTGGGCCCTGGGACCGAGCACGCTGACGGCTGCCGGCGCCGTGGATGAGTCGGGTGCCCCGATCGAGGCCGCGCAACTGAAGGGCAAGAGCCTGGACTTCGAGTACGAAGACCACCACTTTCACGGCGCAACGAAGCCGGTCTACGCCCTCCACCCCACCATCGGCTCCATCGGTTCGGCGACCGCCGGCCCGGGGGTGGAGACCACGCAGGTCACCGTTGACGGCCGAACCGTCCGGCTGATTGCCCCCGAGGTGACGTTCGCTCTGGCGAGCATGTTCCCGGAAGGGCTGGTGATCTCCATCCTCACAGCACTGGGGATCGGCCTGCTCGTGTTTGCGATGACTCGCAACCTGACAAGGCTGCCCAGCAAGGGACAGATGCTGCTGGAGATCCTCTACCACGCGGCCGACAGCTTCGTTCACGGGTTGATCGGACCGAGCTACAAGAAGTACGTCCCGCTCATCGGCACGTCGTTCATCTACATCCTGCTCATGAATCTGGCGGGACTGATCCCCGGCTGGGCGAGCCCTACCGCCAACATCAACGTGACCGCCGGGTTGGCACTGGTGATCGTGGCGTACGTGCAGATCGAAGGAGTCCGCGCCAACGGGCTCGTTGGATACCTGAAGCACTTTGTGGGCGAGCCTGTGTGGCTTGGCCCGCTGAACGTTCCGATCCACATCATCGGCGAGTTGGCGAAGCTGCTCTCGCTGACGATCCGACTGTTCGGCAATATCTTCGGGGAGGACGTTGTCATCGTCATCCTGATGATGCTCTCGGCGCTCTTTGCCGGGGGCTGGGTGCCGGCGCAGGCACCGATGTATCTGTTGGCTATGTTCACCAGCCTGGTGCAGGCGATGGTGTTCAGTTTGCTGGCGTGCGTCTACATCGCCCTGATGACGACGCACGAGGACACGGGGCACGGCGAGGGCGGTCACGGGCACGAAGCCCACGGCCATGCTCACGCGCACGCCTAGAGGTTTGATTGGACTTGCATCACGGTGTCGGGGGTAAAGGCCCCCACAGTCGCTGCCCGAGCAGTTTCAACCCGCTCGGACACAGAGAGGAAACAGATCGATGAGCTCGTTAGGACTTTATCTGGCCCTGTTGGCGCTCGCGGGAGGCTTCGGGGTCGCGCTGGCGGCGTTCGGAGCGGCTCTGGGTCAGGGTCGGGTGGGCGCCGCGGCGCTTGAGGGGATCGCTCGACAGCCCGAGGCAGCGGGACGCATCCAGATGGCGATGATCATCGCCCTGGCGCTGATCGAGTCGCTCGCCATCTACGCGCTGCTCGTCAGCCTCATCATTCTCTTCGTCATCGGGCTCCCTTCAGGCAAGGACGTGCTCGAAGCCATGAAGAACGCCGGCGCGCACTGATCAGGCGCCCATAAAGGTGACGGCGAGGGCGGT
The DNA here is from genome assembly GCA_964609085.1 of uncultured bacterium. Lineage (GTDB taxonomy): Bacteria > Armatimonadota > SYMT01 > SYMT01 > SYMT01 > JANPLG01. Next base: position 1,909 of record CAZSRZ010000067.1, on the reverse strand, counting down.
CCCCCGGGGCCGCCCTCGCCCGGATCCGGTCCACCAGGACTGGTAGGAAAGTAGGATCGCATTGGGTGTAGAGCCACCCACGGTCCGATGAGGGCGTCCGCCAAGGGCGCCACCATCCTGGCCCCGATGGCGGGGCACTGAGGCGCGCGTATGCTCGATATCAATTGGGTCGCGGTTCTAACGCAGTCGATCGGCTTCATCCTGCTGGTGGTCTTCCTCGGCAGAGTTGGCTTCAAGCCGATCGGAGCTGTGATTGAGTCGCGGCAGACTGAAATCCAGACCACGCTGGATCAGATTGCGGCGGACCGTCAGGCGATGGAGCAGACCCGGGCCGAATATGAGCAGCGCCTCGCCAATATTGAGTCCGAAGCTCGGGAGACCATTGTCGCGGCCGTCAAGGAGGCCCAGGCGGAGGCGGCCGGCATCCTGGCCAAGGCCCGGGAAGAGTCCGAGGCGCAGCGCGAACAGGCGGTCGCGGAGATCGATCTGGAGCGCAGGAAAGCTCTGTCCGAGATCCGCAGTCAGATGTCCGAGCTGGCAGTGCAGGCGGCGAGCAAGGTGCTCGACCGGGAAATCAACCCCGCCGTGCATCGCGAGCTGATCAACAACTTCATCAGCGAAGTCTCGCCGAACTAGCAGCTTGCACATCCAGCGTCACAAGGTAGTGTCGACCCCCCATGGCTGAGCCCTCCGTCGTCCGTCGTTATGCGCGGGCCCTGTTCCAGATCGCCACGCGGTCCAATTCCGTCGATGAGGTGGAGAAAGATCTGCGGTTGGTCGATCTGGCACTCCGCGGCTCGCCGGGCTACCTGCGCAGTCTGAAGGCGCCGAACATCTCCGGGTTCCACAAGATCGCAATCTTCAAGAAGGCGTTCGGCAGTGAAATCAGCGCTCTCTCCTTGCGCTTCCTCGACTTGCTGGTCGAGCGGCGCCGGGAAGACGTGCTGCACGATATCTACGCCGAGTTTCGCGCAATGGCCAACGCCAGCCGGAACATCCTGCCCGTGGAAGTGCGCGCTGCCGTGGACCTGACGCCCGCGGAGCTCGAGGCCCTTGCGGCCGCCCTCTCTCGACGGACGGGCAAGCAGGTCGTCGTCGAACTCGAGATCCAGCCCGAGTTGATGGGCGGGATCGTCGTCCGGATGGGAGACACCGTCATCGACGGCAGTATCCGCGGCCGGCTCACCCAACTGCGCAACCACCTCTTGTCCAACCGCGGGAGTGCCGCATAGTCTTGGGCCGCCCCGCCCTCTGGTGCGGCCCCCTTGCCCTGTAAGAAAGAAATCGGAGTCGACTGATGGCGATCAGACCCGAAGAAATCACCTCGATCCTGGAGCGCGAGCTCCAAAGCCTGGACCTCAGCATGTCGCAGGTCGGCGTCGGCACCGTGCTCGAAGTCGGAGACGGGATCGCGCGCCTGTATGGATTGCAGGACGTGATGGCGTCCGAGCTCATCGAATTCCCCGGCGGCGTGATGGGGATGATCCTTAACCTGGAAGAGGACAACGTCGGCGCCGTCATCTTCGGCTCCGACACGGCCATCAAGGAAGGCGACGAGGCTCGCCGGACGGGACGCATTGCGGACGTGCCGGTCGGAGACGCACTCCTCGGCCGCGTGGTCGATGCAATCGGGCAGCCCATCGACGGCAAGGGCCCGATCGTCACGGACCACCGCCGCCGCATCGAGATCAAGGCACCCGGAATCGTCGCCCGCCAGAAGGTGAACCAGCCGCTGGAGACAGGGCTCAAGGCCATCGACTCGATGATCCCGATCGGCCGGGGTCAGCGTGAGCTCATCATCGGCGACCGCGGCACCGGTAAGACCGCCGTCGCCCTGGACACGATCCTCAATCAGCGCGGCAAGGACGTGAAGTGCTTCTATGTCGCCGTCGGTCAGAAGCTCTACAAC
>CAZSRZ010000066.1:0-28497 GCA_964609085.1 uncultured bacterium | reverse complement strand
TTCCAACATGCTTTCGGGTTCGAGGACTGGGGGCCTGGGCCGCTGGGCCGCTGGGCTGCCGGTTGCGGGGCGAAGGGTGAGGCACGGAGATGCTGGAGAGCGATCAGATCGGCTTCTACAGGGAGAATGGCTTTCTGACGGTGGAGAATGTGGTCCCGCTGCCGCTGATTGAAGAGGCGCGGCGCGTGGTCGATGACTTCGTGGATCGCTCCCGCATGATCTCGGATCACGATGGGGTCTATGATCTGGAGCCGGGGCACTCGGCTGAGCGACCGAGGGTGCGCCGCCTGAAGGAGCCGTGCGCGCTCCATCCGATCTTCGACCGCATCCAGCGCCTTGACCCGCTGCTGGACATCGTGGCGGCACTCATCGGACCGGCGATTCGCTACCAGGGTTCGAAGCTCAACATGAAGGCGGCGGAGTATGGCTCACCGGTGGAATGGCACCAGGATCTGAGTTTTTACCCGCACAGCAATGACGACCTGTTGGCGCTCGGGGTCTACCTGGACGATTGTGATCTGGACAATGGCTGCATGCTGATGCAACCCGGATCGCATCGGTGGCCGATCCTCGATCATCACCAGGACGGCGTGTTCGTCGGCGCCATCGACGCGGAGCGGGAGGGCGTGAACCCAGCGAACGCCGTCCCGCTGACGGTTCGGGCGGGAGGCATCACGCTTCACCACTGTCGCACGCTGCACGGTTCGGCGTTGAACACGTCCGCCAAACCTCGCCGTCTCTTCCTGCTCCAACTCGCCGCCGTGGATGCCTGGCCGTGCCTGGGCGTCGCGGACATGGGTCAGTTTGACGGCTGGATCCTGCGCGGCTCGCCGACCCGTCGGTTCCGTGTGAAGGAGATGGACATCCGCGTCCCGCTTCCCCGGCATGCCCGGGGCGGCTCGATCTATGAGATTCAGACGCCGCTTCGCACGCGCGTGTTTGCCGGCTAGGCTGGGAGGCCGTGCCGGAGCTGCCCGAGGTCGAAATCCACGCGCGCCGGCTGGCGGCGTTCTGCGGCGGACGCAGCATCTATGCCCTGGATGTGCCGGACAGGCGGTTGGAGGATCCCCTCAGGCCGTCGCAGCGGGCCGTGGGGTGCCGGATCGAAGGTGTCTCCCGGTGGGGGAAGTACCTGCGGCTCGGGCTCGGGGATCTGGTGCTGGTGCTTCACCTCCGAATGACCGGCCGGGTGCGCTGCGTTCCGTCGGGTGATGGGGAGCAGCCCGGTTGGTACGCTCCCCGCGCTCGCCTGATCCTGGATGACGGCAGCGTGCTGAGGTTTGAGGACCCGCGGCGGTTCGGGACGATGTGGGTCGCTCCCGCCCGGGACCTGGGGCTTCAACCGGAATTCCGGGGGCTCGGTCCGGACGCCCTGGATCAGCCCATGGGGGCCGACGCGCTGCAATTGCGGTGCCGCGCGAGCGGTCGCCCCATTCACGCGCTGCTGATGGATCAACGGGTGATGGCTGGGCTCGGCAACATCTGTGCCCTGGAGATCCTGCACCGGGCCGGCATTGCCCCTGCTCGTCCGGCGCGGACATTGTCGGAGCCGGAGGTGAGGAGGCTGGCCGACGGGATCCGGCCGTATCTGGAGTGGGCCATTGGTGCCCAGAGCGACCGCGAGCTGATCTACCTCGGAGAGCGCGGGGCGTGGAATCCCTTCACCGTCTACCGCCGAGCCGGGGAGGCTTGCCCACGCTGCGCGGGAGTTATCGAGCGGGTCGCCCTCGGCGGCAGGGGGGCCTACTGGTGCCCCGGCTGTCAGCGCTGATGACTGGCCAGCACCGAGTGACCCGGCCCTCGCCGAACCAGCCCCTCTCGACGGGCACGGTACTCCTGGTAGCAGCCGGGACACAGCACCAGGTGGGCCATCAGGTTTTTCTCCTGATGCGCGTCCAGCTTGTTGAGAAGCATGGCAGGGATCAGCGAGTGCGCCTCCACCTCATCCAGGCCCTCGATGCCCACCGCATCCCGGAGGACGGCGACATGCTGGAGACGCCGGGGCGACTGATGCCAGCCGTTAACCGTGGTCACGACCAGTGACAGCACCAGCGCCGCGCCCATCGCCAGCCGGAATTGCCAGGCTGGTACGGAAGCCGCGGGAGCGCGTTCGGGGGTGGTAGCAGGGCGCCTGGGTTGTTCACGCAGAGCCGCCTCCAGCCGGGAGCGCACCGCCGAGTCGACAATCTCTTCCTGGGCTGCCAGGGCGTGCGGCATCTGACCCGCCAGATCGAGAGTGGCGGTGAGATCGTCGAGATCCTTGCGGCTCAGGACGACGTCGCGGCTCTCGGGACTCTCGCGAATCAACTCGACGTAGCGCCAGATCAGCTCCGACTGGATCTCGTCTCGGGGGTTGGACATGTTCAACTCGTACTCACTCTGCATAGCCGCCGTGGATCAGGAAAGGCGTCATCGCGCCGCGAGGGGCTCGGAACTGTGCACCAGCTCGCGGAGGCGCTTCATCGCCTTGTAAAGGTGGGTGGTAACGGACGTGATGGATGGTTTTCCCATGATCGCCATTATTTCCCGACAGGAGAGCTCTCGCTCGTAGCTCAGCACAATGATTTCGCGGTCGGACTGGCTCAGCCGGTCCATCGCGCTGCGGATCCGTCGCAGATCGTCTCGCCACATCATCCGGTCGACCGGCGACTCGGCCTTCAGATCAGGTTCTTCCCACGCTGTCTCCAGCGGTGTCATCTCGGGCGTGCGGATGCGTTCCCGCAGCCGATCCGTCACCAGGTTTCGCGCGACCGTATAGAGGTAGCTGACGTACCGCGTCCCGCTATCGACCTTGAAGGACGAAATGCGGGCGAGCGCCCGGGTGAACGTTTCGGCCAGCAGGTCCTCCAACTCCCCTTCAGCCACGCCCAGATGGCGCATGAACCTGGCGATCCGCCCCTTGTAGCGATCATAGATGTGCACGAATAGGTCGGTCTCTCCGGCCTGGACGCGTCGGACAACCTCTTCATCCGTGAGAGTGGCGTGGCGGTGAGGCATGGTCCTGCGAAGTTCCTACGCTCTGCGGAACGGGGATGTCACTGGAGATCCGAGGTCGTTTGACCCGGTCCGCTGCCCGCCGTTTCAGGGATCCGCCCCGACTCCGGGAGGAGATTCGGGATGCCGTCGGCCACAGGGAATTCGCGGCGACAGTGGCTGCACCTCAGCGCCTCCGGTCGCTCCTGTCGGAGCCCGGAACGGCAGACGGGACACAGCAGCACGGCCAGAAACTCGGCGTCTAGGAACATCAGCGCCCTCCCCAGGGGCATCGCGGGATCCGTCAGCCCGCTGGAGGAGAAGCGAGTTGCACCGGGGAACCCTAACAGGCTGTGCATACCGGACGTCCCATTAGATTATCCCGCTGTTGCCGCAGGGTCGAGGGGCCTTTGGCCGCGCTGCTGACCCTGCTTGCCCTTCTAGCGTCACCCGGCGCCGCGGGCACCCTGGACCGAGCTTCGATCAAGGAGACGCAGTTCCCGAACGGGCTGCGGCTGGTCGTGCGCGAGGCCCACTCCACCCCACTTGCGTCCGTCCAGATCTGGATTCGCGCCGGCGGCTTCACCGAAGACGAGCAGTCGTCGGGGATGGCCCACGTCGTGGAGCACCTCGTCTTCAAGGGGACCGATGACCGCGGTCCGGGGAGCATCGATGCCGAGGTCGAGAATCTCGGGGGGCTCCTTGAGGCGACGACCGACAAAGATTGGACGAGCTTCAGTTGCACTGTCGCCGGTCGCTACGCCGCCCGACTCCTGCCGGTGATGGCCGAGGCCATCCGGAAGCCAAAGTTCCGGGTTGAGGACTGGGAAGCAGAGCGCCCCGTGATGCTGGATGAGATCAACCGGATCTCCCTCCGGCCGGACCTCCTCGTCACCAAGCTCCTCTACAGTCTGGCCTTCAAGCGGCATCCCTATCGCTTCGACGTCCGCGGGGAGCCGCGATTCCTGAACAGGCTCGACCTCAAGGCCGTTACCGAGTACTTCCAGAAGCACTACACCCCGGACCGCATGACCATCGTCGTGGTGGGAGATGTGGACGGACCAGCCATCGAGAAGGTGGTCCGCGCGGCCTTCGCCGCCGATGTCGCGAAGACGAAACCGGCCGACCCCCTACCGCCGGCGGAAGCCCCCTGCGCGACCGCGGAACGGCGGGCGATCGATACGCCGTTCGCCAACGGCTATGTGGGACTCGCCTTCCCCGCCCCCAGTGTGAAGAACCAGCCGGACGTTTACTGCATGGATCTGATCCTGACGATGCTCGAGTTGGACGGTGTGGGACGCCTCCCGGCGGCGGTCCGCGATCAGGCCGACGTCTCCGTCTCCTACGAGACGCGTCGGCAGGACGGGTTGCTCGTGGTCGTCGCCGGCTGCGGGCCGAGGAACGCGGACGCCGTGGAAGCCAGGCTGCGGGCCGAGCTCGACTTCCTCGTGCGGCAGGGGGTCACCGAAGCAGATCTGGACGTGGCCAGGCGCCGGCTCCGAGGCACCTACGCCATCGAGAACGAGTCCTACTCCGGCCAGGGCGGCACGCTCGGTTACTACTCGGCGATTGACAGTTGGGAGTTCGCCGCCACGTACCTCGAACGCGTGGCCGCGGTCACGGCGGAACAGGTATCCGCCGTCGCGCGGAAGTATCTCTCCGCTGACCGCTGCATCAGCGTGAGCCTCCGACCAAGGGCGGGCGGGCCGACCCCGGTGCCCAGGATCGGGACGCTGTGATGCGGCTAACCACATGGGCGCTTCTCCTGCTGGCGGCTGGCGTGGGCGTTGCCGCCCCGCCCACCCCGAAACCGGCGGCCCCGCCGGTCGAACGCCGGCCCCCGACTGGCGTGGCGACCCTGTCGAACGGCCTGCGCCTGCTGACCCGCGCCAATGACGCGAGCGAAATCGTCAGCATCGTCTGCCTGGTGCGCGCGGGGCTGCCCGACGAATCCGAAGATCAGGCCGGCGTCACCGCTCTTTGCGCCGAGTCGATCCTCAAGGGACTGGAGAATCGGAGCGATAAGAGCTTCCTGGCCGAAATCGAGCGCAGCGGCGGCAACCTCGGTACCGTGCCCGGCTACGACTTCACCCAGATTTCCATCGTCACCGGGCGCGACCAGTACCTGGAGGCGATCAAGCTGCTCGCCGACGTCGTCGCGCGACCGCGCTTCTCGGAGGCGGACATCGCCGCCGCAAGGGAGTCGATCAAGCAGCGGGTTGAGCGGGCGCAGGACGATCTCGCGTCCGCCGCCTATCAGGCCCTCACGGCCGAGCTCTACCCGCGGAGCCCCTACGGTCGGCCGCTCACCGGCTTCACCCAGACCCTGGATCGGCTGACCGCCGCGGATGTCCGGGCCTACTGGAAGCGGTGCTACGTCCAGAACCGCATGGCGGTGGCCATTGTCGGCGACATCCAGCCGTCAGCGGCCCTCTCGGCCGCCCAGAAAGCGTTCGCGGATCTGCCCTTCAGCCCTGGCAGCGTCACGGAGAAACCCTCCGTCGCCGGGCTTGCGCGCTCACGCGTCCAGGTGCTCCAGCGGCAGGGCCCGGCCGCGCAGTTGATGATCGGTTTCCTGACCCCCGGCGCGACGCGCGCGAACTACCCCGTCTACGCGGTGCTCGATGCCATTCTGGGCGGCGGTAAACGCGCCCGGCTCTTTGCGAATATCCGCGAGAAGCACAGCCTGGGATACGACCTCGGCTCGTTCTACACCCCGCTCGTGTTCCAGAGCCACCACGTCGGGTTCCTCATCACGCCGCCGACGCGGGTCGTCATTCGCGGCAACCCGCCCCAGCCCGTGGAGGAGCCGGTCCTTGAACCCGCCCAGAAGCTGTTGATTGAGCAGTACCGGCAACTCGCTTCCACCGGACCCACCGATGCCGAACTGACGAGGGCCCGTGCCTACGTCATCGGGCGCTACGCGCTGCGGTCCGAGCGTAGCCGCGATCAGGCGTACGAGTTGGCCTGGAATGTGGCGATGGGCCTCGGCGCGGATTTCGACAGGTATCTCATGTCGCGTGTGGCCAATGTTACCAGGGACGAGGTCCTCGCGGCGGCGAAAGCCAGCCTGACCAACTATGCGCTCGTGATCATGGTCCCAACGCCCGAACGAGACGAATAGCGCCACCCCGCTGTTCCCGAGCATCGGGCACGGCAACCCGCGCACGGCTCCGGAGAGCTCGGCAGCACTGGTGTGCAGGATGGAAAGTTCCGCAGATGCCTATCGTTGACCAATCGAACCCCGGCTCCCGCGGGAGGATGTCCTCCTGGGCCATCGTCCTCATCGTCCTGGGGGGGTGCGCACTTCTCTTCGTTGCCGGGGTGGCGCTGACCGCTGCGCTGATGTTTCCAGTCTTCGGGCGGGCTCGTAGCTCGGCGCGGTCCGTCTCGTGCCTGTCGAACCTGAAACAGATCTCCCTGGGACTCCTGATGTACACCCAGGACTACGACGAGACGCTTCCTCCGGCACAAAAGTGGCAATCCGGCGAAATGCCCTATGTGAAAAACCAGAGCCTGTTCGCGTGTTCTGAGTCCAAGACGGGCGGCTATGCTTTCAATCGGCGGATAGGGCGGCTACATGTCCGCTTCTTCGACAGTCCGGCGCTCTCCCCGATGGTGTTCGACTCAACCCTGCCTGGGCCGGAAGCGAACGACCTGCTGCAGAGTTTCGACGCGAGGCACTCCAGCTCCGGAGGTGTCGGGGGAAATGTCGGCTTCGCCGACGGGCATGTGAAGTTGCTGCGGAGCGCTCCGGGCGCGGCGGACGGCCTCTCCAAGAAGGCGCCACCCCGGTGACGTGCCGCAACGTGGGGTGAGGTTCCGGGTCCGACCGACCGTCCGCGCCACCCCACCGGTGCATCGGCCGCGCCGGTAGCCCGCGGCTTCGCAGCAGAGACAACGGAAGGGGAGGGCGGCGTGAGTCTGGACGTATTGATCAGCGGCGGTCGGATTGTAGATGGTGGGGGCGGGCCCTGGTTCCACGCCGACGTGGGTCTGTCGGGAGATCGCATCCACACCATTGCCTCCCCCGGGTCGATCGACCGACACTCCGTGGCTGAGGTGGTGGACGCGTCGGGGATGGTCGTTTCTCCCGGATTCATCGACATCCAGAGCCATTCCATCGCCACGTTTATGACCGACGGGCGCTCCCTCTCCAAGGTGACGCAGGGGGTGACGACAGAGATCATGGGGGAGCTGTGGAGCCCTGTGCCCTTCGGCGGGCGACGTCGCACTCGCTTTGGATGGACCGAGCTCGCGCCGGAAGTCGCGGAGATCGCGGCTGAGTGGACTCGGTTCCACCACTGGCTGGAATTCCTGGAGCGGCGAGGCGTCTCTGTCAATGTGGGCTCTTTCGTGGGGGGCGGGGCCATCCGCGAGTACGCGATGGGGTGGGATGCGGGGGAGCCCGACGCGGAACAGATGGAGACGATGCTTCGGGTGACAGCCCAGGCGATGGACGACGGAGCTCTCGGCATCGCTACCGCCCTGATCTACCCACCGAACTGCTACTCAACCCCACGGGAGTTGACGACCATCGCGGCGGAGGTGGGGCGTCGCGGAGGCATCTACGTTTCCCACATCCGCTCAGAGGGCGATGAAATCCTCGACGCCCTGGAAGAGATCCTGGATCTCGGCAAGGCGACGGGCGTTCCCTTGGAGATTTACCATCTGAAGGTAACCGGCCAAACGAACTGGCCGAAGATGGCGACGGTAATCGATCGCATCGAAGCCGCGCGGTCGGCGGGGATCGACGTCACCGCGGACATGTACCCTTACGTCGGGAGCGGGACGGGTTTGACGGTGCTGTTGCCGGATTGGGTAGCGGAAGGCGGCAAGCTCTGGGAGCGGCTGGCTGCTCCCGCGCTCCGGGAGCGGATCCTGAGCGAAATGCGAGGAGAGAACCTGCCCGCGGGTTCGTTCCGCCGGCAGCCCACGCGCGAGTACGTGATGCCCGTCGGGTTTCTCCAGCCCGAGAACCGTCGCTACATCGGGTCGAACCTCGAAGAGATCGCCGCGGAGCGGCGGCAGCACTGGTCGGAAGCCGCCGTGGAGTTGCTCCTCTCCGAACGGCAGCGAATCGGCACGATCTACTTCGTGATGAGCGAGGAGAATCTGAGGCAGCAGTTGCGCTTGCCGTGGATCAAGATCAGCACCGACGCCGCTGGGTTGGATCCGCAGGGGCAGCACACGCCGGTCCATCCCCGCGCCTACGGGACCTACCCCAGGGTCCTGGGGCACTACGTCCGGGACGAGAAGGTGCTGCGGCTCGAGGACGCCGTAAAGGCGATGAGCGGCGCTGTCGCGGACAGACTCGGTCTCCGCGATCGGGGTCATCTCCGCCAGGGGCTGTTCGCGGACGTCGTAGTTTTCGACCCCGAGCAGGTCCGCGATCACGCCACGTTCTCCCAGCCTCACCAGCTCTCCACGGGGGTGAGGGACGTTTGGGTCAACGGTCGACGCGTACTCCGGGACGGATGCCACACCGGCGCCACGCCCGGCCGGGCGGTGCGCGGGACGGGAAGCGGTCGGTGAGCGCCGGGACCGGGCCATCTCGCGCAACCCGCTGACGGGCGGGATAGGCTAAGCGGGGGTCTCTTGGTGCCCGGATTATCGGTAGTCGGGGAGTGGATGGCGCGCATCTTCGATGTGCTTGTCGTGGCCGCCATCCTCTATAGCCTGGTTAAGCTCGCGCGGGGTACTCGCGCGTGGAAGATCTTTTCGGGCCTGGTGGTCTTTCTGGCGATCTATTTTCTGGCGGACCTCCTCCACCTCCGGACGCTCAACTGGCTGCTGCGTCAAATCGTCCCGCTGGCCCCGGTGGCGCTGGTGATCCTGTTCTACCCCGAGCTGAGGTACGTGCTCGAGGAGGTAGGCCGGGTGCAGTTCTGGCAGAATCGATTGCATCTCTTGCCTCGCGAGGACATGGCGCGGCTGATCGGCGAACTGGTGCGGCTGGCAAGTCTCCTTTCCTCCCGCAGCGTCGGCGCCCTGATCGTCATCGAGCGGGAGGAAGGGCTGGACGACCTGATCGGATCCGGAACCCCGATCGATGCCCGGGTGACGAGCGAGCTGCTCGACACCCTCTTCCACCCGGGATCCGCCCTCCATGACGGTGCGGTGATCATCCGGGGTGACCGCGTGGTGGCCGCCGGTTGCGTGCTGCCTTTGAGTGACCGGCCCGGCATCGGCTCCGACATCCACACCCGACACCGGGCGGCTCTGGGAGCCTCTGAGCGGAGTGACGCACTCGTCATCGTGGTCTCGGAAGAGACGGGGTCCATCTCGCTCGTCGCCGGTGGGCGGATGAACCGGGGTCTGACCACGGAGATGCTGCGCCAGCGACTGCTTGAGGGGCTTCAGCCGAAGGGCGGTCGGGAGTCGCGCGTGCCGCAGGCTCTCTCCGGGATCTCCACCCTCAAGGCGCGGCGCAGACCGGAAGCCTGAGGCACCACCGATGCTCCAGATTTTCAAGCGCGATTGGCCGCTCAAGCTCCTCTCCCTCGTCGGGGCCGTGATTCTTGCGGTGGTGGTGAGCCGACAGCAGGACCGGACGCGAACCCGGATCTTGCGGTCCCTCCAGGTAACTCCGCCGGCGGGGCTGCAGGTGGTGCAGCCGCGAGGGGAGGTAGAGATCCGTGTGGATGTGGACGGCCCGGGAGACTTGATCCGGGATCTCGACGCCAGCGAGGTCCAGGTCTCGTTCGACCTCAGCGGCGCGGCCCCCGGCAGTCAGCTCCAGGCTCCAGTCCGCGTCAGCCTGCCGGCCGCCATCGCCGGCAGAGTGAGCTGGGAGTGGCTTCCCCGCACCATTCCGGTGCGTCTGGTGGCGGAGCAGCGACGCGAGCTGCCCGTCTACGTCCAGGTGTCCCGACAGGTGCCTGGATGGGCGTGGAAGGAGCGGCCAACCACCAGCCCCTCTCGAGCCCTCGTCTACGGGACGCAGGCGTCTCTCGAGCAGGTGGACCGGATCGGGGCGATGCTGGTGACGCCGGACCGTGAAGTCGTCAGTGTTCCCGTGGCACTGCTGCCACTCGACAGGCGTGGGGCGGTGCTGGCGGACGTACGCGTGGAGCCGCAGGAGGCGCTCGTCTCCGGGATGCAACAGCGCGTGGTGATCCAGAAGCGCGTGCCCGTGCAGCCGTCCTTCGTGGCACCTCCGGGAGTCCGTGTCTCCGTCGAGGTGCAGCCCGCATTCGTATTGTTGACGGGCCCCGAGCAATTGCTCAGCCGGGTCTATACAGTGGATACCGAGTTGATCACGCTGGACCGGAAGGCCACGCAGGTGAGCCGGGACGTCGGCATCCTTCCGCCGGATCCGGCTCTGCGCATCAGCCCGGAGAAGGTCCATGTCACCCTGCGCCAGATCGGCGCCACGCGTCGTCCCTGATCGCGAGCATCGCTGTCCGGGACCGGGAGCACGAATGGTAGAGGATCCCAGGTTCGGCACCGATGGGGTGCGGGGAGTCGCCAACGCCGACCTGTCGGCCCACTTCGCCTTTCGGTTGGGCCGGGCGGCTGGCGTCACACTGGGAGCGGACCAATCACGCCCCCGTTTTCTCCTTGGGCGAGACCCGCGACGATCCGGGGACCTGTTGGCAACCTCCCTGGCCGCCGGGCTGCTCTCTGTGGGAGCGGATGTCGTGGAACTCGGCGTGATACCCACCGCTGGCGTAGCCTATCTGACTCGCAGACACGCGGCCGCAGCGGGAATCGTACTCTCCGCCTCACACAACCCCGCTCCGGACAACGGGATCAAGTTCTTCGGTCCGGATGGACGCAAGATCTCCGATGACCAGGAGATTGCGCTCGAACATACGCTGAAACAATGGGAATCGCTCCCCTTTCCGACCGGGGCTGACGTCGGCTCCATCCGGCCCGGCACCCCCCTCGTCGAGGAGTATCTGCGGTTCCTCTGCGACAGCGCGCCGACCACCATGCGCGGCATGCGCGTCGTCGTCGACTGTGGCAACGGCGCTGCGAGCGAATTGGGCCCCCGGCTCGTCGCCCTGATGGGTGCCGAGCCGCTGGTCGTTGCGGCGTCTCCGGACGGCATGAACATCAACGAAAAATGCGGGGCGCTCCACCCCGAGGCCGCCCAGGAGATGGTCGTCCGCCGTGGTGCGGACTTCGGCGTCTCCTTTGACGGAGATGCGGACCGCGCGATCTTCTGCGATGAGCAGGGTCGACTGGTGGACGGGGATCGTGTGATGGCGCTGTGTGCCCTCGCCTGGAAGGGGACAGACCTCCTCCCCGGAGATCAGGTGGTCGGAACGGTGATGAGCAACGTCGGGCTCGAGTTGGGGCTCGCCGAGCACGGGATTCGCTTCCACCGCGCCGCAGTCGGCGATCGACATGTCGCGGCCCTGATGGCCGAGCACGGGGCGGCACTCGGCGGGGAGAAGAGCGGTCACATCATCCTGTCCCGCTGGCACACCACGGGCGACGGCCTCCTCACCATGCTGGCGGTTGCCGGGGTCATTGCCGCGCGGAAACAGCCGCTTTCCTCCCTTGCGGAGCAGATCCGGGAGTACCCACAGGTGCTCAAGAACATCCGGGTGTGGCGTCGGCGAGGCTGGCGGACCCAACCGGAGCTCTGGGAGGCAGTGCACGCTGCTCAGGCGCGGTTGGAAGGTCGGGGCCGCGTACTGGTGAGGGCCAGCGGAACAGAGCGGATTATCCGCGTGATGGTGGAGGGCCCGGACGAGAGGGAGGTGCGGGCGGAGGTGGAGGCGCTGGCCTCCGTGGTTGACCGGACCATGGGGTCGCCTCCCCCGGGAGTTGAGGACTGAATGCGACTCTACCGCGCGGCTGAGATGCGCGACCTGGACCGTCGGGCGGCCGTCGAGTTCGGTCTTCCGGGGCTGGAGTTGATGGAGAGGGCCGGCGTTGCCGTCGCGGAGACGGTGCGGAAGCGGTACGCGGGGGGAGAGATCCTCTGCATGTGCGGGAAGGGGAACAACGGCGGGGATGGTCTGGTTGCCGCTCGCCACCTGCTCGGGTGGGGCTTCCCGGTGAGAGTGGCCGTGATGGCTCCCCCGGAGGAGTACGGCGGCGACGCCCGACGCAATCTGGAAGCCGCCGCGGCTTCGGGTGTGGCCTGGGAGGCATGGAGTCCGACCAAGGCAGGAGACCCCCAACTGGTCGTGGATGCCCTTCTCGGAACGGGGATCGCTTCGTCACCGAGTGAGGAATACGCTGCCGCCATCCGGTGGATGAACGGGCTCGGGGCGCCCGTGGTCGCTGTCGATTTACCGTCCGGGCTGAATGCTGACACAGGATTCGCCCCGGGGGAATGCACACGGGCGGTTGAGACGGTCACACTCGGCGGCATCAAGCTGGGGCTGGTCACCGGGGAGGGTCCTGCCCTGGCTGGTGCCCTGTCGCTGACTACCCTGGGGATGCCGGCCGAACTACTCGCCTCCGGGCGACCGGTGGCGACGTGGATGGAACCTCGCCGGGCGGAGACCTTGTGGCCGGCCCGATCTCGTTCAGATCACAAGGCCAATTGGGGGCGGCTGCTGCTTGTCGGTGGATGCCGAGGGATGGCAGGTGCGATGATCCTCGCGGCCCGGGCGGCGCTCAGGTCGGGCGCGGGCCTGGTCGTCGCCGCCGTGCCGGAGTCGATTGCCGCGACGGTGGCCGGTGCGGTCCCGGAAGCCATGACGCTGGCGCTGCCGGAGACTCGGGACGGGCGGTTGAACGCGGCAGCCGCGGCGGCGCTTGCCGATCGCCTGGTCTGGGCGACGGCAGCGGCCGTGGGGCCCGGGCTCGGGCGGGACACCGACACCGTTCAGTTCCTGTCGGAGCTGGTCAGCCGGCTCACCTTCCTGGCACTCCCGTGCGTTCTCGACGCTGACGCCCTGAACATCCTCGCGCTGGACGGGGTCCCGTGCCCGGAAGGGTGCGTGCTCACCCCGCATACCGTTGAGCTCGCGCGACTCCAGGCCCTCGAGCCGGCCGCGGTGCAGGCGGACCGGCCGGGAAGCGTTCAAGCAGCCGCGGAACATTGGGGGTGCGTGATTGCTCTTAAGGGACCGGGGACGGTGGTGGCCGACCCGGGCGGGACGCTGACAGTGAACAGCACCGGGGGACCGGCATTGGCGACCGGCGGCACCGGGGACGTCCTGACGGGGATCACCGGTGCGTGCCTGGCGCGGGCACTGGCACCCGTCGATGCGGCGGTGGCGGCAGTCTATCTGCACGGGTTGGCGGGCGACGTCACCGGGGCGGAGAAGGGGGCACCGGGCGCGATCGCGGGGGACGTCGTGGACGCGATCCCCACGGCGCTCCGCCGCTTGCGGACAGGAGAATCCCGGCTGCCGTTGGAAGTACTTCAGGTTTTCGGCTTTGGTGCGGATGCGGGCCGCGACGCCCGCCGGGAGGTGTTCGGATGAGGTGTGCATTGCTGTCGGTGCTGCTGGTCAGTCTTGCACTGCCTGTTCGGGCCCAGAATGCGCCTGTGGGCAAGGGTGCTCCGGCGAATGTTCCGGCCGGAAACGCCCCGGCGGCCGGCTCGCCGGCGCAGAACGGTCCGGCCGGAAACCTCCCCGGCGGGGCTGCCCCCGCCCCCGGCAAGAAGCTTTCAGTACGGGTACCCCCGGGTGGCGAGTACACCGTTTTCATCAAGGAAAAGCCGGAGTCACTGACCGGCATCACCGAGCGCGGTGAAGTCGAGGCGCCGGCAGGGCTGAAGTCGGCGACGATCTATGTGCTGGACAAGCGCTCCGGCTACGCAGGCCGCAAGACGGTTGCCCTCGGTGGCTCCACGGGTGACATCGTCTTCGCCTCGCCCGATTTCCGCCTGATCCAGCGTGTGGAGGTGAAGGTGACGGGCAAGGGCGAGGCCCCGATCGCGCAGGGGCTGATCACGCTGACCGACGGCGGGAAGAACGCCGCCCAAAAGCCGATCCTGCCGACCGCCCAGGGCGTGGCCACGTTCGACTTCGTCGTCGCCGGAGAGGGATCGGTCACCGTGACGCCGGAGGGCGGAAGCGCGACTACCAAGAGCGTGCGGCTGGAACTGGCACCGGGGCAGAGCTCGCTGACCGTTCCCGTCGGGTTGCCCGAGGTCACGGACGTCCTGTCGACGCCCGCAAACGCTCCGGCCACGGCTAGTGGGCCGGACACGGGTGCTGACCCGGGGACCGGAGCAGGCCCCGCCGTGAACGCGCCGGCCGGTCGTGAGTTGCCCGCGCCCGCCCCCCAGGGTCCGCTGGACGCGATCGGCGGCTTCTTCATCTTCCTGCTCCAGTGGGCGGTGCTGATCGCAATCATCGCCAGCCTCGTGCTCTATGCCAGGAAGCAGGGCCTGACCGTGGAGACGGCCCTGAAGAAGCTGGGAATCCAGCCGGTCGTGGAGGGGCAGGGCGGCCAGAGCCTGGCTGGCGCGAATACAGCCGTCGGCGTGCCCACACCCGGCGTGCCCCCTCCGCCGCCTCCCGTGGTGGCCGACCCAAACCTCTGCCAGTTCTGCGGACAGATGAAGGATGCTGCCGGCGGCTGCGCTTGCTCTGCCCTGCCAGGACGTGGCGGCGGCAGCGCTGCCGTGCCCGCACAGGGCAGCGGGCCACGATTGGTGGGGATGCAGGGCGTCTACATGGGGACAGTGTTCCCGGTGCTCGGGGCGGTGGTCCTGGGGCGGGATGCCGCGAACTCGGTCCCGCTGGACCGTGACACCACGGCATCCCGTCGCCATGCGGAGATCGCGGTGGAGAGCGGCAGCTACGTGCTGCGGGACCTCGGCTCTTCCAACGGGACGTTTCTGAACGGCGCGCGCGTGAATGAAAGCCCCCTCCAACCCGGGGACGAGATCGGTGTGGGCGGCACCCGCTTCCGCTTCGAGGTCTAGCCATGTCGCCCGTCCGCGTGCTGCGGGGCTTCTTCTTCGGGGCGGTCGGCGGGCTGCTCGGCTGGATCCTCACGGAATTCCTCCCCCTGCCGTATCCCTTTGCTCCCGCCCGGTTCGAGGGCCCCGGCGGCACGCTCCCATCCGTCCACCCCACCTCCATGGGGATGCTGGGGCTGGCATTTGGGCTGGCTGTCGGATTGGGGTTGGGGCTCTCCGAGGGACTTGAGGAAGGAACCGGGCGTCGGTTCAACCGGATCCTGGGGATGTTCCTGGCCATCGGGGCGGTCGGTGGATTCCTCGGGATGATGGCGGGGCAACTGGCCTACACGCGGCTGGGCGGCAATCCGAACACGGCCAGTCTCGGTGCGGCGGACCTCCTGCCCCAAATACTCGCCCGGTCGCTGAGTTGGATGTTCATCGGCCTCCTGCTAGGGATGGCAATGGGTGGACCGAACCTTTCAGTGCGACGGATGGTGAACGGCCTGTTCGGAGGGGCACTCGGCGGCTTTCTGGGCGGGGCCGTGTTTCAGCTTATGGTGGTCAGCCACATCTTTGGCGGGATGCAGGGCAGGATGGTGGGCTTCATCATCACTGGCGCGCTCATCGGTTTCTTCATCAGCCTGATCGCAGAGGCGGCCAAGCGGGTGTGGGTCAAGGTGCTGATCGGGAGGAATGAGGGCCGGGAGCACGTCATCGACCAGCCGATCGCGTATGTGGGACGGGACGAGCTGGTGGAGATCCCCGTCTTTCTCGATCCTGCCGTGCCTCGCCGGATGGCCAGCTTCCGGCTCACCGGCGGGCGGTACGGCCTGTTTGCGGAGAGCCAGGAGCTGCCGATCCTGGTCAATGGTCAACCCCTTACGGCCGGCCAACTCCTCCGCGATGGAGATGCGATTCAGTTTGGTCGCGTCACGCTGGGCTACTACGAGAAGGCGACGGCAACAGGCAGCATTCGGCCGGTAGACCGCGTTGCGCTCTCTGCACCCGCCGCGTTCGGGTCGACCTCATCCATCCCCAGTGCGGCCGGGGTATGCCCCTTCTGCGGGCTGGTGAAGGACGCAGCGGGCCATTGCGGGTGCTCGGTGGGGGATGCGATTCCGGGGCCTGCGCCTGCATACGGTGCGATGGCTTCGGGTCCCGCCGCCTGGGGTGCTTCGTCCGCTGCGACAGTGTACGCCGAACCTGCGGTTTCCGCCGGAGAGGGTCCCCGCCTGCTCGTGACGGCAGGGCCGCTAACGGGGCAGGTGTTCGTGCTGGCCTCAGTGGACCTCGGCCTGGGCCGAGATCCGACGCAGGACGTGGCGCTGGTCGGCGACTCCACCGCATCGCGCCGCCATGCCCGCCTGACCTACTCCGAAGAGGGTTGGGTGGTCACGGACGAGGGGAGCGCGAACGGTACCTGGGTGAACGGCGTCCGGGTGCAGCAGCAGCACTTCTTCCCCGGCGACGAGCTTCGTATCGGCCAGTCGACGTTTCGCTTCGAGGCGTGAGAGCTCCCTAACCCGGGGGGCGTGGCGCGTATCATGCGCGGTGTCGACTTCCTGATGGATTGCGCCGAAGCCCACCGAGCTAATGACCACCTCGATGCTCTGGATACTCCGACAGTTGTCGCCGGAAGAACGCTGCCAGGTGGCGATCCACTGCGGCTGCCGCCCGGACGCGCTGCCGGATGAGGTGATCCGCGCCACCGCTCGGACCTGCGGACTGTACCAATGGGGAATCTTCCCGATCGCCACGGCTGACGTATTGCTGGACCAACTGGGCCGCCGCCTGGGAATGCCGCCGTTGGTGCCTGGTGCCCGTGCCCTGTACGAGCGTGAGCGCGCCGTCCTCGCCTACTATCTGCGACAGGCCTGGGAGAGTGCCCCCGTGGACCGGCGGGAGCAGGCACTGCGGATGGCCCACTCGCTCTGGGACAATCCGCGAGCCCCTCGGCCGGAGCTCCCCGTCGAGCCACTGGAAGAGTTGGAGCCGCAGAGACTTCGCTGGCAGGCAGTGCTCGAAGCGATGTTGCAGCAGGCATCCGGTTGCCGCACGCTCGCGGTAGTCCAGGCCCAACTGGGGCTCGCCCTGCCGCCGGTGCCGACGGGCTTGCGCGCGCTCATTCCCGGCGCAATGCCCACGACGGGACATCAGGCGATTTTCGGCGTCTTCGGCACGCTGTGGCGCGCTCGGGCGCGGCTGCTCCGCGAACGTCGTGTACACCGTGCGGAGATGGAGCGACAGCTCCGGCACTGCGATTCCCTGCTCTCCGTCCGCCAGAAGCATCTTCGACGTGACCAGCGGGCATGGGTGTGGAACCCCGTGTCCGGGCTGGCGCTGGCTGCGGCAGGCGGCGTCTCCACCGTCCTCTACGTGGCGACGGCCGCCGCCGTCACGTCGGCGGCGATCCCGGCGGCATGCGTCGGGGCCGCGGGCCTGCTCTGGTCCGGCGCGGCATTGGCGCTTGGTCCCCGACCGCCGGTGGACGAGCGGGCATTGCGGCTCACGCTTCAAGCGCGGGCGTTGCGTCAGCAACTCGGTGAAGTGGAACGCCAGATTGCTGAACTGGAAACGGAGTGACGGGTTGCCCTTGAACCGATCAGCCAATCCCCGCCACAATGAGTGGTGAGGAGCGGCAGAGTGAGGCGGATTGAGTTGGGCGGACATCGACGAGGGGCAGAACTGCGCGAGATCGGCACCGCCGGTGTGATCGCGCTTGCCCTCGTGTTGTTCGGTTTCACGGCGGCCGTGCTCGGCCGCTTTGTGAGTCCGCGCCCGACGATGACGGCAGCATCGCCCGTAGAAGCGGAGCCCGCCCGCCGTGATGAGTCAGTGCTGCCGACGCCAGAACCGCCCGATCCGCCGACGCCGGCCGAGGTACGCGCAGCGGTGGACGGCACTCAGCTAGCCGAGGCCCTCGGCCGCACCGGCACGGCCGGTGGGATCGGCTTCATCGGTCCCATCGCCGGCCCGCTGAACGCGTCCGTTCCGAACGGGCCCGTGGGCGGTCCGGAGTGGAGCCGGTCCCCGTTGCCGAACGCTGCGGGCCGGATCGCGTTCGAGATCGGGGAGGGTGCCGCTCTTGAGTCGCCGGACAGGGGGTTGGACTCAGAACTTCCCGACCCGAAACGCATCGCGCTTTCCCGGTTGGCGAATCCCAGCAGCAGTGACGCTCGGCCGACGGAGGCCCCGGCGGGGAGTCCGGCAGTGCAGGCGAGGGTTTCTCCGGAGCGTCCGCTCGGCCTCAAGCTCGCCGTTTCGCGGCCGGCCCGCGGTTACCGCGGCGGCGACTCCGTGAGCGCGCGGATCACCGCGACCGCCCCGGGGTACCTGGCGCTGATCCGCGTCGACTCTGCAGGCAAAGCCACGATCGAATTCCGCAGCCCCATCCCGTCGCGTGAAGCCGTCTGCTCACTGCGTCTCAGCGAGGCTGGAGGCGGCGAGTACCTGCTGGCTGTGGCGACAGTGAAGCCGTGGAACGGGAGCGAACTCGCCGCGGCTGTGCGGGGCACGGACCACGGATTCAGCATCGCCCCCGGCATCCTGAACGCCTCTGCGGCGGCGGCGAGCGCGTGGACTCAGGCCCTCGCCGTCATCCCCTCACTTGGCGCCTCGGGACCGACGGCGCAGCGATTCGAATGGGCTGCCGCCACACAGTCGCTCGGGGTGCGGGCGGTGCCCCAGACCGCCGAAGCAGGCACCTCGGGCGGCGAGCGGTCCACCACCGATCCCGCCTCCGGTCGGCCTGCCTCGCCGCGCGACGGGAGCGTGCTTCCCGGGGGCGGGTAACGGCAAGACGCGGCGTGGTGAGGTTTTCTCCCGACTACACACGCGCGGAGTCCGGACTAGGCGGAGCCGTCGTCCGTTTCTGAGGGTCCGGCCCGCCACGCCTCCAATCGAGCACGGATCTCTGCCTCATATCCGTGCGGGGAGGGGACGTAAGCCGGGCCGCCCAGGGCGTCCGCTGGGAGGTAGTTCTGAGGAACGTACCCCGCCGGGTCATCGTGCGGATAGCTGTATCCTCGCCCGTGCCCCAGCTTGTCGGCGGCGGCGTAGTGAGCGTCGCGCAAGTGGGGAGGCACGGGACCCTGGGGCCGCGACCGCAGATCCTGCTGGACGCGGCCGATCGCCGTCAGCACCGAGTTGCTCTTCGGTGCCGTGGCAATGTAGATCACCGCTTCCGTAATCGGGATCTGGGCCTCGGGTAGCCCGACGAACTCCAGCGCGTGCATCGCAGCGACGGCGATCTGCAGCGCCCGAGGATCGGCCATCCCCACGTCCTCGGCGGCGTGAATGATGATGCGCCGGCAGAGGAATCGGGGATTCTCACCCGCGGCCAGCATCCGGTGGAGCCAGTAGACGGCCGCGTCGGGATCCGACCCGCGCATGCTCTTGATGAAGGCGGACACGATGTCGTAGTGCTGGTCGCCATCCTTATCGTAGGCAGGGGAGCGTTCCTGGATTGCCTCCTCCGCGATGGCAAGGGTTACCACACGCTGGCCGTCCGACCCTGGCGTCGCCATCACCGCGCTCTCGAGTGCGTTGAGGAGTGTGCGGGCGTCGCCGCCCGCCACGCGGATCAGGTGGGCTTCCGCGTCGGCCTCCAGCCTGGCGGAGAGTCGGCCGAGCCCGCGCTCGACGTCCGTCAGGGCGAGGTGGATGAGGCGGCGAAGAGATGCCTCGCTCAGCGGCTCCAGACGGAAGAGTCGGGCTCGGGAGAGCAGCGGCGTGTTCACCTCGAAGTACGGGTTTTCCGTCGTCGCGCCGATAAGGATCACCGTCCCGTCCTCGACGTGGGGGAGGAAGGCATCCTGCTGGGCCTTATTGAAGCGGTGGATTTCGTCGACGAACAGAATGGTGCGTCGGCCTGTCGCTTTTCGGCGCAGTCGGGCGGCTTCGATGGACTTCCGCACCTCGGCCACCCCCGAGAGCACGGCGCTGAAGGACTCAAAGTGCGCTTGAGTGTGGCGTGCGACCAACATCGCCAGCGTGCTCTTGCCGCAGCCGGGTGGTCCCCAGAAGAGCACGGAGGCAAGCTGATCGGTTTCAATCGCCCGACGGAGGAGCGATCCCGGGCCGACGATCTGCTCCTGACCGACGTACTCGTCCAGGCTGCGTGGTCGCATTCGCGCGGCGAGGGGGGCCTGTGGACCGGCAGCGTCAGCCGCGTCCGGCAAGTGCGTGGCGGCCGACAGACCGGCATCGTCGTTGAAGAGAGAGCCGGTGGACATCAGGGAGGGCCCGGGCCGGTCGGGGCAACCGGCCTGACGGAAGAGTGCCCCGCTGCGCCGTGTGTCCTAGAGCTTTTGAACCCGTGAGTCACGGGTGGAACCCCATCCCTTCCCCTCGCGATTCCAACTCCCGCCGTGAGGCGATCAACGCCGGCTGCCACTCAGGTACGGAAAATTGAGGTCCCTTTCAGAATGAGTGTTGGCTCAAAGCCCCAGATGACATCACGCACGCCGCAGGGCGCTACCTAGATCTTACCCGACCGCACCGGGAATCCCTTGTGGCACGGCCGATTTTTAGCCCAGGGGGCATCCGGGGCAGCTTCGTCGGAGCGTGCCCGTCCCCGGTGGAGACGAAGGCTTGCGGATCATCCGGTGTCCGAGCGGCGTCAACAAGGAAAGTCCCGGTGAGACGGGAAACATCCCATGGTCGGGGCCGCTCCCATCCCGGAGTCGCCTCTCCCCTAGGAGCCGTGCAGTGCAGCACGGGGAGGTCGTCATCATGCGTCGGTCGCGAGGGTTCACCCTCATCGAACTTCTGGTGGTCATCGCCATCATCGCCATCCTGGCCGCAATCCTCTTTCCAGTGTTCGCTCGGGCGCGAGAGGCAGCCCGGAAGAGTAGCTGTCTCTCCAACTGCAAACAAATCGGTACCTCGCTGATGATGTACACGCAGGACTACGACGAGACCTACCCGATCGCCAACCAGGAAGAGGACCGACTGCCGCGAGGCCAGGCCCACAACTGGTTTAACTCCAACGGCGCGTCTCCGGCGTTGGCGGACGTGATTCAGCCGTATGCCAAAAACGATGGCATCTTTCGGTGCCCCTCTCTGGGGAATCCGGTCGAGCGACAGGTAAACGGGTTCGTGGTCAACAATCGCGGCGGATCCTACGGCTATCGCTGCTACTGTCTCCCCGGTCGGCCGAGCAACGTGGTTGTGAACGGCGTGGGCGCTGCGGAACTCGCCGCCGTCCTCTTCGGACTCGCGCCGCCGCTGACTTGCGCTTCGCTGGGGGTTCCAAATGGCGGCTCGGCGGTCAACTGGACCGCCTGCGGTGCCCAACTCGCCAGCCTGTCCGCGCCGGCGGATGACTTCATCGTCTTCTGCAACTCCTTCGGCGTGCACTACGGTGAGTCGGACAACGCTGTGACGTCAGGTCAGAAGATCGGCGGCACTCCCGCCGTGTTCTTCGACGGTCATGCCAAGTTCGTGCCGATCAACATCGGTGGGTTCCTCAAGTTCATGTGCAACCCGCTGAACAACTAGTGCGGTAGCGGCCGGCCGGGTAGCGCCCCGGCCGGCAACTTTCCGGTCACGTTGACCAAACCCGCTCTCGCTCTGCGGATGATGTCCGTGTGCGAACAGCACGTGTCTCGCCGACGCACCGACCACCAGTCACTCTTCGGCTGCCGTCCGCCACACTCCAGTTCCGAGATCACGAACCACGCACGCCTCGTCCAGGCACCGACACCGAAGAAAACCGCAGCCGCCTCTCACCCCTTTAACCCTGTCACGGCGATGCCCTGGATGAAGGTTCTCTGGGTGAAGAAGAACAGCAGCACGATCGGCACAGTCATGAGGGTGGAGGCTGCCATGAGGAGCGACCACTCCGCGCCGTGCTGGCTTACGAACTGCTGTAGACCCAACGACAAGGTTGCCTGGCGCTCGTCGTTCAGGTAGAGCAGGGGGCCGCTGAAGTCGTTCCAGGAACCGATGAAGGTGAAGAGGCCGACCGTCGCCAGCGCGGGGCGGGAGAGGGGCAGGATCACAAGGCGGTAGATGTCCCATTCCGAGCAGCCGTCCAGCCTCGCCGCGTCCGACAGCTCCAGTGGGATGGTGAGGAAGAACTGCCGCAGCATAAAGATGAAGAAGGCCGTGCCGAGCCAGTGCGGTACGACGAGCGGCAGGATGGTGTCGATCCACCCGAGGGATCGAAAGACGGCAAACACCGGGATCATGGTCACCTGCCCCGGCAGCATCATCGTCGCCAGCAATACGAGGAACAGCGCATCCCTGCCTGCCCAACGGATCCGGGCGAAGCTATAGGCCACCAGGGACGAAGAGAGCACCGACCCCGCCACGCTGAGCACGCAGATCACCAGCGTGTTCTTCAGGAACAGCAGGAAGGGGACGTAGTTCACCGCCTTCCCGAAGTTACCCCACAGCAACTGCTTCGGGATCCAAACCGGCGGCATGGCGAAAACTTCCGCATCTGCCTTGAGGCTGGTGGAGACGAGCCAGTAGAAGGGCAGAAAAAAGAAGAGCCCCAACCCCAGGAGCACAGCGTGCGTGACTCCCTGGCGCAACGGCGGGCGGTTCATCGGGCCTCTCCGCCGTAGTAAACCCAACGAGCCGACGTCCGGAACACAAGCCACGCGCACAGAAACGTGACGAGGAAGAGGATCCACGCCATCGCACATGCGTAACCCATGCGGAAGTCGAGAAAGGCGGTGTTGAACAGGTGCAGCGCGTAGACGAGGGTGCTGTCCTGCGGCCCGCCTGACCCCCGCGTCATCACGTAGACCTGCGTGAAGTACTGGAACGAGCCGATCAGGCCCATGATCAGGTTGAACAGGATGACCGGGCTCAACATGGGGATCGTAACGTGGCGGAACTTCGCAGCGGTCCCGGCGCCGTCGAGCGCGGCGGCCTCATAGAGCTGTTGCGGGATGTCCTGCAACCCGGCGAGGTAGATCACCATCCCTCCGCCCGCCCCCCAGAGCCCCATGAGGATGAGGGCGGGCTTGGACCAATCGGGCGAAACGAGCCAGCCCGGTCCCGCGATGCCGATCCTGGCGAGGAGGGTGTTGACCAGCCCCATCTCGGGATTCAGCAGCCAGAGCCAGAGGATGGAGGTGGCGACGACAGGCGTGATGCTGGGTAGGTAGAAGACGGTGCGGTAGAAGGCGATGCCGCGGACCTTCTGATTCATCAGCAACGCGATCCCCAGGCTGACGACCAGGCCCAGCGGCAGGCCGAACGCGACCATGTAGAGCGTATTGCCAAGCGACTTCCAGAACAGGGGGTCCTCGGTAAACAGCGACCGGTAGTTCTCCAGCCCGATCCACCGCGGGGGGCGAAGCGTGTCGTAACTGCAGAGGCTGTAGTAGAGGGACGCCGCGATGGGGTAGGCGATCAGCAGCGCCAGGTTCAGCAGCCAGGGGGAGGCGAAGAGGAGCCCGTGCAATTGCGACCGGCGCCGGGGGGAGAGCGCTCTCTTATCGGGCATCGCGAAGGGTCCGGGCGAGCTCCCGCTCCATGCGGGTGTCCACGTCGTCCAGCAGTTGCTGCGGATCACGTCGGCCAAAAACGGCATAGTCCTCGGCCCGCGTGATCTCCTGGCGGTACCGCGGCCAGATCGGCATTCCGGGTGGGCCGAACACGTTTTCGCCCGCAGCGAGATCCAGGGCGAAGGCGAAGAAAGGCTCCTTGCGGAACTCCTTCGCCCCGGCGAGTTCGCGGAGTGGAGGCAGATTGGTGATCTCCGCGCAGAACTGGCCGACGGCGTGCGTGCGGGTGAGCCAGTCGAGGAAGATCCAGGCCTCGCGGGGGTGCCGGGTGGCGGCCGGGATCACGAACACGCTCCCGCCGGCCGTCGTGGTGCCGGGGCGACCGCCCGGTGGGGAGGGAGCGGGAAACCAGCCCCAATCCAGGTCGGGAGCGTAGCGGCGAAGGTGCGCCAGCGCGTACTCGCCCGTCTGCCACATCGCCACTTTGCCCACGAAGAAGGGTCCGCTGGGCGTAGCGTTGCTGCCGAAGGTAGATTCAAAGCTCTGCATGCGCGAGACGTCGTAGCGATCCCCGTACGAGGCCATCCACCGCAGCGCGGCAACGTTGCGCGGGTCGTTGGCGGTCACCTCGCCGGTGGCGGGGTCGTACCATGCGCCGCCAAAGACCAGCGCCCAGCGCATGAGATCCGAGGGCCGCAGGCCGTACCGCAGGATGGTGCCGTCTGGCGCCCGCTTCGTACAGGCGAGCGCGGCCGCGTCAAGCTCCTCGATCGTCCGGGGAGGCCGTTCCGGATCCAGATCCGCCTCGCGAAAGATCGCCTTGTTGTATACGATGAAGCTGGTGTTGGTGGTGACCGCGAGGCCGTAGGTCTGGCCCTGGTAGCGCAGCATCCGGGCGACG
The DNA here is from genome assembly GCA_964609085.1 of uncultured bacterium. Classification (GTDB taxonomy): domain Bacteria; phylum Armatimonadota; class SYMT01; order SYMT01; family SYMT01; genus JANPLG01. The sequence goes on along the minus strand of CAZSRZ010000066.1, from coordinate 4,328 downwards.
CCCGGCACCAACTCGTCCAGATTCCTTCCCGACGCCGCCAAATCCGCGTCAAGCGGTCGCAGCACACCTCGCATCGCGTAGCCGGCCAGTTCGTCCGCCCACACGGCGGAGCACACGTCCGGGGTGGCTCCGCCCGCGAAGGCGATCCGCACCTTTTGGTAGGAGCCCGCGATGCTGAGGATCCGGACCTGAAAACCCTGGTTGGAGCGGTTGAATTCGTCCACCAGGCGTTTCTGCGCGGCCAACTCGTGCCCCGTCCAACCGGTCCAGTAGCGGATCTCCAGCGGGCCCGGGCGAGACAAGCTGACGCAGCCTGTCAGCGCCAGCAGGCCAGGCAACGCCATCGCGATGAGGCGTCGGATCATCCGAGACTGGACCGCAGCCACGGGGGATTGAGAAGCACAATCCTGGGGTAAACGGGGCACTCCGCATGGTGCGCGCCGGGGAGATAGCCCGTGCTCAGGAGCAGTTCGTTGACGATCTCGCCCCCCGTGAACACGAAGGTCTTCTTGAACCGCCGGCGCCAGGTGTCAAGAGGTGCGGGGTGGTGGGCATCCAGCCAACCCCGGAAGCTGCCGAACTCCGAGCGGAGTTCGATCACCCGCCGGGCGTTCTCGATGGCGGCGCGGATTTTCAGGCGGTTCCGGATGATTCCGGGATCGCTCATCAAGCGCTCGAAGTCCGCCTCGTCGTACGAAGCCACGCGGTCGATGTCGAATGCATGGTAGGCCCGCCGAAAGCCCTCCCGCTTTTTCAGGATGGTGAGCCAGGACAACCCCGCCTGGTTAATCTCCAGGCAGAGACGCTCGAAGAGCACGTTGTCGTCGTCCACGGGGAAGCCGTACTCCTCGTTGTGGTACGGGCCGTGGAAGGGGTGATCGGCGGCGTCGCAGTAGCTTAGGGAGGGTTGGGGCTCGGTCATGCGAAAGAGTTCCGGCTCGCGGGCCGTGCGACGCAGGCACCGCCGGGGCGGGCAGGCAATGGTATCCCGTTGCCTGCGGGGTGGTGCGTCACCGCGACGCAAGAACCTGGGAGAAGATGATGCGCGCTGCCTGGGTGGTTGGGATGATTCTGATGACGACAGCCGGAACGACGATGGCCCAGGATGCGGGACAGGTGCTGCGGCTCTGGCCCGGAAAGGCTCCAGGGGTGGAGTTGAAAGTCGGCCCGGAGACAGACTTTACCAAGCCCACGGACAACCTGGTGGCAGGGAAAAGGCTGATCCGGCTGGGGAACGTCGCCGACCCTAGCGTCACCGTGTTTCTCCCTCCGGTGGGGAAGCGCAACGGTTCGGCCGTGGTTGTGTGTCCGGGCGGCGGCTTCAGTATCCTCGCCTGGGATCTCGAGGGGACGGAGGTGGCGGAGTGGCTCAACGGCATCGGCACCGCCGCGATCGTCCTGAAGTATCGGGTGCCGACCGGTTCCCAGACCCCGCGCTGGATGGCGCCGGCCCAGGACGCACAGCGAGCCCTCAGCCTTACCCGCAGCAAGGCCTCGGAATGGGGCATCCGGCCGGACCGCATCGGCGTCCTCGGCTTTTCCGCTGGCGGACACACCGCCGCGCGCGCCGCATGCCAGGTGGGCCGGCGGCTCTACGACGCTGCGGACGCCGTCGACCAGGCGTCGTGTAAGGCCGACTTCGTGGTGCTTGTCTACCCGGCATGGCTGGTAGACGAGAAGGAGCAAAAGCTGCTCCCGGAGTTCAAGATCACCAGCGAGACACCGCCGATGTTCCTGGTGCACGCCTTTGATGACCCGATCCGGTGTGAGAGCAGTTTGGAGATGTTTCGGGCGCTGAAGCAGGCTGGGGTCCCGAGCGAGCTGCACGTCTACGATGCGGGTGGCCATGGTTACGGGCTGCGTGCGGTGGAGAGCCTCCCGGTCACCCAGTGGCCGCAGCGCTGCCGGGAGTGGCTGGGGCGACGCGGCTCGCTGAAGCCCTAGGTCCCTTAGCTCAGTTCGACCCGCTCTCCCAGACTGGGGCGGTGAACATTCCAGCCAAGCTCTGCGACGATGCGAGACTGCAGGGCTTGTCGCGGTGTTTCTTCCCCGTGCACGAGGAAGGTCCTCTTTGGCGGTTCCTGGAATTCGCCGAGCCAGCGCATGATCTCGCCGCGATCGGCGTGTGCGCTCAAGGCGTCGATGCGCTCGACTCGCGCGTTGATCTCCACCTCCCAGCCAAACGCCCGGAAGACCCTGGCGCCGTCGAGGATGGCCCGCCCGGGCGTGCCGACACCCTGGTAGCCGACGAAGAGCACGGTCGTGTTCGGGCGGGAGATGCGGTTGAGCAGGTGGTGCCGGATGCGCCCTCCGTTGGCCATGCCGCTGCCGGCAATGATGATCCCGGCTCCCTTTTCCTCATTCAGAGCCTTTGACTGCTCCCGAGTCTGGACGTAGCGGACGTTCGGTCCCTCGAAGGGGCAATTGCCCGCTGCGAGCAGTGCCTGCATCTCGAGGTCGTGGTCCTGGGTGTGGTTCACGAACAGAGGGATCGCGCTGCTGGCCATCGGGCTGTCGAGCCAGACAGGGATCCGGGGGATCCGCCCCGCTTCTTCCAGTTCGTGGAGCAGGTAGAGGACCTCCTGTGCGCGCCCAATCGCAAAAGACGGGATGAGGATCATCCCGTGCTCCCGGACCGATCGATGCACGATCCGCTCAAGCTCGGTGTGCACATCCACGTCGGCATGGTCGCGATCACCGTAGGTGGATTCCACCAGCAGGTAATCGGTGCGGCTGACGGGAGTGGGGTCCGGGATGATCGACTGTCCGTAGCGGCCCAGGTCCCCGCCGAACAGGATGTTCAGGCCCTCGGTCTCCGCGGCGACGTACGCCGAGCCGAGGATGTGGCCGGCCCGGATGTAGCGGCAGCGGACGCTGTCGACGGGTTCGAACGTCTCTTCATACGGAAGCCCGGTCAACAGCCGCAGCGTCGCCTGGGCGTCTTCCTGGTTGTAGAGCGGGATGGCGGGGGAGTGGCGGCTCCAGCGGTGCCGGTTTGCGTGTTCGGCCTCTTCCTCCTGAAGTCGGGCGGAGTCCATCAGCATGATCCCGAGGAGATCTCGGGTGGCGGCCGTGCAGTGGATGGGGCCCGAGTATCCCTCTTTGACCAGGCGCGGCAGGTAGCCGGTGTGATCCAGGTGGGCGTGGGTGATCACCACTGCGTCGAGTGAGGCGGCGGGAACGGGGAACCGCTTCCAGTTCCGTTCTCGAATCTCCCGCGGCCCCTGGAATAGTCCACAGTCAACGAGCACGCGTCGTCCACCCGCCTCGAGGAGGTGTCGGGACCCTGTGACGGTGTCCGTGGCGCCGTGGAAGGTGAGAGATGCGGGCATGCCTGGGGCTTTCGGGGAGGGGCCGCGAGAGGCCTCTCTCCCGTTCACTGCTCGCCACGCAGTCCCCTGCCGTCGGAAGAGGCTAGCGGGTCTCGAACGTGTCTTCTGCGGGGTCGACACCGATGGCGCGCACCACGCCGCGCGCGTGACCGGCGGCGAGGTGAGTCAGGATGTGCCAGGCGTCTTCTGCCGCTTCTGGCTTCCCCGCGGCTTCGGCGGCCGCTTCGGCGGTCAGGGGACGACCGGTGGAGCGGAGAGCCCCCAGCAGCGAGGCCTGCAGACTCAGTATTCTCGCAGCAGCCTTTTTTCCCGCTTCTACGCCCGGCTGGTGGTAAGCGTTGATACCGACGAGGCTTGCATAGAGCCCCACGGCCCGTTCGAACAGCGCGATCAGGGCGCCGACCCGGTAGGCGTCCACGCGGTCCAGGGTGATGGTGATCGACCCCCGTCCTTTCTCGGTGAGCGCGGCCCGCGTTCCGAGGAGAAAGCCGTTCAAGTAGTCTCCGCTGGTGACCCCGGCTTCCACCTCTACGGCGGGACCTTCGCCGGAATCGAGCACCCGCAGAAAGGTGGCGAAGAAGTTGTCCGGCCCGTCCCGCAATTGCTGGACGTAGGCGTGCTGATCCGTCGAGCCCTTGTTACCGTAGACGACGATCCCCTGATGCACCTGTCTGCCATGCAGATCCAGTTCCTTCCCCAGCGACTCCATGACCAGTTGCTGCAGGTAGCGCCCGAAGAGCGCGAGCCGGTCCGAGTACGGGAGGACAACCATGTCGCGCCGGCCCGCTCCCTCGCCGGCGAAGTGCCACATCAGCGCCAACGACGCCGCGGGGTTGGCGGCGGGCTCCGCCTCGCGCGTCCACTCGTCCATAGCGGCGGCACCGGCCAGCAGTTCTTCGATCGGAATGCCGAGAAGCGCCGCGGGGAGGAGGCCGACTGCCGAGGTGATCGAGGTGCGGCCGCCGACCCAGTCCCACATGGGGAAGCGCTGCAACC
>CAZSRZ010000065.1:0-28553 GCA_964609085.1 uncultured bacterium | reverse complement strand
TGGCCGGGACTCCGGTACGTCGCCGGTGAATCCCGAGTGCCTCGTGACTCCGTCAGAAGGCGGAGGTCGCATCCGTCGGCGGCGACGGGTCCACGCTCCCTCACGGTCGCGGCTCAGCGGGGGTAGGCCGCTCCCACACGCCATCTGGCTGACGGAGCTTGCTGCGAGGAGCCCGCACTGCACCTCGCGAGTCCCGCTCGAATTGACGACGCATGGGTGCCGTGCCATAATCGGCCGACCAGCCGGGCCCGGTTCCGCGGGGCAGATCAGGGGAGAAACGCGAAATGTCAGGACACTCCAAATGGCATAACATCCGCCTGAAAAAGGGGAAGATGGACGCGGAGCGGGGCAAGATCTTCACCAAGCTCTCGCGCGAAATCATCATGGCCGCTCGCGCCGGCGGCGGCAGCCCGGACGCCAATCTCCGGCTGCGCATGGCCATCCAGAAGGCCCGCGAGAACAGCATGCCCCAGGACAAGATCCGGACCGCCATCCAGCGGGGCACCGGTGAAGTCGAGGGCGTGGTTTACGAGGAGATGACCTACGAGGGATACGGCCCAGAGGGCGTGGCTGTGCTTGTGGAGTGCGCCACCGACAACCGCAACCGCACGGTTGCCGAACTCCGCAACATTTTCAGCAAGAGCGGCGGGAACCTCGGTGAATCCGGCTGCGTGGCCTGGCAGTTCTCACCGCGGGGGATCATCTCCGTCGCCCGTGAGGGGCGTTCCGAGGACGCCATGATGGAGGTCGCGCTGGATGTCGGAGCGGACGACGTGAAGACGGAGGACGAGACCTATGACTTCTATGCCTCGCCCGAGGATTTCGCCGCCGTCCGCGATGCCATGACTGCGACCGGATTGCCCGTGCTCTCAGCAGATGTGACGATGCTGCCGAGCACTACCATCATGCTGGACGGGAAGCCGGCACAGCAAATGCTCCGTCTGATGGAACAGTTGGAGGATCACGACGACGTTCAGAACGTCTACGCCAACTTCGACATTCCCGCGAACGTACTGGCCTCCCTCGTCTGACCGATCGGACCGAATCTCCGCGACGGAGGGACCCACCGTGCCGCCTTCTGCACCTAACCGCAGAGCCATCCTCCAGGGCATCGGAGCCCTGGCTGTGATCCCGGCCCTCCCGGCCGATGCCGCCCCCGGTCGGGGAAAGAAGCACATGCCTGTGACCGAACCCGACCCCGGCGCGCTGCCGATCGTCGATACTCATCAGCATCTCTGGGATCTGTCGAGATTTCGGCTGCCCTGGCTCGCCGGTGCGGGCAAGCTCAATCGCTCATTCTCTACGGCCGACTACGATGTCGCGACGAAGGGCTTGAACGTCGTCAAGACCGTTTACATGGAGGTCGACGTCACCCCGGAACAGCACGAGGCGGAGGCGGACTACGTCATCGAGCTATGCCGTCGGGATGACAACCCGATGTCCGGCGCGGTCATCGGCGGTCGACCCGGTCAGTTCGGATTCCGAAACTACATCAACCTCTACAAAACCAACCGGCTGATCAAGGGCGTGCGGCAGGTGCTCCACGGAGGCACGCCCCGCCGGGCATGCCTGGAGCCCGAATTCGTGCGAGACATCCAGTATCTCGGAGAGATCGGCAAGTCCTTCGATCTGTGCCTCCGCAGCGGGGAACTGGCCGACGCCGTGCTGCTGGTAGACCAGTGTCCGGGCACACGCTTCATCCTCGACCACTGCGGCAATCAGAACCCGTACGAGGATCGCACCCAGTGGGCGAGGGACCTCGGCCGCCTCGCGGACCGGCAAAACGTGGTCTGCAAGATCTCCGGCATCGCCGCCTCGGCGCGCGTGGACTGGAAGCCGGACGACCTGGAACCCGTCGTCCGCCACTGCCTGCGCGAGTTCGGTCGAGACAGGGTGATGTTTGGCGGGGACTGGCCCGTCTGCACCCTTGGTGCTACCTTCCGGCAGTGGGTGGAGGCGCTGCGCTGGATTGTGCGGAACGACCCGCCCGCTCAGCAGGCGAAGCTCTTCGCCGGTAACGCGATCCGCGTGTATGACCTCTGACCGCAGCCGAATGCCCTGGGTTAGCTCGAGGGCATGGGCAAGCTGAAGGCGGCTAACCACTCACGCAACCTGGCGATGCGATCCCCGGCGTCTGTCGGGAGATTCAGAGGGCGACCACGGCCGTCGAGGATCAGCCCGGCGACGCCCCCGCGCACACGGGTCTGCAGGGGGCGCCCTTTGCCCGCGCCCACATCGACGGTGCGCGCCGGAGTGATGGTCACCTCTTCCCAGATCGTCTCGGGCTGGGGCAAGACCTCGACCATACCGGGGCGGATCGGCAAGGTGCGGCTTCCCAGTTGGACGGTGGCCAGTGGCTCATTCGGGCGCGCGACACCCACGGGGGCGATCACCGTCCCCAGCCGAACCAGGCAGTCACGCTCGAAGACCTGCGTGGCGGCTTCCGGCAGCACCGTTGAGAGCACGCCAAGCTGCGGCATCATGAAGATGCTGTCGACGGCGAGTTCCGTCACGCCCTCGGGCTGGTAGGCGTCCATCATCATGAGGGCGCTCTGTTCCCGTCGCGGAGCGTGGGAGAGGACGCCTCCGGACCCCACGATCAGGTTGAGATCGAGCATCCGAACCAGGGTCTCCGACCCGCTCTTCTGCTCGAAGAGGTCGCCCACGGTGCGCTCCTGCTGGACTCCGGCGAGCCCGCGCGCCAGGCTCTTGTGGTGGTGAAGCGCCAGCCGCAGAGCCTCCCGACTCACGGCCTGCTCGATCAGTAGATCTTCCAGCGTGAAGGGAATCGTCGTGGGCCGGATCATCTTGTTCCGCAGCCGGTTGCGCAGGTCGGCGTCCGGGATGCTGAAGGGGATCCACCGAGCGATGTTGCCCACTCCCGCCTCAGTCAGGACATTGCAGATCGAGTAACTCATCCCCAGGTTGGCCGAGACCGTTCGGTTGTAGATTCCGCGAAAGACGCTGAAGACATCGGTCGTCGCCCCGCCGATATCCACGGCGAGCACGTTGATGCCCTCCTGGCGGGCGATGGTCTCGATGATGCGACCGACGGCATTCGGGGTGGCCATGATGTCGGCGCTGGTCCATGTGGTCAGCTTGGCATAGCCGGGGGCCTGCTGCATCACGTGGCGGAGGAAGAGTTCGTGGATCTCCTCGCGCGCCGGGTGGAGATCCTCGACATCCAGGCTTGGGCGCAGGTTCGCCACCGGATGGAGCTCCACTCGCCCGTCCAGCACCTCTTTCACAGGCTCCAGCGCTTCCCGATTGCCGGCGTAGATGACGGGGATCTTCAGCCCAATACCGAGGCGCGGGCGAGGGTCGGCCGACACCAGTAGCTCGGCCAGTTCCACCAGGTGGGTGACCGTGCCCCCGTCCGTGCCGCCCGACATCAGGAGCATGTCCGGCCGGAGCGCACGAATCCGCTCCACCTTTTCGTGCTCCTTGCGTCCATCGTCGACGGCAATCGTGTCCATCACAATTGCGCCGGCGCCGAGGGCGGCCCGTTCGGCGCTCTCCGCGGACATCGAGCGGACCACGCCGGCAACCGTCATCTGAAGCCCGCCCCCAGCGCTGGAGGTGGAAAGGTAGATATCCGCCCCTTCGCCGGCGCTGTTCCGTGGTGCCAGCACCTGGCCGTTCTCCAGGAAACGGCGCCCGGTGAGTTCTTCGATCTCGCGGACCGCGTTGACTACGCCGACGGTGACGTCGTCGAAGGGGGCCTCGACCGTGGTCGGCGCCTCTCCGCGCACGACCAAACGGTACTCATCCCCCTGTTTCTCGATGAGGATCGCCTTGGTGGTGGTCGAGCCACAGTCCGTGGCCAGGATCGTCTGGATGGGGGCGGTCGGCATCTTGGGCACTCGCGGCCGCGCAGCGGCTGTGTTGGGGACGACGACATCAATTCGACGCCCGACCGATGGGGGCCTGCTTCGCGGCGAAACGGAGTGCCGGGGAGGTATGCTCAGTAAGAGCGAGACGGGGCGGGGAGGGCCGGCGTGCGTGGATTCGTTCGAGTCATAACCATCGGCGCGGCGATCTGGATCGTCGGGGCCGTGGGCCTGTCGCTCTTCCTCCATGCCTACGAGCAACAGTTTGCCCCTCCAGAGCCGCAACCCGAAAACGTGCGCGGCCGCCTGAGCGATCAGAGCGGGCGCGCTCACGGCCTGAACGACTACCGCGGACGGCCGATTGTGCTCGCCTTCGTCGGGGATCTGCGGAATCCGTGGTCACTGGAAATGCTCCGCGCCCTTCGGGACGAGATTGCGCGTTTCGATGCCGTCGGCGTCAAGCTGTTCGGCGTCACCAGTGCCGACGCACATCAGGCCAGACTCGTGCACGCAGAGCTGCGACTGACTTTCCCCCTCCTGGTGGATTCGGGCCGCGAGTTGACTGCATCGACACAGGTCCGAACCTCGGACGGTGTTCTCTGCGTGATCGGGCCCGAAGGTCGGGTCGCCGCCCGGTTGGCTGATGACCGACCCGACTTGCAGTTGGCTCAAGCACTCTTCTGGGCTCAGTGCGGCACACAGGGGCAGGCCCGTTCATCGTCTCGATCGCCCGTCGCCGTGATGCGAAACTACCGTCTCCCGGACAGCCCCCCAAACCACCCGGAGATGCTCCGGGGAGACGACACGCAGAAGCTGACGGTGGTCGTCTTCCTCTCCGCTCGCTGCCCGTGCTCGCGTGGCTACAATGGCCGGCTCCGAGCGCTGGCAGAGCGGTTCATGCCGCGGGGCGTGCGGTTCGTCGGCATCTACGGGGGCGTGGATGAGGCCGAGGCGGAGATCCGTGCGCAGGCGAGGGCGGAGAGATTCCCGTTCCGGGTGGTTCATGATGAGGACCAGATGTTGACCCGCGCATTCGGCGCGGAAGTCACTCCAGAGGCGTACCTGCTGGATCAGCATGGCGTCGTCCGATACCACGGCCGGCTCGACGACAACCGCAACCCGGCGCTCGTCCGCCGCTCCGATCTCCGCGAGGCCATCATCGCGGCACTCCGCGACGTGCGGCCCAACCCCGCGGAGACAGTCGCCTTCGGGTGCGCCATCAGCACCACGGCTGCGGGCTCGTAAGCGACTCCGGCCGGGGATCGGCCTCACGCGGATCGGATTCGGCGATACGATGTCCTGTCGGCTTGAGTCGTTGGAGAGACCTGGATGCAGATTGACCTGCGGGGCAAGGTCGGGATCGTTACCGGAGGCGGGCGGGGCATCGGGCGAGTGATCGCCGAGACCCTCGCGGCCGAGGGAGTGAAGACCGTTGTGACAGACGTCCGTCAGGAGTATCTCGACGACGTGGCCGCGACGTGGAAGGCTCGAGGGTGGGATGGCTTCGGTCAACTCTGCGACGTGCGCGACTCCGCCTCGATCCGCCAGGCTATCGACGTGGTGGAGGCCCGCTACGGCCGCATCGATCTCCTCGTCAACAATGCGGGAGTGCTCTGCCCGGGCCCCGTCGAGACTCTCACCGAGGCCGCCTGGGATCTGAGCTCCGACGTCAACCTGAAGGGCGTCTTCCTGATGTGCCAGGCCGTCATCCCGGTGATGAAGCGACAGCGGAGCGGACGCATCATCAACGCAGCGTCCTTCGCGGCGATCATCCCTAGCCTCAATACCTCGACTTACGCCGCCACTAAGGCCGGCGTTCACTACTTCACGCGCGTGCTGGCAGGCGAGCTCGGACCGTGGGACATCACCGTCAACGCCTACGCGCCCGGCATGATCCCGACGGAGATGAACCACTTCGCCGACCAGCCTGATACATCCCAGGAGCGCCTGCTGGACTCGCTGACCTTGCGACGGTGGGGAGCGAAGGAGGATGTCGCTAACCTCATCTGCTTCCTGGCATCCGACCTCGCCGGTTACATCACCGGCACGCTCGTCGACGTGAGTGGCGGGAAGTTCTCCACCCAATTTCCGCGGGTCGCTTACGAGCAGGCTGCGGAAGCCGGGGAGTACTCCTGGTAGGCATATCCGCGGCGGAGCATGCCTTTGTTTCAGACCGGGGCTGTCCGGCCCGATAGATCGGACGTGAAGATGAGTCGCGCCACCGACATCGAATACTGCCTGAAGACGGCCCGGGAGAAGCACGTCAAGTTCATCCGGCTCTGGTTCACGGATATTCTGGGCTTCCTGAAAAGCGTCGCCGTCCCCATCTCTGGCTTGGACGACGCCCTGGAAAACGGCGTCAGTTTTGACGGCTCCTCCATCGAGGGCTTCACCCGCCGGGAAGAGAGCGACATGCGCGCTCGCCCGGACCCCAGCACCTTCCGACTGCTGCCCTGGCGTCGCGATGACCAGGGCGCGATTGGCGCCCTGTTCTGCGACATTGTGCGGCCGGACGGCACCCCCTACGAAGGCGACCCGCGGTACGTGCTCCGACGGACGCTGGCCCGGGCGGCCAAGCTCGGCTACTCGTTCTATGTGGGTCCGGAGTTGGAGTACTTCTACTTCCGCGGTGCCCGCGGCGTGCCTGAGACGCTGGACGAAGGCGGCTACTTCGACCTCACGCCCCAGGACGTAGCCACCGACATTCGGCGGGATACGATTCTCACCCTCGAGGAAATGGGAATCGACGTTGATTTCAGCCACCACGAGGCGGCACACAGCCAGCACGAGATCGATCTCCGCTACACGGACGCGTTGACGATGGCCGACAACACCATGACCTTTCGGCTGGTCGTCAAGGAACTGGCCCACAAGCACGGCGTCTACGCGACGTTCATGCCCAAGCCGCTCCAGGGGCAAAACGGCAGCGGTATGCACATCAGCTCGTCGCTGTTCGAGGGCAGCCGGAACGCCTTCTATGCCGCGGACGCTCCCGACCACCTCTCCGATCTCGCACGACATTACATCGCCGGTCTGATTGAGCACATCCCCGGTATCACCCTCGTGCTGAATCAGTGGGTCAACAGCTACAAGCGTCTGGTGCCGGGCTACGAAGCCCCGACCAATGTTTCATGGGCCTTTGCCAACCGGTCCGATCTGATCCGCATCCCCGCCTTCAATGTCGGGCGTGAAGAGGCGGTCCGAGTGGAACTCCGCTCCCCGGATCCGGCCTGCAACCCTTATCTCGCCTACGCCTGCATCCTCGCTGCCGGCCTGGATGGGGTGGAGCGCAAGTTGGAGCCACCCGCTCCGGAAGAGGAAGACATCGCGGCCTTGAGTGCCGCCGAACGCCGCCGACGGGGCGTCCGCAGCCTACCGACCGATCTCGCAGGCGCGATCGACGCGGCAGAACAATCCGTCCTTCTCCGTGAGACCCTGGGCGACCACGTCTTCCACACCCTGCTGGGCAACAAGCGCCTCGAGTCCGAACGCTTTCGTGCCTTTGTCACCAACTTCGAACTCGACGCCTACCTCCCCATCTTGTAGGCACCACCGCTCCCCTCGGCACGATCCACGATGCAGCGCGTACAGATCATCACCGGCCGCAGCAGGAGCGAGGCGCCCGGGCACGAACTACTCGTCCGGAGCGGCTTCCCGGTGCAGATCTGCGGCCAATCGCGCCAGGAGTTACTCGAAGCCCTTTCCCCACGCCCGCCGGATGTCGTGATCCTGGACGGTGAGACCGTGGATCTCGCGCCTCGCGAGGTGCGTGAACTCCTCCAGGTCGAATGTCCCGAGAGAGAGATCTGCCTGATCCAGATCATCGATCGTGCGCGGATCACCACCTTTGATCCAGCCGGCGGGCCTGACGACTTCGTGTTGGCGCCCGTTGACCCGCAGGAGATCCTGGCGCGGGTGCGCCTCTACCTGTGGCGGGTCCATCGCGTGGAATCGGGGGACATGGTAGTCGCTGGTGAACTGGTGATCGACCAGGCGAACTACACCGTGGCCATAGGGGATGAAACGCTGAGCCTCACGTTCAAGGAGTACGAGTTGCTCCGCTTCCTCGTCACCCATCGTGGGCGGGTGTTCACCCGAGAAGCCCTGCTCAACCAGGTTTGGGGCTATGACTACTACGGCGGGATCCGCACCGTCGACGTGCACATCCGCCGCATCCGCGCCAAGCTCGGAACGGGGCGCGAGGATCTCGTCGAGACGATTCGGAATGTCGGCTACCGGTTCTCCGGCTGATCCACAGTCGAGCCGGGTCGGGAGGGATAGCGATGATGCGCAAACTTGTGCCGGCCATCCTGGCCGCGGGAATGGCCGGCCTCGCCGTCGTGGGTTGCCAACCTACGGGCGGAGGGAATGCCGCCGGTGGAACCTCGGCTCCAGGCTCCCTCACCCGAGGCGACCAGATCGGGATGGTGACCGACGTAGGCGGCACCGGCGACCTGTCCTTCAACTGGATGGCCTGGAACGGGCTGCAGAAGGCGGAGAAAGAGCTCGGTGTCCAGATCAAGAAGATCGAGTCGAGCCAGGTTTCGGACTACGCGCCGAACCTCCAGCGCCTCGCCGAAGGCGGCTGCAAGCTGATCTTCGCCATCGGCTTCGCTCTTGAGCCGGCAGTCAAAGAAGTCGCCCCGAAGTACCCGGACGTGAAGTTTGCCCTCATCGATGCCGTCGGTCCCGATAACCCCAACGTCACTGGCCTGACCTTTCGGGAGGAGGAAGGGTGCTTCCTCGTGGGGGCGCTCGCCGGCGGCATGACAAAGAAGGATGCCATCGGATTCGTCGGCGGCATGGAGATCGAGCTGATCAAGAAGTTCGAGGCCGGCTTCCGCGCGGGGATCAAGACAACCAACCCGCGAGCGACGGTCACGGCAAAATTCACCGGCAACTGGGATCAGGTCGACAAAGGACTGGAGCTGGCGACGTCCCTCTTCGACCAGGGAGCGGACATCGTGATGCACGCAGCGGGCAAATGCGGGCTGGGCGTCATCCGGGCGGCGAAGGAGAAGGGTGCCGGCTACTACGCCATCGGGGTGGACGCCGACCAGGACTACCTCGGCACCGCCACGGAAAAACCCGAGACGGCCGAACCCCCCTCGCGAGTGCTCACGAGCATGATGAAGCGAGTGGACACCGCCGTCTTTACCGTCGCCAGGGAGTTCACGGAAGGCAAGTTCCTCGCGGGCAAGCGGGAGTTCGGGGTGAAAGACGAAGCTGTCGGTCCGACGGAGTTGAAGTACACCCGCACCGAGATCCCTGAGAAACTGCTGGCGGCCGTGGAAAGCCTGAAGCGCCAGATTTCGGAAGGGAAGCTGAAGATTCCGACGAAGCCGGATGACGTGGACGCGTTCTCCCCGCCGAAAGTGGACTGGAGATAGCTCGCCGGACAGCTCTCCCGGTGGGCCGAACCATCGCCATGTCAAGCCGACCCCGAACGGCATTTGCCCTCGCCACGGCACTCCTCTCGCTGTTGCTCGCAGGGGTGGGATCGACCGCTCCGGCGGACTGGTTCGCGATCGAGGTGGTCGATGAGGCGACCGGGCGCGGCGTTCCGCTGATCGAGCTGCGGCAGGTCGACGGGACGCTGCACGTCACGGACAGCCTCGGTGTAGCTGCTATCCAGGAACCCGCGCTCTTCGGAAGACGAGCTTACTTCGGCATCTCCGGTCACGGCTACGAGTATCCGCCCGACGGCTTCGGGCTCCGTGGAATCGCGCTTCGCGTCGAGCCTGGCAAGACAGCCCGAGTGCCGGTGCGCCGGCTGAACATTGCGGAGCGTCTCTACCGGGTTACCGGCGCTGGGATCTACCGCGACAGTATCCTCACCGGAAGACGATCGCCCTTGCGACAGCCGGCTCTGAACGGCGACGTCACCGGCTCTGACAGCGCGCAGGCGGTCATCTATCACGACCGTCTCTTCTGGATCTGGGGGGACACCAACCGCGTCTCCTACCCACTGGGCAATTTTCAGACCACCGGCGCAACCTCTCGCCTGTGGGCGAAGGGCGGGCTTGACCCGGCAATCGGCGTCGATCTGGATTACTTCCAGGATGAGACGGGCTTCGCCCGGGCCCTGGCTCCCGTCCCCGGTGAAGGGCCCACCTGGCTGACCGGGTTGGCGACGCTAACGGAGCAGGGGCGGGAGCGCCTCTTCGCGGGGTACATGAAGATCCGCAAACAGCTAGAAGTCTACGAGCGCGGGCTGGTGCGGTTCGATGACAGCGCGGGTAGGTTCGTCCCCGACACGCGCTTCCCGCCGGACGCTGTCCTCTTCCCGCACGGGCACGCCGAACGGCGCCGGATGGAGGGTGCCGATTATCTCGTCTTCATGGACCCCTACCCGTTGGTGCGAGTCGCCGCAAGCCCCGAGGCGTTGCGCAACCCGTCCCGCTACGAGGCCTACACTTGCCTGCTGCCGGGGAGCACGGTGGACAACCCGTTGATCGACCGAGGCACGGACGGGCGAGCGCGCTACCTCTGGCGCACGGCCACCCCTGCCGTCGGCGCACAGGACCAGTCCCGCCTCATCCGGCGAGGCAGCCTGCGTCAGGACGAGGCGCTGCTTCAACTCCGCGACCCGGAAACCGGGAAGCCCGTCACGGCGCACACGGGCACGGTCTACTGGAACGACTTCCGGAAGCGGTGGATCCTCATCGCCGTCGAGATCGGCGGCACATCCCAACTCGGAGAAGTCTGGTATGCGGAGGCCGGTTCCTCCCTGGGGCCCTGGAGCTATGCGCGCAAGATCGTGACGCATCAGGCCTACAGCTTCTACAATCCCTGCCAGCACCCGGAGTTCGACCAGAAAGGCGGTCGGCTGATCTTTTTCGAGGGCACCTACACGCGAACGTTTTCCGGGTCCGGCCCGCCCACGCCCCGGTACGAGTACAACCAGATCATGTACCGCCTGGATCTCGCCGATCCCCGGCTGGTGCTCCCCTTCCCGGCAGCCGAGCTTCCCGGTCTGCGGGGGAGTGTCGACTCCGCCTCAGTGGGTTGGAGCATCGCCGACCGGCCAGCACCCGGACTCATTCCGGTGTACCCCTCGCCCGACCACGGCTGGAGCCTCCGCGTTCCTCGCCCCGGTGCCCGGCCGGTCTTCTACGCTCTGGACCCAAAAGCCGGCTCAGCGCACCCGACGACCGTGCTGCTCTACACCCGCCAGCGGACGGGCGGCGGTGATCCGGGGCTCATTCTGGATGGCGCACCCGTGCCTGCCGGCTACATCCGCTCGCCCAACCCGCTGTGCCGCGTCTGGCGGTAGGCGCGCGACCCACGGAGGCCGTCGCTCGCGATCCGCCGGCTCACATCACCTGGTAGGTCTTGTGGTACTCGGCAATCGAAGTCGCCAGGGCTCGGGCCAGCTTCTCGCGTACCGCAGCAGTCTCGCGCAGGCTACGCCCGATCTCGATCTGGATCGCGTCGATGCCTGTGAGCTGATGGCTACCGTAGGTGGCGACGATGAACCCGCCTCCGAAGCTCTTCCGTTCCGCCGGCATACCCAGTGGCGTGTTATCCGGGAAGAGATTGAACCCCGCCGCCTTCAGGCCTCCGAAGATGCTCTTCGGACCCACGAGGCCGGCTTCACCGTGCCGTTTGAGGAGGCGGGTGACCGTCTGGCCTTCACGAGTACCGCGGTGGATTGTCTCCAGGTCTTCAGATTGTCCGTGGATGTCCAACAAGAGCCCCCGTTCTGGAGCGAGGCGACCAATCTCATCGACGGCGGCACGGACCGCCCCGTGGAAGGCACGGTAGTGGCGCCGGGCTGCTTCCACCTCCAGGGCATCCTTTTCCGTACGGTTGGCATCGATGAAGCGACGGTGGAATCGTGCGACGACGAGGTGCGGACGACGCCGGAGCAGTGCCTCAAGATGCGTTGCGACGCGACGGGCGACGTCGTCCGTTCCGCTGTCGGCCAGCTTGACGCCTCTCGTCCTCGGCTCCACCCCCGGAACGGCTAGTTGGCCGCCGTGCGGGGCTGTCAGCAGGAGTGGGAGAGTTCCCCTGCCAACCTCCACCAACTCCTCGGGCTGCGCAGTCCCCCCCCGGCCGGAAGCCAGGAGCACTGCCGCACCGATCACGACCCGACGTCTCTGCATTCGCGCGTGCTCCCTCGTTCCCAACCCCACATTTGCGGCCAAACCCCGCGACTGGCGAGACCACTTTCGTCCGACAACCGGGGAGTGCCTCCTGGGCAGGCGTCCCATTGCTCGCAGCCCACCGGGATACACTGGATGAGCGCCGTGATGGCTGGGGGCTCCAGGAAGCGGCCATTCGGGTGTTCCGAAGGCGGGGCTGGAGGACATAGAGCAGATGCCGCCGATCATTCAGATAGGTGCTGCGAGCGAGGCGACCGGGCAGCATGGGGCAGAGGTGTTGCTGGCTCTCTTCGTCATCTTTGTCGCCGCACAGCTCGGCGCTGAGATAGCCCAGCGGCTGAGAATGCCGTCGGTGGTCGGAGAGATCGCCGCAGGATGCGTCGTGGGCCCCTCCTTGCTCGGGTGGGTCCATATCTCCGAGCCCCTCCAGGTGCTCTCTGAGATTGGAGCGGTGCTTCTCCTCTTCTCCGTAGGGTTGGAGACGCGACTCACAGACCTGAAGCGAGTTGGCAAAGTCGCGCTCCGCGTCGGTGTGGCCGGCGTGATCGTCCCCTTCCTGATGGGAGGGCTGTGGGCTCTATGGTCCGGCTTCCCGACACCGAAGGCTGCCTTCGTAGCGGCTGCCTTCGTCGCCACGTCCGCGGGCATCACCGCCAAGGTGCTCCACGAACTGGGCGTGTTGGGGCGGACCGAGAGCCGCGTGATCCTCGGGGCCGCCGTCATCGACGACATCCTCGCCATGCTGCTGCTCGGCGTGGTGACGGCGATCCAGGGCGGCGGCTCGGTCAACATCGCAGGGATACTGCTGGTGTTGCTCCAAGCGATCGGGTTCATCGCCGTCATTGCGCTGGTCGGCTCTCGCATCTTGCGCCACTCTTCGGACGCGATCGAGGCGCCGATCAGCCCCCACTCGCCCCTGACAATCTCGCTGGCTATTTGCCTCGGATGTGCGGCCGCAGCGGCGTTCCTCGGACTTGCGGCCATCATCGGCGCATTCCTGGCGGGAATGGCGGCGGCCGAGTTGCGTCAGCGGGCCTCACTGGAGCGGCAGATCCAGCCCATCATGGCGTTCCTGGTGCCATTCTTTTTCGTCGTCACGGGTGCTCGGGTCGAACTCGGACAGCTCGCGAGTTGGGGAGCGATGGGGACGTTGATGGTTGTGACGCTCCTTGCCATCGTCTCGAAGCTGATTGGCTGTGGACTGGGCGCACTCCCGCTGGGTCGCAAACCCGCCCTGCTCGTGGGGGTGGGGATGGTGCCGCGCGGGGAAGTCGGAATCATCGTCGCCAGCCTCGGACAGGCCGCCGGCGTCTTTTCCGGGCGGATCTACGCCGTCATCGTCGCGATGTCGCTACTCACCTCCGTTTTCGGCCCACCGATACTCAAAGCCCTGCTGGCACGCGAGCAGGGGCAGCCGCCGACGCCGTCGGACGACGGCCACCTGCTCACCGCCGTGGACGAGGCGGGACTCGAGTGACTCAGGTCGCCCGCTCCACGGGGTGGCGGGGCTACGTGGTCGCCGCGTTCGGAGTGGCTGCGATGACCGGCGCGATCCATCTGCTGCCCGGGGCCGCGCGGATTGCCAACATCTCCTTGCTGTATCTGCTCGTCGTCATGAGCGTGGCCCTCCGATTTGGCTCCGGTGCGGCGGTGGCCGCCTCCGTGCTTGCATTTCTCGGTTTCGACTTCTTCTTCGTCGAGCCCCTGCACACGTTTACGGTCCGCGACCCCGCCGAGTGGCTGGCGCTGATCGTGTTCCTGATCACGGCCGTGGTGACGGGACACCTCACTGCGGCCCTGAACGCCCGCGCTGAGGAGGCGAGGCGCAGCGAACGCGAGACGACGGCGCTCGCGGACGCCAGCCTGGCAGTGGCCTCGCATGTGAACCGCGACCGCGCCCTGGCGGAGGTCCTCCGTCGACTCGAGGACGTGATCTCCCCCGAAGCGGCCGCCATCGTAACGCAGGATGCCGGGGGGCAACCCGAGCTGGCAGCCGGAGGTGCCGCCGGCATGGCGGGGCTTCCCGACTTCGGTCGGGATGCCGCCGCCGAAGCCGTCCGATTTGTGCTCCAGGAAGGTAAGCCAGTGAACTGGGGCCGGGGCTGGTCGCCTCTGGTCGGAGACCCAGGGGCCCACCCAGAGCCGGGCAGTGCGTACCTCCCGCTGACCACGGAGGGGAGGGTCCTCGGCGTGCTATTCCTCCGGCTGGGGGCGCGCGAAGATCTCTCCCCATCCGAGCGCCGCGTCGTGGACTCACTCGTCAGCCAGGCCGCCATTGTCCTGGAGCGAGACCGGTTGGCGCGCGCCGAGACCGCCACCCAGGCGCTAAGGGAGGCAGATCGCCTCAAGACTGCGTTACTCTCGATGATCTCGCACGACTTCCGGAGCCCGCTCACCTCCATCAAGGCCAGCGTGACCGGTCTACTCCAGGAAGGCGTTACCACGGATCCGATGACCCAACGGGAGCTGCTGCAAGGTGTGGATCAGGAGACGGACCGCCTCAATCGCATGGTGGGCAATATCCTCGCCCTCTCGCGACTCGAAGCCGATGCCTGGCGCCCGATGATCGAACCCACCCCGATCGGCGAGTTGCTGGAAGCTGCCATGAGCGGAATCCCCGTCGCAGGCTCCAGACGCATCGACGTGCGGGTAGACCCGGGGGTGGATGAGCTGGACGTGGACCTCGTCCAAATCGCGCAGGTGCTGCACAACCTCCTGGACAATGCGCTGAAGTACTCCGCCCCAGACACACGCGTGGAGCTGGTCGTGACGAGGCAGGCAGGGGAGTTCGTCCTCGAGGTGGTGGATCGGGGCCGAGGCTTCGCCCCGCAAGACTCCGAGCGGATCTTCGAACCCTTCTATCGAGCCCCAGAGCTACAGGAGAGTGCGCTTCCGGGGGTCGGCATCGGACTTGCCGTCTGCCGCGGACTCGCGGAAGCCCACGGGGGGCGTCTGACTGCCTCGCCGCGGGAGGCGGGCGGATCCACTTTTAGGCTGTCCCTACCCCGGCACGGGCTGGAAAGCTCCCGATGATCAACGCGCTGGTGATCGACGATGAACCACAGATCCGGCGTGCCCTCCGGGTCGGGTTGGAGCAGAACGGCTACAGCGTGTCACTGGCGGAGAATGGGGAAGCCGGCCTCGACCTGGCCGCGCTGCGCCCGCCGGACGTCGTGATACTGGACCTGGCGATGCCCGTCCTGGACGGCGTTTCGGTGTGCCGTCGGCTCCGCGAGTGGACTGAGGTGCCCATCCTGGTTCTCTCCGTGCGCGAGGACGAAACGGAGAAGATCGCCGCTCTCGACAGCGGTGCCGACGACTACCTGACCAAGCCGTTTAGCCTCGGAGAACTGCTGGCGCGGCTGCGTGCTCTGCTGCGTCGATCCGGGGCCGGCGACGGACAGGAAGCCCCGCGCTTCCGAGTGGATGACTTCGAGGTCGATTTCGCCCGACGGCTGGTGACACGGGGCGAGCGGGAGATCCACCTGACGCCGATCGAGTATGAGCTTCTGCGGCAACTCGCGTCGCACGCCGGCAGGGTGGTCACCCATCGGCAACTACTGACGAGGGTGTGGGGGCCGGAGTACAGCGAGGACACGCACACACTACGCGTCCACATCGCCAATCTGCGCAACAAGGTGGAACGAGACCCCGCTCGGCCCGCGCTCATCCGCACCGAGCCCCGGGTCGGCTACCGGTTCCAGACCGAGCCATGAGACCGGCAAGGTTGGCCGCGTGCGGGATCCCTCATTGGAGGTCAACCCCACTATCTTGACGCTTTCTTGACACATGCCCCCACGCGATGGGGATAGACTGCCGAATTGGCGCTACCATCTCGGTCAAGCCGGGGGTCCTTCCGCCTTGAACTCGCGCCGATGGTCTTGTTGAGGGAGCCGCATGCCACAGATCTGGCGACGCCTGTTGTTCGGCAGACCCCTGGCGACGCACCAGTCGCACCACCAACGACTCCCGAAGTACCTGGCGTTGCCGGTGTTCTCGTCGGACGCGATCTCTTCTGTCGCCTACGCCACCGAGGAGATCCTGCTTTCGCTGACTCTCACCAGCGGCGTCGCCGTGGGCATCGCGCTGCAGTCGGTGTTCCCGATATCGGCCGCCATCGCTGTCCTGCTGGCGATCGTGGTGTTCTCCTACCGGCAGACCATTTACGCCTACCCGAGCGGTGGGGGATCCTACATCGTCGCCAAGGAGAACCTGGGGACGATCCCCGGCCTGACCGCAGGCGCCGCTCTGCTGATTGACTACGTACTCACCGTCGCCGTGAGTGTGGCCGCTGGTGTGGCCGCCATCGTGTCGGCCTTCCCCGAGTTGGAACCGCACCGCGTGGCTCTCTGCCTGGGGTTTCTCGGGCTGCTGACGCTGGCGAACCTTAGGGGCCTGAAGGAATCGGGCACGCTGTTCATGCTGCCTACCTACGGATTCTTGCTGGGCCTGTACTCCCTGATCATCGTTGGGCTCTTCCGTTACTTCACCGGCAGCCTTGGTCACGCGGCACCAGTCGTCCACGAGGCCTCTTCGGTCCCACAGGCCCTGACGATGTTTCTGGTCCTGAAGGCCTTCGCTTCTGGCTGCGCCGCGATGACGGGCACGGAGGCAGTGAGCAACGGGGTGCCGGCCTTCAAGGCACCGGAGAGTCGGAATGCCTCGGTGACCCTCTACTGGATGGCGGGCATTCTGGCGACTCTCTTTCTCGGGATCAGTTTCCTGGCCTGGCAGTACGGCGCTATCCCGGACGAAGGGCATTCGGAAACGGTTCTCTCCAGCCTCTCCGCCGGGATCTTTGGACGGGGCACGCCGTTCTACTTCTTCATCCAGTTCGCCACCTGCGCGATCCTGATCGTCGCCGCGAACACCGCGTACGCCGACTTCCCCCGCCTCTCGATGCTCCTGGCGCAGGACAAGTTTCTACCCGGTCAGCTCGCCAACATCGGCGACCGTCTGGTATTCAACAACGGCATTCTGACTCTCTCCATCCTCTCTGCGGCGCTGCTGGCTGGTTTCGGGGGCATCACTCACAACCTCATCCCGCTGTATGCCGTCGGCGTGTTCCTCTCATTTACACTCTCCCAGGCGGGGATGGTCCGGCACTGGTTCAAGCTTCGTCAGCCGCGGTGGCAGGCTAGCGCGATGGTCAACGGGCTCGGAGCCACCGCCACTTTCGTAGTCCTCTGCGTCATTTCCGTCACGAAGTTCACGGCGGGCGAGCCAGTCAGCCTGTTCCCCTTCACGACCCCGATCGGTTTGTGGCTGGCGGTGACGGCGGTGGCCTTCCTGCTAGTCAGCATGTACCACCGGTGGATGGGTCGATGGTTGCTGGGCTGCAGCGTCATCCTGTTCGCCGGCTACTGGGCTGCGACCCGGGCGAATTTGACGGGAAACGTTGAGATCCACCTCGGGGCGTGGGTAGTGGTCGTGCTGATTCCGATCCTGGTCTGGATGTTCAGCCGGATCAAAGCCCACTACGATGAGGTGGCCCAGCACCTGACCATGGAGCGATACCGTCCCGTCGGTAGTTTCCGCCATACGGTTCTCGTCTCTGTACCCGGCGTGCACCGCGGTGTGATGGCGGCACTCGCCTATGCTGGCTCTATCGGAAATGACGTGCGCGGCGTCTACGTAGAGCTTGACCCGGCAAAGACGTCCCATGTGATGGAGCGATGGGCAAAATGGGTCGACGGCATACCGCTGGTGGTGCTCGAGTCTCCGTACCGATCTCTGACCGAGCCGCTGCTCACTTACATCTCGGACGTGGAGCGGGAGCGGGATGATGATGTCGTCACGGTGGTGCTCCCCGAATTCGTGACCGAGAAGTGGTGGACGGTACTGCTTCACGGGCAGAACGGGCTCCTCCTCAAGTGGGCGCTGATGTTCCACAAGGGGATCGTCGTCACCAACGTCCGCTACTACCTGGACGACTCGGTCGACGAGGACTTGGGCTTGCACCCACTCACCAGCGCAACCCCCTCGGAGCGGTGACCCCCTTCCGGTCGCTGATAGCATGTCTGGGAGTCTCCCCCTCCGGCGTACACTCGCGTCGGCGATTCCGTACCCAGGATCCCTGATCCATGCCTACCCTCCGATACCTGGGGCACTCGGCGTGCACCGTTGTCCGCGGCGCGCGCACGGTTCTCATTGATCCTTTTCTGACCGGGAATCCCGTGGCTGCCGCCCGCCCGGACGACTTCTCCCCGGACGCCATTCTCGTCAGCCACGCGCACGGCGACCATCTCGGCGACACGGCGGCGATTGCACGGCGCTCCGGGGCGATGGTCGTGGGCGGCGTGGAGTTGATGGGCTACCTGGAGCGGCAGGGGGTGGAACGCACGCACGGCATGAACCTGGGAGGGGCACATGCTTTTCCCTGGGGGTGGGTCAAACTGACGCCGGCATGGCACAGCGCGAGCGTGGAGGACCCCGCTCTGGGTTCACTGGAGACGGGGACGCCAGCGGGGCTGATGCTGCGCGTGGGGGAGAAGCTGATCTACCACGCCGGGGACACCGCCCTCTTCGGCGATATGGCGCTGATCGGCCGGCATGGGATCGACCTGGCCCTCATCCCCATCGGCGACAACTACACGATGGGACCCGATGACGCGCTCGAGGCCGTGCGGTTGCTTCAACCTCGCGCCGTGGTCCCGATTCACTACGACACCTTCCCCCTGATCGCCCAGGACGGCCCCGCGTGGGCGCGACGTGTCGAGCAGGAACTCGGAATCCAGGCAGTCGCGCTCAGGCCGGGCGAGTCCATCCAGATCTGAGCGGGGTGGCGGCGGAGGGGAATGTCGATGGAGCCCCGTGAGGGCGTTCAACCGGTTCGCCGTTTCGATCTCGACTCACTGAAGTCGGGGCTGGGGCAGTGGATGATCCTGGCGGTGGTCTGTGCGGGCTTCTCCCTGCACCCGGGTTTCTTCCACACCTTCTGGACGGCGGAGTACCTACCGAACATCCTGCAGCAGGCCGCGACGAACATCATCCTGGCCGTGGGGCTGACCTTCGTCATCCTCACGGGCGGGATCGATCTTTCCGTCGGCTCTGTGTTGGCCCTCAGCGGCGTGGCGCTGGGGATGTCGCTCCGGTCGGGCCCGCCGTACTTCCTGGCGGTAGCGGCGGGGATCCCCCTCGCGATCGGGCTCGCGGCGTGGCTCTCCGGTCGGCTGCAGGCGCGCGGGTGGAGCCGTGAGCGTTGCTGGGGAAGCGCGCTGACGGCCGCATGCATCCTCTCGTTGGGGATCGGATGGATTCTGCAGCGGGGGCTGGCAGGCGGCGCCCGCCTGGAGGTGGCGCTGCTCGTCGCCTTGGGCGTGGGCCTGGCAGCCGGCCTGCTCAACGGCGTGATGGTGGCCGTGGGGCGAGTGCCGGCCTTTGTAGCGACTCTGGGCATGCTCACCGCGGCCCGCGGGTTGACTGTGTTCGCCACCGACGGCAACAGCATCTCCGGGCTTCCGCCCCGACTCGGTGCCCTGGGCGAGGGGTGGCCGCTCGTGGCCATCGCCGGGGCCGTGGTCGTGGCCGCCACGTGCTTTCAGACACGCACACGCGCGGGGCGCTACCTGCGCGCCATCGGGGCAAATGAGGAAGCAGCCCGCCTGAGCGGTATCCCTGTCCGGAGTTTCAAGGTGCTCGCCTATGCACTCTCCGGGATAACAGCCGGCATCGCCGCGATCGTGCTCACAGCCAAGTTCCAGCTCGCGGACACAGGGGCGGGAGCAGGGGCAGAGTTGAACGCCATTGCGGCCGTGGTGATCGGCGGCACCAGTCTGAACGGCGGGCGCGGCTCGGTGGTCGGCAGCCTCGTCGGCGCGCTGACCATCGCCGTCCTCAATTCCGGCCTGGTGCTGACCGGAGTCAAGGACACGCTCCAGGGCGTGATCATCGGCGGAGTGATCGTCGCTGCTGTGATGCTCGACAGGTTGCGGGGATCCAGCCGTGATTGAAGGCGTAACCGGGACGGAATCGGAAGTGTGATGGGGAGGACGACGAGGATGAGGCGAATTGCTCCACTTTTGCTGCCGATGCTGATGGCCATGCTGACAGGCTGTGGCCCGGAGCCGGTGACCCCACCGCCCACGGTGCCGCCGAACCTTCCCGGAACCGCCACCGGCGAGCCCCAGAGGCTAACGCAGTCGGCACTGGACGCCGTCGAACCGTCGCGGACCGAGCTGCAGATCGCGCTGGTGGTGAAAACGCGGAACAACCCGTTCTTCGACCCGATGATCAAAGCCGCGGAAGCCGAGGCGAACTCGCTGGGGGTCAAGCTTGAGGTTCAGGCGCCGGCGCAGGAGTCGGACAAAGAGCGGCAGTTTGCGATGGTTCAGGACCTTATCGCTCGCCGGGTGGACGCCATCCTGATCACGCCGGCGGACAGCAAAGGCATCGTGCCTGCCCTGAAGCAAGCCCAGGATCAGGGAATCCTGGTCGTGAATCTGGATAACCGCATCGACCCGACGACGGCTACGCAGACGGGACTCAGGTTGGGGGCATACGTCGGGGCCGACAACGAAGAGGGCGGCAAACTGGCGGGGCAGGCAATGGTGCAGGCACTCGCCGGGGGCGGCAAGGTGGCCGTCCTGGAAGGCATCCGCGGGGCCGACAATGCAGAGGCACGCAAGCGCGGCTTCGCCGCCGGGATCGATGGGAAGCTGGAGATTGTCGCCAGCGACTCGGCGGAGTGGGACACCCAGAAGGCCTACGCCAAGTTCCAGTCCATGCTCGCTGCCCATCCAGAGCTCAAGGGGCTTTTCTGCGCCAACGACAAGATGGCGTTGGGGGCGCTGAAGGCCATCAGCGAAGCACGGAAGCAGGGCTCCATCGTCGTCGTCGGTTACGACAACATCGCCGACGTGAGGCCCTACCTCCAGCGAGGAGAGATGCATGCCACCATCGAGCAGCACCCGGACCGCATGGGGAAATACGGCGTGCGTGCCGCCGTGGGAGTGATCGGCGGAAGACTGCCCAGGGGCGCTGAGTTCCTTGTCCCGCTTGAGGTCATCACGTCGTCCAGGCGGGCGGGCAGCCCTTAGTACCTCTTCAGGCACGGAACTGCACAGCACCCCGGCGCCGCCCACCTCAGTCTTGAAGTGTGTGTCAGGCAATGGCGATCCGCGCCTTGCAAAAGCCAGATAGGACAGTCGAATGGACAGTATCAACGCCAGGCTTGAGAGCCTCGAACAAGAGATGGCTACGCTTCGCCGGCAGGGGCTTGTTGCCCAGCGGCGGGCGAATTGGTGGCGGGTCGTCGCCTGCGGTTGCGCGGCCGCCGCGCTCTTCGGCCTGTCGGTCCGCCCGGGCGTGACGGCAAGCAGCACCAGCATCAGCAAGCGCGTCAAGACGCTCGAGAAGCAGATCAAGGCCCTCAACACCCTTTTCCTGGCACCGAACACGGTGGACGGGGAGCCGTTCGTACAGCGAGAAGGGAACGACCTGATCCTGACGGGGCTGAACCTGCACATCCGCAACGGGCAGGGGAGCACCTTCGGCGGTCCGGCAAACGACCCCGCGGTCTTCGGCACGCCCAACGGGTTGGGCAACCTCATCGTCGGCTACAACGAGAACCAGGGTGCGTTCCCCCGTGGCGCCGCCCACTCAGTCATCATCGGGCGCGACCACGGCTACCGGGGCTATGGGCAGCTCGTAGCGGGGTGGCGAAATGATGCCCGCGGCAACAGCGCATCCATCATCGGCGGCATGGACAATCGGGCCGACGGCTTCGTGTCCTCCGTTAGTGGCGGCACGCAGAACAACTCGTTCTTCACTCGCTCCGCGGTGAGCGGTGGCGTCGGTAACCTGGCATCGGGCGATTGCTCCGCCGCATCCGGCGGTCAGTCCAACGTCGCCAGCGGGACGGCATCAACAATCGGCGGCGGCCTGAGCCGCACCGCGGCCGGCGAGAACGACTTCCGCGCCGGGTCCATCCTCGAAGACAACTAGCCCCGTAAGGTCTCGATAGACTGGAACGACCCCGCCCGGGAGACCAGGCGGGGTCGTTTCATGCCCTTCGGCCAGTCGGTCGGACGGCTATCTCGATCCAGCCCGGGTGGCAGGCGATCTGGTCACGTCCGGGGGGGGTACGGCAGGATATTCGGCACGACCCGAACGGGCGTGGTGAACTTGAACGGGAACTTTCCGGGCCCCCGGTCGTACGTCAACTCCAGGAAATAGGCGGTCCAGCCGGTCGCGGGCGGGGCGACGCGGCCGACGTAGACGCCTTCCTTCTCCGCATCCAATGGCGAACTCTTATAAGCTGGGCCGATCGCCTCCAGCCGGAAGTCGCGAGCCTTTGGGTTCGTTGCCTGCCACAGTTTCACCTCAGTGGGCCGATCCCGTGCATTCACACGGATGGAACCGTCCTGCTGAAGCTTCCACGTAAAACGGGGACGCCGCTCGCCGGTCAGAAAGGCCTCGTAGAACGCGGCCAGGCTCTCCCGGGCGTCGGAGTTGGCCAGGCTATGGCTCGTGTTAGGGACGTAACGGAGGTACTTCTCTCCCCGAAGCCTGTCGAAGTAGAACTGCGACGAATCGGGTAGGAAGAACTGATCGCCCGCCGAATTCACGATGAACTTCGGCATCGTGAGCCGTTCGCGGTAACTGAACGGGTCTTCGATCTTCATCAGCGCGCCCCACCGCGGGTCATCGAACCTGTCCATCAGCTTCATGGCGGTGTAGTCACCCACGGCCGGTGCCCAGAATCCGTAGGCCTGGAAGTGATGCCGCATCGACTCGCTGACGTTCAGGACGTCGATCACAAACGGGACGATGGCGACCACTCTGTCGTCGACGGCAGCGGTCGCCCAGGTTGTCCACCCACGCTTCGAGCCGCCGGAGACGACGAAGCGGCTGACCTTCACTCCGCCCTGCTCTCGTGCGGCGCAGAAGGAAGTGATGGTATCCATGGCCCTTACCGCGCTTTTCGTCATCGGCAAGCGTAGAGGCCACGTTTCATCACCGGTCTTCAAGAACTTGTCCCAGGTGTAGGCGATGATCCCGTCCTCCGTGCGCGATCGACCCTCCTCAAGAAAGGTCAGAGGCTCGTTGGGGACCATCTTGAGCTCGGCGATGACGGTCCCTGTGGCCGCGGCGAGCGCCCCAAGCGATGCCTCGACGCCGGTCGGCGGGCTGCCGGGGTTGGACCCCCCGCCGATGAACAGGAGCCCGGTGCTGTGCTTCACCTGCGCCGGCTTCACGATGGTGAGGTAGTGCTCCCAGTTCGTCCGGTTGACTTCGGCCTCAGTCCGCCACTTCTGGGAGGTCATCGCGAGGACGTAGGTCGTGACGCCCGCGCCCGGAAGCGTGCTCAGCAGCCGATAGCTGTAGGTGGAGTCGGGTTTGGCGACGTAGCGGTCGAGTGCCGTGCGGCTACTCGCTGGGCGTGGGGCCGCGCCGGCAGCGGTCATCGCCGCCACGAGCAGCAGTGCTCCTACCGATAGTCCGCCGCTCACCCGCAGCCCACTCGTGCTGATCCCCAACTTCATCCCGATACCTCCATCATGAGTTCGTTCTCCAACAACTTGCGAAGAAGGCGTCGGCACTCCTGCACCGGTCCGGTGCGGCGAAGGCGTTGAGCGCTCAGAGTGTCAGTCGAGCTGACCGAGCCCGGCAGGGGGCGACGTCTTTCCGAGAACACCGGTCAGCGCCACGAGACCCAGAATGAAGGGGAGCGCACTCATCAACTCGCTGGGCACGGTCAGCCCAAGGATGCGGTTCCCTTGCATGGTCATCTGGAACGCCTCGGCCAGGGCGAACACGGCAACCGCCGTTGCCGCGCCGACGGGGTTCCATCTGCCGAAGATCACCGCCGCGAGCGCCAGGTAACCACGGCCGGCCGTGGCGTTTTGTGTGAAGCGCCCGGTCGCCTCCAGCGCCAGGTATGCCCCGCCGAGCCCGGCAAGGGCACCCCCGATGGCCAGCCACGCGTAGCGCGCTCTCTCTACGCGGATGCCCGCCGCGAGCGCGGCTCTCGGGGCTTCGCCCACAGCACGGAGTTGAAGCCCCGGCCGGGTGCGGTACATGACGAACCAGGCGATACCCGCCGCAAGCAGCGCCATCGGCACCAGTGGCGATCTTGCCCCGAGGATCGTCCCCAACACGGGGACGCCCGCCAGGGACGGAACCCATGGTGCCAGCCGCGCACTCTGGTCACCCAGGTATGTGCCACCGGTCATCGCGCCCAGCACGTAAGTGGTCAGCCCCACGGCCAGCAGATTGAGCCCGACGCCGGAGATGATCGCGTCCACCCTCAGGCGGAGCACCAGCACTGCGTGCAGACTCGCGAGCAGGGCGCCGGCGGCGGCCGCCGCAAGAACGCCGAGCCAGGAGTTGCCGGACGCCAACGCCATCGCCCACCCCGCGAAAGCGCCGACGAGCATCATGCCTTCGAGACCGATGTTGATGACGCCGGCTCGCTCCGAGAGCACCCCGCCGAGTGCGGCGAACATCAGCGGCGTGCTGACGCGCAGCGCGGACTCAAGCAGATTCAGCATCGCCGTCCACCCCCGCTAGCCCGGATCGCCGGCCCGAGCCACAGCGCCGAACGCGTCCTTCAAGGCCGGGTATAGCGATCGATAGACCGCGTAATAGCGCTCATAGACCGCCCGGCGCCGGGGATCGACGGAGCCCCGGTCCACAACGCGGATCGTCGCCCGGCACGCCTCGGCCACACTGTCCCAGACGCCACTGCCCACACCTGCGAGCAGGGCGACGCCAAATGCAGGACCTTCGTCGACGTTGATGGTCACGTGCTCGTGCCCAGTCACATCCGCCAGAATCTGTCGCCAGAGATTACTGCGGGCGCCGCCCCCACTCGCCCGGATCTCGCGGCCGACCACCCCCATCGCACTCAGGATCTCCAGCGAATCCCGCAAGCCGTAAGCAACTCCCTCGAGCACGGCCCGCGCAAGGTGACGCCGATCGTGCCGGAGAGTCAAGCCGAAGTAGACCCCGCGAGCGTCCGGATCGGGATGCGGCGTGCGCTCGCCGGTGAGGTAGGGCAGGAAGATCAACCCTTCGGATCCCGGCGGTGCCTGCGCGGCCTCTGCCGTAATCAACTCATACGGATCTCGCCCCATTGCCTGGGCGACCTGAAGCTCGGCCGAGGCCAGCACGTCGCGGTACCAGCGCAGCGAACCACCAGCGCTCAGCATCACCCCCATCTGATGCCACTTGCCCGGCACTGCGTGGCAGAAGGTGTGCAGACGCAGATTCGGGTCGACACGTGGCTCGTCCGAGTAGGCGAATAGCACCCCGGACGTGCCGATGCTGCTCGAAAAGATGCCGGGCTCAACGATCCCGTTGCCGACGGCACCCGCGGCTTGATCTCCGCCGCCACCGACTACGGGTGTGCCCGACCGCAATCCCGTGGCGGCCGCACCGGCGGCAGAGATGCGTGTGCTCGGGACGTCGCTCTCGTAGCAGGGCGGCATCCACTCGGCAGGGATCCCAATCCGATCGAGCAACTCGGTCGCCCACCGCCGCTCTCGCACGTGGAACAACGCCGTGCCCGAAGCATCCGACACTTCGGTGGCAAACTCACCGGTCAGGCGATATCGGATGAAATCCTTGGGCAATAGGACCTGGCGCACCCGACGAAATGCGTCCGGCTCCTGGTCGCGCAACCAGATGATCTTGGGCGCCGTAAAGCCGGTGAGCACCGGGTTGCTGGTCCACTCCACGATGCGATCAGCCCCCACCTGCTCCGTAATCCAATCGCACTGGGTCGCCGTTCGCTGGTCGCACCAGAGGAGGGCGGGACGGATGACCTCGCCCCCGCTGTCCAGGAAGACGGAGCCGTGCATCTGCCCGGAGAGACCGACCGCACGCACTTCGCTTCCGTCGACAGCCGCTCGCGTGAGGACGGCACGGATCGACTGCTGCGTCGCCGCCCACCAATCTCCGGGGTCCTGCTCTGCCCAGCCCGGCCGAGGAGTGGAAAGCGGGTACTCCGCGACCGCCGATGCGAGGACCTCGCCGCGGTCCGATATCAGCAGCGTCTTTGTGCCGGAGGTGCCGACGTCAATTCCGAGCAGTGGCATGGGGGGCGAGGTCCGGGACGGGGAAGACGAACGCGCGGCGCGTCGATAAACTGACGAGGCATTCCGAAATCATCGCTCTCCCATTTCCCCGCCCGCCGGCACCGTCCCTGCCAAACGAGCGCTTCTCCACCCCATGTCTCAACCTGGCTACCGCCCGGCGGATCCCCGGCTCAACTGGCGATGGTACTGCGACGGCTGCGGGTCGCCCGTGGAGTTGCCCGGCAATGGGCGATGGAATTGCCCGAGCTGTTGGCACGCTTTTCGAGTTCACCGAATCATCGCCCAGGAGCTGCCCGTAGTGACTGGGGCGACCGCCTCGCCCCTCCCGCAGGAGCCGCTCCGCGGTCCCCTGTCCGAACAGGTATCCTGCGCTCGGCATCCCGACGTGGCTGCCATCGGCACCTGCGAGCGCTGCGGCGACTTCCGATGCGGCGATTGCACGCGCGTCATCCAGGGGCGGTATTACTGCGGACCCTGTGTTCCGCTGCTCCGGCCGCCGCGACGACCACTCCCCATCGGTGCCCTGGTGCTCGCAGGCTGCGTCGGGCTCGTCCTGTTGGCTGGGGTCGGATCGGTCGTCTTCCTGGTGGTGGTCAAGGCCTTCGACTAAGTCGAATGGTTGAAGGGCACGGGCCCCTCCAGGCCGAAGGAAACCCGGCCAGTAAGTTCTGGGGCCGAGACGAGAGGACGTGGGGATGGATCGAGTGAGGGTAGGTGTCATCGGATGCGGTGCGATCAGCGCCGCGTACTTCAAGAACGCGCGCAACCTGCCCATCCTCGAAATGGCAGCCGTGGCCGATCTGAACATGGATGCGGCGCACGCGAAGGCAGCGGAGTTCGGGATCCCACGTGCCCTGAGTGTGGAAGCCCTGCTTGCCGATCCCGATATCGAGCTGGTGCTGAATCTGACGGTGCCGAAGGCGCACGCTCCGGTTGCGCTGCAGGCGCTGGCTGCCGGGAAGCACACCTACCACGAGAAGCCCTTCGGCGTCACCCGGGAAGAAGGACTGGCGATTCTCTCGGCCGCAGCCGGGGCGGATCGTCACGTCGGCTGCGCTCCCGACACCTTTCTCGGGGCCGGGGTACAGACAGCGCGCAAGTTGATCGACGAGGGAGCGATTGGGCACCCTGTCGCCTTCACGGCGTTCATGCTCGGGCGCGGTCCTGAGCCGTGGCATCCCAGCCCGGAGTTCTACTATGAGGTGGGCGGTGGCCCGATGTTCGATATGGGGCCCTACTACCTCACGGCGCTCCTGAACCTGCTGGGGCCGGTGAAGCGCATTAGTGGGGCGGCCACCATCGCCATCCCGGAGCGCACGATCACCAGCCAGCCGAAGTACGGGAAGAAGATCCAGGTGGAGACACCGGACCATGTGGTGGGAATCCTGGAGTTCGAGCAAGGTGCGATCGGGACCCTAATGACCAGCTTCGCGGTGATGCATGCGGTCTACGAGCGTCCCCACCCGATCATCATCTACGGAACCGACGGGGCGCTGAAGGTGCCTGACCCGAACGCCTTTGACGGCACGGTGTTGCTCCGAGGTAAGGCAGACGCTGAGTTCGTCGAGATCCCCCACGCCTTCCCCACCGGCTACGGCCGCAGTGTGGGGCTCGCCGACATGGCGCATGCCATCCGCGCTGGCAGGGCGCACCGCTGCCACGCGGAACAGGCATTCACCGTGCTCGACCTGATGCAGGGCTTCCTCGAGAGCGGCGAAAGCGGCGCTGCGTACTCGCCCGCCATCCCGTACTCTCGTCCCGCGCCCATGCCCACCGACCTGCCCTTCGGCATGCTGGATTGAAGCGCAGACGTCGATCGAGGACGCGATGATCGAGCTGGTGCCTATAGGGCCGGAGAACCTCTCGCTATACCGGGAAGTCCGCCTGAGCGCGCTCTCGGACTCACCGCTCGCCTTCGGTTCCACCTATACCCGGGAAGCGAGCATGACCGAGCAGGAATGGCGGGCTCGGGCGGAACGCTGGAATGGACCCCGCTCCGTTGCCTACCTCGCGGTAGACGGTGATTCGGGCTGCGGGATCGTCGCCGGAGCGATCGACGAAGAAGACCCGGCGAGGGCGTGGCTGCTCTCCATGTGGGTGCGTCCGAACAACCGGTCGGCTGGCGTCGGTCGGCGGCTGGTGGAGGCGGTCACGAACTGGGCTCGCGAGTACGGGCTACGCGACGTGGCGCTGCATGTGACCAGCGGCAACGACCAGGCCGCCGGATTCTACGAACGCCTCGGTTTCGTCTACACTGGCCGGACGGAGCCCTACCCGAACGATCCGAATCTGCACGAGCGCGAGATGGTGATGGAACTGGGCGGCCCCTGAGGCCGGCGAGACGCCAGCGTTCCCAGCAAGCCCTCCCCCGCGGTTGGCCGGCTGACGGAGTCGGGGATCCCGGCACTGACGTGCCCGGTTCTGAGCCGGAGCGATTCTGTCGACGGAGGCAACCCCTGAGGCCCGCCAGACGCCAGCGTTCCCGGCAACCCCTCCCCCCGAGCTTGGCCGGTTGACGGAGGCGGGGATCCCGGCACTGGCGTGCTCGGCTCTGAGCCAGAGCGGGTCCG
>CAZSRZ010000064.1:0-28984 GCA_964609085.1 uncultured bacterium | reverse complement strand
CTCGGCAAGCTGACCGGGCGGGTTCCGGGAAACAAGCCCACCTCCAGCCCTCCCCTTTCGCAACCGACGATGGGCTTGTAGAATCTGCTGGTGCCCCAGCCCTGTCGCCCTGCTTCGGGAAGGTGAATCGGCCCATGCTGCGAACTCGACTTTCCCTACTCGTCGTCTTCCTTGCCGCCGGAGCGACCGTCGCCGCAGCGCGACCGTCGGCCGCCGGTCGCTCGAGCTGTCGGGATCTCTCCGGGCGAGAAATCTCCGTCCCAGGGTCTCAGCCCGGCAAGGCCACTGCGCTTCTCTTCACCTCCACCGAGTGCCCCTGCGCGGACCGCTACTCCGGCCGCATCGCCGCGTTCTGCAGGGAATTTGCTCCGGCAGGCGTGCATGGGTGGGTGGTCTTCTCCGGTCCGGGCGCAACCGCCGCGGCGGTCGACCGCTTCATGCGCTCGCGCGGGATCGAGGCGCAGGCCGTGCTCGACCCCGCCGGAGAGCTCTCGCAGCGCTACGGGGCGCTGGTTTCGCCCTCCGCCGTGTTGCTCGACAGCTCGAATCGAGTCCGCTACCGCGGCCGTATCGACGACAATCCCGAGCCGGTGCTGGTGACGCGCCACGACCTCCGCGAAGCTGTCCGGTCCCTCCTCGCGGGCCGACCGGTGGCGCTCGCCGAAACGCGCGCGTTCGGCTGCTCGCTGGCTGTGCAGGATACGCCCAAACCGCCAACACCGGCCCGGGTGATGCCGGGGATGGGCAAGGTCAGCTTCCCCATCACCGCAGCCGGCCCGGGCGTCCAGGAGATGTTCAACTTCGCCCTCGCCCGGTGGTTCGGATTCAACTTCCACGAAGCCGAAGCGGCATTCCGCACGTGTGTTGACCGTGATCCGACCTGCGCGATGGCCCAGTGGGGCATCGCCCTCTCGCTGGGTTGGAACTACAACCTCGACTTCAACCCTGCCCGTCTCCCGGAGGCCTGGGCCGCTATCCGCAAGGCCGAAGAACTCGCAGGGAAGGCCTCTCCGTTGGAGCAGGAACTGATCGCGGCGCTCTCCCAGCGTTACCCCGCCGAGGCCGCGAGCACCACGAAGCAGGACATCGAGGCTTACGCCCGCGCCATCGACTCGGTGCGCGAGAACCATCCAACCAACCTGAACATCGCCGTGCTGGCCGCCGCCGCCGCGATGGATCGCCATCCCTGGGACCTCTGGCAGCGGGACGGCAAGCCCCGAGAAGGTACCGAGAGGATCTACCAGCTCCTCGAGGGAGTGCTGAAGCAGGACCCGAACCACATCGGCGCCGTCCACTTCTACATCCACGCAACCGAAGGGTCCGATCGACCGCAGCGCGCCTTGCCCTATGCCCGGAAGCTGGCGGACCTTGCGCCGCAGTCCGGTCACCTCGTGCATATGCCGGCGCACACCTTCATGCGGGTTGGCGAGTACACGGGCGCGGTGGTGAACAACTACCGCGCGGCAGCCGTCGATCGTGCCTACTTCGCCGCCCGCGGCACCGGGACGCCGTACGCGGGATACTATCTGCACAATCTCGACTTCTACATCGCCGCATGCGAGATGGAGGGACGAAGGGCGGAGGCACTTGAGGGCGCGCGGGAGCTGGCACTCGCGGGCGCCCGCTACGCCCCGGAGTTGAAGGCTGTATTCTGCGGGACCGCCTCCTCCCCGCTGCGCGTCTTTGCTCGCTTCGGGCTTTGGGCGGAAATCCTCAAGGCTCCGCGTCCGACAGGAGGCAACCCCTTCGAAGCCGCGTCGTGGCACTATGCGCGTACCCTCGCCCTGATCGGCACCCGTCGCCTGGCAGCAGCAGATGCCGCCCTGAAAGACCTGACAAAGGCGGCATCCGAAGCCGAGGCTCAGGTGCCCGAGATTCCGAACCCGGGGTTATCCGACTCTCTCCGCGCGGGCTTCCGCGTGATGCCGATGATGGCCCGTGGGAAGTTGAAGCTGATGCGGAAAGACCTGGCGGGAGCCGAAGTGGAGTTCCGCCAGGCCGCGAAGGTCGACGACGCCACGCCCTACATCGAACCGCGCGTCTGGCGCACGCCGCCTCGCGAGTCGCTGGGGTCCGTCCAGATCCGTCGCGGAAACTTCAAGGGTGCCATCGACACGTTTCAAACGGAGTTGAGGGTCAACCCGAACAGCGCGCGCGCCCTATTCGGCCTTTCCGAAGCCTTCTCCAAAGCAGGCAAGAAGCGGGAAGCCGCCCAGGCAAGCAAACGATTCCGCACAGCCTGGGCTCGGGCCGACGTCAAGCTGACTCTGCAAGACCTGTAGCTCCGCTCCGGCCTCCCCTGAGCGCCCCAGAGGGAGCGCCCCAGGGGAGCGCCAGTGGGGGTATCTGAACCGTCGCGTTGACATGCGGCATCTCGCTGGAGAGAATGCATTAAACGTCCGTTTAATGCCGCGTTCGCTCCACCCCCCCGAGGCCCCTATGTCTGTGCGCCGAATCCTGATTGCTGCTCCCCTGGTCCTGGGACTCGCCGGTTGCCGTGGGGGCCCGCCCAGCACTCCTGCTGCGGCTCGCGAGCAGGACGCGCCAGCCGCGCTGACCGAAGCAGCGACAACGCCGGTTGTGCAAACGGAGGTGGCGACGGCGGCCGTACTGACCGAGCCCGTCCGCATGACCGGGAACCTGCGCTCGGACGAGGTCATTACCCTGTCCACGAAAGCCACCGGGCTCGTACGTCAGGTGCGGGTGCGGGAAGGTGACCGGGTCCGAAAGGGCGAGCTACTGGTCGTGGTGGACGACGCGGATCTCCTGGCGCAGCTTGACCGTGCGCAGGCTGCGGTGCGTTCGGCCGACGCCGCGGTCCGGGAAGCCGAGGCGCAGGCGGCAGCCTCTGAGTCCCGACTGAAGCAGGCGCGGATCAGCCGCGGAATCAAGAATGCGGCGGCGGTGAGCGAACACCGGCGCGCGGAGAAGGCGTTGGAGACCGCACGCACGCGGCTATCGCAGGCGAAGTCGATGTCCGGCATCGTTACGGTGGAGGCGGACAACCGCGTCGCGAGCGCACGCGCCGCCGTCCAGGCAGCGCGCGAGCGTCTGAAGGCCCTCACGGAGGGGTCCCGCCGGCAGGAAAGAGCCGCCGCCCAGGCAGGCGTGGCCCGAGCCCAGGCGCAGGTGCGGCGAATGGAGAGTGCCCTGACCCGCCGAGAGCAACTCTTGCGCGAGGGGGCCGTCGCTGCCGAGGTGGTGGACAACGCGCGACGGGACCACGAAGCCGCCGTGGCCGACCTGGAGTCCGCACGTCAGCAGCTCAGCCTGGTGGCCGAGGGTCCCCGTGGGGAGGAAGTCCGGGCGCAGGAAGAACTCGTCCGACAGGCAGAGGCGACACTCCGGGACGCCGAGGCCAACCGTTCGCGCAAGCAGATCAGCAGTGAGGATGTGGACGCCGCCGAGAACGCCGTTCAGCAGGCGGAGGCAGCAGAGAGCGCTGCCCGCGCCAATCTTGCCCAGAGCGAGTGGAACGACGACGAGATTGGTAATGTGGAGGCCACCCTGCGGCAAAATCGGGCGGGCGTGGAGCGACTTCGGGCGATCACCCGGCAGGCTCGAGCGGACGTGAGGCTGCAGCAAGAGCTGGTGGCCCAGACGCGCATCTTCAGTCCGGTCAATGGCGTGGTGACCAAGCGCAGTGTCCAGGTGGGGGCCGCCGTGGTCCAGATGCGGAACGAGCTGATGACGCTCGTTTCCGCAGACACCATCTACTTTGAAGCGACGGTGCCGGAGACGTCGCTCTTTCTCGTGCGCCCCGGGCTCCCTGCCCGTGTGATCCTGGACGCGGTTCCCGGCCGGATCTTTGCCGGCGTGATCCGCACGGTCATCCCGGTGGCGGACGGAGCTAGCCGGGCCGTGCGCGTCCGCATCTCTATGCCCCGCACGCCCGCAGCCGTCGTCGGTGGATTCGCCCGGGCGGAAGTGCGAGGCAGCACGAGCTCGCCCACGGTCTCAATCCCACGCGGCGCCCTCGTCTCCGATGAGGGGGTCGCCTCGGTGTTTGTCGTGCGGCAGGGAAAAGCAGTCCGACGACCGGTGGTCACCGCCAATCCGGGCGGATTCGGCACGCGGCTCCAGATCCGAAGCGGTATCGAGCCGGGGGAAGTGGTCATCATCGAAGGCGGAGCCAGCCTCACCGACGGGCAGTCCGTCACCGTCGCCCGGTCGAAAGGGTAACCGGAAGTGCAGAAACTTGCCGAACTGTGCGTCCAGCGTCCCGTCTTCGCGAGCGTTCTCACGCTCCTGCTCATCGTCGTCGGCGTCGTCTCCTACACTCGCCTGGGGGTGGACCGCTTCCCCAAGATCGACTTCCCCACCATCACCGTCACTACTCGTCTGCCCGGGGGCGCCCCCGAGGAACTCGAGACGGAGATCACCGACAAGATCGAGCAGGCGTGCAACACCATCAGTGGGATTGACGAACTGCGCTCCACCACCTCCGAGGGCGTATCCCAGGTCTTCGTGACCTTCGTTCTGGAGAAGAACATCGACGTGGCGGCGCAGGAGGTCCGGGACAAAGTCAACCTGGTGCTTCCCTACCTCCCGGAGGGTGTCGAGCTGCCGACGGTGGATAAGCTGGACACCGACTCCGCACCCGTGCTCGCGGTGGCCGTGTCGGCCCCGCTCCCAGTGCGTGAGATCACGGAGTTTGCGGACAAGAAACTGAAGCGGCAGATCGAGTCCCTCAATGGCGTCGGACAGGTGGTCATCATCGGCGGGCGCGAGCGGCAGATCAACGTGCTGCTGGACCCGGTGCGCTTGCGCACGTTTGGGCTGACGGTCACCGAGACCGTGGACGCCCTCCGGGCGGAAAACGTGCAGGTGCCCGGCGGGCAGGTGGACCAGGGCAGCCGTGATCTAACCCTGCGCACGCGCGGTCGGATTCGCCGGGTGGAGGACTTCAACCGCCTGAGCATCGCCGGGCGGGACGGCTACGCCGTGCGACTGAGCGACGTTGGGACGGTCGAGGACGGTGCCGAGCGGGCCGAGACGCTGGCAAATGTGAACGGCAAGCCGGCCGTGCTGCTCTACGTGCGCAAGCAGAGCGGCACCAACTCCGTGGCCGTGGCCCACGCAGTGAAGGAGCGGTTGGCGGAGATCCGCGCGCGGCTGCCCGCCGGATACCTGCTGAATGTGGTGCGCGACCAGTCCACCTACGTCGAAAACGCCACGCACGCGGTGCAGGAGCACCTCGTGGTTGGCGCTTTCCTCGCCGCGCTGGTCGTGCTGCTCTTCCTGGGTAACCTGCGCTCCACCATCATCGCGGGGCTGGCGATTCCCACCTCGATCATCGCCACCTTCGCACTGATGAACAGCCTCGGCTACACGCTGAACGTCATCACTCTGCTCGCCCTGACGCTGGCCGTGGGCATCGTGATCGACGACGCCATCGTCGTGCTGGAGAATGTCTACCGTTTCATCACCGTGAAGGGGATGCCGCCGCGTCAAGCCGCCATCGAAGGCACGCGTGAAATCGGCCTCGCAGTGACCGCGACGACGATCTCCCTGATCGCGGTGTTCATGCCGCTGGCGTTCATGGCCGGGATCGTCGGGCGCTTTATGAGCTCCTTCGGCGTGACGATGTCATTCGCCATCCTCGTCTCCCTACTGGTCAGCTTCACCCTCACGCCGTCCCTCTGCGCCCGCTGGCTGCGGATGCCGTCCCAACCGGCCGGCAAGGACGGGTCCCGCACGGAAGCGGCGGCCGGGGTCGGGGAGGGGAAGTCTGAGCACGGCGGCCACCACTCGCGCACCTGGGTCGACCGCTTTTACGGCCCCATCGAGGCCGGGTACCTGTGGCTGCTGCGCCTCGCCTTGCGCCGCCGGTGGGTGGTGGTCACCCTTTCCACCCTCGTGCTCCTCAGCACGGGACCTCTCTTCGCCGCCGTGCCGAAGACGTTTCTGCCGCTGGACGACGAGTCGCAGTTTGAGGTCAGTGTCCGCGCCCCCGAAGGAACCAGCCTGCGGGCCACCGAGGCGATTCTGAACCGGATCTCTGATCTGGTCCGCAAGACCGACGGCGTCGACTTCACCGTGGTCACCGTGGCGTCGGACGAGCAGCGGACCGACAACCTGGGCGCGGTCTACGTGAAGCTGAAGGACGTGGAGCAACGGAAGGCGGCGCAGTCGGCCATCATGAGCGGTGTGCGCCAGGAGCTCAAACGCGAATTCGGGGATAAGGGCCTGCAGTTGGCCGTGCAACAGGTCTCCGCGATCTCCGGCGGTGGGATGAGCAACGCGAACATCCAGTACGTGCTCAGCGGTCCGGAGTTGGAAGAACTGGCCGACTACTCCCATCGACTCCTGGAGCGACTACGCGGGCTACCCGGCGCCGTCGATGCCAACTCCTCCCTGGTGCTCGGCAAGCCGGAACTCGGTGTGGAGATCGATCGGCCGCGAGCCACCTACCACGGTGTCCGGGTGCAGGACATCGGCAACGCCCTGCGGTTTCTCGTCGGCGGAGCGGACATCTCCAATTTTGAGGATGGAGGCGAGCAGTACGAGGTCAACGTCCGTGCGCTGCGGGAGTTCCGCACCGACGCCGCCGGTCTGGCTTCCGTGACCATCCCGAGCGTGCGCGGCACGCCCGTCCCGCTTGAGGAATTAGTCCGGTTCCGAGAGGGGACCGGTCCTTCCTCCATCAACCGCCTGGGCCGGCAGCGCCAGGTGACGATCATGGCGAACACCGCACCGGGGGCCTCCGAGCAAACCATCCTTGAGGGACTGGCGTCCGAGGTTCGGGCGATGAACCTGCCGGCAGGCTACACCGCCGCGCCCGCCGGGCGAAGCAAGGAGCTGGGCCGCGCGGCCGTGAACTTCGTGATTGCCTTCGGCCTCTCCTTCATCTTCATGTATCTAGTGCTCGCGGCGCAGTTTGAGAGCTGGCTCCATCCCATCACCATCCTCCTTGCCCTCCCGCTCACTATCCCCTTCGCTCTCCTGGCTCTGCTGATGACCGGGCAGTCGCTCAATCTCTTCAGCGCCCTCGGGCTGATGGTGCTGTTCGGGATCGTGAAGAAGAACAGCATCCTGCAAATCGACCACACCAACACGCTGCGAGAGCAAGGCCTGGAACGCCGCGAGGCGATCCTCCAGGCCAATCGCGACCGCCTCCGACCCATCCTGATGACCACACTGGCGTTCGTCGCCGGCATGGTCCCGCTGGTCGTTTCCCGGGGGACGGGGGCCGCCACGAATCAGTGCATCGGCTGGGGGGTGATCGGCGGGCAGACACTCTCCCTGCTGCTCACGTTGCTCGCAACGCCCGTCGCCTACTCGATCTTCGACGATATCGCCCGAATGAGGCTGTTCCGACGCGTCGGACGGGGGGCAGGTCGGTCCGCCCCCGCCACCCACGCAGGGGCGACGGAATGAAAGAGCGCGAAGCAGAACGGGTTGCCGGAGCCTGCCCGGAGGTGGAGGGGTGCACGGCCCCGCCGGACGCACGCACCCGGCTGCTGCGGGCAGCCGAAACCCTTTTCGCCGAAAAGGGCTACGCGGCCACGGCGGTCCACGAAATCACCTCCTCCGCCGGCGTCAACCGGGCGCTCCTCTACTACTACTTCGAGGACAAGCACGACCTCTACCGGGCCGTGATCGCTGATGGGGCAGGCGCGTTCGACCGCCTGATCGACAGGACATTGGGTCAGCCAGGCACCTTCGCCGACCGGTTGGATGCCCTGGTGCGGGGCCACCTGGAGCTGACGTGGGAACGCGCAGCTGCGTTCCGCGTGCTCCATCGCTGCCTGCTGGACGGCCATCAGGATGAGTTCGGGCTGGTCGAAAACACCCACTCCCCCGTCACCCGGCTTGAGGAATTCATCCGCGCCGCCATCGTCACCGGCGAATGCCGCCCCCTGGACCCAGCCGTCGCCGCCCGCACCTTCCTCGGCCCCAGCTTTTTGCTCTTCCTCTGGCGTATGTGCGAAGGAGAGCAAGGCGATCCGCAGACGGTGATCGACACCGCCACCGCGCTCGTCCGCCACGGACTGCTTCCCGACAGCCGATAACGGCCTCGCCAGGTTATCCCCGAGCGGGCGGGCTGGAAGCCCGCGCACCCAGGTGGGAGAGGCGAACAATGGTCCCGTAACGGCCACTGGCACGGCAAGAACTTGCCCTCTCTTTCCTCTTCTCCTCTCTCCTCTCCTCTCCACCCTCCCGTCGACCGCCCGCGCCGGGCCGGCGGCCTGGGGTCCCGGAGGGGCGGCTACTCCTCGTCACCGAAGAATTGGCGGGCGGTCGCCTGCTGTTGCACCTGCTGCACCATCCGGTCGCTCTGCAGCTTCTCGACTTCCTGCTTGATGGCCGGGAGCATGTCGGGTAGATCCAGGTCGACTCTGGTCTGGCATTCGGGGCAGATGAAGCTGAGGCTGTCGGGGATCGGGCATGAGAAGAGCCGCTTCCATGCGATCTTCCAGGCGTCCTCGTTTTCCTGACTGATCTGCATCCCAGCCTCTTTGAAAGGGATGCCGGGGTGACGCCACTCGGTGTAGCCTGCGGCGGTGAACTCGGCCCGCATCCACTCCTGCACCGTGGGGTTGCGGCCGCAGGCGTCGCAGCTCATCTTGGAAATCCGCATGGGGAGGGGCTCTTTCGGACGTGGTCAGGGCGTGGCGATGAAGGGGCGGAGGCGGGCAAACCGGGTGGGTCCGATCCCCTTCACTCGCTGCAGATCTTCCGGGCTGGAGAATGGGCCGTTGTCGGTGCGGTCCGCGATGATGGCCGCCGCAGTCTCAGGGCCGACGCCGGGCAGTCGCTCCAGGTCGGCCGCGCTGGCCGTGTTCAGATTGACCGGCAGGGCCGGAAGCGCCTCCGCGTCGCCGGAATCGGCGGGTGGTTCCCGGGTCGTGGTGAGGGTGGAGGCGAAGGGGTAGCGGCCGACGCCCCGTCCGCCGGAGGTGCGGGGTGTCCGCTCGGGCGAGGGTGTCGGCAGGTGGTCGGTCAGTTGTGACGGGCGGCCGCGGTAGGGGACGCGGAGTTGCTCCCCATCCTGCAGGGTGTCGGCAAGGTTGATGGCGTCCAGGTCGGCTGCGGGGGTTGCTCCGCCCGCTCGCTTGATGGCGTCCGCGACGCGAAACCATGCGGGGATCGCGTAGACGTTGGGCTTGCGCACGGCGCCGGCCACATGGATGCGGATGGTCGCCGTCTTGTCGAAAAGCCGAGGAGCGAGCGGATCGGTGTCGGAACCGCGTGCCGTGCCGGCTGTGAGCGCATCCACCCGGGGAAGCGGCGCCTGACGACAACCATTCACCCCGACCAGGATGGCCGCCGTGAGGGCGACGCTGGCGATCAGAGCCAGCAACCAGATCGTGTGGTTCTGCACGGCGAAGACTCTCCCCCCGCCGTCACGATATCAACAAATCCGCCGCCGATCCAGAGCCGCTGGCCGGGGAGTTCGGTCGGTGCCGCGGAGCTAGCGGGTGCCGGTGGTGGTGCGGCCCGCGCCGCCACCCGTGGCACCCGGCGTCCTCGTCCCGCTGGTCCCGCCCGTCTGCGGGCTCTGCTGACCAAAGGCCTGCCCGCTGGTGGTGCCCCGGCGGCGCTGGGTCTGCGGGTTGGAAAGCCCTTGCGGCGACGGCATCGGCGTTGCGCCGCCCGCCAGGCGGGACCCGGTGCGACGCGCTGTCTGGGGATTGGCGGTGGACGTGGTGGAGGCGGTTCGGGTGGTGCCGGTTCCAGAACCGCCGCCGCCAAACGCGCCGCCCGTGGTGCCGGTGCGCATGGTGGCACCTCCGCCGCGATTACCGCCGCCGCCACCCCGGTTGCCGCCGAAGTTGAAGCCGCCGCGGTTCATCCCGTTACCAAAGGTCATGGCTCCGAAGCCGTTAGAGCCCGGGCGATTTGAGCTGGATCCGCCGCCGCCGAAGTTGCCGCCAAAACTCCCGCGGTTGAAGCTGGGTTGGAATCCGCCGCCAAAACCTCCCCGATTTCGGCCGAACCCGCCGTTCCCGCCGAAGCCAAGACCGCCCCCGAAGCCGAAGCCGCCTGGGTCCGAGCCACCGTAATCGGGGGCGGAAGCCACGGGCACTTGCTTCTCTCCGAGCTTCAAGCTGTACTTCTCCGTCCCGCGGGATAGCACCACGTGGTCGTCGTCGATCTCGTCCAGCTTGAGACCGAAGATGGTCTCGCCTTCACCTGCCGCCTGACGCTCATTGGTGTTGAGATCGACCAGGTAGGCCTGCTCGTCGCCGCCCATTCCGGTGACGCCGACCAGGGCCAGGTTCTTGACCGGATCCAACCTCACGACGGGCGGCACGCCCGATCGCGAGGCGGGCGGTCGCTTCGCCGAAGTGCGTGCCGTTGGCGCGGTCGGCTGTGCGGCGGCGTTACCCGCGGGCTGCCTGCGGATGGTGACGCCGCTTCCGCCTGCGGGCACCTTCAGCGCGGGGGCCTGGATCGTGCCCTGAGCGCGTTCCGCCAGCGCCGTGATCAGCGCTACGTCCGGCAGGCTGGGCGATGGCGGCGTCAGGCCGATGTTCGCGGCAGCCGCGATGCCGGCCAGGGCGAGCAGAGATGCCGCCGCCCACCGAATCGTATTCGCCTGCCTGCCAGCCCACGTCGTCATCGTTAGGTCCGCACCCCTCCGCATTAAACCACCCGAGGTATCATCGCAATTCATGACGTCGCGCGCGACCGCTGGTGAGTGGTGATCCTGTTGGGTTTCGCGACAACTCCGTTGGGTTCGTACTGCGCAAGTCCAACTCGCCCCCCTGGGCGCGACCCTGTCCGGCGCTGAAGCGCAGGACTGCCGAC
Source organism: uncultured bacterium (assembly GCA_964609085.1). Classification (GTDB taxonomy): domain Bacteria; phylum Armatimonadota; class SYMT01; order SYMT01; family SYMT01; genus JANPLG01. The sequence goes on along the minus strand of CAZSRZ010000064.1, from coordinate 18,226 downwards.
GCGGTACCTGCCATGATTCCCCCAGTCTCCCTCTACCGGTCGGTGATTCTCATGCGCACACCCTTTCTCTGCTGTCTGATCGCGACGCTGGTCGCCGGCGCCGCGCTCGCGGTCGATCTGCCCTCGGACGATCTCCTCCTGAATCGACGCCGAGCGCTGACCCGCTTTGATGACTTCGTCTACACGGCGAGCGAGCGGACCGCGGAGGTCACGGAGAAGCTGACGCGGGTCCGGAAGCTCATGATCCAGCGTAAGCTGGAGTGCCTCGTGATCGGCACCGAGAGGAACTTCCAGTGGCTTACCGGCGGCGGGCGGGACAGCGTGGTGCTGGTGCAGCGTGAGTCCCCGGTCAAGCTGGTCATCACCAACGACAAACAGTACCTGGTGGCCAACAACATCGAAAGCCCCCGGGTGATGACTGAGGAACTCGGCGGGCTCGGATTCGCCTCCGTTCAGTTCGATTGGTTCGAAGAGGAGGGGGAGCGGAAGGCCCTGGCACCGCTCCTCAAAGGCCGAAAGGTCGCATTCGATGACCTGGCGACCGCGGCCACCTTCGTCCGCGGGAACCCTGCGGACGCCCTGCTGGATTTCATCCCGCTTTACTACCCCATCACCCGCGGCGAGCTGCGCAAGTACCGCTGGCTCGGGAAGAAGACCGTCGAGGTGCTGGAGCAGGTGGCCCAAATCGTGGCACCGGGGATGACCGAGCACGATGTGCAGTACCTTCTCTGCCGGGAGCTGTGGTATTGGGACATCCTTCCGACCGTCGTCCTTTCCGCCGCCGACGAGCGCTTCGCTGTATACCGCCACCCGCTGCCCATCGGCGCGCCGATACGTCGGCTGATAGCGCTGAACGTCTGCACCCGCCGGTGGGGGCTAACGATCTCGACGACGCGGGTCGTCCACTTCGGGGAACCCGAGGAGCAGGACGCGAAGATGTGGGAGCAGGGGTCGAAGGTGTATGCGGCGATGTGGGATGCCACGAAGCCCGGTGCCCGACTCGGGGACGTGTTGACCGAGGCCCAGCGCGCCTATGAGAGCATCAAGTTGCCGGGGGAGTGGCGGCTTCACCACCAGGGCGGGATGATCCTGGGCCTGGAGCGCCTCTATCTCGTACAGCCTGGGGACAAGACGAAGATCGTGCCGGGGATGGTGTTGGCCTGGAATCCTACCGCCAGAGGCACGAAGTACGAGGACACCATGGTGGTGCGTGACGACGGCACGTTGGAGAACCTGACCCCCTGCCTTAAGTGGCCCGTCGTGGAGGTCTCCATCGGCGGCAAGATCATCAGGGTGCCCGCGCTGCTGGTGCGCAAGGAACCTGACTGATGGACCCGCGTCACGAACCGCTGGCGGACGAACTGGAGCGATGGCTTCCCTGGATCCGCAGCCAGTTTCCACAACTGGAACACCTGCGGGGAGGGGAGCGTCGCCTCTACCTGGACAACGCCGCCGGAACGCTGCTGGTGGCCACGGCCGCCGAGGCAATGGCGGACGCTTCCCTCTGGGCGAACCCGCAGCCGGAACGCGCCTGGCCTGCAGGCCCCGCTGCTCGCCGGCTTCACGCCCGAGTGCGCGAGGTGATCCGCGGCTTCATTGGAGCGGGAGAGGGCGACCCCGTTTTCTTCTCCGAGTCCACCACGGCGTCGCTGTTCAAGCTGCGCGAGGCCCTGGAGCCCTCCCTGAGCGAACGGGACATCGTGGTCGTCTCGGACGCCGACCACTTCGCCAACATCAGCCCATGGGAGTGGCGCGCCCGCCACCAGGTGCGGCGGGCGCCGATCACCGAGGAAGGCCACCTCGACGTCGGGCGTTTCCGGGAATTGCTGAGCCCTGCCGTGAAGTTGGTGGCGTTGACCGTGGCCGGCAACGGGCTGGGGACCCTGCTGCGGCTGGAGACGCTGATCGCGGAGGTGCGGTCCCGCTGCCCGGAGGCGCTGGTCGTGCTGGATGCGGTCCACGCCGCACCCCATGTACCCGTGGACGTTCGTCGCCTGGACGCCGACGCGCTTGCGTTCAGCACCTACAAGCTGTTCGGCCCCTTCGCTGGGGTGCTCTGGCTGCGACCGACGCTCTTTGACCAGTTGCAGCCCTACCACGTGGAGCCGCACACCGACCCGCGGAGTTTGCTCGAGTGGGGCACGCTGAACAACGTCACCGTGGCCGGAATCGAGGCGGCGCTGTCCTACCTCAGTTCGCTCGGCGAGCGGCTGGAGCCGCATGCACGCGGGCTCTTCCCGGACGAGCCGCGGGCCGCCCGCCGCTTTCGGCTGGCCCTGGCCGCCATCCAGGCCTACGAGGCCCGGCTGTCCCGATTCCTCTGCGCGGCCCTGCTGGAGATCGACGGTGTGACCCTGCGCGGCGTCGCCGACCCGGAGAGGACGGATGAGCGGGTGCCGACCCTCGCCTTCACACTTGACCGCCTTGATCCCGCTGAGTGGGAGATGCGCCTGTGGGAGAAGGGGCAGGTACAAGTGGCCGGTGGGGCGCACTACTCGGCTGCCGTCACCAGGGGGCTGGGTCTGACGGCGGTCGCACGCGCCAGCTTTGCCCACTACAACGATCGGGAGGACGCCGCCCGCCTGATCCGGGCAGTGCGGGACGCGGCGGCAGGGTAGCTCCGCCGGGGTGGGCCAGCTCAGGCGGTGATCATCGCCTTAATCACCCCTGAACCGGGCTCGAGCAACTCCGAGAACCGATCCGGCACCTCTGCGAGCCCGAGCCTGTGGGTGATCCAGGGGGTTGTGTCGAGCTGGCCGGTCTCCATCAGCCGGATGATCTCCGGGAAGGCGCCGGCGCTGTTCCGACTCGCCAGCAGCGTCAGTTCGCGCCGATGGAAAAGCGGGTCATCGACCTCGAAGTTGCCCTGCGCGAGGCCGACCATCACCACCCGGGCTCCTGGCCCCGCCAACCGGATGCTCTGCCCCATCGCCTGCAGGTTGCCGGTGGCATCGAAGACACAGTGCGCCAGCTCGGGCCCGACCAGGTCCGACATCGCCGCGGGGAGATCCTCCGCGCCGGTGATCGCGTCCGCAGCTCCCATGCTCCGAGCAAAGGCACACCTCGCCGGGTTGGTATCCACGATCACGGTTCTCGCACCGGCCAGGGCAGCAAACTGCGTCACCGCAAGGCCGATCGGGCCGGCTCCGACGACCACGGCTATCTCGCCCGCTTGCACCCGTGCGCGCCGAACCGCATGGAAGCCGATGCCCAGCGTCTCGATGAGGGCGAGCTGATCCGCCTCAAGGGTCGAGCTGGTGTGCAGCAGTCGCGCGGGAGCAACGAGATACTCGCCCATCCCGCCGTCGGTGTGGACGCCCAGCACCCGCAGGCGAGTGCAGCAATTCGGGCGGCCCTGTCGACAGGTGCGGCACTCGCCACAGGCCAGATACGGCTCCACGGCCACCCGATCTCCGGGCCGCAGCGAAGACTCGGCATCGCCGACTTCGAGCACCTCCCCAGCCAGTTCATGTCCGAGCACACGTGGATAGGTGAAAAAAGGCTGCCGTCCGCGGAAGGCGTGCAGATCTGTGCCGCAGACACCGATTCGCGTCACGCGGACCAGCGACTCTCCGGGTCCGGGCGCCGGGACGGCTGTCTGGCGTGCTTCGAAGCGACCCGGTTCAGCGAGCGTGATCTGCAACATGCTCCCACTCGGCGACGCCCGACAGGTTGGGCGGACGGTCCGGTGGGGCCGCGTCGGATGCTGCCCGCGCCCGCGCCAGGCGGGTGGCGAGCAGTTGCCGGCTGGTTTCCTCGGAGAGATCGAGGAGCTCAATCCCGTGTTGTCGCGCCACGTGCAGCCCCTGGTCCGTTCCGCCCTTGTCCACCTCAGCCTTCGGACCCCGTCGCGCGAGCGGCAGGGCTATCAACATGTCCGCTTCCGTGACACACCCGTAGATGCGGCCGTAGAGCCGAATCATCGCCGGAGCCAGGAACCGTGCCTGTGGATGCCAGTCCCGCACGCTCAAGCCCCAGGCGGCGTGCTTCTCGTCGTCGTAGAGCTCCAGCGTCACCTGATCGGGATAGTTGCGCACCATCCGCTCCACCCACTCCTGCTCAAAAGCAGGCCAGGGGATGTAGATGCGAACCTGTCCGCCAACGCGCAGGGCGTTTTCGGCCGCCATCCGGTCTGAGCCGGGCGTGGCAGCGGAGTGGATTACGGCGCCTTCGCGAGCGAACTGACGAACCGAGCCAACGAAGAGGTCGACCCACTCACGGGGAAGGTGGTGCGGAGCGCGCGTCCCAAGACAGGCAACGCGAAGCGGCCCTGTCGTTGATTCCGGGGGAGCCATCGGTACCCTCAAGGATGCTGCCTGCCGGATAGCCGGACGTAGGCCGGGCAAGCACCCCTAATGATATTGCGTCCAGGGGGCGCTTCGTCCCAAAACGAATTCGACTAAATCGGCGGCTGCCACCCACCGACCCCTAGAGAGGGGGCGAAACCTCCGGAACTGTCGCCGAACCGTGCCTGCGGCGTGGTAGACTCCCCAGGAGCAGACCCCATCATCCCAAACTCCACCAGGAGAAACCGCGGCGCCCATGATCGAGATCTTCCAAAAGCGAACCCGCAAACTCCTCTATCAGTTCGAGGCGGAGTCGCTGGCCGGAGCCGACCTCAGCGGTAAGGATCTGACTGGTGCCGCTCTGGCCCAGGCCAACCTGGCTGGGGCGAACCTGAGCGGATGCGTGCTGCGCGGTGCCGTCCTCACCGGTGCCGACCTGTCCGGCGCGGATCTCTCCGGCGCGATGCTCGCCGACGCAAGCCTCTACGAGGCCAGCCTGAACGGGGCCATCCTCCGTGGGACCGATCTGGGAGACGCGGGGCTCTCCGGAGCTGATCTCCGCAACACCGTGCTCACCGAGACGATCATCGACGGCGCCATCTACGACCTGAGCACCCAGTGGCCCGCGGGATTCAAGCCGCAATCCAGGGGTGCGGTCCGACTCGCGTAGTCGCCACAGCATCCTGCGCCCAAAATTGACACGTCATCGCACGCGCCGGGGTTGTTGGCGTCTGTTCTCGCCACGATACTAGTGGGGTATCCGCACGGAAAGCAGGGTATTCTGCATCGATTGCTGCAGTCCCCTCCCCGACCGACAATGTAGTCGTGGCTGGGCCGCGTCGCGCGTGGCCGAGCTAACGGTGTGCTCACTCCGATTCCATGCCCGCATTCCCCTGCCAACACTGTGGTACGGTTGTTCAAGACAGCGCTGAGGCTTGTCCCACCTGTCGTTCCCGGACTCCCTTTGCCTGCGTCGTCTGCGCACAACCGCTCGGCTCTGTCGGGCTGAGCACGCCGCGATCACAGAAACACCCCCAGGGTTCCTACACTGCCGACGGTCAACCGCTGTGCCCGGATCACCGGTTGACGCGGTGTTACCAGTGCAACGAATTGTTCCCGCTGGAATCCATGACTCGCCTCGTGGTTGGGAAGCGGGAAGATACGGTGCTCCGCCGAGGCATGCGGCCCCGAATCGAGGATGTCTTTGGGCACTTCTGCCCCGCGTGCCTGCGGGTTGGGTACCGTCCGGGGGAGTCCGGCGCGGTGCCGGATTCTCGTCACGGCCATCGCAGCCGGAGGCGCCGCCGGCTGAGCACAGAAATTGAAGGCACTATCCCGGAGGGGGTCGTTACGCACACGCGGCCATCCCCGGTGCTCGCGGTGCTGATCACTGCGTGTCTGCTCATCCCGCTGCTGGTGCTTCTCCTCGCCCGCCGCTGAGCCGCCACCTCTGCCGATCCCCTCCGGGCCGAGCCGAAGGGCCTGTGCGTGATTTCACCTCAAGCCCGGGCAATCATCGCGGCAGAATGGGAATAGCATGCCGTGCTCGCCTGCCCCACTTGTTGGGAGGCTCGACGCCGGCCGGGGAAAGTTCATGTTACTCTGCGCCGGAGTACTGCTTTACGCCGTTCAGATTCAAGCCTCCCCTCTTGTCGCGACCCCGGGCACTCCTCGCGATGCGAACTCCCGCACTCTCGTGCTCGACCGAGTCGCCACGGGACTCAGCGATCTCGACCTGCGCTCCCCGGCACGGGCAGGCCGACGAGGATGGTGCAGGTGCTTCGGACGCCTGGGGGCGCCCTCTCGCGATTCCGGCAAGTGGGAGATCCGTGGAGCCGAAGTCGCCGCCGCCGGCAAGCGCTGGCGGGCACCGATGGTCCGCGGGGGTTTCGACTCACGGGGCGAAGGCTGGGTCGCCTTCCCCGCGCCGAGCCTGCCCTCTGGGAAGCCGTGGCGACTGCGACTGGAGATGACATGGCTGCCTGAAACCGATGCCGTCCGCTTCGATCGCGGCTACGGCAGGCACCAATTGTGGACCCTTCCCGGCCTCGACCTGCCGGCCGCGGGTCGCGCCACGCCCATGCGCGGGCGGGGGTCCCAGGTGGTCCGTCCGGAAGGGGTCCGCCTCCTCGACGTGGTCGATTCCCGAGCCGCCTCCGCCCCGCGGGACCCCCGCGGGAAGCCCGAGACTGCGCTTCGATTCCAGATCAGCTCACGGCAGCCGGACCTGCAACTCCGCCTGCTGCGCGCCACGGACTTCCATGGGCGACTGATCCAACCCGGTGCCACGGTGGTGCGCAAGGCGAGTTCCGGCCGGGTGCTGACGCTCGGGCTGCGACCGGGACCCAGGGCCAGGATCGTGAGCGCGGTGGTAGCGCTTTCCAGGGTCGAATCCGTCACAGCGACGATCCAACCCCAGGGGATGTCGGTAGTCGCGCGCTGACCGGCAGGAGTGCGGCACCTGACTCCCCAATCAGTTGGGGTGATTCCCGCCACCCTCGCTCCGCAATCCAATCCGGTCCTCTCTTCGTCGGCCGGCGTCGAATGAGTCCCATGAACGGCCCCGACGACGAACTCTCCAGCCCTGCGAACCCGGGGTTCGGCACGCTGCTTGCGCATGCGGGCGAAGATCCCCGGCTCTGGCTGGGCGCGGTCACGCCTCCGCTGTACCAGAACTCGACCTTTGCCGCTCCCGACTGCGAGCATTTCGTCCGGCGCTCATCCGCGCCCGGCGCCTACGATTACACTCGCTGCGCCAATCCCACCACCGACATCCTCGAATCCAAACTGGCGGCTCTGGAACGAACAGAGGCGGCTCGCTGCTTTGGTTCAGGCATGGCGGCCGTGAGCGCGGCCGTCCTGCACTGTCTCGGTGCCGGAGACCACGTCGTCGCCGTCGACACTGTGTATGGACCCACCCGGGAGTTTCTGACCGGCTACCTCCGTCGCTTCCAGATCGAGGTCACCCTCGTTCCGGGCGATGACCCACAGCAGTTCGTCGATGCGATTCGACCGCGCACCCGCCTCATCTACCTGGAGAGCCCGTCAAGCCTTGTGATGCGGCTCCAGGATCTCGCGGCAGTGGCCGCGGTTGCCAGGGAACGCGAAATCACGACGGTGCTGGACAACTCGTGGGCGACCCCGTACTTCCAGAATCCCATCGATCACGGGATCGATCTCGTGCTCCACTCCGCCACGAAGTATCTGGGCGGCCACAGCGATCTGCTCGCCGGGGTGGTCGCGGGGGGACGCCGACATATGGACCGGTTGCGTCAGCAGGAGGGTGCGCTGCTGGGAGCCGTGCTCGACCCCTTCGCCTCCTGGCTGATGCTGCGCGGGCTGCGCACCCTCCACGTGCGGATGGAGCGGCACCAGGAGAACGCTCTCGCAATCGCCCAGTGGCTGGAGCAGCATCCCGAGATTGAGAAAGTTCACTATCCGGGCCTCGCGTCCTATCCCCAGGCCGAACTGGCGCGCAGGCAGCTACGCGGCTTTTCCGGGCTCCTTAGCGTCACTCTCAGCGAATCCAGCCGAAATCGTGCGTTTCAGGTGGTCGACCGGCTGCGTCTGTTCGGGATCGCCGTGAGCTGGGGCGGGTTCGAAAGCCTGGCCATCCCCATCCTCGTCCCCCCCGATCACGGGAGTGAGGAACCACGATGGGGAATTCGGTTCCACATCGGCCTCGAAACCGTGGGTGACTTGCTGGCGGACCTTGAACAGGCCCTGCGATAACTCTGGTCGAGGCTCGCGGATGCCACGGTCACAGCCCCGGGTTGCGCGGCACCGGGCAGTCGTCGTTCTTCCTCTCCAGCCGCAGCGAAGGCGATAGACTAGGGACGATCACCCAGCCATGCGCCGGGCACGAACGGCGTGGAGATTCAGCATGAGCAAGAAAACCCGGTTCTTCAGTTTGGGAGCGGCAGTGGTGCTCCTCGGCGGCGGTTTGGCGGTAGCCAAGGGTAAAGGGATCCTCTTCCCGGACTGGTCCAAACCCACCAAGGGCAGCTTCGAGGCGCCCGCGGGCGAGGTGGGGATGCTCCCTTCGAAGGACGCGCCATGGTCCACCACCACGATGGCCTCTTCGGTCGACGGCAAGCCCGTGAAGGGCAAGCCGATCACGGCGGTCGGAGAGGTCGTGGACATGTCCTGCTATCTGCAGGTCGGCAAGCACGGGGACAAACATCGCGCGTGCGGCCAGAAGTGCGTGGCCAACGGCCAGCCGGCAGGCCTCCTGTTGTCGGACGGGACGCTTTACCTGCTGATCGACGAAGAGCACGATCCCCGGCGGGACGGGATGACCGAGTTCCGGAAGTACCTTTTCGACAACATGGCCCATGTCATCAAGGTCAACGGCACCGCAACGACAGTGGAGGGGCAGAAGGCGATCTTCGTGCAGGGATTCTTGAAGAAGTAGGCCCGTCTCCGGGGGGTGCCCGGCAGGGGCGCCCCCGGAGGCCCCGGCCAGTTCGGGTTTGCAGGGAGGGCATGACGGGAATGAGGAGAGCAGTCGCAACAGCGGCGGCCGTGCTGGTGGGCGCGGGCGCACTCATCTACGCGAATCGGGCCGCGGCGCAGCAGGACACTCCTCCCAAGCCGCCGCTCGGCTTGCCGCCCGTACAGTGGCCGGCCGATAACCCCTACTCGCGAGAAAAAGCCGAGCTGGGACGACTGCTCTACTACGATCCTCGACTCTCCACCGATGGGACGGTCGCCTGCGCTTCCTGTCACTCCCCCGAGTTTGCTTTCACCGACGGACAACCGGTCTCCACCGGCATCGGAAAGCAGAAGGGGGGGCGCAGCGCTCCGACGGTGATCAACCGTGCCTACAGCACGCTCCAGTTCTGGGACGGTCGCGCGCCGTCACTGGAGGAACAGGCGAAAGGTCCGATCGCCAACGCCATTGAGATGACGTCCGAGCAGGACCCGGCGATTGCACACCGCGCCTGCGTGGAGCGCCTCGCACGGGTCCCCGGGTACCGGCAGCGCTTCCAGTCGGCCTTCGGTACCACCGACATCACGATCGACCATGTGGCCAAGGCAATCGCCACGTGGGAGCGCACCGTCTATTCCGGCAACTCGCCTTTCGACCGCTATCGCGCGGGGAACAAGAAGGCCATGACCCCCGCTCAGGTCCGGGGCATGGACGTCTTCTTTAAGAAGGCCGCGTGCGATAGCTGCCATATCGGCTTCAACTTCACGGACGGGTCGTACGAAAACGTCGGCATTGGCATGGATCGTCCCAGCCCGGACCTCGGTCGCTACATGGTCACCCGTCGTGACTCGGATCGCGGGGCGTTTAAGACACCCACCCTTCGCGAGATCGAACACACCGGCCCTTACATGCACGACGGCAGCATAAAGTCCCTGGAAGCCGTCGTGGAGCACTACAACAAGGGTGGCATCCCGAATCCCTGGCTGGCCGACAGACTGAAACCCCTCAACCTCACCGACGGGGATAAGGCGGATCTGGTCGCCTTCCTCCGAGCGCTCAGCGGCGAGGGGTGGCGGGAGCACGTGGCCCCCAGTCAACTTCCCTAGGGCCCAGCACCGGTCATGAGGAGCCGTGGAGAACGCATGATCATCGCGATAGGCTGTGACCACGCCGGGCTCCGGCTGAAAGCGGCCATAGCGTCACACTTGGGCGAACTCGGCCACGAGGTCGTGGATGTGGGGACTTTCAGCGACGAGAGCGTGGACTACCCGGACTACGTGGTGCAGGTGGCGACCCTGGTCCGGGAGAAGCGGGCTGCTCTCGGGATCTTCGCATGTGGGTCGGGGTTGGGACCCGCCATCGCCGCGAACAAGCTGCCGGGAATCCGTTCGGCCCCGATCCACGACGTTTACAGCGCACGCTCCGCGCGGCGGGACAACGACGCCAACCTGCTCACTATCGGCGAACGCGTGATCGGGGTGGGAGCCGCCCTGGAAGTCATCACCGCATTCGTCAACGAACCCTTCAGCGGTGCTGAGCGACATCAGCGCCGGATCGACAAGATCACCGAACTGGAGCACCGCTTCGGCCCCTCGCGCCCGGAGGGTTGACCCGAACCGGTGCGACGAAGACCCCATCTGTGGGGCATGCTATGAGAGGCTGAATCAGGCTTCGGTTCGCTCGATACGCTGGAGGAGAGTTACGTGTCGCGTCGTTTCTTGGCTCTCGCCTTCCTGGCGACGGCCACCCTCACCGTTCCCACAGTCGCCCGCGCGGAGACGAAGATCTCCGCCTACCTGGGCAAATCCTTTACCAACAACAGCGATCTCCGCATCCGACAGCCGAACAGCGGCTCGGACGTCACCTACGAAGGGGTGCCCTGGGACGACGAGTCTTTCGCCCACCCCCTCTATTACGGCTTCAAGATCACCCACTTCCTGAAGAACAGTCCGTGGCTGGGCGTCTCGGTCGACTTCTTCCACTTCAAGGTCTATGCGGACACCGACGCCCGAGTACATGCCCGCGGCATCGAAGGCGGGATCTCCATCGACCGCGACCAGTTGTTGGGGCGGTCGATCCAACGCTTCAGCATCTCCCACGGCGTGAACTATCTGACCGGGAATGTGTTGGGCCGGCTGCAGCTTCGCAAGAGCGAAGCCTACCCGCATGGCCGGATCCAACCGTATGCGGGGCTCGGCCTGGGTGGCCTGCTGCTGCATCCCGAGAGCCAGATCAAGGGGAAGTACTTCGAGCGCTACGAGTGGGACGGCATTGGTCCCCAGTTCTTCGCCGGGATCGATTACTGCGTCACACCGAAGTGGAGCGTCTTCGCCGAGTACAAGTACACCACGCGTCGGGTTGAGGTCGGCACGGCAAGGGGCGGAACCGGGAGCACGGATCTCGACACCCACCACCTGGCGTTCGGGATCTCCTACCGCCTCTGAGGCGACGGGAGGCAGCTCGACGCACACGTTCTGCGGCGAGTGTTGGGAACCGGGCGCAGGGGTCGGAATGTGCGCACCCGGTTCCCAACCAGCCGCCATCCGGTCGCTATTTCCGGACCGCGTGAAAGTGCGTCAGACGGCGGCGAGCTCGGCTTCCCCGCGAGCGAAGCGTGTCGCTTCCTCCACGTCGGGAAACAAGGCCAGCGCCCCACCGGCACCGGCTCTGTCGAGCAGGTCAAGGAACCCAGGAGCTGTCCCCACGACCAGCAAGCGCCGGTCTTCCAACTCCAGTCGGCGCTGCAAAGATAGCAGCGTCCCCAGACCCGTGCTGTCCACCTCAACCTCGCGCAGGTCGAGGATCACGTCTCCGGTGCGCCCCAGCACCGGAGCTATTCGGGACCGAAAGTAAGAGGCTGTTTCCAGATCCAGCGACCTGCCTACCCCCACCAATGTCGCTTCCCAACTTCCGCACCCCATCGTGATCATCTCCCCCGGGCCGAGCACTGTGCCGACTGCACCGCCGCCCGCCTGACGTGTAACGCATTCTGGCGGGCTCCGCACCCAGCGAGAGGGACACGCAGGCACGCGGGGTGGAATTCCACCTAATGGAGTGGTCGCCGGATCGGGTAGACTACCGGACCGTAGGACAGGCGGCGGCATCGGAAGGAGCATCCTCTAAATGGAAGTTCGTGTGCGCGTTCCGGCAAGCACCACCAACCTGGGACCGGGCTTCGATGCGCTTGGAGTCGCGCTGGGGCTGCACAACGAGTTGACGCTCCGGGATGCCGAGGTCAGCTCTGTGGAGGTCTCCGGTGAGGGCGCGGGGCTGGTCGAGACCGGGCCCGACAACCTGGTCCAGCGGGCTGCCGCCCGGCTGGCGGAGGCGGTGGGCGCACCGCCCCCCCGGCTGCACATCCGCCTGCACAACCGCATCCCGGTCAGCCGGGGCCTGGGCAGCAGCTCGGCGGCAATCGTGGGCGGCCTGGTGGGGGCCAATGCGCTGCTCGGCAGCCCCCTCTCACGACAGGAGCTTTTAGGACTTGCCGTGCAGATGGAAGGCCATCCGGACAATGTAACTCCCGCGCTCTTTGGGGGGTTCCACGTGATGGCACAGTCCCAAGCGGGCCTCCACCACGTTCGGCTTCCCTTCCCTAACCGTCTGCGGGTGGTGGTCTGCATCCCCGGCGTGGCGGTGAGCACAGAGGCCGCGCGGCGGGTGCTTCCGGACAACTACTCGCGAGCGGACATGGTGTTCAACCTCAGCCGATCGGCAATGCTGGTGGCGGTACTGCTGACCGGCGAACTGACTCTGTTGAGGGAAGCGATGGAGGACCGCGTCCATCAACCGTATCGCTCGCCTCTCATCCCCGGATTTGACTCTGCCCTTCGGGCGGCCCGCGCCGCCGGGGCCGCCGGAGCGTGCCTGAGCGGCAGCGGCTCGACGCTGCTGGCGTTGACGGAGACGAACGTGGCGGAGGTGGGCGAGGCGATGACGGCGGCTGTCCGTGCAGCCGGCACCGACGCTCGCTGGCTTAGCCTGGAGGTGGATGAGGTGGGCGCGGAAACGGTCCCCAGCCCGTGAGCGAGGCGGCGGCGGTCGGAGCTTCGTCGCGGGACATCCGGTGGAATTTCGCCGCCGCGGTGGTGGATGCGGCGGGATGGGGTCTCGGGATGGGCCTGATCTCCCACACCACCATCCTGCCGCTGTTCGTCGGGCAGATCACCCCGGAGCCACTGGCCGTCGGGTTGATCCCGGCGTTGATGTATTTCGGCTGGTACCTCCCCGGCATCCTTGTCTCCCGCTGGGTTGACTCACTGCCCCGGGTGCGGGCTTCAGTGATGTGGATCGCGTTGATTGAGCGATTGGCCTTGCTGGCGATCGCGGCAGCGTGTCCGCTCTTCGGGATCCGCCGGCCCGAGCTGTTGTTGATGATCTTTTTCGGCTCGTGGGCCGTGATGAACATTGCCATGGGCGCCAACACGCCCGGCTACTTCAAGCTGATTGCCAAGACGATCCCGGCAAGCATGCGCGGCCGCCTGTATGGGCTCGGTGGCGCGATCTCCGGGTTGTTAGGGATGGTTACGGGACAGTATGCAGCCTGGTTGCTGGATCGCTTCTCTTTCCCGACCGGTTACGCCATCTGTTTTCTGGCAGCCTTCGTCGTCCAAACCCTGTCCGTGCTGCCGCTGGGGTTCATGCGCGAGCCGGTGCAGGAGAAGCTGCCGGATTCACCTCCACCCACGACAAATCTGCCGCGCCCACGGCGAATCGGCTTCGATCCCAGGCTGTCGCGGCTTTGCCTGGCCTCCGCACTTATCAGCGTTAACGGCATCACGGCCGCTTTCCTGACGCTCTACGCGCTGCAGCACTTCAGAGTGACGGATGCGGCGGCAGCGCAGTTCACGATCGCCGTGATGGGGTGTCGAACGCTGGGCTCGATCCTGGTCGGGTGGATCGGCGACCGTTACGGGAATCGGGCGGCGCTGCTGGTCTCTACCGTGTGCGGCTGCGCCGGGGCCGTCACGGCATTGGCCGCGCCCAGTGCGGTGTGGCTGTACCCCGCCTTCGGGCTGGCGGAAATCGCCGCCCAGGGCTGGGGGATCTGCACCATCAACTACGTGCTCGAGCTCTGTGGACCGGAAAAGAGCGCCACGTACACCGCGCAATACTCCCTCCTGGTCGGGCCAGCGCGGGTCGGAGGTCCTCTCCTCGGGGCCTTGCTGGTGAGCCGATTCGGTTACCGGGGCGCGTTCGCCACCGCTCTCCTGGCCGGGATCACCGTCCTCGTTCTACTGCTCGTGTCGGTGCCGGAACCGCGCAACGTCAGCCACGAGTCAAAGCGGGCAGCGTCCGACCCGACGTAGCTGGGGACGTTGGGTCAGCACTCCGGACTGAGCGGCGCTTCGAGTCAGCTCGCGTCGGAATCCAGGTAGGCACGCACGCGCGCACACGTCTCGGCGTCGACAGCGCCCGCTCGCTCCAGCGCCTCGAGCAACTCGCGCAGAGTGAAGAGGGAGTGGAGGCGATAGCCACGCTCCGCGAGCGCGGCGGCACCGCCCTGTTCGCGGTCGACGAGCACAAGGACGTCACGCACCAAGAGGCCGGCGGCCTCCAGCGGCTCAATCAACTCGAGCTTCGCGCCGCCGTTGGTGATGACGTCGTCAATCACCACCGCCGTTTGCCCCGGCGAGAACTCACCCTCGACCTGTTTGCGGGTGCCGTACTCCTTCACTTCCTTGCGTGGGTAGATCACCGGATGGTTGCCGGCGAGGCCGGTGCTCACTGCAAGGGGAAGCCCGGCGTACGGAAGCCCTGCTACCAGGTCAAACTGCAGCCCCTTAAGCGCCTCGGACAGTGCCTCGCCCGCGGACCTGAGCACCTCCGGATGTGAAACCAGGCCCCGCAGATCGACGTAGACCGGCGAACGGCGGCCGGACTTCAACAGGAAGTCGCCGAAGCGCACGGCACCGATCCGGTGGAGGGATGTGGCAAATGGGTCGATGGTCAATTCTCTTCTCCGACCTGGGTAGGTGCCCGGGGGTTGCGTCACATCCCGGGCGAAATTGGCTTCTGGGCCATCAAGCTGTAATGGAAGGGGAAGCGTTCGAACCCCGGCATGGACCACGTTCCATCTGCGGTCCGCACCATCCCGGAATGGGACTGGTAACAGGTGAAAGGCCACTCGTGCAGGAAGTGGAGCCGCAATCCGGCTCCCGTGAGCGCGGAGACCACATCTCCCAGGCCGTAGCACCACTCGAAGACGGTTCGATGGCTGCGCTCTGTCCGGCCCGCCGCGTACGACTCGTCATCGGCGTAACACTCGGGCTCCTGCCGGTACAGGTACGGATAGGCTACGCGCATCGCCCCGTTGGCGTCCTGCTCCATCGCCGAGCCCGCCGGATGGATTTCGGCGAGGTAGAGCCGGCCGCCCGGCACCAGGCACCGGGCGACCCCCGCCGCCCAGGGATGGAGGTCGGGGAGCCAGCATAACGCGCCGTTGGAGACGTACACCACGTCGAACCGGCCGGCCAGTTCCGCTGGAGGGGGGTCCACCCGGGCGCAATGAAACGTGGCGGGAAGATCGAGCTCCGCCGCCAGTCGCCGTGCGAGTTCAACCGCTGGAGCTGAGAAGTCGACGCCCGTCACGCGAGCGCCGCGGCGGGCCCAGGAGAGCGAGTCCAGGCCGAAATGGCACTGCAGGTGCAGCAGCTCCAGCCCGGACACATCTCCTACTTCGGCCGGCTCCATCGGCATCAGCGTGCAACGCCCAGCCCGGAATCCCGCGACATCGTAGAACTCGCTGTCGCGGTGCAGGGGAACCAGTTCATCCCAGTGTTCCTGGTTCATTCGAAGGTAGTGGAGCGGGGCAGACATGTCGCGGCGGGAGGGACGGGGAGCAGGCGCCACTGATTATAGGCGAGGCGCACTCATCCCGTGCCCGCCGCTGTCCCGGAAACCAGATGACCCAAACCTGGCCGATTCGTCCCGCCTACCCTACCGATGTCTCCGCGCTCGTTTCGATCCTCACCTCCCAGTCGCCGTGGCAGGAGTTAGGCTACGATGCCTTTCGCTGCCTGGCGCTGATCGAGCCCGCGCTACCGGAGATCCGCATCGCCGATGGCGGGGATGAAGGGCCGGCCGGATTCATCCGCTGGCAGCCGGACGGCTTCCTGCGCCAGCCCTACATCCAGATTCTGGCTGTCGCACCGGAACAGCAGCGGCGCGGCGTCGGCACCGCGCTGCTACGGTGGGTGGAGGAAGAGGTGTTCCAGCGACGTTCCGCAGCCAACCTCTTCCTGACAGCCAGCGCCTTCAACCTACCGGCGAGGGCGTTCTACCGGGCGCGAGGCTACACCGAGTGCGGCGTCCTGACCGGCTACCTGCGGGCGGGAATGGATGAGGTGTTGGTGCGCAAATCGGTCCGACCTCTGCTGGGGTGATCTCCCCGCCTCTCAGCCAGGGTCTCGCGTCCCACCCGATCAGGCAATCAGGCGCAACGGCTTGCCCGTGCCGGCTCGCCGGTGCTAATCTGTCGGCGATGCACACTCGGTCCGTTAGCCCGCATACCTAGCACGGCAACACGCCGCCCTCGTCCTCCCGTGAGTGAGCTGAGGGTGTGCGTCTCCTGTCGCCGTCCGGGCTGCCGCATGGGATCGAATAGTTGAGCGTCGCCACGCACAACGGATCCTTCTGAAGCCCAGGCCCGGATGCCTGGTCTTTTTTGTGTGCGCGGCCTGATGTTCCATCGGGTTTTGCCCCGAAGTCCCCACGTTTGACGACACTCTCGAAAGTCGAAGGCCCCATGAGTGACCCCATGAGTAACCCGATCGATCAGATCCGGCGCCGCCGGACCTTTGCGATCATTTCACACCCGGACGCTGGCAAGACAACCCTTACGGAGAAACTGCTTCTCTACGGGGGTGCCATTGAGACGGCCGGTTCCGTGCGGGCCCGTCGGAACCAACGAAAGGCCACTTCGGACTGGATGGCCCTGGAGCAACAGCGCGGTATCTCCATCACCTCGACGGTGCTGCAGTTCGAGTACGACGGCTTCGTGCTCAACCTGCTCGATACCCCCGGTCACCAGGACTTCAGCGAGGACACCTACCGAACCCTGACCGCCGCGGACTGCGCGGTGATGCTGATCGATAACGCCCGCGGAGTGGAGCCGCAGACCCGCAAACTATTTGCGGTATGCCGCCAGCGAGGCATACCGATCTTTACCTTCATCAACAAGATGGATCGTCCCGGCAGGGAGCCGCTCGAACTGCTTGCCGACATCGAAGAGGTGCTGGGGATCCAGTCGTCGCCGATCAACTGGCCCCTCGGCGACGGCTCGGATTTCCAGGGTGTGTATGATCGCGACACCCGTGAGGTCCACCTCTTCGACCGTTCGGACCATGGAGCCCAGCGGGCAGCGCTGCGCGTGACCGACCTGGATGACCCGGCGTTGAGGCAGTCGTTGGGCGCCAATCGCCTCGCCAGGATTCGCGACGAGATCGAGCTTCTGGATGTGGCGGGGGAGGGGCTGGACGCCGAGCGGGTGTCCCGGGGCGAGTTGACGCCGGTCTTCTTCGGCAGCGCGGCGAACAACTTCGGCGTGGAGCTGTTCCTGGACCGCTTCGTGAAGATGGCCCCGTCGCCCGGACCGCGCGACGTCGAAGGCGGTTCCGTCCGCCCGGACGACTCTGACTTCCGCGGGTTCATCTTCAAGATCCAGGCCAACATGGACCCCAACCATCGCGACCGGATTGCCTTCATGCGGGTAGTCTCCGGTCGCTTCGACCGCGACATGGTGGTGACCAACCCGCGGCTCGGTCGCACCGTGCGGCTTACCCGCCCCCAGAAACTCTTCGCCCAGGACCGGGTGATCATGGAGGAAGCCTATCCCGGCGACATCGTTGGGCTGACGAACCCCGGGGTCTTCGCCATCGGCGACACTGTATGCACCGGCTCACCCCGGCTCTTCCACGAGCTGCCCCGGTTTCAGCCCGAGCAATTCGCGGTACTGCGCAACCTCAACATGGCCAAATACAAGCAGTTCCAAAAGGGGATTGAGCAACTCGGCGAGGAAGGCGTAGTGCAGGTGTTCTACGACGCCGAGGTTGCCCGCCGCGAACCAATCCTGGCAGCGGTGGGCGCATTGCAGTTCGAGGTGGTGCAGTTCCGCCTCCGGAGCGAGTACGGCGTCGAGACGGTGCTGGAGGGGCTTGCCTTCCGTCACCTGCGTTGGCTGGAGGCGGATCCCCCCACCCTCCGCGCGATGCGCTGGTTCCAGGGATCGAGGCAGGTGGAGGACGAGTCCGGCCGCCCTGCCGGGCTGTTCGAGGGCGACTGGATCCTGGAGTACATGCAAGAACACAACCCGAAAGCCACGTTTCACATCGCCCCACCCAGCGCCACAACAATCGGCGCAGCGACCCGCTGAGCGAGTCCGCGGCACGATTTGCCGCATCGACATGCGGTGACAGATCCGCCACGGCGCAGAGCCGTACACGTCAGTACCGGGATCCCCGTCAGCCGGAAGCCGGAAGCCGGCGTGACGCCAGCGTTCCCGGGGGGT
>CAZSRZ010000063.1:22294-29813 GCA_964609085.1 uncultured bacterium | reverse complement strand
AGCGCTGCGTTCGGGACGCAGAGGTCCGCGGTTCAAATCCGCGCACCCCGACATCACCTTCTGAAAGGGCTGCGAAGCCAACCTCCGACCACTCGGAAACGACGGTCGGTGAGCTACCCCGCAGCGGCGAGACGCGCCGTCAGCACCGCAGCGGCCCGAGGATGGCGCAAGATGCCCGCCACGCGACGCTCGGCGCGCAGTTGGATTTCGCCGAGTGGGGAATTGACGGCACGGCTCACGATCCCCGCGATCTCTCGCGTGATCGCCTCTCGTCGGGCAGTGAGTTCCGCCTCCGTCAGCATCAGGGACGCGGTGATCAGCTTCTCCAGCTCGGCACGGGCGAGTCCGGCCCGCGCGACATCCGTCGTCAACTCCAGGCTGAGCCGACGGCTCTGGTCCGCCGTGTATCGGCGCCGAGCCTCTTCCGGTTGCCGTCGCATCTCGCCGATCTCCCGGAGGAGGACCTGGCCAATGCCATCCTCACCCTCTTCCTCCCCCACGAGCCGAACGATCTGATCGGCTCTCAGACCCTCGATGAGCCGGCGTGCCGAAGCGCGGACGACGGCGGCGATCCTCAGCTCGGGTTCGCCTTCATCCCCGCCGCGCGCTTGCTGAAGCAGTTGCTCCAGCTTCTCGAAGAGGGGGTTCAATTCGTCCTCGGCGCGACCCTCCAGCAGAGCCTTTCGGACCGCCTCGGCCGCTGCCCGGAATTCTGGTGTCTCCGCCCTCGCCTCGGCCTTAGCGCGCTCCGCCTGCACCTCGCCCGCCGCCTGGCGCCAGCCCGTCAACTGCTCTCGGCTGAGGCGCAGCATCCGCAACTGCTGCAGCAGCCCGATCTCTTCCATGGTCTCGCGCAAGGATCGCTCCGGCTCGGCGGCCGCAGGTGCCGCCGAAACGCGCACATGAGGCCACGCTGCGGCTGACAGGATGAGCAGCAGGAAGATGTTCCTCAACATGGCTCGCACCTCTCTCGGCTCTGCTAACGAGAAGCTGACTGGTCCAGCAAGGTTCGGACGGCGACTTCGAGTTGGGGGTCCTTCCCCGCACGGACGGAGTCCGGGTCATTCACAACCTCGATATCCGGCCTCACACCGTTGTTTTCCATGTTCTTGCCGTCAGCGGTGAACCAGCCCCACATCGGGATACGATAGCCGGTGCCGTCGATCAACTGACCGCCATAGGTGCCGATGACATATCCGGGGGTCGGGCGGCCAACGATCTTGCCCAGCTTCAACGAGCGAAAGCCGTAGGGGAAGATCTCGGCGTCGCTGGCCGAACCCTCGTTGATCAGCAGCACGATGGGTCGCGACCAGTGCCGCACGGGTTGCGTGGAGCGGGCTCCGTCGCGGGGTTGGGTGTACCCGTAGACGGTGCGGCTCAACGGGCCCAGCAGGTCGTCGTGGGTGTTTCCGCCGCCGTTGTCGCGCACGTCGAGGACGAGCCCCTGTTTGAGTTGCGCCTCGCCGAACAGCTCTCGCTGGAAGCGTCGCAGCGACGGCTGGTTCATCCCGCGGACGTGGATGTAGGCAAACTTCCCGTCGGAGAGTTTTTCTACCTGCGCTCGTGCCTGCCGCACCTTGCGCTCGTACTCCAGGTCAGCGATCACGGAGACGGTGACCGGTTTGACCTTCACGATGCGCGCTCCGTCCTTGCGCGCCTCACCATTGACGAGCAGCTCCACGGAGCGTCCTGTCTTGTCCGCAAGGGTTCGGGGGAATTGCTCGTCGAACTTCACGTCCATCCCATCGATCGCCAGCACAAACTCCCCCGGTTTGATCCGCGATCCGTCCTTGTCGCAAGGTCCGCGCTCGAGGACGGAACTCACGCGGAGACCCGGACCCACATAGTCTTCATCGAAGTCGACCCCCAGCTTGCCGGTGGACAGCCCCCCGGTGCTGCCGGCCGACGTCACTTCCGAGTGCGAGGCGTTCAGCTCACCCACCATCACCATCAAAAGCGACGCGAAATCTTCCCTGGCGGAAAGATGCGGCAGCAGCGACTGGTATTTCGTGCGCAGCGCCCGCCAATCCACGCCGTGCATCTTGGGATCGTAGAACGCGCTGTTCAGGTGCCGCCAGAACTGGTTGAACGCCTCAGCCAACTCGGCCCGCCGGTCGAGCTCCATCCGAGCCGTGAAGTTGATCGTCGCCGGGGCCCCGCCGGCCAGAGGGATCGACCGGGGCACTCCGCCCGCAAGATAAAAGGCGTGGCCACCAGAGGACGGAATGTACGGACCATCGCCGACATCCCCCGTGGTGGTCAGCCGCGTCACGCCACCACCGCTGATGCTGGCCGACCACAAATCGTTGGCCCGGCGGAGGAGCGCGCTCTTGCTGTCTGGGGTGATGGCGAACTCTCCATCGATCTCCGTGAGCGTCCGAGCCCGGAGGTGGATCTCGTCGAAGTCGATTCTCACCTCCACAGGACCAGACGGGGTTGACGGCGGCGCGGGAGCCATCTCTTCTTCCTTCGGCTTCTCCAGCGAGACGGCCATCAACTGACGTGAACTGCTGTCGCGATCCGAGATGAAGAGCAGTTGCTTCCCGTCCGGCGACCAGATCGGCAGCATGTTGATCCCGGGATAGCGCGTGATGTTGGTCGCCGACCCGCCCGCGGCGGGGACGACCCAGATGTCCCGCGTATCCAGCTCGTCGCGGCGTGAGAATGCAAGCCACTTCCCGTCCGGCGACCAGGCATACGAGTTGATCCCAACGCCGAACATGTTGTTGCCCCGAGACTCAGCAACGCGCGTGGCTGCGCCGCCGCCGACCGGCTGCGTATAGAGGCCACCCTCCGGACCACTCCGCAAGAAAGCGAGCGTTTTTCCATCCGGCGACCACTGGGGACTGGTGTCGTCGTACGCGTCCTGCCCCAGGTGAGTCAGTTCCCGAGTTGTGGGGTCGAGAATGTGAACGCGGTAGGGTCCTTCGCGGTCGGTGACAAACGCCAGTCGCGAGCCATCCGGCGACCAGGCGAAGTCATAGTCCTGAGCGGGATGGTCGGTCAGCCGTGTCGCCTCCCCACCCTTATCCACGGACACGGACCAGATCTCACCGCGCAGCCCCAGGGCCAGTTGCTTCCCGTTTGGTGCTGCCTGCATCTCGCCGACGCCGTTGGTCAACGTCAGCCGCTGGATCAGGTTTGTCTTGCTTTCCGTGCGGCAGATGATCTTCAACTCACGGTCGTCGCTGCCGTCCGGCTTCACCGTCCAGAGCCCGCCGTT
The DNA here is from genome assembly GCA_964609085.1 of uncultured bacterium. Classification (GTDB taxonomy): domain Bacteria; phylum Armatimonadota; class SYMT01; order SYMT01; family SYMT01; genus JANPLG01. The sequence continues at coordinate 26,590 of CAZSRZ010000063.1, read as the reverse complement.
CCACTCGTAGCAAAGCAGCGACCCATTGCGGGCGATCGTCGGGAACCGCACGGCGTCTTCCTTGTGGCGGGTGACGGCCTGCTTCTTCAGTCCCTCCACCGACAGGCGGACGAGGTTCGGAGCACCATCCAGCGCATCCGTGACGTAGAACAGCGTGCCGCGGTCCTTACCCGCGAGCGGCCACATGTCCATTCCTTCGTAGTCGGTCAACTGGATGGTCTTCTTGTCAGCCAGGGAGAGGAGATAAATGTCGGCATTGCCGCTGCCGCGGTAGCGGGGACGCCAATAGGGGATGGTCCCGCTCATGCGGGTGTAGGCGACTGCTTGTCCGTCCGGGGTGAAACACGCGAAGCGGAGTGACTCATTCAACCGGGTCAATCGCCTGGCTGCGCCGGTAGCGAGGTCCAGGGAACAGACCTCGAATCCCCGCATCCCCCGAGGCGAGTAGAACAGCAGGCTCTTCCCGTCGGGCGACCAGTCATTGAGGATGTCGGTGTCGCTAGAAAACGTGAGCTGCCGCGGCTCTCCGCCGTGGGCCGGAACAATGTAGAGGTCGTAGCTGGGGCCGTGCCGGTTGGACGAAAAGGCGATCCACTTGCCGTCCGGGGACCAACGCGGGTAGCCATCGTGCGCTTCGTGAACCGTGAGTCGAGTGGCCACACCGCCGACGCTCGGCACGGTCCAGAGATCCCCAAGGTAGCTAAAGCAGAGGGTCCGTGCGTCGGGCGAAAGGGCAGGATAATGGGCGGCACGGACGGGTTGGTCTTCCGGCAGCGGCAGCACTGGGTCTTGAGCACCCACGGAATTGCTCAGCGCGGCAATCCCCATCCCCGCGAGGAGTGCAGGCCAGATCCAACGATGCGCTCGAAACATAAACCAACCTCTTCCGCCACGAATGCCCGAGCATCACTACCGCTGCCCGGGCCCGGTCGCCACTGGAACCGCACCCCGGTGCAGACCCACCCGCCCGCATGTCGCCCCCTCGGTCAGGGCGGGCCGAGCTTCTTCAGCACTTCCTGCGCCTCGGAGTTCTTCGGGTCGTCCTTCAGCGCCTGCGTGGCGGCGGCACGAGCACGGGCCTTGTCCCCGATGGCGAGGTACTGCCGGGCCAGGAGTGCCCGCACCGAGGCCGGCCGCCGGACTCCACCCAGGAGCGCCGACTCTAACTCGTACGCCGCTTCCGCCGGCTTTCCGAGGTTGACCAGCGCCCGCCCGTATTCCTGATGCACGAACGGCTCCATGGGGGTGATCGATATCACGCGGGGGGCGACTCGGGCGAGGTCCTCCCAGCGGCGATCAAGCGCAAAGCGGTCCACGAGGAGCCGGGCAGTGGTGTGGTCGTGCACCTCCAAATCGAGCAGGGCCTCCGCTTCTCGGAGTAGTTTGTCTCGCTCGTCGTTGTCGTCGTAGTACTTGACCATAATCTGGTACGGTTCGCTCTTGTCCGGGTCCCACCGACAGGCCGCCCGGTAGTGCGCTGCAGCACCTGGGGCATCTCCGGCCCGCATCAGCATCCCGCCCAACCGCATCCGGATCGGGTAGCCGTCCGTCCCTTCGGCCAGCATCGCTTCGTAGGTCTGCTGCGCGCTGCCGGCGTCACCGGCGGCGAGCAGAGCCTCCGCGAAGACGAAGCGGGCGAGCGCGTCCATTCCGTCAAGGGAAAGAGCCTTCTGCGCCTGGCCAAGCGCACCCGCATCGCTCTTCACCAGCATGGCAGCGGCGTAGACCGCCTGCGCCGAGACATCGTTCGGAGAGGCGTTCGCGGCTGCCCGGGCCTTTTCCAGATCGGCGTAGCGCGCAGGGTTGAACCGGAATCCCTCGGCGTAGTAGCTGTAGCGCTTCTTGAGCCACGTCAGGAAGCCGGCATCCAATTCGTCCAGCGACTTCCCCGTCAGCGCGGGGAAGATTTCCGCATCCTGCTTTCCCGCTCCATACATTTTCAAGGCTTCCACGAGCTTGGGAAACCCGAAGGTCTCCGCAAGGTAGTGGATCACGAGGGATGCCTGCTGGTAAGCCAGGAGAACGCCATTCGGCCGGCCAGGGCGAACGAAGGCAACCGAAAGGTCGCGGATCTTCCAGACTTCACCGGCCTCCAGCATGGAGTAGATCTCTGCCCCATGTCGCCGGCGCCAGTAGGGCCGCTCCACGTTGGTTTCGTACTCTGCCAGGCCTTCGGTGAACCAGCGCGCCACGCGGTTGCGTGAGAGCTGCAGATGGAAGACGTGGGCGAGCTCATGCCAGAGGACCAGTTCCCAACTCGCCTCGGCCGCAGAGGGCGACATGGCGGTGATCAGGGTACCGAAGCACGTGCCCTGCGCTCCGATTTCCGGCAGCCCGGTGGTCCGCGCGCCGTAGTGCTGACGCTCGGTGAAGAGCTCGACGGTGATCGGAGTCGGAGGCGTAAAGCCGTACTTCTTCACGTAGGCGTCCCACGCCCGCTGCATCAATCCCGGAACGTACCGCTCCAGGAGGGGGCGTTCCTTCTTCTCAAAGCGGAACCGATACGCACCGGCATCGACCGTGACGTACTCCTTCGCGATGACTTCCTCGTACAGGTTGAGCGTATTGAACGTCCGGACGTTGAAGCCGTCCAGCTTGAAGGCCTGCTCCAACAGCTTCAGCGCCTCAGCTTCGCCGGCAATCCCTCGCCGCATCAGGTTGGTCGCGAGGGCGGCCAGGGCGTTGGCGTTCCGCGGGTCGAGCGCGATCGCCTGGCGGTTCAGGCGGACAGCATCCTCATAACGATGCTGCCGGACGGCTAGCTCACCGACGATGAAGTAGAAATCCGAGAAGCGCGGGTTCTCCTTGAGTGCTCTGCCCCTGGCTTCCTCATAACCCGACGTATCCTCTTGCAGAAACTTGCTGGCCGCCAGATGGGCGAGGGCGTCGAGGTCCGCGGGGTTGGCGGCGAGTGCGGTCTCCAGGTGTTTCTCTGCCTCGGCGTAGCGCTCATCGTCCATCGCGAGATGGGCCCGCAGGGTGAGTGCGGGGACGAAGCGTGGATTGACGGCCAGCGCCTGGCTGAGCAGGGCGGTCGCCTTCGGCACGTCGTAGCTGGCTTCGATGATCGCCCGCGCCAGCCCGGTGAGTGCGCGAGGGTCTTTCGCATTCAGTTTCAGAACATCCTGGAAGCACTTCCCGGCTTCGTCCGGCCGGTATTTCTCAAGGAAGAGCGCGCCCCATTCAAGGTTGGCCGTCGTCGATGCCGGGTCTTTGGCAAGCGCATCCTGAAAGGCCTCGTTCGCGACGGTTGCCTGGTTCAGGCGGCGGGCGGCCATGGCCGCCGCGGTGAGCGCCGACGAGCTGTTCTTATCGAGCTTGCCGGTTGCCAGCTCCTGGACGAGCGCCCCCAGTGTCTTGTCGGCAGCGGGCTGTCCCATTTCGAACTGCTGGATCCCCACGGCCACCCGGGCGGTGGGGCTGCGGGGGTTTGCGGCAACGGCCTCCTGATACCGCCGCAGAGCATCCTCGGGGCGCCCCACGGCCCGCAAGAGCTCGCCTTGCGCCAGCAGTGATCGCTCCTTCAGCGCAGGATCCGCGGCGGCGTTCGCTGCGGCCTGTAGCCCCTCCTCAATTCGCCCGGTGAGCAGATAGAGTTCGGCGAGGCCCAGGGACGCCGCGCCGCGCTGTGCCGGGACGGCAGCCTTCAGCTCCGATTCTGCCCGCGCATAATCCCCCTGCCGCAGCGCTGCAAGGCCAGACGCGGCGTCTCCCCACGCCGAGCTCCAACCAGCCAGACCGCACACCGCGAGGCAGAGTGCGGCAGGCAGCAGACTGCTCTTGAATCTCGGACGACGCATGGGCCAGACCTCCCCGGACCGGGCAACTCCCGGAGACCCGTCACTCTTCTGATCGCGCCGGACCGGCTCCGGTTGCACGGGAGTCTCCCATCTCGTGATAGGCAGCTCCACGAGACCGCCGCGAGGGGGAGCGGTTGCTCATGCCGGCGAGACGCCAGCGCTCCCGGAATCACGCGCTCTCAAACGGCGGGGAAGGGTTGCACATGCCGGCGAGACGCCAGCGCTCCCGGGATCACGGGGAGGGGTTGCACATGCCGGCGAGACGCCAGCGTTCCCGGGACCTCCGCTGACGCACACGCCCCCGCTCAGAGCCGAGCACGTCAGTGCCGGGATCCCCGCCTCCGTCATCCGGATAGTGTCCTGGAACCAGCTCACCCACGGCTGATAGCGCCACCACCTGGGATCACGGTAGCCCTCGCCGACTGCGGGGAGGGGTTGCTGATGCCGGCGAGACGCCAGCGTTCCCGGGATCACGGGGAGCGGTTGCACATGCCGG
>CAZSRZ010000063.1:0-22194 GCA_964609085.1 uncultured bacterium | reverse complement strand
GGGTTGCACATGCCGGCGAGACGCCAGCGCTCCCGGGATCACGGGGAGGGGTTGCGCATGCCGGCGAGACGCCAGCGCTCCCGGGATCACCACCGGTCCTTCAGTCGAGTGTTCCACTCCCGCTGCCAGCGGCGATGGGCAGGCGTGTCCGGGAACCGGTCACCGGGGCCGTAAGGGTACTGCCGCATCCCGTGGTATGGCAGTGGACCAACCGCTTCGCCGGCGACGGTGTTTGCATCCGTGTCCTTCGTCCAGCCGTCTGTGAACACGATCCAGTCGCGCCTCCAGCCAGCGGGGAGTGGGGGCAATTTCCTGCCATCGAAGAGCAGACGGATCTCGTCGCCGGGCCCCATGATCACGAAGCGATCATCCACCTCTCCCAGGAGCTCGGCACAATCCCCCAGCCGCGTATAGGCACCCTGGATGTTGGGCCACCCCAATGCGCTGCCCGGCCGGGTCTGCCCGTAGTCGTAGATGAACGGACCGTCGTCGCCATCACGCGACATACGGCCGATCCCGCGCTCCCCCAGGTCGGCGCGAGCGAGTTGAGCGTCCGTCATTCGCACCTCAACCTCAGCCTCCCCGCTGGTGAACCAGGCGGCATCCCAGCGGATTTCCATGGTGGTGCTGAGCTTGACTCGATGGTCCCCGGGCGTGAGCTTGCCCGAGAGATCCAGGCAGATGGTCTTCCGCTTTCCGCACGGCAGGCCTACGCCTGGTTCCACGAGGCGCCAACCCCCGTGGCCGTCTCCAACGCTGAGGCGCGGCGGCAGAATCTTCACACCCGGATCCTGGCTGGCCGCGATGTAGTCGCTCGTGGTAGACGGCCAGATCCAGCCGTTCAAGAAGAGCGTGAGACGGGAGCGGTCGGGCACCTCGCCCAATTCCAGAACGAGGTCATGCTCTCGACGGATGCCGGCATACGGACCGGACGGCACCGGAGTGAAGACCTGGTCTACAGCCCGCAGCGCGGGGAGCAAGTCGACCCCGTCCCCATCATGGGCCGCGACCGGCAGCCTCGGGGTGCGCACGCCATAAGTGCGGAACGGCGGCGGCGGCCCTAGCCGGAAGCGCTCATCCAGATAAACCTCGGTCCCCGGCGGGTGATCCAGCGCCACCAACCGCAGTTGATCGAAGTAGGCGATTTCACGCAAGTCCTCGGTAGCGATCAGCCGGTAGAACCCCGCGATCGGTTTCAAGAGGTCTCCCGGCACGCGCACCCAGTCACGAGTCTGTGCGTGCGGGATCGGCGCTCCCGGGGCGAATCGCATCCCCAGGGGACTTCGCCAGTTGAAGTCCGTCGCAAACCGGTACTGCTCACCATCCCACGTATAGAGGAAGGGGCACGAAGCGCTGGTGGTCTGTTCGAAGTGGATGATCGTGTTCGACTTCGGTCCCACCAGGTTGAGGGGGATGGCGTTGGTCCAGGTCACGCGGACGGAAGTGCAGCGCTCTGCTCTGCCTAACCCGATGTGCGTCTGCGCGTCGGTGACCAGGAGTTGCTGGTGATCCCACGGGCTCTCAACCTCCAGCACCGCTCCCAGCGCGTAGTTGTTGCTGCTCTCTGCGCCGGACTTTTGAAGGCCGCGCAGCTCCAGCTTGAGCCACGGCCTCGCGTTGCCACCGTCGTTTCGGAGCAGCCGCAGGGCGCCCCCGGCTTCCGCGTAGAGCAGGTCCATGTCGCCGTCCTGATCGTAGTCGAGCGACCGAACCCACCGCGCGGGGCGATCCGGCACGACGGCACCGGCCTTCAGGACGCCCTGCTCGTTGCGAAGCAGGGTCACGCCTTGCGGGCCGGCCAGCACCAGGTCCATCCACCCGTCATTGTCGTGATCCAGGCAGTCGATCCATTCCGCCCGCGCCGCCTCGGGGAAGGGGATGGGCCGACTCTCGAGTTTCCCATCTCGGCAGCGCAGCACTCGCGGGCCGAATGGCGGGGCGCCGACCACAACGATTTCCCACCAACCATCGCGGTCCAAGTCGACGACCACCGCGGCCGAGGCCCCGGGTTCGGGCGGCGTGCCCCACTCGGCGGTGGCGTCATGCATGCTCTCCTGTCGCCGGTTCAAGAAGAGCTTGCAAGGCCCGCCGGACTGGACGACGAACAGGTCTGGATCCCCATCCCGGTCGAAGTCTGCGGCGACGGTCTGGCGGGCACCCTGCGTGGGGAACGAGAGACCTGCCCGGGCCGTGATGTCGGTAAAGGTCCCATTGCGGTTGTTCCGCATCCAGCGGATGCCTGGCTGACCGGGATCGGCCGATGCCCGGACGATGTCGAGATCTCCGTCCTGATCCAGGTCGACCGCGGTCGCGGAGCCCCGGCCACGGGGGGGCAACGCCACGGGCGGCTTGAGGCCGCCGTGCCGGATCAAGAAACCGTCCTGTGTCGATTCCGCGGCTTTTGGGTTGAACCAGACCTGATCCCCGGACGGGGAGGCGGCGTAGATATCCAGGGTATAGTCGTTGTTGAGATCCGCCAGGAGGGGCGACGCGGGAGCCGGAACCGACTTCAGGGAGTTCACGAATCCGGTTGGTCCCCCGGGGATCAGCCCGAGGGGTGAGCCGCCAACGAGCAGGTCCGGGTTGGCCATCAGCGGGTGATAGTGCTTCTGCTCACCCTTCACGGCGGAGTCGTAGGGAGGCGGCACCCCACTGACCAGGTGCCCAGAGTCCGGAGCCATCTGATAGTCGCCCACCGCCGCAGGCACCAGCCCGCTAGTGGGAATGTCGCCCAGACCCGCCTCCTGCGTGACGTCGAGAAACCTCACGGACACCGCTGGGATGTCGGGGCCGGCCAGCGTGGGCGGCGCGACATCCCACTGTCGGAGCAGCAGATCCGCGGGATCCTTGGGGTTGCCGTGGATCGTCTGGTAATCCGCCAGGTAGAACGGAAGGTGACTGCGTTCGAGAGAGCCTTTCAACACGTTTTCGAACTGGCGACTAACAACGGCCGTGCGAGCGTCCCCGGCGCGGAGGCCACCACGCAACTCTTCGGCCATGGCGGCCAGGTCCGGCGGGACCCGCGCCAGCCGGGCAAGGACGGCATCAAGTGACCGCTCCGCCGCACTCCAATCCTTGCGTCGCGCACCCTCCTGCAACTGCAGGCAGAGCACGGCCAGATTGTTGGATGCGGCTCTCGTGAGGCGGGTGAGCAGGTCGGCCCTCTGCGCGGATCGATCCTCCGGCAACGCCGCGAGTTGCGAGTAGAGGGCGCCCAGCACTCGCGGATCGTCAGGGGCCAGCGAAACCGCCTTCTCCAGAGACTTCACCGCTTCATCGGGTTGATTGGTCGCCAGCACGCGGCCGAGGATTACATGGGCCCAGGCCCTATTCGGGGCCAGCTCCACGCCTCGCCTGGCGGCTTTCAGGACATCGGCATTCTTCGCCGGCTCCAGATAATGGGTGGCCGCCTCGTTGAGGAAGCCGAACGCTAGCGAGGGTTCCTCCTTCTGGATGGCCCGAAACTCAACCGTTGCCTCCTCGCGGCGACTGTTCTCAAGAAACGCGATTGCGAGCTGCCGGTGTCCCTCCAGCCTGGCCAGTCGCTCCGGCGTGAGGTTCTGCCACGGGCGCGGGGGGGTGCATCCGGACAGCACCGCCAGCACGGGCAAGACCAACACCACCAGAACTGTGCGCAGCATGGATACCTCAAGCCAGGCGGCACCACCCGACCGCCGCCCTCATTAACGAATTGTAATGGGGCGGCGGTGATGCCTAACCCGGCTTAAAGGAAATCAATGCCCCGCACGCCGCGAGGCGTCTACTTCTTGATCGTCAGCGCCGCCGTGAGATCGCTGCCCCCATAGCTCGCCTGGATCTGCGCAACCGTGGTCCGCCGCACAGATTTCGTCTTGACCGTCGCGATGGCCGAAGTCTTCCCAGCAGGAATGATCACGGTCGCGGGCGTCGTGGCTGTCGTGACGCTGCTCGAAAGGCGGACCACAGCTCCACCGGCGGGCGCGACGGAGGCGATAGAGACCGTCGCTTTCGAGGTCTTGCCGCCCTTGAGGGACGTCGGCTTGAGCGTGATGCCGAGGAGGACGGGCAGCGTACTGGTGGAGACGGTATTGGAGAACGGTCCGTTCCCTGCAGCGTTGTAGCCGCGGATCCGGTACTGGAACGCCGTCGCGGGAAGGAGGTTGCTGTCGGTGAAGGCGGTCGTCCCCGCCGGCAGCCCAGCATTCACTTCCTGGAAGGACCCAGATCCCGCCTTCCGCTCCAGCTTGAAACCGGACCCGCCTCCCGTCGCGGACCAACCCAGCACGATGCCACGGGAGAGTTGGCTGGTGACAACCAAACCGGTCGGTGCCTGCGGATAGGTCAGCCCGTCGAGTTCGCCGGAGTGAGCAGAGTCGCCGGCTTCACCAACGGAACGAACGCGGTAGGTGTAGGTTGTGTTGGGGCTCAGCCCCTGATCGAAAAAGACCCCGGTATCGGCCGCCGCCTGACCGACATCCTGGAAGGCATTGTTGCCTGTCTTGCGCTGGATGGTGAAGCCTGTCTCGCCATCGCTCTCATCGCGCCACCGAAACGTCAGGCGGGTGTCCGACTGGGTGGTGACTGAGAGGATCGTGGGGGTGTTCGGGGGTGCCGCAGGGGTTGTGGCCGACGCAGTGTTGGTGTATCCGGACGGGCCGCCGGCATTCACCGCCCGCACCCGGTAGACGTAGGTGGTCTGCGGGTTCACGGTGTTGTCCACGTAAGCAACGATGTCGGGTCCGACGACACCAATCAGGCCGAAGCTGCCGTTCCCGGTCTTCCGTTCGACCTCGAAGCCCTGCTCATTCCCGCTGCCCTGAGTCCAGGCCAGATCCACGCGATTGTAGGCGATCGGCGTCGCATTGAGGTCCGTCGGGCTGCCCGGAGGATCGGGCGGGCTGGTGATGGTGGCCACGTTTGAGTAGGTGGAAGGGGTGGCACCGGCAAAGCAGCGGGTCCGGTACGAGTACTGCGTGTTCGTGAGCACGTCGGTGTCGACGAAGCTGTTGGCGTTCGGACCCAACACGCCCACGACGAGGTATGGTCCGCCGCCCACCCGGCGCTCGACCTGGTACTCCGTCTCGACGGTGCTGTTGTCGCGCCAGGAGAGATTGATCTGAGTCGCGGTGGCGCTGACCACTCGCATGTTGCTGGGGGCCAGAAGTCCGCCGCCGCTGCTGTCCGAGACGATCGCGAGGAAGGCGTCGGTGCCGCCGCCGAGCCCGGCCTGCGCACCGCCCACCACGGGCCAATTCGCCGAGGTGGTGGAGCCGGTGATGTAGGCGGTGCCGGAGACGTCCACCGCGATGGCACCCGGCCCGATAGCCAGAGTGGTGCTATTCTCGTCGCCGGAGCCGCCCAGGAGCGTCGCGTAAACGTAGTCGTTTCCGGCGGCGTTGTACTTCACAAGGAAGGCCTCCCAACCGCCCAACGGCATGCCCGGGAGCTGGTTCTTGGTGACGAAGGGAGAGTTGGTGACTCCATCGTCCGTCACGCCAGTGACGATCGCGTTCCCGGCCACATCCACCGCGATGTCGAAGCCTCGCGTGCCCAGGAAGGCACCGAGATAGGTGGAGTAGACCAGGCTGGAGGCGTTGCTGCTCAGTTTGGTCACGAAGGCGTCCCAGGTCCCCTTCTTGGCGGACTGGATGGGCCCCTGGGTGGGGAAATCGTCCGACGTCGTGACCCCGGTGATGTAGGCGTTGCCGGAGCCGTCGATGTCGAGGCCCCAACAGTCGTCCGTGCCGGTGCCTCCGACGAAGGTCGAGTACAGAATCGCCGCCGCTCCGTTCAATGTGCGATCGATTTTCATCACGAAGGCATCGCGCGAGTTTAGCTGGCGGTCGAAGGCTCCAGCCGTCGTTGGCCAGCTCGCCGAGTCGGTGGAACCGGCGATGTAGATGATCCCGTTGGTGTCGACCGCAATGCTGTAGGCATCGTCCGTGCCGGTGTCGCCGACGAGGGTGCTGTACACCAGGCCGGTTCCCGTCGGGTTCATCACCGTGACGAACACGTCTTCTAGGCCTCCCTTGTTCACCGTCTGGATGGCCCCGTTGGTCGTCGGGAATTCGTCGGACCTCGTCCCTCCCGAAACATGGGCTCTGCCGAGCGCGTCGACGGCGATGTCGTGGCCGTAGTCCCAACCCCCGCCGCCAAGATAGGTGGAGTAGACAAGGCTGTCACCGTTCGGATGCAGCTTGGTCACGAAGCTGTCGTCGAAGAACTCCCAGGTCGTGTCGAAAGCCCCCGCGGTGACGGGGAAGTCGGTTGAGGTCGTCGATCCGGTCACGTAGGCTGCGCCGCTCCCGTCCACGGCGATGCCCATGTCGGAGAACGCCGATCCTTCCTCTTTCGTCCCGCCAAGGTAGGTCGAGTAGACCAGACCGCCTGATCCGTTCGTCGCCGGGTCAATCTTGGAGACGAAGATGTCCATCGCGCCGCGCAGGCCTGTCTGTCCGGCATTGGCGAGCGGGAAGTTGGCCGACTTGGTCCGGCCGGTGACGTACACAAATCCGCCGTCGTCGATGTCGCAGCCAAATCCCACATCCTCTGCACTCCCCCCGAGGAAGCTGGAGTAGACAAGAGTGGGATCAATCACCAGTGGGCGGGCGCGGTCGTACTCGCCCAACTGAAACCCGACTTCCCCGTCCGCCCGGATGTCGAAGGAGACGGCGACCTGCGTCCGACCGCTCCCTGCCTCCTGATACGCGATCGGCGGGTTGTGTCGGAGGTCGCCCAGCGGAGTGTGAACAAGGAGGCTGCCGTCCCCGGCCAGCCCAATCGGCAACTGCTCCGAGCCACCCCGATCCAGGAACGACAGGGCGATACGACTCGGATCAGCCTTGGGGCTGACCTCGAAATCGTACTCCAATCCGCCATTGCGGCCGTGGTAGACGAGATCGATCCCCGGATAGACCTGGACGTCCCGCACACGGTTGAAGGTCGGGACGTTGCGCTGCCACTTCTGCGGATCCCGGCCGTGGAAGTGGTTCACACGGCCGGGCAGATTGTGTTCCGCCACGAGCGAACCCGGGGGCATCCTTCGCACCGCCCTCATCCGCACAACCGCCTCCCGTGCCGACCTTCCCGTACCGGAATCCAGCCCCATCACCGCTTCCCCATCCGTGAGGAAGAGACGGAAGCCGGACCCTCGGGATAGGTAGCGCACGCGCGAGTCAGTCTGCCCCTCGTTCGCTTCAAAGCGGATGGGCGCCCGCTGGATGAGCTGGCGAGCACGGGCCGCGGAGACCCGACGCTGCAGCGGGTCAAGGCCAGAGTTGGGGCCTCCGCCGGCATACGGGCGGCCGAGGAGTACGAGGCCGCAGCCGACGACCCCCAGAATCCCCAGACCCGAGATCGCCGTCAACCATCCCCGCTTCGCACGTGCTCGCTCACTCACCATCTCATCTGCTCCAATGCCGACGTACGATCAGCCAACTTGCCCGGGAACCCCGGGCGACTCCTATGGGACTACCCGGGCTCTCGCTTGCGGATGGTTTGTAGGGCCCCGACGGCACCCTGGGAGACCAGGCCTTCCCGATCTTCCTTCGCCCTCTCCAGCAGCGAAACCGACGCGCGGGTGCCAATCACCGCAAGGATCCTACAGGCTTCGTATCTGACCCAGTGATCCCCGTGGGAGAGGAGGGGGATGACGGCACCTTCCGCCGATGCGCCAATCTTCTGGAGGGCCGACGAGGCGAAGGCGCGGTCTTTCCCGGAGGCGACGCGAGCCGCCAGCGGTTCGGCGGCCCGGACATCCCGAAGCCGGCCCAGTGCCTCGATCGCTGCCCATTGCACGGCAAACGCTGGATCCTGATCCATCAGCCGGATCAGCGGGGGAACGCTGCCCTCCGTCCCCCACACCCCCAGGGCCCGGACGGCCGCCCCCCGGAAAAAGCCATCTTCGTCCTGGAGCAGTGGGAGAAGTGCCGCCGCAACGGCCGCGCGCCGGGAATCCACGCGCGCCCCGGAGAGGGCGTCCAGCACGCGCCGCTGGGCCTGCCGATCTCCGCCCTCCAGCGTGCGGAGCGCCGCCGCCGAGTCGACAGTGACCGGCGTTGCCGCCGGGGTTGCTACCACTCCCGAGGGCGAAGACGGCTGCACGCGCCGGAGCGTCAGTGAAACAGGAAACTCCACCGCCCGGGAACCCATCCTGTCTCGCACGATGCCCTCAAAGTTGAGTTCCCGGAGCACGCCGCGGCGCGAATCCCACCGAAGCTGACCGCTCCCATCGACGGAATACGCGCTTCCTCCGCCAGACTGCTCAACCGTCTCTAACCTCCAACTGCGCTTCAATCGAAGCTCGTCGCCATCCCGGGCCACAATCTCGTAACGGACGGTCTCGCGACCCAGTCTCCCCGTCGATCCACCCACCCCCCGCGACCACGGAGGCAGCCCGGACGACCCGCCCAGCCCCCGTCGCCCGATGTCGAAGGGATCAGCGACGGGGATCAGAACCTCCGCCTCCGTCTGCCAGGTGGTTTGTCCGGCCTCCGGCAGGGGCAGGATGGCGAGGCGATTGAGATCCCCCAGGCTGTAGGGGAGTCTCAGCGGCGGCCCCTGGCGTAGGATCCGCCCGTTGGGTCGAATGAGGAGTTCGGTGGTGGCCCACTCCGGTGGGCGAAAGCCCGTTCTCATCCGGCTGCCCGGACCGAGCATGGGCAGCTGGCCTCCGGGCCACCCGCCGACGGAGGGTCGATGGATCGGTGGGTGGAGGACGGCTTGCGTCCGGAGCCTCACGCCCTCAGCGTCGGTCGCAGCGGTGTAGGAGACCTGGCCGGTGATACTCTCGTGCCAGCCGTCTTCCTCGCCCTCCACGTCGACGGCGTAGTGCAGCGATTCGCCGGGGCGGATTCCGTAGGCGAGCGTCAGCGGCGAGGCCGAGGCCGGCGATGGCCGGGCGACCTCCCTGGGTGTGGGTCTGCTTGCGCTGGCAGCCCCCTCGCCGCCGACAGCCGCCGCCGGGGAGCCAGGGGGAATCGAACCGGGCGCGCCCACGCGCGGAGGTGAGGCAGCCAACGAACGTGTGGTCCCCTCCTGATCCCTCTCCGATGCGCTGGTCGGGGCCGGCATCGAAACACGCGGCTCCGGCCCGGGCGCTGGGGTGAGTCGCCAGGGCACCAGACCCGCGGCTACACCCACCAGCACCAGCACCGCCGAGAAACTCACGGCTCCGCGGCGGGGGCCGTCCAACACGCGCATCGCTGCCAGCCGCCGTCGCAAGGCGTGGGGAGTCTCCTCAATCCCGACAGTGGAGAGCCCCGGTTGGGGCGTCAGACGGCTCAACGACGCAACCCGCAGGATCACATCGCCATACTCGGCTGCGGGAGCGGACGCGGCCTTAATTGCAAGCTGGTCCGTCGCCATCTCCTGCGCCATCCGCCACTCCCGGCCGGCGAGCCAGACGCCGGGGTGGAACCAGAACACCACCTGGGCCGCGCTCGGCAGCCAGGCCCACCAGAGGTCGCGACGCTGCAGGTGCGCCAGTTCATGCGCCAGCAACAGCCGCACATCACCCGCGGCCCACTCCTGCCGCACTCCCTCCGGCAGCAACACGGCGGGGCGCAGTGCGCCGGTGAGCACGGGGCTCCCCTCTCCGCTTACGTCGAGCAACTCCGGCAATTGCGGTATCCCCAGGCGATAGCAGAGGTCGCTGCAGGTCCGGCGGAGCGTCGCATCCTTAATGGGACTACATGACCTACGGAATCCACACACGCGGCGTGCGTCGGCGACCACCCTGGCGACAACGACCAGGGTTCCCACAAACCAGACGAGGATCAGCCCCGTCGCCAGCGAGGGCGTCGGCGTTCGTGGCGGCGGCGTCAGCGAACTCGACCGCAGCAGGCTCGGCGACGCTGCCGGTGCTGCGTCGACGGGGGGAAGCGCCGTGCTGGGGGCCAGGACCCCGCTCGCCGGACGGGACGTAGCAGGTGGCAGGAGGGGCAAATCCACGGTCAGTCCGCCAAGCAGCGCCAGGAAGAGCTTCGCGTAGGCAGCGCGCCAGACCCAACACCGCGCCCGGGCTGGAATCCCCGGAAAGACCATGCAGACGAGCCAGGCTCCAGCCAGGGCCAGAGCACCGTGCCAGCCAGCGGTGATGAGTAACCCCAGCAGTCCAGCCGACGCCTGGTTCAGCGCTTCTATCGACCCGCTCACGCCTCAGGTTCCTCTGGCCGATGTTTCAGGTCCTCAACCAGTTGCTCCAACTCCTGCACCTCGCCATCAGTGAGCTTTCGATTCTGCACAAGGTACGCCATCAGGGGAGACACCGATCCACCCAGGGTCTTCTCGACGAAATCGCGCACCAGCCCCTGCACTACCTCGGCCGTGGACGAGGCCGGGGAATACAGGTAAATGCCCTTGCGGCGGCGACGGTGGAGGTAGCCTTTCCCCCGGAGTCGCTCCAGCACCGTGAGCACCGTCGTCCTCGCCAATCCGCGCTCGACCCCGAAGCCGTCCGCCACGTCTCGCGCGGAGATCGGTGCCCGAGCCCCCACGTAGCTCAGCACCTCCAGCTCCTGGTCCCCCAACGGCGCCCGCGCCATTTTCCGCTCCTCAGTCTACAACCGTGGTGCAAGACGACAAGTGTAGACAGATGTTGCACCGTAGCGGCGAAATCCCCTCCTCAGTTGAGAAAAAACCCCGACCTCAGCCGAGGATTAGGGAGGCACGGACGACGCCGGCGCGGTCGTGGCGAGCGAGCAGTTCCACCTCCGAACCGGCTGCCCCGCGGACGACCCACTCGAACCGGGCGCGATCATTGGTCGGGTCCGCGGTCCAACCAAACGCCCCGACGGGCTTATGCGCCCGGCCCTCGAGCTGCGGTCCCTCCTGGCGAGCGGTGCCGAGTGCAAGCTCGCAGCCGACCGGCAGGGCGATTTCCGCCACCACGCCGCGACAGACTTTGCGCTCCAGCGCCTTCTTCGTCACGTAGCTCGGCAGCCACCCCGTGTTGTGGACCACGAGACGCACCTTCCAGGCTCCATCCCCTAACGCGGTGCTTTCCGCCGAGAGCATTTCCAACCGCGGCGAGATAAGCGCCTGCCAGAGGAGCCAGTCGGCGTGCGGCCGCACCTCCGCTTCCAGGAACTCGACCGGCGGATTCCGGAACGTGTAGAGTCCGTCCCAGCCCCCGAGCTCAATCGCACCCAGTTGCGGGTGCTGGAACGGGTACCAGTCGACGAATCCGCGTCCCCCCAGATTTTCGTCGGCCCACTTCAGCATCGTCAAGTCGTCCTCGATCGGATGCTCGCGGTACCACTCGATCGGCTTGTCCACCTTCAAGCCGGCCTGAGCCTGTGGCGACCAGAGCTCTGTAGTCCAGCCGAAGATGCCCAGGTGATCGTAGAGCCAGTCGTCGAAGACGCCTGTGATGACTTCTTTTGGATGGTAGCGGAAGTCCGAGTAGACGTTGAGCACAGGGTAGCCGGTGAGCTCCGTGCCGCGA
Organism: uncultured bacterium; assembly: GCA_964609085.1. Lineage (GTDB taxonomy): Bacteria > Armatimonadota > SYMT01 > SYMT01 > SYMT01 > JANPLG01. Next base: position 10,769 of record CAZSRZ010000063.1, on the reverse strand, counting down.
GCGCCGATCCGCTGGTAGACCCACAGGTCTTCGGCGGGCATGGCGTCGTCGGGCTTGGTGCCGTAGGGACGGAGCAGCACGCCGCTATAGGTGTGGAAGGTGACGCCGCCGGTGATGTTCGGGTGCGAGGCGATGAAAGCCACAATCGCCCGGACTTCGGGCTCAGAGGTGGGAAAGGGACCGGCCCCCACCTGCTCGGCCTCCTGTCGCCAGTTCGAGGGGAAGTTCCGGTTGAGATCCAGCCCTTCTTTGACCTTTTGGACGGTGATCATCGCGCCGTCGTAGCCCTCGACGACTCCCTCCGGCAGCAGCCGATAGTACTCGCCCCCGGTCTCGGCCGGATCTCTGCGCACCAGCAGGCGAGGCTCGTCCGGGTGGCGTTTCCAGGCCCCGTTCGGATCCGGGATCCGCATGTTGAGGATCCTCCCATCGCCGTCCAAATCCTCCCGACGGAGCCCCTCGACCGGTTCTTCATCGTACGGATAGGGACGAGTGCTGCTGCGCAGGTAGCGGGGCCGATCCGAAAGGTACACCTCGGCCCCGTCCGGGTTGACGCGAGGGCAGACGTAGAACGTTCGCGAATCCAGGGCGCGGGTGACATCAGCATCCGTGCCGTCTTCGGACAGGAGCTTATGCAGCAGGGTGAGGCAAGCCGTGGTGGGCGAGACCTCCGTCGCGTGGATGTTTCCGTCGACCCACAGGGCTGGTTTCTCCGTGTCGATGCCCGTCGAGAAGCGGGTCACGATCGCGATCGGGATCTCACGCCCTTCGTGGCTGTGACCGACGGTTTCCAGGCGAAGCAGGTCGGGACGAGCCGCGGCGAAGCCGGCCAGCAGCCTGTTCAGCTCCTCATAGTTGACGTAGTGATCGTAGGGGACGGGGGGCAACATTGGGGGATTCCGGGAGGGGTGAAGCCGCGCGGGGCTAGGCGTGGGAGAGGCCTGGGAAGCCTTGCGAAAGATAGTGACGCTTGAGGGAGGCGTCCGTCAGGTTGAGCTGCACGGGGGTGACCGAGATGAACCCATCCGCGATCGCCGCCACGTCCGCCCCCTCTTCGTGCACGTCGACGGGGTCCTCCCCGCCGATCCAATAGTAGGGACGACCCATCGGGTCGTACCGACGATCCAGTTGGGCGGGGTAGCGACGGATACCCTGGTGAGTCACGCGGACGCCTTGCGGTTCGTGGTGCGGCACATTGATGTTGAGCAGGGTGTTTTCGGGCAGGGGATGCATCTCCAGGTGCGCCGCTACGGCAGCCCCGTAGCGGGCAGCGACGGAGTAATCGATGGGCGGCAGCGGCACCCCCTCCTCCTCGGCGAGCCGCCGGAATCTCCACGCCAGCGAGATCGCCACCGCAGGCAGGCCGGTCATCGCAGCCTCCAACGCCCCGGAAAAGGTGCCGCTGTAGAAGAGATCGAAGCCCAGGTTGGGCCCCTGATTGATCCCGGAGAAGACCAGGTCGGGTGGGGAATCCGCCATCACTTCGAGCAGCGCCAGAGTGACGCAGTCGGCCGGGGTGCCGTTGGTGCACCAGGCCTCCCCACCATCGCGAAGGGTCGTCTGCGTGAGCCGCAGCGGCTTGTGGAGGGTGATGCTGTGCCCGCAGGCCGAGCGCGGTCGGTCCGGTGCCACGACCGTAACTTCCGCCTGTGCCGCCAGCGCATTCCGCAGGGCCAGCAGCCCCTCGGCATGCACCCCGTCATCATTCGTGATCAACACCCGCATTGCGGACGGCCTCCTGGCGGCGAATCGCCACGAGCTGCATCCAACAGCCCGCGAAGATAAAGAGTAGCGCAAGGCCGAACGCCACACGTAGGTTCAGCCCGCTCCGCTCCAACCCATCCGCCAGCGCACCGCCCACGAACGGCGCTAGCGAGCCGCGCACCCCCAGGAGGAACGACTGGAGCGCCTGGTAGCGGGAGATGTCCCGATCGCCGGCAAAGGTGAGGAGCGCGGCGAAATAGCTCAGGTCAATCCCCGCACCTACGATCCCGCCGATCACGTAAGCAGGCAGAATCGACCATGCCGTCGCGGGCAGCACCGTGCCGGCGAGAATGTAGCAGATCGGAATCAGGGCGTTGAGGAGGATGTTCACCACCACTGCCCGCTGCGGACTCCGCTCGTCCACGTAACGCCCCCAATAGAAGAAGGCGAGCACCATCACCAGTTGCTGGGCGATGGTGAAGGACGAGACCTGCCACTTGGCGATGTGGAGTTCATCCACCTGGATCAACGGGACGATCGGCAGCGTAAGCAGATTGCCGAAACCATAGGTGAACACGGAGAGTGCGAACCACCGGTAGGCAAGATCCGTGCGCAAGATGCCGAGCGTTCCCATCACGAAGGAGCCGGTGGTCCGAATCGAGCCCATGAAGCCGCTGTCGCCTTCATCCGTCGGCTCGACCACCTCCCCCGGCAGGATCCGCGAGTAGATCACGGCTCCAGTGATCCCGACCAGGGCCGCGAGCGGAAAGATGATCCGATAGCTGCTGACGCCGTCCAGCATCTCCACGCTCAGCAGCCATCCGGAGACGAAGGTGCTGACCACCTGAGCGCCGATGATCGCGGCCCGCGTCATGCTGAGAATCCGCCCGCGCTGCTCACTCGGGTAGGCGTTCTTCATGATCGCCGCATACGCTGGCGTAGAAATCGACCCGACGATCTGTGCGGCTGCCATCACCAGGGCAAACGCCCAGGCATCGCGGGCAATGAGCGTAAGTAGGACGATGACGCGGGCGATACCCCAGGACCACGCGACGAACGGCGCCTTCTTCCTGCCCTCCATCGCGCGAGCCCAGAACAGCGCCAGCAGGTTCCCGAGGAACGGTGCCGCCGAGATCAGCGCCAGGAGCTGCTTCCCTGCCCGCAGGTCATCCCGCGCGATGACGGTGATGAAGGGGAAGACGGCGCCGGTGTAGAGCCCCGCGAGAAGCATTCCGGTGATGTCGACCCGGAAAGAGGCTCGCGCGCACGGGGGCACGCTGGCGCGCACCGCCAGTTTGATGCCGTGACGGGTGCGCCGCGGCCAGCTTCCCACGGGAGGAAAACGCCAGCGTGCGGCCCGCAGAACGAGGTTGGCCCTCCCCCCCGGACCTTTCGGTTCGTCGCCGCCCTGTGGCACGGCGCTGTCCTTCCTCGGAACGGCCAGACCCTCAGAGCGCTGGAGTGAGCCGGCGAGCGAATGCTAGAGATCGACGAGGTGCACGCTGTCGGCGTCCATCGCGGTACGGATCGCGGTGAGCAGCGCCTCCTGCACCGGTTCGTCCACGGTCAACGCCATGATCGCCCGCTTGCCGATGGCTTCCCGGCCAACGTACATCCCGCCGATATTTATGTTGGCCTGTCCCAGGAGAGTCCCTACCCGTCCGATCACTCCCGGGCGATCTGTGTGCCTCGCGAGGATGAGATAGCCCTCAGGGCGGAGATCAATGTTGAAGTCGTCGATGCTGCGGATCCGCAGGTCGCGCCGCCCAAGCACGGTCGCGCCGATCACATGCCGGCCGCCCGCCGACTCAACCTCGACCCGCAGGTAGTTGGAGTAGTCGCCGTCTTCCCCGGCAGTCTTGCCTTCCGTCACGCGGATGCCGCGCTGCTCCGCCAGGTACGGCGCGTTGACCAGGTTCACGTTCTCATCCAGCATTGGCTGAAGGAGACCGGCAAGCACCGATCGGGTGATGGGCTGAACATCCACATCCAGCAGATCGCCGCTATAGAAAGCGGCGACTGAGGTCGCCGGACCATCCAGCAACTGGCCGTGCAGCCTGCCCACTCGCTGACCCAGATGGAGGTAGGGCTCGAGCCGGGCGAACGCCTCCGCACTCAGGGCTGGCAGGTTGACCGCCGTGCGGGGCGGTTGGCCCTGCAGGACTGCGAGAATCTGCTCGGCCACGTCGACGGCGACATTTACCTGGGCCTCCTCCGTACTGGCACCGAGGTGGGGAGTGGCGATCACGTTCGGATGCCGGAGGAGCGGGTGGTCTGGTGGCGGCGGCTCCTGTTCGAAGACATCGAGCGCGGCGCCTGCCACCTTGCCGCTGTTGAGGGCGGCAAGCAGGGCGGATTCGTCGATGATTCCACCGCGCGCGCAATTGAGGATGCGAACCCCATCCTTCATCATCGAGAAGGATGTCGGGCCGAGCATCCCCCGGGTCTCCCGGTTCAGAGGCGTGTGGACGGTGATGTAGTCCGCACGGCGGAAGAGCTCAGCCAGCTCTACCAGCTCTGCTCCTTCGCGTCGCACCAGCTCGGCTGTGACGAAGGCGTCGCTGGCCAGCACCTTCATTCCCAGCCCCAGACACCGCCTGGCGACTTCGCGACCGATCTTGCCGAAGCCGACCACCCCGATCGTCTTGTTGCAGACCTCGACACCGAGGAACTTCCCCCGCTTCCACTCCCCGGCACGCAGTGAAGCCACCGCATCCGGGATCTTGCGCGATTGGGCCATCAACAGGGCAACCGTGTGCTCGGCGGCAGCCATCGTGTTGCCCTCCGGAGAGTTGATGACCACGATGCCGTGCTCGGTAGCGGCCCGGACGTCGATGTTGTCCACCCCCACCCCAGCCCGAGCGACCACACGCAGGCGACTTCCGGCCACCATCACATCTGCGGTGACCTTCGTCTCGCTCCGCACCACCAGCGCGTCGTAGTCGGGGATGATCGCCAGCAGTTCGGCGGGCGAGAGGCCGGTGCGCACGTCCACGCTCGCCCCCAGGCGAAGTTGCGCGACGCCTGCATCGGCGATGGGATCCGCCACCAGCACCCTGTACTCCCGCTCGCTCATCACGACTCCTGCCCGACCCGGAACCCGGGCGGGCCCATGATATCACCGGGCTCTGCGCGGGCTTGGCACGGCCGCAGGTTCAACCCCCCGGAGCTGGCGGCGCAATCCCCGTAGTGTCCCGCATCGTCTGGGGAGTTCGAACGCAGACGCTACGGTGCGCAACCTCGAGCTCGAGGCAGTTCGTCCACCCCAAGGGTTGTACGTCGCAACCAGCCTTGGATAAGATAGGGGTAGCTGTGCGGGAGGGAGAAGACGCCTCCGAGACCGAGATCGGTGTTCACCCGATGCGGTGCATAGCGTGAATGTGAGGGATGCAAGTGGCTACGTGGAAGAAGGACGAAGTCTGTCCGTTGATCGGGAACGCCATCCACGACGTCCATGACGTCACGAACGCGCCGGTTCCGAGCGCACGGATCGTCGAAGCGATGCTCTCCGATCGGCTCGCGCGCAGATTCATCGACGCCGCTGCGGATCAGCAGAAGATCAAACCCGAATCGGTTTCCGCTAAAATGGTGGCGTGGTTCTCTGCGGCATACACCCAGGCGATCCAGAACAGCGGGCACGCCTTCCAGGAATACGTCAGCCGCTTCGAGCGAACGGGCACGGTCGGGGCCTACGCGTACTCGCCCAGAGCGGGCGCCGAGTAGTCGGCCGAATCAAGGCTCGGACCGTTGCCCCACTTCTGGGGCGCGGTCCAAACGGAGTTGCTCCCGCGAGAGGAACTCCAGGAATGCCTCCGCCGCGTGGGACAACGCCCCCTGTGCGCGGCGGACGGCATAGAGCCGGCGTGTCAGATCGACTCCCTCTAGTTCGAGAGAGACCAGTAGACCCAGCCGAACCTCATTCCTGACCGCCCACTCGCTCAGCACGGTCACGGCTTCCACCGCCCGGACCACGGCCTTCGCGGCGTCGATGCTTCCCAACTCCAGAAACGGCTTCAAGACGGAGACCGGGACTCCGGCAGAATGCATGGCTCGCTCGAGAGTGTGCCGGGTGGCGGATCCCTCTTCGCGGACCACAAGGCGTTGGCGCAACAACTCGTCGAGCCCGACCGCACGCCGACGGGCCAACGGGTGTCGCGGGTTTACGGCAACCACCAGCCGATCGTGGGCCACGGCCGCGTGCACGAGGCGCTCGTCGACCACCGTCTCTCCGACGAATCCCAGGTCGCACCGCCCATCGCGCACACGGGCACGCACCTCCTGGCTGTTCCCCGAGTTGAGCCGAATCATCAGCCCCGGATGGAGGACCTTGAAATGGGCCACCGGCTCCGGCAGCAGGAACTGCGCTGGAACGCTGCTCCCGGCAAGCTCCAGCGAACCTCGATCAAGCCGCCCCGTCTCCTGGACGACATCGGCGGCACGGTCCGCGAGGTCCACGATCTGCAGCGCCAGCGGATGAAACTCACGGCCGGGTTGGGTGAGACGGGCGCCTTGCGCCAGGCGTTCGAGTAGCCGCACGCCCAGGGCTTTCTCAAGCCCCTGGATTTGCGCGCTGATGGTCGGCTGCGTCAGGTGCAGTCGCTCCGCGGCTCGGGAAAAACTGCCCTCGGCAACGATGGCGCAGAAAGCTCGCACCTGCTGGAGCGTCATGGTGCCGGACAGGCCGCCTCCGCCCAAATACGACGCGACACCACTACCGGATCCAGTGGATCCACTCGCGGAACAGGAAGTCCAACCGCCCGATGAAAAGCGACATGCGCGCCATGACGGTAGAGCCGAACATCGCCCCGAAGGCCACCATCATCAGCAGCCGTCCCGAGGACGTGATTCGTGTGATCAGCTTCCCTTGCTGCCGGAAGGAGAAGAAGAAGTAGCTGAGGACGCAGACGAAGCAGACCAGGAAGAGAATGTTGGTGAACGAGGCAAAATAGGTCGCGGCAAGGTCGGTCCCACCACCTTCCAACTCCTTGTGGACGAACAGCGGCTTGAAGGAAGAGCCTATTTGCGGGATCCACTGACCGTAGAACCGTCGGAATTCCAACCCGGCGGCGAGGCCCATGGTCGTTACCATTGCGAGTCGGCTCATCCACGAGAGCTTGGGGCTGTAGACGGTGTAGAACATCCCGCCCGCCACCAGCGCCAGGATCCAGGCCCACTGACCGTCCTTGAACAGCGGGAGGAACCACCGGACAAACAGCACTTCCTTCCACAGGACATAACCCCCGTAACCGGTGGCGAGGCCGAGAAAGATATGCTCGGCGGCGCGGTATACGGGGTTTTCCTTGTAGAGGAGCGAGTAGAGAGCGAAGGTAGCCAGAGCACCGGCCCAAATCAGAATACCTTCGAAGGTGTTCGGAAGAGTCATCGCCCCGCACCCCCGGTCCGCCGGGCCCGACCCAGCGCATAGCCCACGTTCCCCAGAATGATGAGGAGCACCAGATAGAGGTGGGCGAAGGACTGCCCGGCCATGGCGGGCATCCCGAAGCCCGGCTTGTTGACGATCTTCTCGTACTCGGCACCGCCCTTCATCCCCACCAGCAGGCCCGAGAGCTGGCCGGAATCGAGGTAGGGGAACTGCTCCGGACCCATGACCCCGGTGCATCCCAAACCGATGGAGACCCTGGTCGGCGTCAGGTACTGGTACCATTTCTCGATGGTGTTCGAGCCGGTGACGTCAATCAGCATGCTGACCTGGCCGTCCGGCCCGAATCTGTCCACGCCTGCCATCATCGGGATCTCCGCGAGGGGCGTCCCCTGGCGGTCGGACTTCAACGATCGGCTGATGCTCGCCGCCAGGGAGCGCAGCCACGGTTCGTCCGCGACGCTGTAGCCCAGGTTGCACCACTGCTGGCCCTCGATGTAGCGCGACTCGGCACCCTCCAGCCGAATGGCGTCCTCGACGGCGATCTGCGCCAGTTGAGGCGCCGTCGGAGCGCTGATGGCGAAGATCGCGAACTTCAGGTTGCGGCTGATCAGGTGGCGGGTGATGGCTACCATCTGCGGCCGGCTCTCGGCCTGAGTGCCGGCGTCCCAATTCGATGCCAGCATCACCACCTTGTCCTGCGGCAGGGCGTCGATTGCGGCGGCAAGTCGTTTGGCGGGCTCGCCCGGGTAGAGTTCCTGGTTCCACCGACCCACCAGTGGCGCCAGGGTAACGACAAACAATCCCAGGTAGACGATCCGCCGATCGAGGCGGGTCAGGAACTGTTCCAACGAGAAACCGCCCGGTTGCCGCATCGCTAACTATCCCCCCCGAAGTAGGTGCCGCGCTCCAGGCTCAGCCAGATGCGCAGCGCCATCGCGAGCGCACCCAGACCCAGCCCGAAACCGATGGCGCGCTGAACCGGTCCATTGATGGCCTTGAGGATGAAGTCACTCAGCGCCTCGACACGGAAAATCCCCAGCAGGCTATCCGGAGGAATGCCCTGTGTGAGGGCCATCCCCAACGGCACTTGACCCAGCATCATCAAGATCGCCACGATCATCAGCACAGCCGCCTCCCGCGATCGGATCCGGAAAGCACGGTAAGCGGCGCTGACGATGTAAAAGGCGAGGATCGAGAACATCGTCGCTTCGAGGTTGCGCCACAGCCCGAAGAAGAGAAAGGTGTAGACATCGTGCGGCATGGCGGCATGCGCGGGGTTTACGTCCCGAACCCACCCTGGAAGCCCGTCTGCCTTCCCGCCGAACGGCCTCACCCATGTCTCCCAGTCCCTCCAGAAGGCGAAGACCGCCATGGAGAGAAAGGCGGCAAAGAACAGCAGACTGTACTCCCAGTCCTTGCTCTTCTTCATCAGCTTGCGGCCGTGGATGCTCGTGAGGTTGTAGACGCCGAGAAGGAAGGTGAACCCGGCCACGACCTGGGTGACCTCGCCCACGGTGTTGGCGGCCTTGGTGAAATTGACCGCCCCGAGGATCGCATCTTCCGTCGCGGGGTCCGGAGGGATGAAGAACTCGAGCACGTAGAACAGGCCGGCCAGGAAGGTGAAGAAGGCGGTGACCGAGCGCTTCACCTGGTTCGAGGTGAAGTGGAGCAGCACAAGGAACCCCACGGAAACCAGGAGCGCCCCTGCAACCCAGATCCAGAACCACAGTCCGTGCTTCACCCACATGAGCGTCTCTACTCCCGGTTTCCGGACTTACTTGGCGTTGCGGAACAGGCCGACGAGCGTTGTCACGAGCTGACCCACGGCATCCGAACCCATCGCGGCGCCGACGGTCGCCAGCGCCGTGCCGATGATAATGACGCCTAGAAACAGCAGCTTGGTCCGGTCCAACCCGACGAGGCTGCCCGACAGCACCGGCTCTCGAGTGAGGTACGCCGTGGCGGCATAGTACTCGTCGCCGATGATGGTGTAGTCGCAAGCCGCGATGAAGAACGGGATCTGGGTGGTCGACGGCGTCCCCGCTACCTGGATCGCCCCGATCTGATTGGCTGCCTCGGCCATGATCAGAGACTCGGCATAGAACTGGCCGAACATGTAGTTCGACGCCACCTGCTCCCGGGTGATCACGCCCACCATCCCGGCGGCGTATGCAAACTGCTGGTTCGAGAGAAACCGGATGTCTGAGCGGTTGAAACTCTCCGGACGCCCGGCCGCGGCATACGCCTCGCTGACGGCCTCGTCCGTGACGGCGTAGAGCTGCGCATCCCGCATCGTGATGATCACGCGGGTGCCAAAGCGAATCGCCAGGCGCACGACGTGCAGTGCCACCGCCAGGGCCTGGAGGGTGAGCACGTCCACGCCGTTCAGCCCGAGTGAGAAGCTGATTGGGCGACCCATTTCCGTGGCCCGGCCGACCGTCTCGTCAATCGCGGTGAGCCCCGGGATGCGGCGGATGAAGAACTTCCCGCCGGCGCGGGCGTGTAGAATTGCCGTCAGCAGAATCATCCCGAGCGTGAGCATGAACAGCCGGCCGAACATGAAGGTCTGCCAGTACGCCCGCTGTCGGAAATGGCCCGGACCCAGGGACCACAAACCCAGGAGCACGACGCAGACGAGCACCAGCACGCCGAGCACCCCCGCGGTGATGCGCGCTGCTGACCTGGATTGTGCATTGGTCTCACTCACGTGCGGCCCCTCCTGGCGAGAGCACGGTGATCACCTCGCCACTATCGGCACGGCCATCCCGGGCAGCAGCCCGCGCCTCGATCTCGTCGATCAACCTGTTGACGTTGTCCGGGTCCTCAAGGAGCCGGTACGCCAGGTTCATGTTCTGTAATCCCACGGCAGGGGCCAGCATCGGCGTGAGGACGGCGAGCATCTGGCTGCCGAGGAAAGAGAGCGGTCGATGCATCTCCAGGGCCAGAATGGCAGGGCATTCCATGCGGCGATCCGCCACCGCGCCAGCCAGACGGGCGAGGAGAGCGTCTCGCTGGCCGACGTCCAGAGGCTCGTCAGACGTCAGCGGGAGCATTTCCGCGCTTCTCCAGCTCGCGTCGAACCCGGTCCATCACTCCCTCCCGCTGATCGCCCCATCGCACGAACACCCCTCGAAACGCCTCCCGCGGCCCGCCGTGTGCCAGCGGAGAGAGCTTCACCCCGTCTTCCAGTACGTAAGCTTTCCGCACATCGCCCCAGCTAATCCTGCGCCAGTTGTGCAAGTTGCGCATCTCAACTCCATCGGCGTCCATCCGGTAGCGGATCGGCAGTAGAAACTCACAGGTCGCGGCCAGCAGTGCGACGATGCAGAAGAGGCCGTACAGCAGGCTGCCGAAGAGCTTGAAGCAAAGGAGTCCGGAGGCGGCGGCGGCCAGCACCACCAGCGCGGCGCGCTCGGGCGCGTCGCGGGCGAGATGGACGCTCCACGTCAGCTCGCACCCCGGATCGAAGGGGTTGGTTCGTCGGCGAATGATCTGTCGTCGTCGGGGCATGGCTGTGGCATGAAAGCATGCTTCAGTTGCCGCGACACGGTCGAGGAACCTCCTGCCAAACCGCGCACCCTGGGAGCGCTGGCGTCTCGCCGGCATCACCAACCCCCGGGAGCGCTGGCGTCTCGCCGGCATCCGCGTCCCTGCCCGGAAGCCCGTGGCGGTTGCGCGATCC
>CAZSRZ010000062.1:0-30289 GCA_964609085.1 uncultured bacterium | reverse complement strand
CCGCCGGCGAAGCGAGGGAGGGGATCTTGACCAGCGGTCGGGATGGCACGCGACGGCTCCTTACCGACGGGAGAAGGCAGGCCGGATCTCGCTCATCCGGCAAGAGAAAGCCCCCGGCCAGCGGGTGCCTGGCCGGGGGCTTCCGATCGGGGTGCGCGGATTTGAACCGCGGACCTCTGCGTCCCGAACGCAGCGCTCTACCAAGCTGAGCCACACCCCGAGTGATCCTCGCGGATCGTCCGCAGTCTAACATGGGCACTTAGGAGCGTCAAGGTTGCGGCCATGGCACTCGCCTGCTGCCGGGGCTTAATCGGCTTGACACCCATACACTCAATGGCTATACTAACCCTGCGCTTAATTGGCAGCGGTTTCCGGTAGATGGGAGCCGTTGGGCCGGTCTCTGGTCCGGCCGGCGACTGCTTTGGGAGGCATCACGAGCGATGAGCCGCACGGTGGGAATTGATCTGGGAACGACAAACTCGGTGGTCGCCGTCCTCGATGGGGGCGAGCCGACGGTAATTCCGAACGCAGAGGGCAGCCGCACGACACCCTCGGTGGTGGCGTTCACGAAGAACGGGGAGCGATTGGTTGGCGCGCCGGCGAAGCGCCAGGCGATCATCAATCCCGTGAACACGATCTACTCGATCAAGCGATTCATGGGCCGACGATTTGATGAGGTGAGCGACGAGCGGAAGATCGTCCCCTACAAGGTAGTGGAAGGCCGCAACGGCATGGCCGCCATCGATGTGGACGGCAAGCTCTACACGCCGGAAGAGATCTCGGCGATGATTCTGCAGAAGCTCAAGGTAGATGCCGAGGCCTACCTGGGTGAGCCCGTGACCAAGGCCGTCATCACGGTCCCGGCCTATTTCAATGACGCCCAGCGAACCGCCACCAAGAACGCGGGACAGATCGCGGGGCTGGAGGTGCTGCGGATCGTCAATGAGCCTACCGCGGCCTCCCTGGCGTACGGGCTGGACAAGAAGGAAGACGAGACGATTCTCGTCTACGACCTCGGCGGCGGCACGTTCGACGTTTCCGTTCTGGATGTGAGCGAGGGTGTGATCGAGGTGAAGTCCACCAGCGGCGACACCCACTTGGGCGGCGACGATTGGGATCAGCGCGTGGTCGACCATGTCGCCGATTCTTTCCAGCGGCAGCATGGATTCGATCTGCGCAAGGATGCCCAGGCCCTCCAGCGGCTGCGCGACGAGGGTGAGCGAGCCAAGATCGCGCTGTCGGCTGCCGTCACCACGAACATCAGCCTTCCCTACATCACGGCGGACGCGTCCGGGCCGAAGCACCTGGATGAGTCTCTCACCCGGGCGAAGTTCGAGGAGCTGACGCGAGACCTGATCGAGCGGACTCGCAAGCCGTTCGAGCAGGCGCTGCGGGACGCTGGCATCACTGCCGCCAACCTGAACGAAATCGTGCTCGTCGGCGGCTCTACGCGCATGCCGATGGTGGGCGATCTGGTAACGCGGCTGGCCGGCGGGAAGGATCCGCACCGCGGCGTGAACCCGGACGAGGTGGTGGCAGTCGGAGCCGCGATCCAGGGTGGGGTGCTCACCGGCGACGTCACCGGGATGGTGCTGCTCGACGTGACACCGCTGACGCTGGGACTCGAAACCCAGGGCGGGATCACGGACAAGGTTATCGAGCGCAATACGACCATCCCCACCCGGCAATCTCGGACCTACACGACGGCCGCCGACGGTCAGACGCAGGTGGAAATCCACGTGCTGCAGGGTGAGCGCGAGATGGCCCGCGACAACAAGACCCTGGGCAAGTTCATCCTGCAGGGCATCCCGCCCGCACCGAGGCACGTGCCCCAGATCGAGGTGACCTTCGATATCGATGCCAACGGGATCCTCAACGTCTCGGCGAAGGAGAAGGCCACGGGCAAGCAGCAGAGCATCACCATCACCGGCTCGACCAACCTCGACAAGGGAGAGATCGACCGGATGATCCGCGACGCCCAGGCGGCGGCCGCCGAGGATGCCGCGAAGCGTGAAGCAGCCGAGTTGCACAACCGCGCCGAGCAGTTGATCTACCAGACGGAGAAGACGCTGAAGGACCTCGAGGGCAAGGCACCCGAGGACGTCCGATCGCAGGTGCAGGTGGCGCTTACCAACCTGCGTGAGGCGATGGAGAGCGGAGACAGCGAGCGGATCAAGGCACGGTTGGAGTCCCTCTCGGAGGCGAACAACCGCCTCGGGGAAGCGGCCTACCAGGCGTCGGCGGCGGCCGGCTCTGAAGGATCGGACGAGAGTGCGGCAGGGGCGGGTACCCGCGCGCCCGGAGCCGACGAAGAGGTTATCGACGCCGAGTATAAGGCGGAATAGCGGCTCGCCCACGGCTGCCGGAGGCACACCTCCGGCGGCCAGGGGCTGGCTCAACGAAAGGGAGAACCGCGGTGGCCACCGGGACAGATCTCTATGGAGTGCTTGGGATCGCCCGGAATGCGACGGACAAGGAGGTCAAGTCCGCCTATCGCCGCCTCGCCCGCCGATTCCACCCCGACGTCAACAAAGGCGACAAGGGTGCCGAAGAGAAATTCAAGGAGATCAGCAAGGCCTACGAGGTCCTGATCGACCCTGAAAAGCGCAAGCGCTACGACGCGTTCGGGGCGCAGTGGGACCAGGTCCCCCCGGGTGCCACCAGCGGGGGCGGTTTCCAGCAGCGCCCGGCCAGCGGCGGCGAAGTGCACTTCGACTTCGACATCGGCAGCATCTTCGGCGATCTCTTCAACCGCGGCGGTCTCCGAACTTCGCCGCGAACAGGCGACGATCTTCAGTACGAAATGGAGATCGGCCTGGACGAGGCCTTCCATGGTGGGCAGCGCCGCCTGACTCTCAGCGCCCGTGATCATTGCCCCACCTGCCACGGGAGTGGGGCGGAACCTGGTGCCACGCTGGAGACGTGTCCGCAGTGCAAAGGGTCAGGAAAAGCGCGCTCGGTGGCCGGCATCGGTACCGGATCGTGCGATCGGTGCGCGGGCACCGGGAAGGCACCCACCCAGGCGTGCCACACCTGCCGTGGTGCGGGAATCGTGGAGCGACCACGTGCTGTCACGGTGACGATTCCCGCCGGAGTGGAGGACGGGAATCGTTTGCGCATCGCCGGTCAGGGGAACATCGGGGCCAACGGCGGTCCAAGCGGGGACCTCTACCTGCTCATTCGGATTCGCCCTCACAACCTGTTTGAGCGCAAGGGCGACAATCTCGTGGTGGAGCTCCCTGTCACCTTTGCGGAAGCCGCCCTGGGCGCGGAGGTGCAGGTGCCGACGATGGCCGGCAAGCTCACCACGCGACTGCCTGCCGGCATCCAGAGCGGGCAGCAACTCCGCCTGGCGGGCCAGGGCATGCCCCGCCGGTCAGGTTCTCCCGGGGATCTCCTGGCACGGGTGCGGATCGTCGTCCCAAAGAATCTCACACCCCGGGAGATCGAACTGATTGAGGAGTTGAGGGGCCTACGCAGTGAGAACCCGCGAGAGGGGATTCTCACCGGCCGATGAGGCAGGCCGACCGCCTCCTTTCGCGGAACTTGAGCAGTGATGCAGCGTGACGAACAAGAGCCGGTTTATGTGATCAGCATCGCCGCGCGGGTGGTGGGCGTCCATCCGCAGACGCTGCGCCTGTACGAAAAGGAAGGCCTCGTCAAGCCGGCGCGGCGCGGCACCAACCGGCTCTACAGCGACGTCGACCTGGAGCGGATCCGGCAAATCCAGCGCCTCACTCAGACGATGGGTGTCAACCTGGCGGGGGTCGAGATTATCTTGCGCCTGATGGATCAGATCGAGTCGCTGCAGCAGGAAGTCGAGGAGCTTCGGCAGGGGCGCCTGCCGGTACCGTCCATGGAGCAGGATCCCCTCAACCGGAATTACTGATGCCTGGCGTCGGAGCGGGACGCCCAGTCGGGCGTAAGGGCTGGGCCTCTATCACGGCCGGACAATGGCCAGAGTCGTCTCCATCTCGGCAGTGAAAATCGCCACCCCTTTGCCTGCTTCGTCCGTAAGCAGCCACGCGTGCCCCACCGATGTCTCAAGCTTGCGGCGGGTGCCGGCCGCGATCAGACCGTAGTCCTGCCGCTTTCCGTCTCCATCCAGCCAGTAGAGATGCAGCGTTTCACCGCGCAGGTTGGCGAAGAGGATGGTGGTCGCCTGCCAGTCGCGCGTTGATCGCGTGTCTGCCTCCCTATCCGGGGGTGTTGGCGCGGGCTGCACCCCGGCGACCCGCCCCACGGTGACGCGGCCGGAGTAGATCTCGTCCAGCAAGGCGAATGCCTCGGGGTCGTACTTCCTAAGCCCGTCAGGCCCGTTTTCGGGCTTCGGACCCACCAGCATCAGGTCCCCGTGGGTGCCGAAGTACCACATGCTCAGCTCGGCGAAAAACTCCCCGTCATTCGTTGCGGCGTAGGCCCCCTTCCAGAGGCCCGCCGTTGTCGACTTGCGAAACTGATCGCGGATCCGCTGCCGGATATCGCGTGAGAGCCCGTTGCCCTGCAGGTTGTGCGCCATCTCGTGGATGCAGATGTCCCGTCCGCGGTAGCGGTCGTAGGGGAGTTCCAGGAGGTTTTCCTCGCCGCAGGAAGTGAGCAACCCGCCGAGTCCACGGGTGCGCTCGTCCACCGTGAGCTTTCCGTCGAACGGCTTTCCCCGCAGGTGGCGATGCTCGGGAAGGTCGGAGGTCACCTGCGATCGTCCGATGATGTGCAGTGCCGCGCCAGCGAGCCGGAGGTTGAACCGGGCATCCGGTAGCTTGCCGAGGAGCCGCGATAGCCGATCGTGGGCGACAAGGAGGGCCCGGTCGTCGACCACGGCGGCCGCCTTGATCGGGATTCCATCGTAATCCGTCATTTTCTCGAAGAAGCCCTGCTCGGGGGGGACGATCCGCCGGAGGGTTGGCTTCTGCGCCGGTTGTTCCAACGCAGCAGTGGTGGTGCTCCACCCCACGCCCAACCAACATCCGCCCATCACCAGGAGTCGCCCTAGACAGCGCATCGTTTTGCCCCCGCGCTATGTTCGGCGGCGACGTCGCAAGATCTTGTCCCGGGCGGGGAGATCGCCTCAATAATCGGACCGGCGGGCGCGAACGATGTGGATCCGGCAGCGCAGGTGAGAGGCATGGAGACGATGGCAATCTGGTCGCGGTGGGGACTTGTCGGATTCTGCCTCTGGGGGATCGTCGTCGGCGCGAGGGCATCGGAATCCTCCACCGTGATCGCCAGGAGCCGGTTCTCGACCGATGACGAGGGGTGGCGACTACAGGGAAAGGCCGCGGGGCCTACACACCAGTCGTCGGGAGGGAACCCGGGGGGATTCATCTTTGCGGTCGACCCCGCGGGCACGGTGGCGACCTCCTACTGGGTCGCCCCGGAGCCCTTCCTCGGGGATGTACGGGGGAGTTTCATGGGATCCCTCTCGTTCGACATCCGCGTCTCCGGCAAGGGACCCCTGTTCCGGGATGCGGACGTGGTGCTGGAAGGGGCCGGACTTCGCCTCACGTATCGGCACGACCGGCGACCCCGCGTGGACCGGTGGACACATGTCTCCGTCCGGCTGGATGGTCGAGCCGGCTGGCGGAACAGCGCGACTGGGAACCGACCCAGTGCCGCCAACATGAAAGCCGTGCTGAAGAACCTCGAGGTGCTCCTGATTCGGGGAGAGTTCCGCGAGGGGCCGGAGGTCTTTCAACTCGACAACGTCGTACTGAAGCGTCGCGGCCCGGGGTGAGTGGGTCCGACCTCAGATGGTTCGCAGGTGTGATCACGCATGCGATCGGGGACTGGACCGAGCGGGCAATGGGTGAATCCGGACCGGGTGGCGGGCGCTCGTCGGTGTCCCGAATCCTCTCAAAGAGTTAAGCGTCGTAGACGGGTCTGCTTATGTGGACGCGTGAAGATGAACCTGCGACGGCGAGCATGCGGGTCGACGCCCGCCCCATCGCCGCCTGCAGCTTTACCCTCGGAGGACCCCCAGTGCCGTCGACTGTCCAATCCATGTTGCGTCCTCGCAACCGCGGATTCACCCTGATCGAGCTTCTCGTCGTGATCGCGATCATCGCGATCCTCGCAGCCATCCTCTTCCCTGTCTTTGCCCAGGCGCGCGCAAAAGCTCGTGCCATCTCCTGCCTGTCCAATGTCAAGCAAGTGGGCACCGCGTTCCACATGTACACCCAGGATTACGACGAAATCACTCCGTCGATGTGGGGTGGGCAGGGGGCTTGCACCTCCGCCAACGGCTACGCCGGCTGCTCCTGGGAGTGGTGGTTCGGCCTGAACCCGTACATCAAGAGCGTTACGATGCTCTACTGCACGGAGCGGAATGACGGCTCCGCCGGAAGCTACAATGCCTATGGGCAATCTCTCGGCGTCCAACGGTACGCGGGCTACGGTTACAATTGGGGCCCGATCGGTTGGCGGGGTGGGGGCCTTCTGGGCACCCAGCTTCGCAACGCCGCGGGGCGGACATACCTGGAGGGGCGAAACCTGGCCGCCATCCAGTATCCCGCCTCCATGTTCGCCTTCGGCGATACCTACGATACCCCCCGGATGACGGTCGGTATCGGCTTCGCGGGGGACACGTGGACGGGGACCAACAACAGCTCCTTACGACACACCGGCGGGATGTTCAACTACGCGTTTGTCGACGGGCATGCGAAGGCGGTAAAGGTGCAGGGTGGCTTCATGCGCGGCGCGTTCAACAACCGGTTGATCATGCCCCGGGATACAAATCTCGCCTCGCTGGCCTTCTGCGCAGATCCCAATGAGGTCATCATCAACGGCGGGGCCTCCCCGGATGGCACGTCGGTGCCGTCCCCCATTGCGTGCGGCAGCATCCCGGCCTGGATCAAGGCCAACTTCCCGCCCTGCGCGCCGAATGCGGCCCCAGGCGGCAACTGCCTCTTCACTGACTGACGGCGACGCCCGTAGAAAGAGGCCCGAGGTATCACCGATGCGGAAAACCACAATACTGCTCCTGACCGGCGTCTTGACGGCGGCACTTCTCACAGGCTGCAGACCGGAGGCGGACGGAGGCTCGCCGATCGCCTCCGGAGACCCCACGGCGGCGTCACAGGGAACGGCGTCAACGACCCCCACCGAGCCTGTCAAGCCACTCTCGGTCGAAGAGCAACGGCGCGAGAAGACCGGGTATTAGAGCGACCACCAACGGCACTCGAGCACCCATCCGCACGGGAGTCCCAACTGCGGTGGTGCTCGGGCGCCGTTAAGGTCCTTGGGTCGCGAACCCGTCTCCGGTCACGTGACGGATCCCCGCCGCTGCCATGGGTACAGGCGATGTAACAGAACCGCAGGGCGTAAGCCAGCGGACCCCGATGCTACCCAAGGGACACCGAACCCGTCCCCGCGTCCGGGCGCGCTCTCCCTGTTCCCACGGAATTCCAGCGCTCCCATACGCTGAGCCATCGGTCAGGGCGATTCTGCCCATGAACCGGGCTAGCGATGGTGCGTCAAAGGGCTATTGGAGCACCGCGTGGGACGGTGAGCATAGCGCCGGCAGGCCATCAGGGAGGGAACCATGGCAGCGATCGCCAGGACAGCAGCTACAGAGTGGCTGGCTCGGCCCCGGAATGCGGTGCTGCCCCACGCAGGCTGGTTCCAGGGCTGGGCTCGGGCATGAACCGCCGCCCGGATCTGGCCGATTGCCCCACGCTACTCCACGATTTCTTCTTGGAGGCGGCGGAGCGGCATCCCGAGGCATGCGCCGTGGATATCCCCCCGGCTGCCGGCAGGCCGCCACGCCGGCGGGTCACCTACTCCGAGTTGCGGGGTCAGGCCACCTCCATCTCGGTAATGGTCTCTCCTCTGCTCGGAGCAGGAAGCATCGTGGCTATCCTGTTGCCGCGCACCACCGAGCTGCTCTACGCATCCCAGATTGGGGTGCTGCTCTCGGGCGCGGCCTACGCTGCGATTGACCCGGTTTTTCCAGACGGTCACATCCGGCGCATCCTGGACGACGCCCTCCCTGCAGCCGTTCTGACGGATTCCGTTGGGGCAGCACGCATGGCCGAACTCGCGCCGGCACTCCCGGTCTTTGATGTGGGGGCTGTGCCGCCCACGGCTGATGGCACCCCGGATCCGGCGTGGCTGGATGGCGATAGTCTCGCTTACCTCATCTACACGTCCGGAACGACAGGTGACCCGAAGGGGGTGATGGTCGCCCACCGGAGCATCGCGAACCTGATCGGCTCCGACTGCGCCGAATTCGGCCTCGGTCCTGGGGACCGGGTCGCCCAGGGTTCCTCACCCGCCTACGATTCGTCGGTGGAAGAGGCCTGGCTTGCTCTGGCCACCGGCGCTACGGTGGTGGCGATGGACGATGAAACCGTGCGGATGGGGCCGGACCTGGTTTCCTGGCTGCAGCGCGAGCGGATCACGGTGCTCTGTCCCCCGCCGACGCTTCTGCGCAGCACGGGCTGCAGTGACCCGTGGCGGGCGCTCCCGGAGTTGCGGTTGCTCTACGTCGGTGGGGAAGCGCTGACCCCGGACGTCGCGGATCTCTGGGCGGTGGGCCGTCGGCTGGTCAACGGGTATGGGCCCACAGAGTGCACGGTAACGGCGATGCGGGCGGAGATCCGTCCCGGCGATCCGATAACGATCGGCACACCTGTTCCGGGGCTATCGGCCTGGGTGGTGGATGATCGTCTCCGCGCGGTTCCCGACGGGCAACTTGGCGAGCTGTGCCTGGGCGGGGTCGGGTTGGCACGCGGATACTGGCGCGCGGAAGATCTGACGCGAGAGCGGTTCCCCGTCCACGCGGAGCTCGGTCGCGTCTACCGCACCGGCGACCTCGCCCGACGCGAGGCTGACGGCCGCTTTACCTATCACGGCCGAATCGATCGGCAGGTCAAACTACGGGGATACCGGGTCGAGTTGGAAGC
Organism: uncultured bacterium; assembly: GCA_964609085.1. GTDB lineage: Bacteria > Armatimonadota > SYMT01 > SYMT01 > SYMT01 > JANPLG01. The sequence continues at coordinate 21,386 of CAZSRZ010000062.1, read as the reverse complement.
GGTAGAAAGCAGCCTGGTCGGGTTGGCCGGCGTCCGCGAGGCCGCCTGCCGTCTACAAGGTCCGCCCGGCTCGGAAGAGCTGGTCGCCCATCTCGTGCCCGAAGATGCAGAGTCATCGCCCGAGATTGAGGTCATACAGGCCGCTCTCGCAACACTCCTTCCGACGTACATGGTTCCGACCAGGTTCGGGTGGCTGCAGGAGCTCCCCAAGACCACGGGTGGAAAGCTGCGGCGGGACGCCCTGCCCGACCTTCAGGTCCGGCTCTCCCCGACGGCGGCCGACCCGAGTCCGGCGGCATCTCTGCAGGAGGCTCTCGTCTCCGAAGCCATGGAGCAAGTGCTGGGCCTGGCTGGGCGACCGTCGGTCGAGGACGACTTCTTCGCCGCGCTCGGAGGGAACTCCCTCCTGGCGGCTCGGCTGGTGAGCGCTCTTCGCGCGGACCCGCGGACGGCCGCGATCACGGTTCGCGACATTTACGAAGCCCGTACGGCGCGCGGGATAGCAGTTCGCTGCCGCGCGGACGAACCCGCAACCGTCGAGAGAGCTCAGCCCCCGGTCGCGGACACTCGTCCCGCTGCGGTTACGGCGATCCAGGCGGCGTGGCTGCTGGGGGAGTTGGTCCTGGCTACGGTCCTCGGCGTGGGATTCATCGGCGGATTGGTGCCGTGGCTCCTGCAGGCGGTAGGCCCGATCCCGATCGTCCTGGCCTGGCCGCTACTCGGGGCGCTGGGCACGGGGCTCTACCTGCCGCTCGCCCTGGCGGTTGCGTGGGCGGCGAAGCGCTGCCTGATCGGCCGCTACCGGGAGGGCAGTGCCCCCGTATATGGGTGGTTTGGCCTTCGACATTGGATGGTGCTGCGAGCGGTCCGGATGCTTCCGTGGGCGTGGATGGAGGGCACGGAGTTGGCGTGCATCGCGCTCCGGTGCCTGGGAGCCCGCATTGGCCGGCGGGTGTACTTCCATCGAGGCGCCATCCCGCTGCAGGGCGGTTGGGATCTTCTGGAGATCGGTGATGACGTCACCCTATCCCAGGAGGCGTCGGTCCGCGCGGCCGATCTGCAGGCAGGTCGACTGGTGCTCGGCCGGGTCTCGCTCGCGGAGGGTGTGACTCTGGGAGTGCGCGCGGGCGTGGGGATGGGGTGTCGGATGGGCGCGGGCTCGAGCCTGGGGCCGCTGGCTTCGCTCGGGCCCGGGACGTCGGTGCCGGCGGGGGAGCATTGGGACGGGATTCCCGCCACTCGAGCGGAGGCTGCCCCCGACCGGCCTCAACTTCCGCCCCAGGAGGGGTCGATGTCGCCAACGGCCTACGCCCTGGCTGCCACCCTGGCGCGAGCGGCGGTGGCCTGGTTCGTGACCTTGCCGCTGAATCTGCTGCTTCTCGCCTGGGTTCTCCGTCCTGGAAGCGACCCGAACGAGGTCGGTCGGCTTGCCCTGGGCACGGAACTCAGTGCAGCGCTGCAAGTCGGCCTGTCGCTCGCCGCCGCCGGGTTTGTGCTCGCGCCTGCCGCCGCGGCCGTCGCGGCGCGGTGGTTGGGTCGCATTCGGCCGGGCGTGATCTCGCTCCGCAGCCCCGGTTACCTGCGGGTCTGGCTGAAGAGTTCGCTGGTGGATGGCGCAGGTCGAGTGCTGAGCGGCACCCTCTTCTGGCCTCTCTGGCTGCGAGCTGCGGGGATGAAGGTGGGTGCGGATTGCGAGATCAGCACGGTCATCGACGTGGTGCCCGAGCTGATCGAGATCGGCCCGGCAAGCTTCCTGGCGGATGGGATCTATCTGGGACCGCCGGAGATCCATCGCGGTGCGGTCCGTCTCGCCCCCACGTCTCTCGGCCGAGGGACATTCATCGGCAACCATGCCGTTATCCCGGCCGGACGCACACTCCCGGAGGAGATCCTCGTCGGCGTGTGCACGGTCGCTCCGGTCGAGCTGACGCCAGGCAGCTCCTGGTTTGGGCATCCACCCTTCCCGCTGCCGCGGCGGGAGGTGGTGGAGTGCGACCGATCCCTCACCCACGCGCCGGGTCCCGTGCGGTACTGGACACGGGTCTTCTGGGAGACCCTTCGGGTGGCGGTGCCGATGGTGACCGTGTCGGCGGCGGTAGTCTGGCTGCATCTGCTCACCCTGGCCGCCGGGTCGACCTCTCCCGTGGCGCACATCGCCGCAGGAACGCTGGCGTCCCTGGTCGTTGGCCTGGCTCTGGTGCTGCTCGTGCTTGCCCTGAAGTGGCTGCTTCTCGGGCGAGTGCGGCCGGGAACGCATGCGCTCTGGTCGTGCTGGTGCAGCCGGTGGGACTTCCTCTACGTGGCCTGGGGGGAGTGGGCACGACCCCTGTTGGAGCCGTTGGAGGGGACCTTGCTCCTTCATCCCTTCCTCCGGGCGATGGGGATGCGGATCGGGCGGTCCGTCGTTCTGTCTGCCGGATTTGCCCACGTGGTCGATCCCGACATGCTGCGGATCGGCGACGGTGCCACCGTGAGCGCGATGTTCCAGGCGCACACCTTTGAGGACCGCGTGCTCAAGATCGGCTACGTGACCGTGGGGGAGGACGCGACCTTGGGGCCGGGGACCGTGCCGCTCTACGGCGCGGAGGTGGGCACAGGGACCGTGCTTGCCCCCCACTCAGTGGTGATGAAAGAGGAGCGCCTGCTTGCCGGGCTGCGCTACGAGGGAGCCCCGAGCCGCACCAGCACTCCCAGGTTTTCCGAAGGGTAGTCAGCGCGCCGTAACCCGACCCGGCGCAGGCCCATCTGATCGACTGGAGGTGCTGAGTGATGGGTGTGACGCGAAATCTCGGTCGGACGGCTCTCTGCTTGCTAGCGTTGGCGTTGGCGGCCGGACAGGCCCGCGCGTTCCTGGCCACAGAGACCTTCGGGAATGAGGCTCTGCCGGACGCGAACTACCGAGACTGGCCGAACGTGATGGCCGTGATCAACCACTCATCCCGGGTGTACAGTTGTTGGGTCAACGGCAACGAGGGGTTCTACTTCCATGGGGACACCGATGCCCTCAACACAGCCCTGAAGGATTTTTCCGCCGTCAAGGCTCCGGTTCTCGAGGTGGTGGTGCGGCCCGGACCCGGTCGCGCACGCTCCCTCAGCCGTGATCGCGAACTGCAATTCGACTGGGAATTGCGTCTGCTCACCGGCATCGCCCGGGGTGTGTCCGGCCTGGAGCACGGTGCGGCCATTTGGAGCCCGCATCCCGTGCTGACGATCCGCACAGGCGGGGCAATTGATCTGGCCAGACTAAGAATCCCCGCGGGCGTCAGGCTCGTGAGCATCGCTGACCTCAAAGGGCGGGCGAGAACAGCGCTGGCCAAAAGTACTGACAAGACGGTACGGGGCTGGGGGTGCGGCGAACTCGCCGCCCTGGATCCATATGACGCCGAGAGCCGAGCGGTCATCGCTGATAAGCTGAAGGACGCCGACAGTTGGGTGCGGCTCAACGCTGTTCACACGCTGGCTTTTCTCGGCCGCAAGGCCATCCCGGAGGTTGCGGCGCTTCGCGTCGCGCTGGAAACCGCCGATGAGAAACTGGCCGTGGAAATCCGCCAGGCGATCGAGACGATAGAGAAAGCTCCCGAGACCGGCGCGGAGGAACGGGCGTTCCAGGTGCAGTCCGCCCGGATCGCGGCGTTCATCGCTGCGCAGAAGCAAGCGACGCAGTAAGCGCTAACCTCCGGCCTGCTTCCAGGCAGCCTCCAACTCGGCTCGCGACGCGTCCCACACCGACTGAAACTGCGGTCGTGACGTCAGGCACGCTCGCTCGGGATCCGTCACCAACCCGACTCCCATCCGCCGAAAAACGTCCTGAAGCACGAGGCTGCCGGCCGTCCCCCCACCCAGTTCTCGAGCGTGGGCTATCTCCTCCGCCGTGGCACCCACGAGGTGAACGAGGGTGCACCCACCGGCGGGCAGCAGGAGTTCACTGGGGTACCCGTCGCTGCGGCAGGCCAGCAGATGCTGGAGCAGCGACTGCGACCCAGCGACGATGGGACCGCCACAGGGGACCCGGTCCCCGCAGTAGATCAGGCGGGCATTGGGATTGAACAGCTCGTAGCGCACCAGGTTGAGCAGCAGGTCCGGTGCCCAGCCTGCTTTCGTGGGGGTCGTGAGTACGAACTCGATGCCGAGGCCCGAGGTGGGCTCGGTATCCGCCGGGGGCGCGGCTTCGTCATCCGGCTGAGGCTGCGACAGGCCATGAGTCACCCAGGTCCAACCGCTGCGCGCCGGAGAAGGTGGGAAACAGAGGATCCCGCCACCGGGCCAGTTCAAGTTGAGTTGAGGATCTGCAGGGGAGAGGACCGCGTCTGGCGGATCCGTCGGGCCGAAGATGGCGCGCAGCGCCCGCTCGCGGGCCAGCATTTGTGCAGCGTGGAGTTGGGCACCACCATCCAACTCCGGGTGGAGGGCGGACACGTCCGGGAGGACGGAGGCATCGTAAGATGGCAGCGGCATGGTCGTTCAGTCCGTGGGCATCGCTAGAGTAGGCCTGCGGAGTCTATCGCGAACGAAGGCTCCCCCTCCGGAGCTCGAACGAAGAAACGTTCCAGGACCAGGTCCCGTCATGTAGCTGTCCGGTGGTGGAGAGGCAGGCGAAATGGGTAGGCAGTACAGTGGATGGATCTTCTGTGCGGTGTTCTCGGCGTCCATCGCCACAAGCGCACTGCTGGCGGCGGATCTCCCGGCGGCACCGCTTCAGATCGGCAGGGACCCCGTAACCCTGTCGGGTATTCCAAACGTCGTGCGGCTCTCCGAGAAGCTCTACTCAGGAGGACTGCCGGAGGGCGATGTGGCGTTCGAGGCGCTCCAAAGGCTGGGGGTCAAGACAATCCTCAGCGTCGATGGAATGCCGCCGGACGTCGAGCGGGCCCGCCGGTTCGGGCTCCGCTACGTGCATCTGCCATTTGGATACGACGGATGTCCGCTCCCGCGAGCCAATGCAATCGTCCGGGCCGTTCGCGACCTGCCGGGACCGGTTTTCATCCACTGTCACCACGGGAAGCACCGGAGCCCCGCCGCCGCCGCATTCGTGCGGGTGGGATTGGACGGCCTTTCATCGCAAGACGCAGTTCGCGAAATGGAGCGGGCTGGAACCGGCAAGAACTACAGGGGACTGTACGCTGACGTCTTGGCCTACCGTGCCCCGACTCCCCAGGAGTTGAGCGCGACGCCGGCGGATTTCCCAACGATCAGCCCGACGGCTCCCCTGGTGGCGTCGATGGTGGACATCGAGAAGCATGTCAACCGACTTCATCTGCGCCAGAAAGCAGGATGGCCCGCCACGGAGCGCGACAGCAGCTCCCAGGACGCCCTGCTACTCCGTGAGCTGTATACGGAGTCGCTTCGGTCCGAAGCCGTCCGCAAACGCGGCCCGGAATTCGTGCGGCTGATGAGCCAGGGAGAGCAGGCGGGCCGAGAGCTGGAACGCGCGCTGCGGCGCGGCGATACCGAGACGGCCTCGATGGCGCTCGGCAGGATCGCCGGCGGTTGCGGCTCGTGTCACTCCCGCTTCCGTGACGTGCCGGCGAGTCGCTGAAGCCGTACGCTGAAGGGGCCCGGGTCTCCCGAGAGAGATCCCGAGCCCCCAGAACGCGGCGTGATCAGGCGAACAGCTTGGCGACAGGCGCTGCCTGCACCAGTTCCCGGGGCTGGTTCAGATGGTTCATCACCATCGTGCCGGGATCGATGCCGAACGAGTAGTAGATCGACGCCAGCAGTTCGCCGGGATGAACCGGGTCCCGCCTTGGGCTGGAGCCCGTCTTGTCTGACTCGCCGTGGACGGCACCGCGCCGGATGCCGGCGCCGGCGATCATGGCCGTGTAGCAGTAGGGCCAGTGGTCGCGCCCGTCCGCGCTGTTGGAGTTGCCGGAGGTGCTGACCCCCTTCTGCGGGCTGCGGCCAAACTCGCCGACGGCCACCACGAGCGTGCTGTCCAGCAAACCCCGATCCGAGAGGTCCGTGATCAGGCCCGCCAGTCCACCGTCCAGCATCGGTCCGCTCTGGTTCTTCATGCGGGTGGTCAGGTCCACATGGTGGTCCCAGGAGTGGTTGTCCGAGTTGGCGACCTTGGGCCAGACGACCTCAACGACGCGCGTGCCGGCCTCGACCAGACGCCGCGCGAGGAGGCAACTCTGGCCAAATGTGTTGCGGCCGTACATCGCGCGGGTCTTGGCGGTCTCACGCTCCAGATCGAACGCTTCCCTGGCGCGTCCGGAGATGACCAGGCTGAGCGCTTTGTCGTAGTAGGCGTTCAGCTTCATCTCGGAGACGGCCTTTTCGATCTGCGGCATTCCGAGGTTGATCTGCGTCCGCAACTGGGCTCGGCGCTCGAGCCGGGCCGCGAAGACCTCCGGCCGCAGCTTCAGGTCATCGATCCGGATGCGGTCCATCTTGGCGAGATCCATGTCATCGCCGTCGGGGTACAGGGTGTAGGGGTCGTATTCGCGCCCCAGGAAGCCGGCCGTGCCGGCCTTGCCGACGACGTTGCTCTCCTGAAGTGGTCGGGGAAGCATGACGAACGGCAGCATCGGCACCGTGGGGGGCAGCAGCCGGACGATTTGGGAGCCGAAGTTCGGAAAGTCCTTGGGGCTCGGCGGCTCGAGCTGGCCGGAAGGACTCACCTTGTCCGTGGTCCAGCCGGTCATCATTTGATAGATCGCTGCCGTGTGGTTGAAGAGGCCGACAGGCGTGTAGCTCATCGAATGGATCATCGTGAGCTTGTCCGTCACCTGTGCGAGACGGGGGAGAGCCTCGCTGAAGATCAGGCCGGGTGTGCGGGTCGGGATGGTCTTCAGGGTGCTGCGCACGTTGTCGGGGGTGTCCGGCTTCGGATCCCAGAGGTCGAGGTGGCTGGGACCGCCCTGCAGGTAGCATAGGATGATCGACTTGGCCTTGCCGAAGCCCGGTCCGCCGACAGCGGAGCCTTCACTGGCATGGGCTTCCAGCTCGAGCATCGAGCCCAGTGTCATCCCCAGGAGTCCGGAGCCGCCTACCCGCAAGATCGCCCGCCGATTGGCGCGCAACCCCGAGTCGCAGAGATCCTTCCCTCGTTCCCCAAGCACGGTAATCATGACGGCGTTCTCCCTGGTCGATTGAGAGGTGCATCCTTCACCGAAGTTGCAGGTTCCCTCGACTCCCGCTTTTCCGCCGGGCGGCAGCGCGGGCTGGTCTCCTCAGCGATTGAACAGAAACGCCGGGCTGTTGATCAGCGCCCAGGCGAGGTCCTGCGCCCCTGTCAGGCGTTGCTCCGCGAGTTGCTTCTCGCTGATCAGGACGTCATTGCGGAGTTGGGCGAGGCGCCCGTCCTCCGGCACGGGCTTGCTAGCCAGGGCGTACTGTTCCTTCAGTTCGGTCAGTTTCGGGTCTTCCGCGAGCGGGCGGCGGCTCTCGGCCAGGGCCACCTGTCGCTGGCGATAACCGGCGTCCATCACCCGGAAGTAGCCCAGCAGGTCCTGGACCCTTGCCGGATCCCGATCGGCGACAGGAGTCCGCAGGGTGTCTTGGAACGCCTGCGGGAGGCTGAGGCCGACCGGTCGGGGAGCCGCTGCGACGGACAGCCGGAATCGTCCCAGGCCGAACTGCGGGCTGCTGAACTGATGGTGAAGGGTGATGGTGACGATCGTCTCGCCATCCGTCCCGATGGGCTCTCTCGTTTCAAAGGTGGCCCAGTGCGGGATGCCTAGAATTGGGGACGACGCCCAACCGTCATTCGGATTGACCGAGCCGTCGATTGCCTTCTGAACGGCGAAGTTTTCCTGCGAGAAATCCGCCAGCGCCGTCTGCAGGACGACCTTCGCGACCTTGCTCGGATCGGACGCCGGGGCAGTGGTGACGTCTATCTCCGACAGCACGAAGTTGCCGTCCGGCGCTCGGCCGGGTCCCTGTTGAGGGAATGCCGGATCCGGCAGTGCCTCGAGCCTCAGGGCGGTGATTCCCTTGAGGTTGGTCCGCGCGACGATGGTGTACGTCCCCCGCTGTTGCGGCCCCGACGCGATGATTGAGAAGTCCGGGCGGGCCTCGAGCTTTGTGCCGCCGGTCGCGGTTAGTTGCGTTGGGCTGAGCGCCTGCCACTGAACCGCGGTGTTCTGGCGTTTCTCCCACTCGGAGAGGCGAACGCCGAGGGTGCCCTCGTAGGTGCGAAGTTCCGCTTCCAGAGCAGCGATCCTCTCGGCGCGCACTCGTTCGGCCTCGGCCACGCGCGGTGCGATCTCCTTTTGGTAGTCCGCGATCGCCTGCTGGGCGGCGGCCATCGCCGACTGTCGTTCGCGCTCCGCCTTCTCCCGCAGTGTGGCGGCCTCGACCTCACGCTGCCGCACCGCAGCAACCAACTTCTGGTGGTCCCCGGCGATGCTGCCGAATGCGGCCAGCGTGGCCTTGATCTCGGCCTCAGTCGCGGGCCGGTTAAGGATCCGCAGGAAGAGCTCGCGAATGACGTTCCGATCGTCCTTCTCCCGGGCCACAAGGGCGGCGATTTCGTTGGTGGGGTCCGAGATCGCGTTGCTGATGGTCGGGCCGCTGACGAGCGCCATGACGGGCCCGAGCTGCAGCCCGGCCGTGCGCTCGCACTCGCAGGCGCTCTCCCGCACGGGCCGTCCGAATGTCCCGAAGAAGCCGCTCTCCAACTCCAATCCGGAGTCCGGCAGTTCCGCCGCGCGAGTGCCGGGCGCCACCCCGGCGATGCGGGTTTGCGATCCCGTCACGCGATGGACGGCGTCGAAGAGCACCTCGGCCTGGAGGCGACGTGCCAGGGAGTGGGAGTAGTTGATCTTGTCGTCTTCGTTCCAGCGGTTCGATGCTACGGAGAGCTGGTATGTCCGGGTCTTGCACACGCGCTTCATCAGTGCCTGAACGTCGAAGCCGCTCTTGACGAAGTCCTGCGTAAGCAGATCCAGCAGCTCCGGGTTGCTGGGAGGATTGCCGGCGCGGATGTCGTCGATGGGGTCGATGATTCCGACCCCGAACATGTAGCCCCAGATCCGGTTGGCAAAGCTGCGAGCGAAGTAGCGATTGTCGGGTGAGGTAAGCCAGGCGGCGAGTTGCTCGCGTCGGGTCATCTCCGGCCGGCTGTCACAGGCCGCTGGATAGGGGAAGGAAGGCGGCGCGACCTGGCCCGTTCGGTCGTGCTTGATCTCTCCCTGTTTGCGATCCACGACGATCTCGTAGAGCGGCTTGCCGCCCTCCACCGCAGTTCCGCCGATGGATTGCCCGCCGCTCATCGGGTCGCCCTGCAGGTCCACCTGAGCGAAATAGGCCGCGAGATGGTAGTACTGGTCCTGCGTCCACCGCTCGAAGGGGTGGTCGTGGCACTTGTTGCAGTTGAACCGCACAGCGAGGAACAGGTGAGTGGTGTTCTCCATCGTGGGCGCTGCATCGCGCAGAATCTTGTAGTAGGACGCGGCGGGGTTCTCGCGATTGGAACCGCTGGCGGTGATCACCTGCCGCGCGAAGTCGTCCCACGGCACGTTCTTTTCGACCCGCTCCCGGATCCACTTGCGGAAGGCGACCGCCCCCGTGAGTCCCAGGAACTTGCGGTTGACCTGCAGCAGGTCGGCCCACTTGTTGGTCCAGTACTCCAGGTACTCTTTGCTCCCGACGAGGCGGTCTACCAGGGCGGCCCGCTTCGTCCGGGAATCGCTGGTGTCGGCGAGGAAGGCGGAGACCTCTGCCGAACTGGGGGGCAGGCCGGTGAGATCCAGACTGACCCGGCGGATGAAATCGGCATCCGTGCAGAGCTCGGACGGCTGGATCTTCAAGCGCTTCCACTTCGACGCCACCAGTTCGTCGACACGATCGTAGGCCGGCGGCTGGCGCCATACGAAGCCGGACCGGTCCCCCATCACGGTCATGGTCGTGGCGGCGTAGGCGCCCTCGTAGCGCACCAGGACAGGCGCCTCGCCTCGGCGCAGGCTGGTGAGCAGACCACTGTGATTGGCGGAGGCCACCTCCGTGTTGCCGCTCTCGAGGAACGCCTCCCGGGTGACGTCTCGCTTCTTGCCGTCGGCGAAGGTGGCGATCACGCGGAGCTGTTGCTGGGCGCCCACAGCCTGGACGATGGGGTTCTCGGGGGTGACGGTGATGCCCGTGACCTTTGGGCTTGAAGCATTCAAGGGAGCGCCGGCGGCGATCCACGCCCGCATGATCTTGTAGTAGGTATCGTTCGGGCGACAGACCTGCCCGCCGGCATGCGGCACTGCTCCGGTCGCCTTGACAAGCATCAGGCTGTCGTCGGGCGAGGCCAGGTTGACCCGGCGTGAGGCGAGGTCGTCCGTCAACGATCGGACGTCGGAGAGTGCGTCGTAGCCGCGGAGCGAGAGTTTGAATCCATTCCGCCCTTCTTTCGATCCGTGGCACGTGCCGGCGGTGCAGCCGAGTTTGGAGAGCACCGGCTGCACGTCCCGGATGTAGTCCACTGAAGCAGGCTTGCTCGTCCCGCTGACCGAGACGGGGATCATCGTCGAGACGGCACCGAGGGTGAGCCGCAATTGCGCTGTCCCGTCCGCCTTCGGCTGCACCAACCCGGCGGCGGAGATGGTGGCGATCGGTGCGGACAGGCTGCTGGTGACGAGCCGTGTCACATCGAATGCTTCGCCCGCAGTGGTGCGCCCCGTCACGATCACCTGGGCGGCGGCGTAGGGGCCCTGCAGTTGGATCGACGCCGGAGAGGCGATGAGGCTCTGGATCTTGACGGCGGAGCCAAGGCTGATGGCTCGGATTGGCTCCTCGGGGCGGGTGCCGAGCCGTGTGTCCGCCCGCGACTGCGCGACAGGCGTGGCGGCAACGGGCGCGGGCATAAAGCTCCCGGCAGCGGCGCCTGTCTCCAGGTCGTAGACGCGCACGGTTCCGTCCGCGCCGGCGGCGGCGACGACCTTGCCGTCCGGCCGGATGGCGAGGGAGTAGACCCCGGTCTCAGCGACGCTGATACGGGCGATGAGCTTGACCCCCTCGCGGTGGTAGGCGTCGATCGTCGCGTTCTCCTGGGGGCTGCGGCTGCTCTGGACCTTGGCCTGAATGGCTTTGATCGACTCGGGGAGCCCGGTGTCGAATTCGTAGCTGTAGATTCCGATCTCGCCCTTACCGTCCAGGCTGCTCCCCGCCGCGATGCGGCGGCCGTCGGCGCTCACCCGCATCGCATAGAGGCGCCCCTGGAGCGCCGGGAATTCGCGGATCAGGTTGGAATCATCCCCGATCACGCGGGTGACCTGTCGGAAGATCCGGTAGACGCGGGGCGTGCCGTCGCTGCCGCCGACGACGATCTCGTCTCGCTGCGGATGCCTGGCCACGGTCTGCACCCCGCCCTTCAGTCCGCCGGGGGTGATGGAGGTGATGTTGTCGACAAACCGTTGTGTGGCCAGCTCCGTCAGCTTCACGGACTGATCCCGGCTGACGGACACGAGGTTGGCGCCGTTCACGGAGAAGACAGTATCGAGCGGCCAGTCGCTGTGCGAACCCTGCTGCAGCACCTGCTTGCCCGTTTCGGCCTCCACGGCGCGAACCGTATTGTCGGCGCAGCCGAAAGAAACCAACTTGCCATCCGAAGACCACGCCGCGCCGCGCAGGGTGTCGTAGCCCACGGGGGTGGAGAGCAGCAGACGCCGGGTGGCGACGTCCCAAATCTGGATGTCCCCGCGTCGGGCGGGTGCCCCACCGGCCACGGCGAGCCTGGTGCCATCGGGAGAGAAGCGAACCGACTCAATCCGCTCGGAGGGGCCCACGAGTCGAGCCAGACGCTCCTTGCCGTCTCCCGACATCAGCAGGACCTCGTGGAAGCCCGCCACCGCCAGCAGCTTGCCGTCCGGCGAGTAATCCATCGACGTGATGACCGGCGGTCGGGTGTAGACGGGCGGTCGGGTCATGTCGAATCGCGCCTTGACCACCGGGGAGTCGTTGCGGGCGCCCTGGCTGATCCATTGCCGGATCAGGACGATCTGCGGGCCGGTGAGCGGGTCAGCGCCGATGGGCATGCGAGCCTTGCCCCCCTTGGGGGTAATCAGGGCGATGAGGTTGCTGTTGTCCGGTTGCCCGGGCACGATCGCCGGCTTGCCGGAGCCGCCGCCAGCCTTGAGGCGGTCGAATTCGGTCATCAGATACCCGCCCGAGAGCTTGGCGGGCTGGTGACAGCCCTGACAGCGGGCCTCGATGATCGGCCGGATGTCCCGATGAAAGCTGACCGCTGAGGTGGATCTCGAGAGGGGGAGTCTCGCCGTTACCGTGGCCGGGGGCGATGACTGCCGGGCGGCGCGGGCGGCACCGGGGGCGCTCCACAGCGCGGGCGCAGAAAGCCCGAGCGCGATCAGCGCCAGCGGCAGAGCAACTGAGATCCATTGTCGCTGCGACTTCGTCATCGACACCCTCTCCTGTGGCCGGAACACAGGCGCACGAACGGGACCCCGGTCGCGCCGCCATCCGGACAATCTGACTGCGACACCAGGGGCGCGGGCGTGTTTCACCGCATGCCACCATGGGATGGGCGGGCGGCCCCGGTTCGCGGCATGATCGAGCGGACCGTGATGCGTCAACGGCCGATGGGTGTGAATGGAGATACCGGATGAGGACAGACCTCGACGGGGAGCAAGAATCCAGACACGTGTCGATCCTGCGGATCGACACGGAGGGCACCCACGAGCAGACGGATCGCGTCGCCGTGGAGGAGCCACTGGAGATCGGTCTCGGGTTTGGTCCCCCGGGTCGCCGGGAGCATGCCGTGCTGTCGGTGACCATGCGCACTCCCGGCGATGATCTGGACCTCGCCGCCGGCTTCTTGCTGACGGAGGGCATCATCCGCGGGTTTGCGGACCTGCAGCAGTTGCACATGTGCGGTCCGGTGATGGAGCCTGGCGGGCACCAGAATTCCGTTCGGGCGGAGCTCGCCGGAGAGTTGGCGATAGATCCGATGCGGCTGCGTCGCCACTTCTACACCTCCTCAAGCTGCGGCGTCTGCGGAAAGACGTCGCTTGAGGCGGTGCAGGTCTCCGCCGGACTCTCCTCGATCGCATCCGGTATCCGCGTTCCTGCCAGCATCGTGTGCGAGCTCCCAGAGACATTGCGCTCTTCGCAAGAGATCTTCGGGCTGACGGGCGGCCTCCACGCAGCAGCCCTCTTCACGCTGGAGGGGCGTCTGACGTGCGTTCGTGAAGATGTGGGGCGCCATAACGCTCTCGATAAGCTGGTCGGACACCACGTCCGCCACGACGCCCTCCCGCTCCACGACTCCCTGCTGTTGCTCAGCGGACGGGCGAGCTTCGAGCTGCTGCAGAAGTCCTTTCTCGCGGGAATCCCAGTGGTCGCCAGCGTGGGCGCGCCATCCAGCCTCGCTATCGCGGCCGCGGACGAGTTCGGCATCACTCTCGTCGGCTGGGTGCGAGGCGACAGGTGCAGCGTCTATACCCATCGTGAGCGTGTGGCGGGCGACCCCAGCCATTAGCCGGGACCCGCTGCTGCGCCACGCCCTGCCTGCTCGTTGCGCTATGATCTGAACCGGAGCGACGACGACGGCGTCGTCCCCGGGAAGGCCCACAGCATGGATGGTCGCGCAATCTGGAGTGTCGAGCGCGCCCGGGTCATCATCGAGGGACTGAAGCACCTCCCCGGTGCCTCTCTCCCCATCCTCCACGCGCTGCAGGCGGAGTTCGGCTACGTGCATCCGGACGCGGTGGCGCTTGTCGCTGACGCTCTGCTTCTCTCCCGCGCGGAGGTGGTGGGGATCATCAGCTTCTACCACGACTTCCGGCAAGTGCCCCCGGGCCGGCACATCCTCGGGGTCTGCCGCGCAGAAGCGTGCCAGGCCGTGGGGTGCGAAGCCCTAGTGAGCCACCTGCAGTCGCGGCTCGGGGTGCCGATGGGGGAGACAACGGCGGACGGTGCCGTCACCTTGAAGACCGTCTACTGTCTGGGCAATTGCGCCCTGGGCCCCTCCGTGATGCTGGATGGGGAGCTGCACGGCCGCGTGTCGTCAGAGAGAGTTGAGGCCCTCCTCGCGGCGGCGAAGGGCGACCGATGACGCGCGTCTTCATCCCCCGTGACGCGGCTGCTCTCTCCGTGGGGGCAGAGCAAGTGGCGGCTGCCGTTGCCATCGAGGCAGCCCGGCGCCGGCTGGACGTGACGATCGTGCGCAACGGTTCGCGCGGGATGCTGTGGCTGGAGCCCTTGGTGGAGGTGGAGACTCCAGGCGGCAGGATCGCGTACGGCCCCGTCGCCGCGGGTGACGTGGTGGAGCTCTTCGAGTCCGGCTTCCTGGAGGGTAGAGAGTCGCCGCTGCGACAGGGGCCCACGGGCGCGATTCCCTACCTGAAGAACCAGGAGCGGCTCACGTTTGCCCGGTGCGGGCTCACCGACCCGCTCTCCCTGGAGGATTATGCGGCGACCGGCGGCTGGGTCGGGTTGGCACGGGCGCTGGGGCTCCAGCCTGCCGATGTTGTCCAGGTCGTGGTCGAATCGGGATTGCGCGGACGGGGCGGTGCGGGTTTCCCCACGGGCATCAAGTGGCGCACGGTGCTCAACACGTCGGCCGACCGGAAGTTCATTGTCTGCAATGCGGACGAGGGCGACAGCGGCACATTTGCCGACCGGATGTTGATGGAGGGCGACCCGTACTGCCTGATTGAGGGGATGGTGATCGCCGGGCTGGCCGTGGGCGCCACGATGGGTTACGTCTACATCCGGTCCGAGTACCCGCACGCCTATGCCGTGTTCCGTGAGGCGGTGGATCGGGCTCGCCGGGCGGGCTTCCTGGGATCCAGCGTCGGCGGCAGTGGCAAGGCGTTCGACATCGACACGCGGCTCGGTGCCGGTGCCTACATCTGCGGGGAGGAGACATCCTTGCTGGAGAGCCTGGAGGGCCGTCGGGGGCAGATACGGTTCAAGCCGCCATTGCCGGCCATCGAGGGACTCTTCGGCAGACCGACGGTGGTCAACAACGTCCTCTCGCTCGCCACCGTGCCCGTGATCCTGGCGCACGGAGCGAAGTTCTACGCGGAGTACGGGATGGGCCGCTCCCGAGGCACCATGCCCTTCCAACTCGCTGGAAACGTCCGGCGCGGAGGCCTCGTGGAAAAGGGCTTCGGCATGACCCTTCGCGAGGCCATTTATGACTTCGGCGGCGGCACGGCCTCCGGTCGACCGCTGCGGGCCGTGCAGGTCGGTGGCCCGCTGGGTGCCTATTTCCCGGACTCGCTACTCGACACCGCTCTCGACTATGAGGCCTTCAGCGCCCGAAAGGGGTTACTGGGGCACGGCGGCATCGTGGTCTTCGACGATACCGTTGATCTCGCGCAGCAGGCACGGTTCGCGATGCAGTTTTGCGCCGAAGAGAGCTGCGGCAAATGCACCCCGTGCCGCATCGGCTCCACGCGCGGGGTCGAGCTGATCGACCGGATTGTCGCGGGAGAACGCAGGGCGGAGAACCTGCAGCTTCTGGATGAGCTGTGCGAGGTGATGACCGATGCATCGCTTTGTGCCCTCGGGGGGCTGACTCCGTACCCCGTGCTGAGTGCCGTTGAGCACTTCCCCGAGGACTTCGACCGCGGCGCCCACGTTCCGACGCGCGTCGACGCCGGCACATGATCCGCACGGTGGCGGACTCCCGATGCGTCCGGGCTTCATCGCCGACGGGCGCGGACCGGTCAGTGGCCAGACAACCACCGCGCTACAATAGCCTGGAGAGACCCCAATGACGCTGATCAAGGAGACCGACTTCGGGACACCGGACCGCTCCAGGCCGCGGTCGCGTCCCGGCAGTGCCGCTGGGTGCGGCTGTGCAGCCAGCGAGCGGCATTCCGCCATCTGCGAGCCGGTCGGCGTGACGCTGGAGGTGGACGGCAAGCCCGTTACCGTGCCTGCGGGGACCTCCGTGATGCGCGCGGCCATGGAGCTCGGGACACAGATCCCCAGGCTCTGCGCCACGGACAGCCTGGAGCCGTTCGGTTCCTGTCGGCTGTGTCTGGTGGAGATCGACGGACGGCGCGGCACCCCGGCATCCTGCACCACCCCCGTTGAGCCGGGAATGAAGGTCCGGACGCAGACGCCGCGCCTGGCCAGGCTACGGCGGGGAGTGATGGAACTCTACATCTCCGACCATCCGCTGGACTGTCTCACCTGCGCGGCAAACGGGGATTGCGAACTGCAGGATATGGCGGGGGCCGTTGGGCTCCGGCACGTGCGCTACGGCTATGAGGGCGAGAACCACTTCGCGGAACCGAAGGACGAGTCCAACCCCTACTTCTCCTTTGAGCCATCCAAGTGCATCGTCTGCTCGCGCTGCGTCCGCGCATGTGAAGAGGTCCAGGGCACCTTTGCCCTCACCGTCGTCGGCCGGGGCTTCGATTCGAAGATCGCCACAGGGGCCGCGGACTTCCTCGGCTCCGAATGTGTCTCGTGCGGCGCGTGCGTACAGGCGTGCCCGACAGCCACATTAACGGAGAAGTCGGTCATCGAGGCCGGCCAGCCGGAGCACAGCGTGCTGACCACCTGCGCCTACTGTGGTGTCGGCTGCACGTTCAAGGCGGAGATGCGCGGGAATGACGTGGTCCGCATGGTGCCGTTCAAGGACGGCATGGCGAACCATGGACACTCGTGCGTCAAGGGTCGGTTCGCCTGGGGATACGCCACCCATCGCGATCGGATCCTGAAGCCAATGATCCGGGAGAGGATCACCGATCCCTGGCGCGAAGTGAGCTGGGAGGATGCCATCGGGCACGCCGCCGCGGAGTTCAAGCGGATCCAGGGCAAGTACGGCCGCGACTCCGTCGGGGGCATCACCTCCTCCCGCTGCACGAACGAGGAGACCTACCTCGTACAGAAGCTGGTGCGGGCGGCGTTCGGAAACAACAACGTGGACACGTGCGCGCGTGTCTGTCATTCCCCCACCGGCTACGGACTGAAAACCACCCTGGGCACGTCCGCCGGGACGCAGCACTTCGACTCCATCGACCACACCGACGTCGTCATGGTGATCGGGGCCAATCCTACGGACGCCCACCCCGTCTTCGCGTCTCACATGAAGCGGCGGCTCCGGGAGGGTGCTCGGTTGATCGTCATCGATCCGCGACGGATCGACCTGGTTCGTCAGCCCCATGTGGAGGCGGACTTCTACTTGCCTCTGCTCCCAGGCACCAACGTTGCGGTGATCAACGCCATCGCCCACGTCGTCGTCACGGAAGGCCTGACCGACTCGGGTTTCGTGCGGGAGCGGTGCGACGTGGCGGCCTTCCGCCGCTGGTGCGAGTTCGTTTCGGAGCCGCGCAATTCGCCCGAAGCGACAGAACCCATCACGGGAGTGCCTGCGGAATTGGTGCGCGGTGCCGCCCGCCTCTATGCCGGGGGCGGACGCGCTGCGATCTACTATGGCCTCGGCGTCACCGAGCATAGTCAGGGCTCAACGATGGTGATGGGTATGGCCAACCTCGCCATGGCCACCGGGAACATCGGGCGCCTCGGGGTGGGGGTCAACCCGCTGCGCGGGCAGAACAACGTGCAGGGAGCCTGCGACATGGGGTCGTTCCCCCACGAATATGCGGGTTACCGCCACGTCTCCGATGACGCGGTCAGGCGACAGTTCGAGCATCTATGGGGGGTCGAACTGAGCAGCGAACCCGGGCTGCGGATCCCGAACATGCTGGAGTCCGCCGTTGAAGGGAGCTTCAAGGGGCTCTACATTCAGGGCGAGGACGTGGTGCAGTCCGACCCCAACACGAAGCACGTCACTGCGGGGCTGGAGGCGCTGGAATGCCTGGTGGTGCAGGATCTCTTCCTGAACGAAACGGCGCACTTTGCTCACGTCTTCCTGCCGGGCTCCTCCTTCCTGGAGAAAGACGGCACCTTCACCAACGCCGAACGCCGGTTGGGCCGGGTGCGAAAGGTGATGCCGCCGAAGGCAGGGCTTGCGGACTGGGAAGTCACGGTGGCGCTGGCGAGGGCGCTCGGATATCCGATGGAGTACTCCCACCCGGCGGAGATCATGGACGAGATAGCCCGACTGACCCCCACTTTCGCGGGCGTCAGCTACGAGAAGCTGGACCGGCTGGGGAGCCTGCAGTGGCCCTGCAACGAGGCCGCGCCCGAGGGCACGCCGGTGATGCATGTCGGAGGCTTCGTCCGCGGCAAGGGACTCTTCATGATCACGGAATACGTGCCCACTGATGAACGGACCACGGCCCGATTCCCGCTGCTGCTGACGACCGGGCGCATCCTGTCCCAGTACAACGTCGGCGCCCAGACCCGTCGCACCGAGAACGTGGTCTGGCACGAGGCGGATGTCCTGGACATCCACCCGTGGGACGCGGAGACGCGCGGGATCGTCGATGGCGACCTGGTAAGCCTGATCTCGCGCAAGGGGGAGACAACGCTCCACGCGCGGATCTCGGAGCGGATGCAGCCCGGCGTGGTCTACACGACCTTTCACCATCCGGAAACGACCGCCAACGTCGTCACGACGGAGTACTCGGACTGGGCGACGGATTGCCCCGAGTACAAGGTAACGGCGGTAGAGGTGCGGAAGACTGCTCGCAAATCGGCATGGCAGGTGCGGTACGAGGCGCAGTCGGAGGCCACCACGCAGATCCTGGCGGAACAGGCCGCAGGCTGAACCGGCGCAGAATCAGGTCATCTCCGTGGACGATCTCTTGCTGGTGCATCGGGCGAATGCCATCGCCCAGTTCTTCTCCGCCTACCCGCCGGAAGAGGCGGTGGCCGGCATCGCGGATCACCTCAGCAAGTTCTGGGAGCCGCGCATGCGCCGGCAACTGATGGAGTTCATCGAGGCGGACCGACAGGGACTGCACGAGTTGGTACCCAGAGCGGTCTCACGGTTGAGGCTGACCGCGACCGGGGCCCTCGCCTCCGACGTCCCTGGGTGCGCGGGCCTCCGGCCCGCCCTTCCCGTGGATGGGCACTGAGCGCGTGATCGAGCGAAATGCGATACCGCAGGGTTGCCGAGACAGAGGCGCCATCGAACGGGCATGAGGGCCCTGGCTGTGGTTCCCCTCTTGGGAGTCGCAGCAGCGCCGCGGGGAAGCCCGGCGTCAGCGGGGGAGTTTGACTGCGGCCTGGTTGTTGCTGTCGCTCACCTCGTCCACCTCCTCGGCGAGATCGACCACGGCGATGAGGAACATGCGGCGTGGATCGACGCCTCGGGGGGGCTTGGCTTGCATGCGCCTGGCGGTGGAGCCAAGCGGCACGGGACCCCCGGGCAGGCGACCAATCTCGATGGCGCGGGCGTCGAGGGTGCGGTTGGGCGACAGGAAGACCGCCAGTACACCGCTTGACGGCGCATCAATCTCGCCGCCATTGGTAAGCGTTAGTGTGAAGTCGATGGTCGCCTGAAGCTTACGGCCCTGACCCTTGCTTCTGACTGCGGGGTCGGTAACCCGCACGATGAGGTCAGGGCGTTTTGTCTCCTTCGCCTCCAGGGATCGCGAAGTCTCCGAGGTGTTTCCCAGTTCATCCCGAGCGGTTGCCGTTAGGAAACCCCCGCCCGGTATGTTGAAACCCACGAGGATGAGGTTGAATGAGGCCCGTCCGTCCTCGTCCGTCGTCAAGTCGATGAGCGAGTCGATACCGATCTGGGTTTCAGCTCCCGTCCCCCCGGTCTCAGCGTTGCTGGTCGTGCTCAGGAAGAACTCCAGCTTCACGGTGATCGAAGGTGCGCCGATATAGCGCCCACGCAAGATGGGCGCCCCCGTCTCGTCCCGCTCGAACTTATCCAGTAGGGGCGCGTTCAGCCGCGTGTTGGCGCCAGCATCAGCGTCCCCTACGTCAATCGGATCCAGTACCCCGTTTCCGCCGAGGTCAATCGGGAGGCCCTTACACGCGGGAAAGGCATTACCGGACAATCGATTCCGCTCCCCCGAGCGGATGACGATTCCACCCGCAAGACAATTCATGAAACCATTATCACTGATATTGGCGCCAGATGTCTCTTCGAGTTCTAAGGCTGCAGACTTATTGTTGCTGATCCGATTATTAGTTATCTTTGCGTTGTCGCTCTTCACCAGGAGAATTGCGGATCTATCACACCCGGAAATGAAGTTTCCGGAAGTATCACCAATAGTCACCTCGCGGGCTCTGTCGACTAGAATTCCCTCGGGTTGCCTGAGAGTATTACCAACAATGCGGTGGCGCGAGTCGGCGATTTGCTGGTTCAGAACGTGAATGCAGCGTTCGCTGTTATCCTGGATCACGTTCTCCGGCCCGACGGTGATGTCCTGACTGTCGGCCAATAGGACTCCAATGCCGCACAGAAAGATCCTGTTGCGGATCACCCGTGACCCCGCGGACGCGTTGCCTCGGATCAGGACGCCCGCTCCCCCGCAACCGCTGATCTCGTTCTGCGTGTCCACGTCACCGATGCTCGAATTGGCTACATCCACGCACTGGACTCCGTTAAGCAACGCCCCGCTAATGGATGAGTTCAGGAGGCTCACTCCGGAGGCACCTGCATGGATCTTCACACAGGTCTGCGCACCGAACACAGAGAGATTGCGGAGCACGGTCTGAGCGGCGGCGTTCCCATGTACGGAAACACCGATTTGCCGGGAGTTCTCGATGCTGACAGCGAACTCGTCATCCGTGAGGTCCTCGCCGATAACGGGCTTGGGAGCGTCGTCCACGTCGATCCCGTCAATGCAATCGGTGATTTCGCACCTGCGGATACGGCACTCCGTGCTCCCCGAACCGGCAATCCGGATACCCAGTCCCAGCCGCCCTAGCGAGACGATAGACGATGCATTTCCAACCGAGGTCGTCGGGGCGTCCACGATTCGGATCCCCACCGTTTTGGGGTTCAACTCACCTGCTGGCTTGTCGATGATGGTTGCGACCAGGATCCGCGTGTTCCGAGCGCCGACGAGCACTTCGATCCCCGTGTCGCTGATTAGGGAAATGGTCGGGCCTGTGCCGCTCGCCAGGCTGCCTATCTGCGTGTCGGACGCTCCGTCCTGCACGATGATCCCGGAAGGGTTTGCTGAACCTGGGATCCCCGGCACGCCGATCACATTGGACAACACCTGCGTGCCGATAGCGGCGGCTCCCTTGATCAGCACCCCGCACAGGGTGGTGGCACCGATGACATTGGCATCCTCGACCACGGTGCCCCCGAGGGTTGCCAGTGGGGCGCGCTCGATCAGGATGCCGATCTCACCCGGAAAAGCACCTTTCGAGCCCGGCTCTATCCCAATCTGGTTTCCAACGATCTCGGCGGACGTGGCCGCCGGGCCCTCCACGTGGACCCCGGCGCCCCGGTTGCCCGCAATCACCTGCCCGTTCAGGAGTCCGAAAACCTGATTGTTCGGAGCGTTGAGGATGTGCACCCCGTCGCCGGCGTTTGGAATGGCGATGATCCCCTCGGTGGTCGTCCCAGCCTTCAATCCCAGGCCAATACTATTGTCGGCGATGAG
>CAZSRZ010000061.1:21017-30303 GCA_964609085.1 uncultured bacterium | reverse complement strand
GCCGGCGTCTGAGCCGGAGCGGGCACTGGCACCGGCGGGTTGAGTCGTGGGAAGCCCGGGCGACTCTGACCGGGCTCCAGTCCTGATCTGCGAGGTGCCTCTAGTTGACGCCGACCGCGTGGCGCAGTTTGCGGAGGGCGCGCGTCTCAATGTGACGGATGCCCTCGCGGGACATGTTGAGCTCCTGGGCCAGCTCTTTGAGGCTCCGCACACGCCCGTCTCGCAGACCGTATCGGTTCTCGATGACGGTGCGCTCCTTGGGCTTCAAAACGCCGAGGATCCTGGCGAGATTCTCCCGGTCCGCGGCTTGTAGCGCGCAGTCCTCCGGGTCCTGGGCCTCGCTGTCGAGTTGCAGGTCTCCCAGCGTGTAGTCTTCCGCTTCGCCGAGGAGCACGTCAAGGGAGACCGGCTCCTGGATGCTCTGCAGCAAGGCGTTCACGGTGCTCACGGAAAGCATTGTCTCGACAGCAAGCTCCTCGGAAGTCGGCTGCCGACCCAGCTTGTCCGAGAGCTGCATCGTGCTCCGCTCAAGTTTCCCCACGGCATGATAGGCATACGTGGGCAGCCGGATCATGCGACTCTGCTTCTCGATCGCCCGGACGATGGCCTGACGGATCCAGTAGGTGGCGTAGGTGGAGAACCGAAAACCCTTGGTCGGGTCAAACTTGTTGATGGCGCTCATCAATCCGAGGATGCCTTCCTGGACCACGTCCTCGAAGGTCATGCCGCGGCAGTTGTAATGGCGGGCAATACTGACGACCAACCGGAGGTTGGCTTCGATCATCCGCTCGCGGGCACGCTCGTCGCCGCCACGGATCCGATTGGTAAGGTCGATCTCCTCGTGGACGGTCAGCAGCGGCCCGTCGGCCTTGTACTGCCAGGGTGGGATTCCAGCCTGCTGAGCCTGCTGAGCGTGATGGTCTGCTTCCGTTTGAGCTTGGGTGGGCAACGTCTCTTCGGATGCGTACCGGGCTCGCATGATGCGCCGTCCTTTCGTCCACACTCTACCACGCGCAGGTGCGGATTCCTAATTGGGCGAGTTAATGGATCTATTACTCGGGCTGATTAGTCTAACCGGCCTTCCACAGACTCGGTTATGAATAAGGCCCGCCGCCGGAGCGGCGTGCCGGCGCCACCCGACCACGGGGTAATACGCCGCGTGTACCCCGAAACCCTTCCCAGGGTACACGTATGTGAAAAAATCCGCAAGTCGGGCAGCCTGAAGCGGCCTGCTGAAGCAGCGCATCAAGCCACCTCCAGCAGGCCTGTCAGTAAGGCCCAGGTATCCGTCACGGTCCGGATTTCGACACGCTCATCGGGACTGTGAGCCCCCTCGATCCGAGGGCCAAATGAAATCGCATCCACCTTCTCGCCGGGAAAGTGGGCAAGCAGAACACCGCACTCCAGCCCCGCGTGGATCACCTGTACCTCCGGCGCAGTCCCGAAGATTTGCCGATAAACGGAGGTGGCCTGACGAAGGAGTGTGGACTCGGGATCGGGCTTCCAGCCGGGGTAGGGAGCACGAGGCTCGGCCCTGGCACCCGCGGCCCGACCACGCTCGGTGATCTCTCGCTGCACACGCACGACCTCTTCAGGCAGGAAGCTGCGCGTGCTGGTGGTGATGCGAACTGCTGAGGGCGCGGCTTCGATCAGGGCGAGATTGGTGGAGGTCTCGACCTTGCCCGGGAACTCTGCGCTCATTGCGAGAACACCGTGAGGGATCTCTCGCAGCAGCGCGAGGAGCGCGGCCGTATCAGTCGCGGAGATGAGCGGTCCCTCGGCGGGGACCGCTTCCCACGTGATCGAAAGTCCGGGCTCGGAGGCGCCCCAGCGTGACCGGATGGCGGCCTCACAGGCAAGAACCGCCGCGCGAGCCGCGACTCCGGTGCCCGGGTCCAGCGCCACGACGGCCTGGGCATCTCTGGGGATCGCGTTGTGGGCCTTGCCGCCGTGCAACTGTCCGAGTCGGTAGGAGACGCCTGTGGCCGCAACGGAGTCCAGGATCTCGACCAGCAGTTTGATGGCGTTCGCCAGCGGCTCATGGATCTGCACACCGCTGTGCCCACCCTTGAGGCCACCGACCACCAACAGGTAGTACTGCGAGGCGCTCATGGACTCGGACCAGTCGAAATCGAGGTGGAGCGTGCTCCCACCTCCGCCCGCGCAGCCCACCGTGAGTTCGCGAGGGTCCTCGCTGTCCAGGTTGATCAGACGTCGACCCGATATGAGCGTGGGATCCAGCCCTGTCGCGCCGACGAGTCCCACCTCTTCCTCAACCGTGAAGAGCAGTTCCAGAGCAGGATGAGAGAGGTCCGGGCTGGTGAGCAAGGCCAACGCTGCCGCGGCACCGATGCCGTTGTCCGCGCCGAGCGTGGTGCCCCGAGCGCGGATCCATTCCCCTGATCGTTCAGGAAGGATAGGATCGCGCAGAAAATCGTGGGGGGTGTCGGGACGGCTCTCGCAGACCATGTCCAGGTGGGCTTGGACCACCACGGTGGACGCGTCTTCCCGCCCGGGGGAGGCGGGTACGCGAACCGCGCAGTTGCCGACACCGTCGACCAGGTACTCCGCACCCTTTGACCTGGCCAGGCCGATCACGTAGTCGCGGGCAGCAGCTTCGTGGCCTGTCGGGCGAGGGGTGGCATTCAGGGCGGCAAAATGCCGCCAGAGTTCCGTAGGTTCCAGTCCCGAGTAGGCGACCTGAGGTGCTGACACGAGTCTCGTTCTCTTCGGCTCCTTCTCTGCTTCGGGAGCCCTGTCAGCCAGTTGTCCCGTGGCCGAGGAGTTTCCTTCGCTATTGCCCGGACCTTTTTTCGTCTGCCGCGGCCGATCGCAGACACCCCCCGTCCCTAGCCGGAATCCCCTGCTCCGGGAGGAGGGCACCACGACATTGATGAATCGCATTCTCGCGGCAGGTACCTGCCATGAGGAGCGAGTCTTGGCCAATCCCCTGCATTCCGAGCCGGCCGGCGGCGAGCCAGCCGGGCGCGCCGAGTTCCTGCGGACGGAGCTGGAGCGCCACAACTATCTCTACTATGTGCTGGACGCGCCGCGGGTATCGGATGCGGAGTATGACCTGCTCCTCCGGGAACTGCAGGCAATTGAAGAGCGCTTTCCGGAGTTGGCCACGGCCGATAGCCCGACGCGGCGTGTCGGTGCGCCACCATCCGCTGCATTCACACCGCACACGCACCGCGTGCCGATGCTCTCGCTCGGGAACGCCTTCAGCCTGACTGAACTCGAAGAGTTCGACCTCCGTGCGAAGCGTTACCTGGGGCTCGACCCGACCTCAATCCTCGATTACGTGACGGAGTTGAAGATCGACGGCCTGGCGGTCAGTCTGACCTATCGCAACGGCCTCTTCGTGATCGGTGCCACGCGCGGAGATGGAGCCTCCGGCGAGGACGTGACCCCGAACCTACGGACGGTGCGCGGCCTGCCGCTTCACCTCCAGCCGGGTGCCCCCTCCGGTGAGGTAGAGGTCCGGGGCGAGGTCTTTCTGTCGTTCGGCGAGTTCGACCGGATCAATGCGGAACGTGAGGCGCGAGGAGAACCGCTCTACGCGAACCCGCGGAACTCGGCGGCCGGTTCGCTCCGCCAGCTCGACTCGCATATCACCTCCCAGCGCCGGCTCAACTACTTTGCGTACGCACTGGGACACCTGGACGGGCTTCGGCCGGCAGGCCAGGCGGAGCTTCTGCAATCACTCCGCGCATGGGGGTTCCGCACCAACCCGAACAGCCGGCTCTGTCACGGCATCGCGGACGTGCTCACCTTCTGCCGCGAATGGGACACGAAGCGACACGACCTGGACTACGCCACCGACGGAGTGGTGGTCAAGATCAATCCGCTGTCGCTGCAGGACGAACTCGGCAGCGTCTCCCGCAGCCCTCGCTGGGCGATCGCCTTCAAGTACCCCGCGGAGAAGGCTCAGACGAAGATCCGGGAGATCCACGTGCAGGTCGGCCGGACTGGCGCACTCACGCCGGTAGCGGAGATGGAACCGGTGGTCTGCGGCGGCGTGAGTGTAACGCGAGCTACCCTGCACAATGAGGACGAGATTCGGCGGAAGGACATCCGCATCGGCGACACCGTGATCATCCAACGGGCGGGAGAGGTCATCCCCGAGGTGGTGGAGGTGGTGCTCTCCGCGCGGACGGGCGCCGAGCAGGTGTTCGCATTTCCCACGGTGTGTCCCGTCTGCGGAGCGGATGTGGAGCGTGCGCCTGGGGAGGCCGTCGCTCGCTGCGTCGGGATCGGATGCCCCGCGAAGCTTGCCGCGACGCTTCGCCACTGGGCCTCGCGGGACGCGATGGACATTGAAGGCCTGGGACCCGCCCAGATCGCGCAACTTCAGGAGCGCGGGTACGTGACAGACCCGGGCGACATCTACTTCGTTACTTTGGAGCAACTCCTCTCCCTCGAGCGGATGGGCGGGAAGAGCGCGGATAACCTGCTAGTTGCCATCGCCGCGAGCAAGGGACGGCCGCTCCATCGGCTGATATTCGGCCTGGGGATCCGGCACGTGGGAGAGACGATCGCCCGCATTCTGGCACAGCGCTTCCGTACCCTGGGCGCGCTCGCCGCCGCCGACCTGGAAGCGCTGACCGGAACACAAGGCATCGGCCCGCAGATCGCGGAGAGCATCCATCGCTTCTTCCGACAGGCCGAGACCGCCGTCGTGCTGGACAAGCTGCAGCGGGCCGGAGTGATACCCGAGGGGGAAGGACCCGAGGAGGCGACCGACAATACGCTGGCCGGCCTGACCTTTGTCTTCACCGGAACCCTGGCAACGATGCAGCGGTCGGAAGCCGAGGCCCTCGTCCGCGCCCGGGGAGGCGCTGCCGGGAGCAGCGTCAGCCGGTCAACGACTTATCTGGTGGCGGGCG
This sequence comes from uncultured bacterium, assembly GCA_964609085.1. Lineage (GTDB taxonomy): Bacteria > Armatimonadota > SYMT01 > SYMT01 > SYMT01 > JANPLG01. Next base: position 25,414 of record CAZSRZ010000061.1, on the reverse strand, counting down.
AAAAGGCGGGAAGCAAGGCCGTGAAGGCCGCTCAACTCGGCGTGCGTGTGCTGACCGAGAACGAGTTTCTGGCCATGTTGGAAGGCGAATCACCCGGCCCTGGTCCGGCATAGCCTGAATTCCACCCGCGGGTCCGGGTCGGGACCGGCCAGATGCAGGACGCCATCGGGACCGATCAGACCCTCACGTCTTGAGGATGGACCCCGACCGACCGTGAGAGAGGGGGAGGCGCGAGGCGCCTCCCCCTTTGCTCACTTCTTGATGGTGAAGTCCCCCGTGTCGTCACTGACCGACGGATCCACCTTCCAGACAACGCGGATCCGGGCCCTCGTGGTCTTCGGCCCGCTCGCCGTCAGCGTGACGCTGCCGTCGTTGCGGGTGTCGAGGATGAGTGGCTTGAAGGTTGCACCGCCGTCGCGAGAGATGAAGATGTCCACCTGCCCGCCACCGACCCGCACGGCGCTGCCATCCCAGGTGATGGTGACCTGCTTCCCGATGGTCCACTTGGCACCGGTCGCCGGCGAGGTCACTTCCAGAGCGGGCACGCTGATATCAATCGTTCCGTCACTGGAGTCCGTCACGGACGCTCGGCCCGACCACTCCACGCGCACCTTGTAGCCTGCCCCCGGCGGAGCAGTCACGGTGTAGGTCTCCGATTGGTCGTTCGCAGTCCCAGAGAAGATCTGGAACGTGCCGCCGGGACCATCCAGGAAGATGTCGATCGGCGCATTCCCTGGGACACCATCGGTGACCCAGGTGATCGTCTGCCTACTGCCGGTCAGCCACTCCTGACCGCCATTCGGATTGAGCACCCGGATGGTCGGATCCAGGATCACGAACGGTGCGTCGCTGCTGTCAGCCGCACCCGAGCCATCCAGCGCGGTGAGCCGGATCTTGCAGTTCGCCGACGGCGTCTGGGGCACGACAACGCCCTCATTGCCGTCGTTGACCGTGCTGGCCACCAGCGTGGTGAACGCCCCGCCGCCGTTGGTGCTGATCTCGATCCTCACATTCGCCGTGGGATCAATCCCGTTTGTGGTCCAGGTGATGATCTGCGGCAGACCGGTGAACCAGCGCTCGCCACCGTTGGGTGCCGTGACCGTGAGCAGCGGGGTGACGATAGTGAAGGGCGCATCACTGGTGTCGGCTACTCCTGGCAACTCGAGCGAGGTGACCCTGAAGAGCGCGTTGGTGGTGTCCGGGCCCACCACCGTCCAATCCCGGGTTCCTGTCGCCGGCTCGTTGTTGAACAACGTCTGGAAGCTCTGGCCCCCGTTCCGGCTGAGTTCTACCTTGACGTTTGAGCTGAGACCAACCGATGCCCACCTGATAGTGAAGGTGGTGTTGACCTTGAGCTGTTCCCCACCATTCGCGGCGATCACGCTGATGCCGGGATTGAGGATGGAGAAGTTCCCATCGCTCTCGTCGAACGTCGGGAAGTTGACCGATTGGACTTTGATGCGACACAGCGTCCCCGCCGGACCCGGGACAACGATGGCCTCGGTTCCGTCATTCGCGGTGTTGGAGAGCAGAGGAGCGTAACTCGTTCCGCCGTCGCGGGAGAGCAGGATGTCCACGCGCCCCGTGACCCCGTCCGATGTCCAGGTGAGGTTCCGGGTGGTGCCGATCCCGAAGGCTTCGCCCCCGTTGGGGCTGGTCACCGTGATCAGCATGTTGCGGATCTCGAACGCCCCATCGCCCTCATCCATCTCTGTCGGGTTGGCGACGGAGACGATCCGCACCTTGCAGTTGGTGCTTGGCGGGCCGGTCACCACCCAGGGGAAGCTCCCGTCGTTCGAGGCAGGGGCGGTCCCAATCGTGGTCCAGTCGGTTCGAACGCCCATCCCGTCGGCGGTGCGGCTGACCTGGATGTTCACGTCGCCGGTGACCCCCACGGTCTGGTAGCGGACGTTCTGCGTCGAGTTGACGAACCAGAGTTCCCCGCCGTTCGGGGCAAGAACCCTGAGGCTCGGCGTCTCGATGATGAAGTCGTTGTCGCTGGTGTCCGTCTGTGTCGGGAACGGAGACCCTTCGACCTCGATCTTGATGCGGGCCTTATCGGTGTCCGGTATGGCGGGCACCGTCCAGTCGTAGCTACCGTCGTTGGGCTCGCCCGTGGCGATGACGGTCGGGTAGCTCACGCCACTGTCCAGGCTCAGAGAGATCTTCACGGTGCCGGTGGCAGGAGTCGGGTTCCAGAGGATCTGGAAGATCCGTCCGACAGCCGCCCGTTCGCCTCCGTTTGGCCGGAGCACTTCCACCGAGGGAAGCACGATGGGGAAGCTGGCGCTGAGACCGCTGACCGGGAAGTTGCGCGCCTTCACACGGATCACGTTGATGGCGCGGACCGGGCCTGAGACATTCCAGACCTGGGATCCGTCGTTCGCCGTGTTCGTGAACAGCGCGGTGAAGGGGCCTCCGTTGCGACTGATCTCAATGTCGACGTTGTCCGTGCCCGCCGGGCTCGTCGGGAGCCCTTCGGACGTCCACGTAATTGTGAACGGGTAGCCGACGGCCAACTTGTCGGACGCAATCGGCCGCGTCACCGTAATGGTGGTGTTGCGGATTTCCAACACGTTGTCGCTGACGTCGGAGACAAGCGGGTCGTTCACCGCCGTGATCCGGATAACTGCCGTTGTCGAGGCGGGTGGCACAGGGGTGTAGGGGAAGCTGCCGTCTGTGATCGGCACCGTCCCCAGAAGCTGCCAGTCGGTGCGAACCCCGGGGGAGCTCTCGGCCAGGCTCAGCTCAATGCGGACATTCCCGGCCTGAGCCTTGGACGTCCATGTGATTGTCTGGCCAACGTACGTGTACCACAGCACTCCGGCGTTCGTGGGGTTGGTGACCGTGATGAGCGGCGTGCGGATCAGGAAGTCCGTGTTGCTTTCATCCTGTCGAGCGGGTCCGCTATTGGCGATGATCTGGATCCTTGCGGTGTCCAGATCCGGCATCGCCGGTACCAGCCAATCGAAAGAACCGGTGTTCGGGGCACTGTTGCTGATCACCGTTGGGTAGGTAGCGCCGCTGTCCGTGGACAGCTTGATCGTCACCGTGCCCGAGAGCGGCACGGAGTCCCATGTGATCGTGCGGTTGCGGCCGGTGAGCACCGTCTCGCCGCCGTTCGGATTCAGAACGGTGAGCGACGCGTTCTCGATGCTGAATGGCGCATCGCTGACGTCCTGCTGGACAGGCGTGGGGATAGAGATCACCTTCAGCACACAGTTGTTGAGGCTGACGGGCCCGGTGACCACCCAGTCCAGGAACTGAACATCCGCGGGGATCGGCACGGTGTTCAGCGTCTCCGGGAAGGTGAGGCCGCTGTCCCGCGAGAGGAGGATGTTCACGTCGCCCGCGATCGGATTGTCCGGATCGTTGATCCAGGTCAACCGCTGCGTGCTGCCGATATCGAGCCGCTCGGTGCCGTTGGGGAACGTGACGCGGAGTCGGGTGGTATCCGGCCCGACCGAGGTGAGCGACCAATCATTCAGGATGCCGATATCGCCGGGCTTGAGGTCGCGCACCAGGAGCCGCCACGGCTTTTCAACGTGGGTGACGGGATCCCAGAACCGCGTTCTCTTGCCGATCGACTTGGCCCGGGCATCCGCCAGCGGCTCGCCATAGGCGCAAGGAATCGGGTAGTCCACGGGCACGAAGGAGCTGGAACTGCCCCGCTGGTCCTGGAGCAGAACGGCGTAGCGCTTCAGGTCATCCACCGTGATGCTGGAGGCGCGGATGTCGTCAGGCAGCGGTGCATCCGGGGGAACGAGCCAGATCTGCAGATCGCCCTGATAGAAGTGGTCGATCTTGACCTGATTGAACAGCCCACGGGCGAGGGCGTCGAATGGGAGGAACAGCTTGCTCTCCACCCAGTCCGCGTTGCCCTGCCAGTTGTCCGGAATAGGCGTTGGCGAAGGGGTCGGAACCTGCTGGGTCGCGGCAAACGTCTGCCGCAGCCCATCGGTGATGGTGAAGTCGCCGTCGCTACCGTCAAGGAAGTTCGGGTCGAGTCCTGGACCCGGATTGAGCTGAGCCACAACTCTGACGCGGCATTGGGTGCTTGCCGGTCCTGCTGCGGGGAAATCGAACGTACCCAGCGAGTCCGGCAGGTTCGAGACTACATTCGTCCAAGTCTGACCGCCATCCCGCGAGAGCTGGATCGTCACCAGGCCTCCGGGGGCGGCGATGCCAGGAGGCCAGGCCATGCTGATCGTCTCTCCGAACAGGTAGGCCTCACCACCATTGGGAGTCAGGACGGTGGTGGTGCGGGACTGGATCCTCGCCAGCAGGGTTTCCCAGGAATAGTTGAGTGCCGGCAGCTCGCCATGGACCCACGCCCGGCCACCGAACTGTTGGTCCGGCGAGCCGTCGCTGTAGATTCCCCAGTGGCTGGGCGGGTA
>CAZSRZ010000061.1:10139-20917 GCA_964609085.1 uncultured bacterium | reverse complement strand
GGGTCAATCCCGAATTCCTGGTAGTCCATCGCCAGGTAGATCCGGTCGTCCGCAAAACCCACGTTCGGTCGGAACGCGAACCATGGGAAGACGTTACCGTCGACGTCCGTCGTCTCGGAGTAGACCTGGAGGAAGTAGAGTTCCCAACTGTTGGGGTTGGCCGTCGGCTTGTCCGTCCGAGAAATCCCGAAGAAGAGATACGCGTCCTGACCATCGTTCTCCGTATCGACCACGTTGGTCACGAAGAAGAAGTGGCCCGGGTATGGGTCCGCCATCGTTGGGTTGAAGTTGGGCATCCAGGTGGCGCGCGACTGCACCGGGAAGAAGTACGGCAGATTCGAGATTCCGAAGAACGCCTTGAGGTCAGCGGCGGTCTCCACCCCTGCGCCAGGGCCGGCGATTCCCAGGGTCTTCATCTCCTGGTTGACCATCGTCAGCACGCGGTCGGGTCCGGCAGCCACGGTCGGGTCCGGCACGTTCAGATGCCACGGTGAGCCCAGGCCCGACCAGATGTGTTGCAGCCGCTTGAAGTCGGCCTGAGGGGATACGCCGGCGGGGGTGCCGGTGCCGCGCGCCGAGACATCACCCGCTTGCGGGCGCCTTGGTGCGCTCGGCCCACGATTCCGCTCGGCACCTGGCTGGCCGGCATTGCTCACCCTGAGAGCCTGGATGGGACTGACGTCGAATTCCGCCGCAGGCCCATTGTGAGGCAGCTCGATACCGGGCACCTTCGCGGGCGCGGCGATGGCGGAAAGCCCGACCAGAGCCAGGATGAGGATGACGAGTGAAAAAATCCGTCGCATTCGCGACTCCTTCAATCCCGCACGCGGGATTGCCGTACGCAGGCAGGCCGAGTGGGCCTACCCCAAAACCGTGATGAAGCCAGTGCGCGTCCCGAGAATCGCCGCCCTTCGTTTCCGCAAAGGCACGCGTCTCTAGTCGTTCAGTTTCCCTTTGGTTGGCAGGTTTTCCTGCCCATTCATCCCGACTCGCATGGACAAAGCTCGCCGTCGTCGCAGCAGGCCGGTGGTCGCCGTCATGGCGGCCGCCGCGCTCAACCCACCGGCAGCGCTCAGAGCGGGTGCCGGCTGCACCTTCAGATCCCCGTTCGGAAACGTCTTCCCCCAACGATACAGCTTCTTCATCACCCGGTCCGGGTCAATCTCCGGTGGAACCGGCTTGCCGGCCCGCCTGGCGGACTGGAAGAATCGGCCCGCTGGTTCGGTTCCCATCTCTCGCCGTGTCGCCCGGACGCCGGACATGCTTCCCTGGTGGTAAATGATGTGGTCCCAATCCGGCGGGCCGTCATGGCCATGCTCATGCCGCGTCGGCACGAAGAGCGGCTCTGTATCCGACACCGGGTGCCGATACCCCAGGGGGTGCATTGCGCCGGAGTGACGCGGCCGGTAGACGACGAAGCCGTAGACCCCTTCCGGGTAATGCTCCGTGAGTACATCTCGGAGTCGTGACCCCAAACGGAACTCGGCCGGATCCAGCCGATCGAGGTCCCTCCAGGACGGGGCGAAGCTCACCCGGTAGTCACCGATGTCCATCACCTCCAGCAGCGCCCCAGCGGGTGGGAGCGCATGGCCCGCCGCCTGCTTTGCTGTCCAAGCGGGCGCCGCAGTGGCGCGCCCGCAGTCTGTAAAGAACTCGGGGTACGACGCAAAGTCGATGAATTCCAACTCCGTGGCCCCACGGGACCGAACGGGCAACACCATCTCGATTCGGGAACCCACCAGGTGGGCTCCATACACCGTGGCCTGCTTCCCGTCGGCTCTGCCGACGTAGATCTGCGTCGCGTAGACGTGGTCGATCGCCGAGTTGAAGCAACACATAGGTGGGTGGGCGAGGCGCTGACGGAAGCCGACTCGACGTTTGACTCGGCCGGTCGGTCATGAGTTGCGCCCAGATGGAGCCCCTTCGCATGCAATTCCGACCCCCGGTCGGATCCCGTGGAGCGGCTTGCTTTCCGTGGAGCTGACCACGCCCTATAATCGCGGCCGGAGACGCACATGCATCAGTACGAGGTGATCGTGGTGGGGACGGGCCATGCCGGCTGTGAGGCCGCTCTGGCTGCCGCCCGTCTCGGTTGCGAGACCCTCGCCCTCACGCTGAACATCGGGAACATCGGGCACCTGCCCTGCAACTGCTCCGTCGGCGGCCCCGCCAAAGGCCACGTCACACGGGAGATCGACGCTCTCGGCGGCGAGATGGGCGTGAACACCGACCTCACGCTCACCCACATGCGGATGCTGAACACGGGCAAGGGGCCGGCGGTGCAGGCCCTGCGAGCCCAGGTGGACAAGGCCGAGTACCAGGATCGGATGCGGACCGTTCTGCTGGCCACTCCCGCGCTGACCGTCCGGCAGGAGGTGGTTTCCTCTCTTCTGGTGGAGAGCGACGGGACCTCGGCGACAGCTCCGCACATCGTCGGGGTTCGGTGTGAGTCTGGGGCGGAGTACTTCGCGCCGTGCGTGGTGGTGACCACCGGCACGTTCCTGCGGGGCCTGTGCCACATCGGCGATCAGCAGACCCCTGCCGGTCGTCACGAGGAACCTCCCGCCAATTCCCTCTCGGAGAGCTTGCGAGGACTCGGGTTCGAGATTCGCCGCTTCAAGACAGGCACCACTCCCCGTATCTCCGCGGCCTCGATCGACTTCGGCCGGACGCTGGTGCAGCCCTCCGACGAGCATCCGGAGCCGTTCTCCTACTTGCACGATTCGCTGGCACGCGCGGATCTGCTGCCGAGCTGGCAGACGGCCACCACCCCGGAAACGCATCAAGTCATTCGCGACAACCTCCACCACAGTGCCATGTACGGCGGCCGAATCGAAGGTGTCGGACCGCGCTACTGCCCGTCGATCGAGGACAAGGTGGTGCGCTTTCCGGACCGGGATACCCACGGCATCTTCCTCGAACTGGAGGGGTGGGAGACCGATTGGGTCTACGTACAGGGAATGTCCACCAGCCTCCCCGCCGAGGTGCAGCTCCGATTTCTTCACACGATTCCGGGGCTGGAGTCGTGCCGGATGCTGCGCCCCGGTTACGCTGTGGAGTACGACTGCGTGCTCCCCACGCAATTGCACCCCTGGCTGGAGACGCGCCGGATTCGGGGTCTCTGGCTAGCCGGTCAGATCAACGGCACCAGTGGCTACGAAGAGGCGGCGGGGCAGGGGTTGGTCGCAGGCATCAATGCCGCGCGGCGGGCGCAGGATCCCCACGCCTCGCCCTGGACGCTCGACCGCGGCGAGTCCTACATCGGCGTGATGATCGATGACCTTGTCACGAAAGGCACGTTCGAGCCGTACAGGTTGCTCACGTCCCGCGCTGAGCACCGCCTGATACTGCGGCACGACAATGCCGATCTACGCCTGACCGGGCGGGGTCGGGCGATCGGGCTGGTGGATGACCACCGGTGGGGCCGACATCTGGGGCGCGTGGCCGCCCTGCAGCGGGGGCGCGACGCACTCACGGCATTCCGGCCACAGCCAGGTTGGACGTTTGCCGGCCGCCAAGGCGACGTGACCCTGGAGAAGCAAGCCACCGGAACGCAGTTCCTCTGCCGCCCGGACGTGGACTGGCAGGTCGCACGACGGGCGATCCCGGGGCTGGAAGAGCTTCCGCCGCTGGTGGTGCGGGATCTCGAAATAGAGACGAAGTACGCCGGCTACATCGTTCGCGAGGAGTCCGAGGTCTCGCGACAGCGTCGAATGGAGTCTCGGCTGATCCCGGCATCCATCGATTTTCTCACCCTGGCGGGCCTCTCCTCCGAAAGCCGAGAGAAGCTCCACCGTCAGCGACCCGGAAACATCGGCCAGGCGGCCAGAATTCCGGGCGTCACGCCTGCGGACGTGGCGGTTCTCCTCGTCGCGATGGACGCGGGGATCCGACGGGAAGCAGCAGCCGGCCGGAGGTCCTAGGCCCGCGCGGCTCGCCAACTCGTCCGGCTTTAGAGATCCCTCAGATCTCGGCTTACACGTTCGCGTTTGGACGGCACTTAGCAGATTGAGTGTAGCCTGGGTGCTGCCTCCCCGGAGCGCGGGCGGAGGAACGCTCCGGGGTTTTTTTTGTTTGGGGCGATAGCCAGTCCGGGAGATCAGTCCGGCGATGCCGGTAGTGCGACCACCGCGCGCCGGCGCTGGTCGTACCGCACAACCGAATCGTACCCGGCCTCGCAGGCGAGCGCACGGGCGCGGTCGAAATCTCGCACGAGGAATTCGGGGAAGTGGGCGTCGGCGTTGATCAGCAGCGGTATCTCCCGGCGGCGGGCTGCCTGGAGTAGCGAGAGGGAGGGGTAGGCCTCGCGAGCCGGGAGGCTCCACCCGGCGGTGTTGATCTCGATGGCCATGCCGGCGGCGGCGATCGCATCGAGCGCGGCCGCTTCCTCGGCGCCGAGACCCACGCTCGGCCGGAATCCGAACTTCTTGGGCAGGTCCAGGTGGCCGACGAAGTCGAACACCCGGCTTTCTGCCAGTTCTCGAATCCGCGTCCAGTAGAGGCGCCAGATCTCGTCCCGCCCCGCGACGGATAGGTTCTCCCAATCTGCCGATTCGGAGTCGATGGGGAACCCGTCCACGGCGTGGACGGAGCCGATAATGAAGTCCCAGGGATACGGTGCCAGCCGCTCGCGCAGGTCAGCCACCGTCTCCGGGTAGAAGTCCGCCTCCAGCCCCAACCGCACGCGGAGATCGCGGGTCTGCTGTGCCGCCCCGAGCACCTCAAGCACGTAGTCGCCGAGAGCATCGAGCGGCATCGACCACTCCACCTCGACCTCATCCGGTGCCAGGGTGAAGTGGTCGGAGATTCCGAGTTCGTCGAGTCCGAACCCACGGGCCGCCTGGATCTGGGCGGCAATGGTCGGGGCCCCGTCGCTCCAGCGTGTGTGGTTGTGGTAGGAGGTGAGCACGGCCACAGCCTAGCATGCGGGGGGCGGCCACGGGAAAGGATGAAGGGAGCGGCCGCGGGGCGAGTGCGGCCGCTCCCCACTCTCCAGCGGAGGGCTTGCCGCCTGCCGTACCGGTCCGGATACATAACCCGCCGCAGCCGGTCAAGCTCCACGCTCACGCCCGAGGGGGCAACCGGTCGACGGCGGCACATGCCGCGCCTGGAGAGATCTGTTCAGTTGTGTGCGTTCGGCGTTCCGCGACACGTGGTGCCGTGGATCGCCCCCGTGTTCAGTTGTCCCCGCGCGCGGCGGTTGTCTCGGGGGAAACGAGTGTTTCTCATCCCTAGCCATTGGGATACACCGCCGCCGCGGTGCGTGGTTGTGAATTCGCTCACCCCCCGCGCACGCACGGCCGGCCGGAACTGGGATAGAGTTCAGGCGCGATCACGGATGATCGAGGTCGATCCGCATGCCCCTGCTGACTTACGACTCCCTATACGGATGCGCGCTGCGCTGCGCCCGGGCGCTCGGCTCTCCGCCCGGTGAGGCGGAGATGGTTGCCGCCTCCCTGGCCGGCGCTAATCTCGCGGGCCACGATTCTCACGGGTTGATCCGCCTGGAGCAGTACGCGAAGCTGGTGGAGAGCGGCGATATTGTGCCGGGTGCCGCGACGACCGTCCTCCGCGAAGCTGCCTGCACCGCCCTGCTGGACGGTGGCTGGAACTTTGGGCCCGTGGTGGCCAGGCGAGCGATGGAACTGGCGATCGCGAAGGCACGTCAGTACGGCACGGGAACCGTATCGGTCCGCAACTGCAACCATCTGGGCCGGCTGGGTGAGTACCCACTCATGGCGGTGGAAGCGGGCATGCTGGCGATCGCGACCGTCAACAACCATGGGCGAGGGAACCTCGTGGCCCCGTTCGGCGGCACCCAGGGCCGGTTGGCGACCAACCCGATAGCCTTCGCCTGTCCGGGTCCGGACCGGCCCATCCTCGTGGACATCACGACCAGCGTCGTCGCCGAAGGCAAGGTGCGCCTCCTGCGAAACGACGGAAAACCGGTGCCCCCGGGCTGGCTCCTGGACAGTCAGGGGCTTCCGTCCAGCGATCCGAATGATCTTTACGCCGATCCCCGGGGCGCGATTCTCCCCTTCGGCGGGCCGGTTGCCCACAAGGGCTATGCCCTGAGCGTGATGGTCGACATCCTTAGCGGAGCCCTCTCCGGCGCCGGCTGCAGCTTCAGTTCGACTTGCCGGCTCGGCAACGCCGTGTTCATCACGGTAGTGGACATCGAGAAATTCGTGCCGCTGGCGGAGTTCATTGAGCAGGTGGGGATTCTCGAACGCCACATCCGATCATCGCCTTCCGCCCCCGGCCACGCCGAAATCCTGATGCCGGGGGAGCCCGAGTTCCGGGAGGAGGCGCGGCGCAGGCGTGACGGTGTGCGCGTGGATGACGAGACCTGGCGGCAGTTCCTCGTCACAGCCGGTGGACTTGGTGTCGATGTCGCCGACCTGGCACCGGACCCGGTCTCGGTGGGTTAAGTAGTGGGACGCCTGGTCCCCGGAGAGCCTGTATGGTTGATCATCTCGTTTTGTTCAAGCTGACGCCGGACGCCACCGACGAACAGCGGGCGGACGCGCTTGCGGCGCTCCGGGGCCTCAAGGACAAGATCCCCGGCATCCTGGACCTGACCGCGGGGGTGAACTTCAGCTCCCGCAGCCAGGGATTCGAGCTGGGGGTCTTCGTCCGGTTCACGGACCGCGCGGCGCTTGAGAACTATCTGCCTCATCCCGCCCACCGCGGGGCGGTGGATACCTTCGTGGCACCGATCAAGGCGGATGTGATCGTCGTGGACTACGAAGCGTAGCCCTGTCCGGTTAGCCCCATCATCCATGCCGCAAACCTTTGCCATCGGCGACATCCACGGCCAGTATTCGCGGCTACTGAAGCTGCTGGCCCGGCTGGGCGACCTCGCTGATCCCGGTGATTCGCTGGTGCTGGTGGGAGACTATGTGGACCGCGGCCCGGACAGTCGTGGTGTGTTGGACCATCTCATCGCCCTGCACGACGGTGGCTGGGACGGACCGGTGATCACCCTGCGCGGGAACCACGAGGCGATCATGATGGAGGCGATCATGTCGCCCAAGTCCGAGCACGAGTGGTTCCGGAACGGCGGCTGGGACACCGTGATCAGCTACACGGCCGGTGCGCAAGTCCGGAACTGGCGTCCCTTCGTTCCCGCGCCGCACCTGGAGCTGCTGGCGGCCCTCCAGCCGTGGTACGAAGACGAGCACGCGATCTACGTTCACGCCGGGATGCGCCCGGGCGTGGCCCCCGCGGAGAGTCGTGAGGAGGACCTCTACTGGATCCGAGAGGAGTTCATCAACTCGGACTACGCCTGGGACAAGGTCGTGGTTTTCGGCCACACCCCGCAGTACGAGGCCACCGGCCAGACGATCATCGACCTCGAGCGCATGCCGTGGCGGCCGCTCGATCGACCGGAGAAGATCGGCATCGATACCGGCGTCGCCTATGGCGGACCGCTCACTGCGGTCGTCCTGCCCGACCGTGAATTCATCTCCGTCCGATGAAGCCGCTGATGCGCTCCCTCCGTCCGGCCCTTCTCCTGATGCTGGCCGCAGGCGCGTCAGTGGCGGCACCGCCGCTCCCGCCCGTCCATCGCGCCGCAAAGGGCAGCTACAGCTCCATCCTCATGTGGCACGATGTGGTCGCAAAGAAGAAGGATGTCTGGTTCGACATCACGGCGGCGGAACTGCGGGCCCAGTTCTCCCGAATCCGCGATGCCGACCTGAAGCCGATCACGATGGATGCGCTTGCTGACCACCTGGAAAAGGGCAGCCCCGTTCCACCGGGTGCCGTGGTGCTGACGTTTGACGACAACAATCTCGGCCTCTATCGCCACCTCTTCCCCTTGCTCCGGGAGTTTCGCTGGCCGGCAACCCTCTTCGTCCACACCGACTACGTGGGCGTGCGAACGGGGAAAGACCACTGCACGTGGGAGCAGTTGCGGGAGATGGAGCAGTCCGGGTGGGTCAAGGTCTATCCCCACACGGCCAGCCACCCGGCCGACCTCCGCAAGGTGAGCGAGAAGCAGTTGCGACGGGAACTGGTGGATGCTCGACGATGGATGGAGCAACGGCTGGGCGGAAAACGACCCTACTTTGCCTACTCCGAGGGCCACTATGATGCACGGGTCGCGCGAGCCGTGCTGGCCGCCGGCTACCGTCTCGCCATCACGGAGGATCACGGTCCGGCACAGCGATCCCCCAACCTGATGATGGTGCAGCGTTGGAGCATGCACAGCCGCCCGGACCAGGCCATCCGGGAGACCGCTCGCGCGATGCGGAAGCGCTGATCCGCCGGCCACCGGTCGTCACTGCACCGGGAGCAACCCCGCCGCCGCCGGCCGATTCACCTGCGGCAAGAATCCCCGAAGCATGGAGCGTGTCGCGAGGGTCTCCGGGTCGTGTGCCAGGTTGACCCATTCCAGCGGGTCCTCTCGCTCATCGTACAGTTCCTCACCACCGTCACGGTACTGGATATAGCGCCAGTCTTCCGTGCGCACGGCGTGATTGCGGAACCCATGGGTCATCACCGCCGCCTCTCGCCACTCCCGGCCGGGATCGCGCAGCAGCGGCACCAGGCTCACGGCCTCCGCGTGCGCGGGGGGCGGCAGCAGGCAGAGCTCGGCGATCGATTGAGAGAAGCCGGCCAGGTCGACCGGGCGGGTGCAGACCCCTCCCGGTGACGTAACGCCGGGCGCCACCCAGACATACGGGGTTCGAGTAGGCTCTTCCCAGAGAGCAAACTTGCGCCAGTGTTGCTTTTCACCCAGGCTCCAGCCATGGTCGCCGCAAAGGACGACGATCGTGTTGTTCCGGTGTTCGCTCCGCGCGAGGGCGTCCAGCACCCGCCCGACGTTCATATCCGCGTAGCTGATCGCGGCCATGTAGGCCCGCACCGCCTCTCGCCACCGGTTCGCTTCCACGATCCGCGCGTGGTCCGACCCGGGGTTGGCCATCCGCACGCCGGCCCTCGGCACATCGTCCAGATCGTCCCGCCGGGTGGGGGGCAGGCGCACGGACTCGAGCGGATACATGTCGTACCACTTCCGCGGCACGTTCCAGGGCATGTGCGGCCGACGGAATCCGCACGCCAGGAAGAACGGGCGCGCCTGCTCCTTCGCAAGTTGATCGATCGTCCAGCTCGCCAGCTCATAGTCTCGCAACTCGTCGTCCCGACAATCCAGCGGGCCAAAGCGAATGCCGCCCACGCTGCGATCGGGGTCCGTTGGAAGCGGGTCCCTGTCCGGCGGGGAGTACGCCTCGTCCCAGTCCGAGGGGCGACTGTAGGTTTCGTGGTAGATCTTCCCAGCACTCAGGGCCAGGTAACCGTGTCGTCGCAGGTAGACGGGCAGCATCAGCTCTGCCGGGAGTCCGGGTCGCCAATCGGTCTCGTTGTCGTAGACCCCGGTCGAGGAAGGACGCAGCCCGGAGAGCATCGAGGCACGGGAGGGGTTGCAGGCGGGAGCGGGGGCGTAGGCGTGGGTAAAGGTCACGCCCTGGGCAGCAAGCCGGTCGATGTTGGGGGTTTTCACCTGGGTGTTACGGCGGAGGTGCCCAACCCAGTGATTCAAGTCGTCCACCATGATCAGGAGGATGTTCGGTCGGGCAGGCTCACCCAACACCGGGCCTGCCGCTGCGACGGAAGCCAGCACTGCCACCGCCAGGACCAGCGGGAGCACCCTCGTCACCCCGGTTCGCCGCCGACCTTGCGATTGCACCACCCCGCCCCCTCTCACGCGGCCCGGCTGCCGGACCGTCACCCATCCCGACCGATTCGGCCGCAGCCGCGTTCCCGATTGCCGGATCCCGCAGCTCCCGGGCGGCCGTCTAGCGGATGGTCACGAAGTCATTGTGGTTGAAGAGAACCCGAATCAGGCTCTCCCGGGCGCGAAGTGCGGGATCCTCGGAAGGCGGGACATCCGCGGTGCCGGCCCCTCCAAACAGGGTAAGGCCGCCCGGACTTCGCAGCCGGGCCGTCTGCGCCACCAGGAACGCCCGGCACTCGGTTCGCTCCCCCGACGTCGGGCTCCGGCCCAGGATGTGCCTGAAGGCGAGGTCAATGAAGGCGAGGTCAACGAAGGCGAGGTCCGTGAGCGGGCGGTCGACCAAGCCGGTTGGCGCACCGCGATCAGCCGCGCCGATGCCGGCGGCGAGGCTTCTGGCGAGAAGCCGGCTCTGCGTGGCTGCCAGACGGCTGTTCGCCAACGCCAATGCCTGCTGTGGAACGATGCTCTCGTCGCGCTGGTAACACTCGGCTACGCTCCCCTGGTCGAAGGTTTCCAGGAACAGCACTCGCTTTTCAACGGAATGGCGGAAGTAGAGGCTCCGGCGCGGGACGGACTCGGCCAGGCCCTGATCGAGGTCCGGTCCGCCCGCAGTCAGATCGAGCCGTCCGGAGAGACTGAGCAGGCTATCCCGCACGACCTCCGCTTCCATCCGGCGCGGGTTCATCCGCCAGAGGAGCCGGTTGTCCGGATCGACTCGCGCGGCGGCCGCATCCCATGTCGACTCCTGCCGATACGCTCTGCTGGTGACCATCAAGCGATGGACGTGCTTCATGCTCCAGCCGTGATCCATCAGTTCGGACGCGAGCCAATCGAGCAGCGCGGGATGGCTGGCCGGCCGCCCATTCGCCCCGAAATCGAAGACGGTGGGCACCAGCGGCTGTCCGAAATGACGGGCCCACATGTGGTTCACCGCGACGCGGGCTGCCAGGGGATTCCGTCGATCCGTGATCCAGCGGGCGAGCGCCAGCCGCCGCCCGGTGCTGGCGGCGGGGAAACGAGTCGTCACTCTCGGCGT
>CAZSRZ010000061.1:0-10039 GCA_964609085.1 uncultured bacterium | reverse complement strand
GACCGCCGCTCGACGGCGAGGGCGAACTCCGCCGCCGCCAGGGCCGCCCGCCGCTGCGCGGACTGGGCCGCCGTGGCGGCGACGCGCCAGGCCGCGGTCTCCCGCTGCTTCTCATCTTCCAGCTTCTCTACCGCGAGCACGGACTCAAGCGCCGCCAGGGAAGTGGCCGCCTTGCTCACAGACAGCTCAGCCAGCACCGCTGCATCGCCATCGCCCGCGGCCACGGCTCTCTGCACGGCGGCCCGCGCGGCCTCCAGCGCGGCGCGCTCCGCAGCCAGCGTTTCCTCAATGACGAAGGGTCGCCGGTCGGGAGTCACCGCCGAGATCGGGAGGGAAACAGGCTGGATCTGCATCGGCCCGACGCCGAACAGCGCCGGTAGACCCGGGGCTGCCCGCTTCGTCTTGTCGGGCTTTCTGTCGTCCCCCTGGTTCAGGAAGTACGTCGGCTCGTCCGGCCGGGCGTCATAGATCCGCGCCAACCCGGCCTTCGCGGGATTGGGCTCGCCGGGCACGCGGTCAATACGAACATCCTGGGCTTCGAAAAAGGCCTGAAAGTTGAAGTACTCGGCCTGGCTGATGGGATCGAACTTGTGGTCATGGCAGCGGGCGCAGTTCATGGTAATGCCCAGGAACGCCTTGCCCGTGTGTTCGATGACCTTGGTCAGGGTCTCGTGCCGGCTGAAGACGTACCAGTTGCGAACCAGGAACCCGGTCGCCGCCAGGGCGGCGGGGTTCTCCGGCTCCAACTCGTCGCCCGCGAGCATCTCCTGCACCATGCGGTCGTAGCCCTTGTCCGCGTTCAGGGACTGGATGATCCAGTCTCGCCAGCGCCAGATGTGGCGGTGGCTGTTGCGGACTTCCTCGCCGAAGCCGTCCCAGTCGCTGTAACGCCAGACGTCCATCCAATGCCTGCCCCATCGTTCCCCGTACCTCGGGCTGGCCAGGAGCCGATCGACGGTACGCGCATAGGCATCGGGGGAGCGATCGGCCAGGAAGGCGCTGACCTCCTCCCGCGTGGGGGGGAGGCCGGTCAGATCCAGGGTGACTCGTCGGATGAGCGTCTCGCGCGAGGCGAGCGGGCGAGGACGGACGCCGTAGGCGGCGTACTCGGCCCCAACAAAGGCGTCGATGGGATTTCCGGAAGAGGTGATGCCGGGCAGCCGTGGCGGCGTCGGGCGGCGCACCTCTTCGAAAGGCCGCCACTGGTGCCGACCCTGCCAGGCGATGAGGGCGGTGACTAACCCCGGCAGCCGTTTCAGGTCCGCGGCCGAAGGTCTGTCCCGCCGGGCGCCGGGGTTCCGGCCGAGGATCAACTCCGCGCGGTTGGGGATGCCATCGGCGTCCGAGTCTTCGGATGCGATCAGCGCCAGGCGGGCGGCGATATCAAATGGTCGACCCGCCTTCTTGAGCGTCTCCCCCGCCGCGGCCACACGCGCCCCGAAGCTGTTGTGCGGGCGCGGGAGCTGCAGGTTGAACCGCGGCTCCTTGCTGCCGGGTTCCGCGTGACAGGTGGCGCACGCCTGCGAGCGGACCGGCAGCACCGGCCCGAACGCATCCGCCACGGCCCGGGGATAGGCCGGCCGGGCACCCGCCGGGGCCGCGGCCAACATGACCAGCGCTGCGGACAGCCCGCAGACGAGGGCGGGCGGCCGGCAGAGGTGCCGCGAGGTGGTCTGGAGCCGATGGAGGGTCATGTCGAGCCCGAACTCGTGAGATGGGTGCGTCTGGATCGGCCGATGTGACACGTCCGGCCAGGCGAAGTTGCGGTCGAGGGTGGAGCCGCGTGTCTGATGGAGACCCCCGATCCGTCAGCAGAGCAGCTTGCTGACCAGGGTGCCGCTGCAGATCCGTAAGGGCCGGTTCAACTGGTCGTGGAGTTCCGCGTGCGGGGGCACGCCCAGGCAGTGGTAGACCGTGGCCGCCAAGTCCGCGGGGGTGACCCCGTCCTCTTCCGGGTAGGCCGCCTGGGCGTCACTGCGACCGTACACCTGACCGCCGCGGATACCGCCGCCGGCCAGCACACTGGTGAAGACGTGCGGCCAGTGGTCGCGTCCGTCTCGACCGGCTCCCGCGCCGCCCTCCACGCCCTGACCGACCTTGGGCGTGCGGCCGAACTCGCCGGTCCAGAGGATCAGGGTATCGTCGAGCATCCCCCGGTCGGCGAGATCGTCCAGCAGGGCGGAGAAGGCCTGATCCGCGGGCGGCATGAGCCGCTCACGCAGGTCGACGAAGTTGCGATTGTGGGTGTCCCAGTAGACGCTGCTGTTCTTGATCCCCTCGTTTTGCCAGAAGACGGTGACCAGCGGGACACCTGCCTCGACCAGGCGGCGGGCCTGCAGGACGGCCTGGCCGTGCATGTGGCGTCCGTAGCGGTCTCGCAGCGCGGCGGGCTCCTGCTCCAGATCGAACACCTTCCCGGCCCCGGCGGAGGAGAGCAGATTGTGTGCCCGGGTGTAGCTGACATCGTGTGCCTGTACGCCGGGATGTTCTTCCAGCGTCCGGAGACGGAGATCAAGACGCTGGCGGAGGGACTCTCTCCGGCTGAAGCGCTCTGAACCCACCTCGACGGCGAGGCTGAACTCGCTGTTCCTGTAGGCAGCCCCGGTCGGATCGGCGTCGATGACGAAGGGCTGATAGGCGGGTCCCAACCAGCCGCTCCACTGGCCGCGACTCTCCTCCACGAAGCGCGGCACGTCGAGGGTCGTCTTGGGGCGGAGCGCGACGTACGGCGGGAGCGCCGGGTTGGCTCGGCCCAAACGACCCAGCACGGCGCCGTAGTTCGGCCAGTCTTCCGTCACCGTGCCGAGCCGGTTGGGCAAGTCCATCCCGGTGAGGAGGAAATGGGTGGCTGTCAGATGGTTGACATCCGGGTGGTGCATGGAGCGGACGATCGCCAGGCGGTGGCACTGACGTGCGAGACGCGGCATGTGCTCGCAGATGCGGATCCCCTCGACGTTGGTGGGGATCGGCCGAAACTCGCCGCGGTATTCGGAGGGCGCATCCGGCTTCATGTCCCACGTGTCCTGCTGCGCGGGCCCGCCCCACATGAAGAGGATGATGCAGCGCTTGGCGCGGCCGAACGAGCCGGTGGCGGCAGCGGTGGTGCGGAGCTGCAGGAGATCGGGCAGGGTCAACCCGAGCAGGCTCAAGCTGCCGGCGCGAATGGCCTCGCGGCGGCTCAGCCGCAGTTGATCTCTGATCCCGGCACACCCGTTGATCGATTCCACGCCGCCACAGTACTCGCTCATCGGCTTCTGTGAACCGGTCGGCGCAGAAGAGTTGCGGCGGCGCTTCACTGCCCGACGGCCGAACCGGCACCGCCCCCGGCGCGCCAGGCCGCGAGGACCGCCGCGACATAGCTTTCGGCGGCCTTCGGGGCGGGAAGCAGGACGAGCCGACGGTTCAGAATGTCCTCAACGGTGGCGGCGCCCTCTTCTTCGAGCGCGATCTTCACCTGCGCTGCCAGGAGCGGATCGGGTTCGCGGATCTTCGTCGCGACCGCAATGACGTGGTCAACACGGGACCCGTAGAGGGCCAGTAGACGGGGGGCCGACTCTGGATCCAGGCCGGCGGATCGCAGCCGGCCGGCCACGATCCGTTCGTGGTCGGCGTGATCGGGGTACTCGGGGTACTCGGGGGGTCGAGGCTGGTCCTGGGCGACCCGGTGCGGCGCACGCCCCAGGTGTCGATCGACCCAATCCACGGCGGACCGGGCCAGCGCGCGATGGGTGGTCAGCTTGCCGCCCACGAGGCTGGCCAGGCCGCTGATGCCGTCCCTCCGCGCGTGGTCGATCACGAAGTGCCGCCGCGTGACGCTGCCCGGGAAGCCAGCGCGGCCCCGCGAAGCCGGCAACGGTCGCAGCCCGAAAGTGGTGTGCTGGAGATCGCCCTCGCAGTAGCCGGCCGAGGGGAAGTGGTGGTGGAGCTCTGCCAGCAGGTACGGGATCTCGTCCGGGTCCGCGCGGGCCTCATCAGGATCGCCGCGAAGCACTCGATCGGTGGTGCCGACGAGCAGGCGCCCGTCCCAGGGAAGGAAAAAGAGGGGGCGGCCGTCGCTGCGGGCGGGCACATAGATCGGGCCCCGTGGGCAGCCCGGCCGTAGCGGGAGGATGAGATGGGTGCCCCAGGTGCACTGCAGCAGCGGCGCCGCCGGCAGCAGCCGATTGACCACGTCCACCCACGGCCCCGCCGCGTTGACGGTCGCGCGCGCCCGCACTTCCGTCACCACCCCCGTCTCTCCACCCCGCACCAGCGCGCCGACCACAGTTCGGCGATGCCTGTTCGCCTCGATGAGGAATTCCCGAATGTGAGTGTGGTTCCATGCCAGCGCACCTCGCGCCGTGGCAGCCAGCATCATCTGGATGCAGAGGCGCTCGGGGAAGGCGATCTGCGCGTCGGAGTAAAGCCAGGCTCCCATCAACTCCTCGGCGGCGAGGCCCGGCTCGCGTGCCAGCGCCGACCCCGGCGACAGAAACTTGCTGGCCGGAAAGATCGGATCGCGCGCGAGCAGGTCATAGGTCGTCAGTCCCACCCGGACTTTCCAGGGCCGATTGGGCTGACGGGGATAAAGCGGCAGCATCAACCGGATGGGGCGAACATGGAAGGGGTACCTCCGGCTGAGGTCGCGCCGCTCGCGCAGCGACTCGTAGACCAGCGGCAACTCGCCGTACTGCAGATACCGCAGCCCTCCGTGGATGAGCCTGCTGGAAGCGGCGGTCGTCCCGCCCCCCCAATCGTCGCGCTCCACGACGCAGACGCTGAGCCCACGCGTGGCGGCTTCCTCGGCAATCGCCAGCCCATTGATCCCGCCACCGACCACCAGCAGGTCGACCAGGGGCGACTGAGGGTGATCAGGAGACGGCATGCCCCTCTGCCGCGCGGTCCCAGGCTTCGGCGAACTGGAACGCGTTCTGATAGCCACAGCCGGCATAGTGGTTGTTGTAGTAGGCGAACACGCGGCCGATCTTACGCGTCAAGTCCGTTGTCAGTCCGTGGAGGGTCTCCGCCCAGAGCTGGATCTGCGGCGTCCGGTCGTAGACGAGCTGGTCCCACCGCTTCGTCACCTCCTCAATCGCGTGGCGGTCGCCCAACCAGCGGATGTAGAGGAAGTCGCCCGTCACCGCCTCCGGCATCCGGGCATACTGCCGGGCCCCGGGCATCCAGGGATGATCGATCCAGGTGAGGGCGACGTGATGGCGGCGGAGCAGGTCGAACAGGGGGGGAACCAGCCAGCCCTTGTTCCGCACCTCAAGGGAGAAGCGGATATCCGTGGGCAACGTATCAAGGAACGGAGCCAGTCGCTCCAGGAAAGGCTCCACCGATGGGAAGACGGCCTTGCGGAAGTAGGGAAACTGGAACAGCAGCACGCCGAGCTTGGTCTCCAACCGTCGCATCACTTCCAGAAAAATCTCCAGGTCGTGGCCGCAGTCAAGCAGCGTCTTCTGGTGGGTGATCACCTGCGGGACCTTGGCGGCGAAGAGAAAGTCGTCCGGGGTGCGGGCCTTCCAGCCGTCCACGGTCCGCGGAGAGGGCACCGCGTACCACGTGGCGTCCACCTCGACGGAGCGGAAGTGGCGAGAGTAGAACCCCAGGTACTCCGCGGGCGGCGTACCTTCCGGGTAGAAGGGACCGTTCCACGACTCAGCGGTCCAGCTCGAAGTCCCGAGATAGAAGGTATCCGGCAGGGGCATCGGGCAACCTGGGAGGCCATGAGGAGCGGGAGAGCGCCAGCTATGAGTGCAACGGCCGGCGACCGGCCACCTCCCCCGTCCGGCGAGCGGATCTTCATCGGGATGGGTAGCAATCTGGGTGACCGAACCGAGAACCTGTGCGCGGCGAGAGATCGAATCGCCGCCCTGCCGGGGACCGACCTGGTCGCCTGCTCGCGCTTCCATGCCACCGAGCCATGGGGGTTTGCCGACCAGCCGGAGTTCCTGAATGCCGTGGTGGAGGTCCGCTCGTCCCTCGACCCGGAAGCGCTGCTGGACGCCCTGAAGCAGATCGAGCGCCACCTCGGTCGGCGAGAGACGTTCCGCTGGGGTCCCCGCAAGATCGATCTCGACCTACTGCTCTACGGCGAACGCCGGCTTAGCACCGACCGGCTGACCCTTCCGCACCCCCTGGCGGCGTCGCGGCCGTTCGTGATGGCGCCGTTGGCGGAGATCGCTCCGGATGTGGCGGCATGCCTCTCCACCTCTACGGCTTCGGGGGGGACCCGCTGATGCCGCTCTTCCGCTACGAGGCCGAGGATGCCGCCGGACGCACCGTCCGCGGCGCGCTCGACGTCCGCGACGAGCAGGCCGCGGCCGCGAGGTTGCTCCAACTCGGCTACCGTCGGCCCCGGCTGTCCGGCGTGTCGATCCCGGCAGCGGCGGCGGGGCCGGTCGGATCGGGGCCGGTCGGATCGGGGCCGGTCATCTCCGACGGCGTCCGGGCTCGCATCTATGAGCAACTTCACCTCGCCCTGAAGGCCGGCATGTCGCCATTCCAGGCGGTCTCAATGGTCGCCGTCCAGGCTCCGGAGCGCCCGGTCGCCGAGGCTCTGCAGCAGGTCGCAAGGAAGTCCGCGGACGGGCAATCCCTCTCCGACAGCATCCTGGCCTTCCCCGGGATCTTCCTGCCGGGTGACCGCGGACTGATCCGGGCCGCGGAGACCGGGGGGTTCCTGCCCAGCGCCTTCCGGCAGCTTTCGGCCCGCTGCGAGGAGGAAGAGACGAGCCGCCGCCGGCTGGCGGTCTGGCTGTGGTACTTCCATCTGAACGTGTACGGCACGCTGCTGATCATTCCGATGGCGGCGTGGCTGCGGGAGATGACCGGTGCCCTCAGTGTGACGGCGGGACTGGGGGCCGCGGCCATCTCCTTTCTGGCCATTGCGCTGCCGCTGGGCCTGGCCTATACCGGCCTCCTGGTCTTTGCCCGCCGGGCACGCTTCAGCCCCCGCTACGCCCGCGCCTGGCACCGGTGGCTGCTTAAGGCTCCGGTGGCGAAGCAGATAAACTACCTGCGTGGACGCGCCGTCTTCGCACGCTCCCTGCATGCGCTGCATCATGCCGGTGTGGACCCCGCCGGTGCCTGGGAAGCGGCGGCTCTCAGTGTGCCGAACATGATCCTGTCGGAGCGATGGCGGGACGGGGCCGTCATCGCGGGCGAGAGCGGGTTCGCGCGGGCGTTCCAGGTCAGCGATGCGATGGATCCCGCCGACGCCGGCATGATCGCCGTCGGCGAGGCGACGGGAGAGCTCGAAACCGCGCTCAACGGTGTGGCCGGCCGCTGCGAGGAGGAACTGCGCCAGGCCATGGGGGCGAGCACGGTGCGGGGGATCACGGCCCTTCTCACCTGGACCGTGATCCTGAGCGGGATCGCCACCGTCCTGGTGATGGGTGCCTACGGGCAGGGGTTGATGAAACTGATGAACGGCTTCGGGGAGTGACGCGGAGTTACGCCATGCCGACCTACACCTACACAGCCCGCGACCAGCGGGGCCAACAAAGCAGCGGTCAACTCGACGCCGAGAGCGAGGGCGTGGCGGCGTCGCGACTCCGTGCGGACGGCCTCTGGGTGACCGATCTGCGCGCCGTCGGCGGCAAGTCACCGGTTGTCGACCGCCCCGAGGCCAGCACCGACGCGAGCGTTGAGGACGACTTCTGGAAACGTGTCTTCTCCCCCGTCAGCCAGAAAGACCTCTCCCTCTTCTACCGTCAACTGCACGCCATGCTCGTCGCGGGAATCGGTGTCTACCACGCGATGACCACCCTGGCGGGGCCGAACCAGACCCCGAGCCCCGAGTTGCGCCGGGTGGCGGGAGTGATGGCGCAGGACATGCTGGAGGGCGGACGCCTTTCAGCCACGATGCAGAAGTTTCCCTGGCTGTTTGACCGCATGCAGGTCCGGATGGTGGAGGCGGGTGAGGCCGGCGGGCTGCTCGTGGACATTCTCGAGCGGTTGGCCGAGTACACCGAGCGGGACCACAACCTGCGGATGGAAGTGAAGCGCCGGACGCTCTACCCGAAGATCCTGCTGGCGGCGCTTATTTTCATCCCGGCCGTTCCGACGCTCGTGCTCAGCGGATTCGGTCCGTTTGCCGCCGAGGTGATGCGGACAGGCGGCCTGGCCGTGATCGTCGCCGTCGGCATCTGGTTGCTGCTCCGGATGTTCGCCAAGACCGAAGCGGGCCGGGTGACGATCGATCAGGTGAAACTGGCGATCCCGGTGGTCGGCCCGCTGGTGCGCAAGCTCGCCGCCGCCCGCTTCGCACGGACGCTGGCGGCCCTGTACGGCGCGGGGGTACCGATTGCGTCCTCACTGGGGTACGCTGGCGAGGCATGCGGGAACCACCTGCTGGAGGCCGCCTCACGCCGCATGAAGCCCGCGCTTGAACACGGCAACAGCATCTCCCAGACGCTCGCCTCCAGTCGCTTCTTCCCCCCGATGTTTGTGGGTATGGTGGCAACCGGCGAGACGACCGGCAGCCTGGATCAGAGTCTGAATAAAGCCGCGGAGTATTACGAAAACGAGGCTCTGCACGCAACGGTCCAACTGACGGTGATCATGGGGGTGGCGCTGCTGCTGGCGGCCGGGATCATGATCGGAATGAAGGTGATCGGCGCCTGGACCGGACACTACGGCGGCGTGATGGGAGCCGGCCAAGGTGAGTGACAGCCGGACCCATTACGAGGTCCTGGGCCTGCCCCGCGAGGCCACTCCGGAGCAGATCAAGCGGCGCTTCCGTCAACTCGCCCGGGAACAGCATCCGGACGTGCGGCCCGAAGATCCCACCGCCCACGAGCAGTTCCTCCGCCTGAATGAGGCGTACGAGATTCTCAATAACCAGTCCCGGCGGGCCGCGTATGACCTGACGCTGCGCGATCAGGCCCGGCGGGGCACACCCAACGGCGCTGCCGGAGGCGTACGGTTCGGCGATACTTACGCAACCCCCGGTGCAACCCCTGCTGGGGCACCCGGCCCCTCTGCCGGTGCCGCGCGCCCCAGCGGGGGGCCGGGAGGTATTCCGCGCAGAGACGCCGCCGCTCGTCCTCAGCCGGCAACGGCGCGCGCACGGCAGGAACGCGACCAGCGTCGGCAGGAAGGCATACGGCGGTTGGACGAAGCCCGACTCGCCTTCCGGCGGGGACACCTGCGTGAAGCGGAGCAGATCTGTCTGCAGGTGCTGGCCGAGGCGCGGTTGGGTCCGGCGCATGAGTTGCTGGGCGACATCCTGGATCGCCAGGGGAGGCTGGAAGCCGCCGCCAACCAGTACACCATTGCCGCCCAGATGACCCCGGCCAACGGGCTGATCATGGCCAAATTCAACCGCGTGACAGCCCGCATTCACGCCGTGGACGGCGGCGCGATCCACAACCCGGTGGTGAGGCAGCGCAACCTGAGCTACCAGCTCGGCATCAGCTTCCTGGGGTTCTCCCTCGTCTTCTTCATCCTGATCTGGGGACCAACGGTGAAGAGCGAACCGCTCGGGTGGTCCCTCGTCGAACACTGGACCTTCGCGCATCTCATCTTCATGGGGGCAAGCGGCTTCATCAGCGGGATGGTGCTCGCCGCGGCGGGCTGGCTCGGACAGATGGAGCACGAGGTGCTGTTCCCATACGTGACACTATTCGGGCGCAACATCCGGCTCTGGCTGATGCTGCTCCTCACCGGGATTCTCTCCTTTCCGCTGACTCTGGGAGCGTATGCCTTCTTCTGCCGGCTGCAGCAAGCGCCGTCCCGCTCCGTGCTGGCGCTGCTGGGATTGAGCGTCTTCCTCACCCTCGGTTTCGCACTGCTGGCACCGGACAGCGCCGCAATGGAGACCGTGTTCTACGGGGGCAACATCGTCTTCACCACGATGCTGGTGGGCTGGTTCATCGGAGACCTGTTCCGGCCTGCCTGGTCGGCCTGAAACCTGCGGTCCAGAGAGATCGCCTCAGAGGTTTCCCGAGCGCGGGCTCGGGGGCAAGATCGACGCCCTGGGTCGCGAGAGCGGACGGCTCTACCTCGACGGCAGCCGCGTCACCCTCGGCTTCGACCCCGACTCGCGTCTGAT
>CAZSRZ010000060.1:0-30355 GCA_964609085.1 uncultured bacterium | reverse complement strand
TTGCGTCTCTGCGCCTTTGCGTTTAATCGCGTGCGAGTCCCGGGTTCGTCTCGGCGGGGGCTCAACGCAAAGACGCGAAGACGCAAGGGCGCAAAGGGGGGCTCCTCTGGCCGAGCGACGTTCAGCCGAGATTCGAAGGCGGGTCTTCCCCTTGCGCCTTTGCGTCTCTGCGCCTTTGCGTTTAGTCGCGTGCGAGTCCCGGGTTCGTCTCGGCTGGGGCTCAACGCAAAGACGCGAAGACGCAAGGGCGCAAAGGGGGCGAACGGCGTGCAGAATAGCCATTTCTGGCGAAGGACCACCGGCACGCCAGGACGCATCATCCCCATGGATGGAAGTTGCCCATCCGTTCGAAGTGAGTGACCGAAATGATTCCCGTGACCGCAGCCGCCCTGCAGACCGCCCTCTCCCGCCTGGGATATGCCTGGGTTGGCAACAACGTCAATGTCATCGGGATACGGTCCGCTGAGCCCGTCGATGCGGACAACCCGAACCGGGCCGAGATCACCCGCACCACCAATGTCCCCGACCGCTACAACGACACCATTATCACGGTGGTCGGCGACACGGTTCGCGTCTATCCGGCCACGGTCGATCCCGGGAAGACTTACACCATGAGCCCGCTGGATCGCGACGGCTGTGCGCACCTGATGAACGGACAGTACCGCTACCAGCCGGGCACGCACAAGGGGCATCCGGCCTTTGTGCAGGCAGCGTCGGTCAAGATCTGGCGCGACGCCAACAAGGACCATCGCCGGAGCGGCAGCGACATTGTGGAGACCGGCTGGTTCGGCATCAACATCCACGCTGGAGGCATCCGGGACGAGGTCGGGCCCTGGAGCGCCGGATGTCAGGTGATCTGGGGCGGCTGGGGGGGCGCGCCGTGGACCAGTTTCCACGCCGCCGTGCAGGCCGGACGGACGAAGCCGACCTTCGCCTACACACTGGCCGACATCGATGACCTCATCGCGGATCTGCTTCCCGCCGCGCCTCCGCAGGCACTCTCCCAGGCCCGCCTGGCGGCCATAGAGGAGGTGCTGCAGGGCCTGAGCCTGCTCTACGACAGCCAGCAGGCCTTGAACCTGCCCGCCGAGGACGGGGTAACCTTCGCTGCGCTGCTCAACCGCGCACGCAACACCGGCCTGCTGGCGGGGATCAAGGTGAAGAACCGGCCGTCAGCCGCGGGGCTCACGCCCGAGGACGCCGCGATGAAAGGGTTCGGGCTGATCTACACTGCGCTACCCGCGGCAGAGATCGGCAGCACCTTCCACTCCAGGATCAATCAACTCCGGCACTTCGGCCGACTAACCGCCCTTTGAGAAGGCACGCTCCAACGCTGTCTCACAAATGACACGCCACTCTTCGGCGTTGCGTCTTTGCGGCTTTGCGTCTTTGCGCCTTTGCGTTTAGACACGGGCCCGTCGTCCCCTGGGGACGGAGTCAGCCGTCGGTTTCGGCGCCGAGGCCGGCGAAGAGGCCGCGGAATTTCTCCGCCTCGATCTCGGAGACGCTGGCCATGGTCAACTCCAGGCAGTAGATCCACAGACGGATCACTGCCTGATCGGACGGCATGTCGAGCGACTGGCGCAGGAAGTCGCGCACGATGGCCTCGTAGGTGCCCTCGGGCTCGTTGAGGTGGATGCGCTTGCCGGGGGCGCTCTCCGGGGTGAGCGTGTCGGAGACGCGGTCGAGGAACTCCCGGACGTTTGCGGGAGTCATCAGGCCGAGATCGCCGCCAAACTCTTTGCGGACCAGCCGGCGGAAGTCGTTCAGGGTCACGTGCGAGAATCCCGGTCGACGGGTGGCGCCAGGCCAACAGTCTTCATGACGGTTCGCGGCAGGCAACGGTTTCCGCCGCGAGCCCAATCGGCCGCGCGAAACGCTATCGGAGACCCGGTCGGCTGCCAGAATGCTCACTGCAGCCGTGTTAGGGAGCCCGCCGGGCCCCCACAGTCCGATTCCCCATAGATCATGCCCTGGCCGTACGCCGCTACCCACCTGCTCTCCGCCGCGCTGTGCGGGTGGGCTGCGTTCCGTTTGCCGGCTCGATCCATCGCCGGTTGGGTGCTCGGCGCCGTCGGATTGGCGATCACCATCGTGGGGCTGATGGCCCAGCACCGCACCGACTGGGCCTGGGTGTTGACGCGCCTCCAATGGCCCGACCTGGTCTTCTTCACGAACTTCACCCTGCAGGGCACAACGGTGCTGCTCGTCCGGATGTGGGTCGGCGCGCGATCCCGGTGGGACCACACGCGCGCCGGCATCCTGTCGGCCGTGGCTGCGGGGGCGTGCGCCTGGAGCTACTGTTGGTACTTCTCCACCATCCCTTCACCGCTGTTCGGTCGCGCAGACCACAACCACTATTGCCCCCAGACCACCCCCGCCAGTTGCGGCGCGGCGGCGGCCGTGATGTTGCTGTCTCACGAGGGCATCCCGACGAATGAGCACGACATGGCGGAGCTCTGCCTGACGCGGCGCAACATCGGCACGTCCCCGCTGGGGCTGATGCGGGGGCTGGCCATCATGGGTGCAGCACGGAAGCTCCAACCTCGCGTCGTGGATGTCCGGCATCTGCGCGGGCTGGCGGCCCTCGGGAGACCCGCGATTCTCTCGGTCGGCCTTCGCACCGGGACGCCGCCTCGGATCGCTCAGCGCCTCTACCACGAGGGGTGGGACCCAGATGTGTTCCACGCCG
This sequence comes from uncultured bacterium, assembly GCA_964609085.1. GTDB lineage: Bacteria > Armatimonadota > SYMT01 > SYMT01 > SYMT01 > JANPLG01. The sequence continues at coordinate 27,663 of CAZSRZ010000060.1, read as the reverse complement.
TCGTGCTGCGCCGCGTTTCGGCCGAGGAAGGCTGGGTGGAGGTTTCGGACCCGAGCATGGGGATCGAGCGATGGCCCGCCACCCATCTCGACTATCTGTGGGATGGGCAGGCCATTGTCCTGATGCCCGTGGGACCGCAAGCCACCGCGCCGAGATCGACCCCGGCGCGGTGGAAGCGTCCCGCAGCCGGCCAGGCCAGGGGCTCGATCGGCCACCCGCCCTGATCCGGCGGAGCGCTAGTCGCCGACCTTCACAGTCTTCATCGTCCAGGACATCGCGCCGAACTGCGTCGGCACGTTCTTGACGGTGATCTCGAACTTCACCAGCGCGCCGTTTCGGGAACTCACCCAGTAGGTTGCCTCGGAGGTGAGTTTCTCAGCACCACCGGCCTCTAGCAGTGCGTCCGCCTTCTGCGTGACCTTGCGGCAATGTTTCGCCCCTACCTTCTCGTTACCGGCAAGACCGGTCTTGGCGACGATCTTCTCCGCCGGCACGAGGGGGCTGTCCAGTTCCACAGTCCAGTTGTCGCCAGTTTTTACGGGCTTGTCGCTGAACAGCGGCTCGCTCAGCGCCGAGATAGTCTTCTGGACTGCCGGGCTGAAGACCGCGTTCGCCTCACCGTCCGGGACCTTGTACTCCTTGAGCCGACCGGTCAGGGTGCGGACACTCACCACCGGAGGCTGGGCGGGTTGCGCCATCTCCATCCCCATGATGGTGAGCTTGGTATCCTCGTCCTTCTCGGAAACGGTGTAGTCGCCGTTGTCCTTTACGTCGATCACCTCCGAGACGGTGAACCCGGATACGGTGAAGTCCGCGCCCATCACCTGCCCGGACATGTCCATCTTGTAGCGGGTCTTTTCGCCTTTGGTAGCCTTGCGAGTGAGAACCACGGCGTCCTCCGCCACGGCGGCGGACATGACGAAGCCAGCAAGGGCAAGGGTGCCCAGTGCGTAGCCGAACCGATTCATTTGCTTTGCTCCTCTCCGGAGACTCGCTCCGGTGTCATCGAACGGTGGTAGGGGGGAAGGGGTGCGATCGCGCACCGGTCGCTGCCGGTTCGCTCCGGCATCCTTGCGGGTTCCGCCGGTGAGCGATGTTCACGGAAGGTGCTATGACTCTAACAGGCGCAAGCCGATCGCTCTACACGTTGTGGGGCGCGCCACAGGAGAGCAGTGCGATGAAGAACCGAATCTGGGTGGTTGCCGCCCTCAGCGCGACGATTGCGGGCAGCGCCGGATTCCTTGGCGCGCGAGGCCTCGCCGCCGCGGAGAAGAAGCCCCACATGGAGGCCGACTCCGCAGAGTTGGACAAAACCGCCGGTTTCTTGAACGGACTCGTCAACAATGCGGTTACGGCGATGAAGAAGATCGCCGACGGAACGACCGCCGAAAACTCCGAGGCGACCAAGAAAGATCGGGAAGCAGCGATCGCCAAAGCCATCCAGCCCCTCCAGGAAGAGTCCGCCGTGCTGCTGCTTCAGGCCCATCTCCTCTGCCTCGACAGCATCGCCGACAAGACCGGCGAGCCGGCTGAGCAGTTCATCCAGGAGAACCTCTACAAGAAGCTCGGCGTCGAAGCAGCGGATGTCGCCAAGCGCCGCGAGACGACGGGTCTGGGGCACGGCGGCCTGATCCTCGGCTATCTGATGGCCAAGGTCACCAAGCTGCCGGCAGACACGATCTTCGAAGCGAAGAAGGATCAGTCCTGGCCGGAAGTGATGCGGTCGAAGAACGTCACCCCGACGCAGATCTTCCAGACCTTGCAGGACGCTCAATAGCCGCGGTTCCTGGGCGGCCGAGCCTGATTGCGAGATAAATGCTCGTCCGCCCACCGCGGTAGAAGGAGCTTGGGATCCCGGCGCGGCGTGCCCGCCGGGATCCGCGTATGTCTGCGCCCGTCTCCATTACGATCGCCGTTCTGTTGCTGATCCTCAACGGCTTCTTCGTTGCTGCCGAGTTCGCGCTCGTCAAGGTCCGCTCCACGCGCATCGATGAGCTGAGCAGCACGGGTATCAGTGCGGCGCTCATTGTCCAGCGCATCCTCTCGCACCTCGACGCCTACCTGTCCGCCTGCCAGCTCGGCATCACACTCACGAGCATCGCGCTCGGAATGGTGGGCGAGGGCACGGTCGCCGGACTGATCGAGCCGCTGTTCCTACGGATGCATCTGCCGCACAACCTGCTGCACCCGGTTTCCTTCGTCGTCAGCTACTCCGTGGTGTCGATGCTCCACATCGTGGTCGGCGAACAGGCACCCAAGACCTGGGCGATCCAGCAGCCCGAACGCCTGGCGCTGGCCGTCGCTCTGCCACTGCACGTCTTTTACATGACGTTTCGCCCGGCCATCTACGTGGTCAATGTGCTCTCGATCCTCACCCTCAAGCTGATGCGCATCGGGCCGGTCAACGAGCACTCCGCGCTCCACAGCGAGGAGGAGCTGCGGCTTATCCTTGCCGCCTCGGGTGCCGGCGGGGTGCTTCGGGCCAGCGAGGTGGACCTGGTTCAGCAGGTGTTCCAGTTCGGCGACCGGGTGGCCGGAGACATCCGCATCCCCAGGGTGGATATCGTCTACCTCGATGTGACCTGGCCGCTGGAACGGAACCGGGCGGTCCTGGCGGCGCACTCCTACACCCGCTATCCCCTCTGCGAAGGCGGGCCGGATCACGTCCTCGGGATGATCCACGTCAAGGACATGGTTGCCATCCCCTCTGAAGGCGACTTACGCCGAGTGATGCGTACCATGCACTTCGTTCCCGAAACACAGCCCCTCGATCGGCTGCTGCGGGAGTTTCAGCGATCTCACCACCAGATGGCGATTGTGCTCGACGAGTTCGGCGGTACCGCGGGGCTGGTCACGCTGGAGGACGTGGTGGAACAGATCGTCGGTGAGATCCACGACGAGCACGAGGAGGAGCATCCGAACCTGATCCCCATCGCCGGCGGCCGCTGGCAGGTGGACGGAGGGGTGCACCTGGACGACCTGCGGGAGGATCAGCACGTCGACCTACCGACGGATGACGCGGATACGGTCGGGGGCTGGGTGTTGGAGACCCTGGGAGCCGTTCCCGAGCGCGGCGCTGTGGTTGACGGACCGAGGCACCGTGTCACCGTGCTGGAGATGGACGGCCAGCGCGTCCGCTGGGTGTTGATCGAACCGCTGCCTGTCCCCCTCCAGAGTTAGCCGATCGGTCGGCCGGTGCCGGGGTCGGTCAGTCCACGCCCTGCTTCCACCGCTCCACCTCCGCGGCGAAGGCGTCTATCTCCGTGAGGCTGGTCAGTGCGCCGAGTTCGAACTCGTAGGTGCGCCTCTCGCGCGGCCCGAGATGCGCCAACCGGCCGGCTTCTCGTTCGGCGACGCGGCCCAACGGTAGACAGTTGGCAGGCTCCATCCCCACGACGTAGTTCCGCTGCCCCATCATCTTCCACTGGGTGTAGTGAGGCAATTGGCGCAGGTTGAAGCGCACATAAGCCCCGAACCCGAGAGCGCGATTCACGATCGCGGTGCCAGTGGACCCGTCCGCGGCCGCTCCCAGCGTGTGGAAGTAGGCCTTCTCCTGATACTCCGAGGTGGGCGGATCCAGACGCGTCGCGTCTTCCAACCCGAGGGCGGCGTCCGCATCCCGCGGCTCAACACGGGCGGACGGCGACAGGAGCTCCGACCCCGCGTCCACGGCGGGGAAGCCGATATTGATGTGGTAGAGCAGCATGTGCTCCACGCGGTCGAACGAAGCGTTCTCGACCACATCCGTCACCCGGATCGCATTACTTCCGGCGCTGGTCCGGATCTCGCGCTCCAGAATGAGGTTCTCCGCAAAAACCATCGCCTCCTGGCAGCGTCCGCGCACCCAGATCTGGTACTCATCCCCCACCCAACCGGCGTCGGCGTGCACGTTCTTGGCGGGAGTGTGGGAGATCCGTCCGTGGAGGCCGAGTTCGCGAGCGCCGAGCCGGCGAGGGCTGGCATCCGGGTCGTGGCACGGTGCGCCGGCCCAGTGCAGTCCGCAGGTCACCAGCAGCCCACCGTAAAACGAGCGGACCCATCCCAGACCACCGGCATCAAAGTAGGCAGGGTGCACGTCGTCGGTCATCGACCGCCAATTCAGCGCACGTCCGCACCACTCGGCGTGGGAGATATCCATACCGCGGTCGAGGAGCACTGTGAAGGCGAGGCCAGATCCGGTGCGAACTTCGGCGGCACGGACGCCCCGCTCCTTCCCGTCTGCCAGCTCCACCAGCCGCACCCCAGCGAGCTGGTTCATGTCGCCGACCCGCTGCTCCAATTCCGACCGGGTCCAGTCCCGCCCCCACAATCCGGCCATACTGCACGTCCTTCGTTCCACGCATCCCCGCCCGGGCAAGTTGGACCCCGCAACCCGGCATCCCTGCCGCGTCAACTGAGCGCCTCTCGGCATCGCGACCATCCAACCGAACAGAGCAATCTGCTGGACCGGCGGCCGGTACTCCTTGGACAGCACCTGCAGTTCCTCGTCTGTTCGCCAGGGGGCGATCCCAAGCGGCAGCGGCTCGGATCCACCCTCCACAGCCCGGCAGAATCCCTCCGTAAAAGTCCCACGCCGCTCTCATCCGGTGTGGACCAGCTCTTCTCGCCTTGCTGGCAGACGAAGACCTGCACGACGGCCTTGTCGGCAGCCCCGCGGCCTGGGCCGGCACCAGGTTACTCCCCGGCGCGCCCGACCAGATCAGGTTGCCAGTCAGGGGTACGCATACGACCGTCGCGATCCGGCTGCGATTCAGCGTTTCCCTTCACCAGCCCCCGGGCGTCTCACACTCGATCGCCAGATCGAACCCGGTGGCCGGCGTCGCCATCGATCACGCTTGCGGCTTCGTGGCGGTCACCAGGTGGGCCATGAACGGCCATGGCAGCCGCCGACCGGTAACCTCGTTCATTCCGAGCCTGGCGAGCTGCGCCTGATGTGCCCCCGTGCCCCGCACGTCGGCGATCAGCAACCGGCCGCCCGGACGCAGCACCCGAACCGCCTCGCTGACGGCCTTTTCCCGTCCGGCAACTCCGCTGATGTTGTGGATCGCCAGGTTGGAGACAACGACGTCAAAGCTGTTGTCCTCAAAGGGCAGCGCCGTCATGTCCGCCGTGTGCACTTCAACCCGATCCGCAACGCCCTCGGCGACGGCGTTGCGCAGCGTCGCTTCGGGGGAGTTGCCGGACTGATCGGCCCGCCGCCACAGGTCCACACCCACCGCCCGGCCGGTGGTCAGGTGTTGCGCGGCCATGAGCAGGACTGCGCCCCGGCCACATCCCATGTCCAGGATCCGCTCATCCCCGCGAAGGCCTAACGATTGGAGCAATTCCGCCCAAACGAGGAACTTGCCCCGCAGCGTCGCGTGGAGGTAGATCCCAAGCACGGCCAGGATGAACAGGGCGGCCAGCCAGATGAGCAGTTTGCCGGAGATGACGGCGAGGGTGAGCTCCAAGGCGGCCATGAAGGCCATGAAGGCCGGCCCATAGGGGGCGTCGATCCCATACGAGCCGCGCCGTCGAGGGTTCACACGCTGGATCATGAGAATGGTCTTCTCGTCGGGCGTCTTCCTTCACGGGGAAGAAGCGGTTGCTCCCTCAACGTGCCCTCGCGGGGAAGGCTCCGCAGCACTTGCAGCGCCCCGGCGCAGGGCACGTCCAACGCACTGCGGCGGTCGTGGTGCGCGCGGAGCGTCATACGGATTGTGGATCAGGGCTCAAACTATGGCGCGAATTGGGTGGCATCACTCAAAACAAGCGGCATCCCAGCAGCGATTTGATAATATCATGAAAGATACTGTTCGGGTTGCCATGAGCCGACAGTTCGATGGAATCGTCAGATCGAAGGCGAAGATTCCAACGCATTCGACTACGAGGGGTGGATCGGCGTGTTCACCGATGCAAGCGGGTACTTCAAGCGGGAGTACACGATGCAGAGTACTCTCGATCTCGACAACCTCGCCCTTGGAGGGCACACGGCCATGGCCTCCTGCTACATGCGCGACGCCAGCTCACCCAATGATGAGGACAACTACGCGTCCACCGGGTACGCCTTCGAAACCGCTGGTTTCGACGTCATAGAATGAGGCACCGACATGGGCACCACCAGAACGATCGTGTCCGCATGGGTGACGGCACTAGCTCTCGGTCTGACATACCTCGGCTCAGCCGAACCCCGCCACCGGACACCGCAGCTTGCGGCGGATGCACGTCTCGCCCGCCCGATCACCTTGTATCGATCCACTATCCTGCTCGGGGACCTGCTGGAGCAGATCGAACGGGAAACGGGGGTGAGCATTTCCCTCGCGGCTTCCGATCCTACAATTGGATCGATCGAACTGGCCGCTGGATTGCCGGGAGTCCCCGCCTGGACCGTGTTGGAGGGCGTGCGCAGCCTGGAGCGGACTCCGGGAGCGATCTGGTTCTGGAAGGGCGCGGGGACGGGGGGCGATCCGTACGTCCTCGGATGCAGCCGGTCGCTGCTGGAATTGGCGGCGGAGCGCTCCGCACGCGTCGAGGCGGTGTTCCATGAGGATGCCGCTCTCACGCTGGAGGGTGCCTCGCTGAGCGGGGAGCGGCTCGAGGCATTTCTTCGGCGCCACCCGGATCAACGCCGGATTCTGCAGCACCCTGGGAATCTGGCAGGGATCCGCGCCCTGGCCGATCTCCCTCCCCCCGACCGGGAGGACATCTTCGCCGGCAAACGGCGGACATGGCGGTTTGCCGAAGCGCCGCCGGGGTTTCAGGCCGTGGCGAGGCAGCGCTATGCGAAGCTGGCCGAGATCAACCCTGGACATCCAGAGTTCCGGGAAGCTCCCCCAGCCGATGCCCTGATCATCGTCACCCGCGATCGCCCTTCGCGGGAGATTGTTCCGATGGTGTTCATCGAGGCGGGGGTCACCGGCGGAGGATCTTATCTCGGAGGTGAGAGTGCGAACGGACTACTGAAACAAGAGGACGAGGAGTTCTGGCATCTCGATGCCACACCTGGAGCGGACCTCGAGGGATCCGAGTTCAAGCCCATGCCGAAGGTGGCGCAGCGAATTCCCGAAGAGGCTTGGAAACGACTCAGTGAGAGAGGAGAGAGCCCGGAGCCGCCTCAGCCCATCGCCCTGACACCGCCGCGCCACATCAAGTGGCTGGCCACGGCACGAAAACTCCCTATCCTTGCCGATCTGGGCTGGAGGCGCGGGCCGCGCATCAGCATGCAGGAGAAGGGGCGCGCTGCCTTCGGTCAGGTCATGGAGAGCCTCAGCTCTGCCTCTCCATTGATGCACAAGCGGTTTCACGGGCTGATGCTGGTGCGAGACCGCGGATGGCATCTGAACCCGGCCGGTGGCCGGATTTCCTATCCGGACATCGTGAATACCCGCAGTCAGCTCTCGACGCCGCACCCGAGTGCTCTCGCGATCTGGGCGGCCCTGGGACCCTACCACGCACTCGAGAGGGACCAGTTGCAGCCGCTTCTGCGGTGCTTCCCTGTAGTCGCCCTAATCCCCCGGATCAGGCCGGCACTGGTCATCCACCACACTGGCTCCGAGGACATACGCGCGAGACTGCTCGCCGCGCAGGGTGTCCGGATGGCGGACCTACACCTTAGATCGAAGCAAGGGCTGACGCGACTGATGGGTGGGCGCTGGCGTGGCGGTGAGATCGCCGGCATGCGTGCTGCACGGATGCGGGTCATCACGGAGACCCCGGAGGGGGAGGTGCGACTCGGCTATGAAGTCTCCGCAGGCGACCGCACTCAGCAGAGCGCGGGCACCCTCCGCGCGGCTTCCCCGCACGACTCGCTCTTCCTGATGCCGGAGGAGCGCGACGAATTCGAACTTTATCCGAAGGCCGCACCCGCCCCTGCCGCCACGTTGGAGTAGCGGGGTCCGAAGGGCCGGGACTACCGGCTGCGCCAGAGTGGATCCGGCCCGGCGGCCGATCCGGAGGGCGGGAACCAGCGGCTCATCACCACCTTTTGCCGCGTGTAGAACTGAATCCCCTCGGATCCCTGGACATGCAGGTCGCCGAAGAACGACTGGTTCCAACCGGTGAAGGGGAACCAGGCCATCGGAGCCGGTACGCCAACGTTGATGCCGATCATCCCGGCGTTGTAGCGGCGTGCGAACTCTCGCGCCGACCAGCCGTCACGCGTGAAGATCGACCCACCATTTCCGTGGGGGCAGGACGCACCCAGGGTCAACGCTTCCTCCAGCGTCGTGGCCCGTATCACGGCGAGGACCGGCCCGAAGACTTCCTCGTTGGCAAGAGGCGTGCCGGGGCGCACCTGATCTACCACGCTGGCCCCGAGCAGGAATCCCTCCGGCTCCGCCGTGGGGCGCCCGTCGGCGCTCAGGACAGCCCCATGCGCCGGCGCAGACTGCAGGTAACTAACCACCCGTTGGCGGTGCTCCCCGCTGATAAGCGGACCCATGTCCACCTGCTGTCCCTCATCCGTGGGGCCGTACGTCAGCTCGTTGGCCCGAGAGGCGAGCAATTCGACGAAATCGTCTCCGATGTTGCCGACCGGCACGGCGACACTGCCGGCCATGCATCGCTCCCCAGCGCACCCGAAGGCAGCCGTCGACACGGCATCGAGGGCCTGATCTAGATCGGCATCGGGCAGCACAAACAGGTGGTTCTTGGCGCCGCCGGCAGCCTGAACCCGCTTGCCCGCACCGGCTCCGCGGGAGTAGACGCATCTTGCCACGCTCGTTGACCCCACGAAGGAGACCGCCGCGATGCCGGGGTGGTCCACGATCGCCTCAACCACCTCCCGGCCCCCGTGCACCAGTTGGATGACCCCCGTAGGCAGCCCCGCTTCCAGCAGTAGCTCCACCAGGCGCACGGCGGTCATCGGCACCCGCTCGGAAGGTTTCAGGATGAACGCATTGCCGCATGTCAGAGCGATGGGGAACATCCACAACGGGACCATGGCGGGGAAATTGAAGGGCGTGATCCCGGCGCACACCCCCAGCGGATGTCGTTCCGAGCGGCAGTCCACATCCCCGGCAATGTTTTCCAGCGACTGCCCGGCATAGAGCGCGGGGATCCCCGCAGCGAACTCCACCACCTCGATGCCGCGATGGAGCGACGCGCGCGCCTCCGAGCGGGTTTTCCCGTGCTCCCGCGTGATGAGGCACGCGAGCTCATCGCGATGCTCGAGGAGCAGGGCCCGATAACGGAACATCACCCGGGCTCGCTCGATGATGGGAGTGGCGGCCCAACCGGGAAACGCGGCTGCGGCGACCCGGACGGCGGCATCGACAGCGGCTGCATCGCACAGGGGAACGCGAGCCCAGGCCTCCCCCCGAGATGGGTTGTAGACCCGCGCCCACTGCTGCGCCGGCGGCACAGACCACTCGGCACCGATGAGCACCGGCACTTCCGGCAGATTCATCATCTCAGTTCCCCATATCCCTTCGCTTCGCCCCTCGCCGGCTCCGGACGACAGAACACCCCCGCATGTCGCCAGATCCATCCGGGAGTGGCTCGACTCGCAACGGAATGTCTAACTCCCGCCACGTATCAACCTGCCTCCTGGTGACTTTCACCCAGTAGAGACCCGCCACACACGGGGCTCGCGGTGGTCTCCCCCACCCCACACAACCAGGTGCGTGCCTTGATCCGGACTTGTGAACGAGCAGCGTCAAACCCGGCGGATCCGCGTGGGAATCGCCCCGAGGAAACGCGGCCCGACGAGAGGCAGCGTCGCGCTGCGGCGACCACCGGGGGACGGGAGGAGACCGACGCTGCCCTGGTGGCCGCATGTCTTTCGGGCAACGAAGCCGCCTGGCGATCGCTCCTGGGGAGGTATCAGGGCTTTATCTACGGCCTGGCGTGCCGCATGGGGTTGAGCGCCGCGGATGCGGACGACGTGTTCCAGGACACGTGCATCAAGCTGGTGCAGCACCTGAATGACCTGCGTGACACGGACCGCCTCGCAGGCTGGCTCGCATCGGTGGTCCGTCAGGAGGTCTGGCGGCGTGCCCGACGGCGCTCTGCCCGGGCAGAGACCAGCCCGCTGGAAATGGCGGCCGAGCTTCCCTGCGACCCTTCGGCCCCGGGGGCTGATCCCGAAGAGAGTGTTCTGCAGTGGGAGCGACTCCATCTCATTCGGCGCGCCTTGCGCACCTTATCGCCCGAATGCCGCAACCTCCTCGATCTGCTCTACGGGAGCGAACCGATGAGCTATCAGGATGTCTCCAGGGCTCTGTCTCTCCCCCTGGGCAGCATCGGCCCGCAGCGAGGCAGATGCCTGGCCCGCCTGCGGAAACAGTTGGAAGGGCAAGGGGAGTAGCTTGCCCGCTCCGGTCATGGCGCGGATGTACTTTCGGCACCGTCTCCGCATTCAAGTGGATGAGCGGCTGCCGATCCGCCGAATCTTTGCTTGCTTGTCGGGAGGGCGGGAGTGAGTAGCTGCGGGGTGCGATTGGACGAACTGCTGGACTACCGCGAGTCGCGACTCTCACCGGAGAGGCAGGCATGGATCGCGGTGCATCTGGACTCCGGTTGCCGCGTGTGTGTCGTCCAAACGGAGTGGATCGACGCCTTCATGCCGGAGTTCCGGAGGGTCCTGGATGAACCGGAGCCCTGCCCATCCCCCCGGGCACTCGCTTTTGCCTACGGGCTGGCGCGGCTCATCCGTCCGGCGGAGTCCGCGCGGGTTGCCACGCTGGTGCAGATCGCCCGTCGGTTCCTGGACGCGCCCCGGCTCGTGCCGGCGCGCGACGCGGCGTCGTGCGCCAACCGTCAACTCTACGAGACAGACACTCACCTGATCGATCTATGGGACGAGATCGATCTTGACGGCAGCCACTACGTGATGGGACAGGCTCAGCGACGCGGAGAGGGCGCGGCCCCTCCCATCCAGGTCGAGGCGATGAACCTGTCTGGCGCGCCCCCACTGCGCGGTGCCATCCTCGGCACCGAGTTCCACTTCGAGGCGGTGCCTGCGGGGGTGTATCACCTCCGCGTTGTTCTGGAGGGCACAGAGATACTGCTGCCGGGTGTTCAGTTCGAGGGGTGAGAGGTGGGGGGATTGGGACCGGTCGTGACAAATAGCAGCGTGGAAGGTCTGTGCCGGGATCTCATGGAGGCGTCGGATCCAGACCAACGCGCGAGCCTCCTATCCCGTGCGGTAGGACATCCGGACAGCGTCGAGCACCTGCTGGGCCTCGGTCGCGCGTCCGCGTCCGCGCTCCCCGCGTATGCGCTGGCGGCGGCCACTCTCGCTGGAGAGATCACCCGTCGGCGAGGCGAACCCGTCCACTCCGCCGCGGCGTTTCGGCTGCGCGGCCAGGCGCTGCGGGCGCTTGGGCGACACGCGGAGGCCATCTCTGCCTTCGACGACGCGGGCCGATCTGCCGAGGCCGCGGGGGATCGAGTCCTCGGGGCGGTGGTACGGATCGGAGCGGTGGACTCCTTGGGGATGTTGGGGCGCTACGACGAAGCCTCGTCCCTTGGGGCCGAGCTCGCACGGGACCTGAGTGAGGCCGGAGCTTCGGTGGAGGCCGGTCGCGCCATGGCCAATCTGGGAAGCGTCGAGTTCCGTCGGGATCGGTATGCGCAGGCCCTCCACTGGTATGAACGCGCGGCAGCGGCCCTGGCCAGCGCCGATGACCCGCTTCTCCTCACCGGCGTGCAGATCAACCGGGCGAATGTCTTGACGCAGCTTGGGCGAAGCACTGAGGCGACGGAACTCTACGAACGAGCCCTCGCGGCGTACGGCTCCCTTGGTCGGCAGATCGATCAGGCCGTCGTGTTGACCAATCTCGGGTTTCTCCACTCCACCTCGGGGCGGTTCGGCCCGGCGCTGGAGTGTCTCGGCCGGGCCTGCGAAGCCTTTCGCGAGGCGGGACGCAACCAGGATGCAGCGCGGTGTGAGATCGACCGCGCTGAAGCATACCGGGCCGTGAATCTTCACCCGGAAGCGGAAGCGTGCGGCTCCCGGGCGATCGAATTGCTCGAAGACCTCGAGCTTCCCTACGATCGGGCCCGTGCTCAGGTAGGGAGAGCTGGCTCCCTCCTGGTGCTGGGCAGGGCTGCCGAAGCGCTCGATGCGTTAGGGGCGGCGGACGCCGTCTTCCGCTCCCAGGGCAATCGGCTCCAGCGGGCCCACATCGGTCTGATCCGGGCCTATCTTCTCCGGGAACAGGGCGAGCCAGAGGCAGCCCGCGCCGAGGCTACGTCGGCCGCCCGAGTGTTCGGTCGGCGGGGGCTGCGGGGCTGGTCGGCCGAGGCTCGGTGGCTGACTGCGGACATGGACATGCAGGCCGGGCAGGACGCAGGCGCCAGAATGCAACGCGTCCGTCGTGACGCGGCTGCCACCCACCGTCGCTGGCTTGAAGCCCGCGCCGAGCGTTCGCTGGCGGCCTCCCTGATGGCCCGGGGCTCTCGCTCCGCTGCCTTGCGGCACCTGCGTCGTGGAGTGCTCACGCTGGAGGAAGCCCGAACCATGATCGCGCCGGAGGCGGCGCACGTGGCGTTTCTCGGCGACAAGCTCGGCATCTACGAAGATCTCGTCCTGGCGCTGCTTGCCGAGCAGCGAGACCACGAGGCCTTCGAGTGGATCGAGCGGGCCCGTTCACGGCTGCTGCTGGATAGGATCTGCCAGGCGATTGCCGGTCCCATCCCCGCTCCCCAACCCTCACCCCTCCAGAGCAAGGTCGACTGCCTCCGTGCTGAGCTCTCACGCGCGTACCACAGGGGGGCGGACTTCGCCGACCACCCCCCGGACCGCCGCCTCTCGGGCACAACCGTTCGTGATGCGGCAGCCGTGCGCGAACTGGAGCGGGAGTACGGGGAAGCACTGACCCGCCTGGAGGCTGCCACCGGCGAACCGGCCTTCCATACACGGACCGGCGTCAGCGTGGGCGAAGTTCAGCAATGTCTCGGAGCTGATGAGGCGCTGATCGAATACTTCATCTCTGGTCAGGCGGTCTTCGCGCTGGCGGTCAGCCATTCCGGGCTGCGGACGTACCGGCTGCCGATCGAACTCGAGCGGCTTCGGCTCCTCTCCCGGCGACTCCGATACCACCTGCAGCGGCCCGAGCTCGGATCGTATCTGCCCGGGCTCGGATGCGAGGGGCCGTCGCCCGCCCTGCTCGATCTGCTCGAACAATTGCATGAAGCGCTCCTTGCGCCGCTTGCGTCGGTTATCGATCTATACTCCCGGCTGGTCATCGCGCCGCACTCGATCCTCCACGGGATCCCCTTCCACGCGCTGAGGCACGCCGACGGCTACAACCTGGATCGTTGGGAGATGGTGTACACGCCAAGTGCGGCCATTTGGGTCTCGGGGAGGCTGCGGCCGCGGTCTCGACCCCGGCGCGGCGGATCGCCGTTGCTCATGGCCATGCCGCTGCCCGGGATCGAAGAGGCCGGGGCCGAGGTGGCCGATGTGGGGCAGGTGTTGGAGAACGCCACCGTGCTGTCGGGCGAGGCCGCAACGTTGGCGGAGTTCCATCGTTGCTCACCCGGCCGAGGGATCATCCATCTGGCAACCCATGGACGATTTCGCCGGGACAACCCCCTCTTCTCGGGCCTACAACTCGCGGACGGGTGGCTCCTGGCCCGCGACCTTTACGAGCTCCGCCTCGATTGCGATCTGGCAACCCTCTCTGCCTGCCGCACCGGCGTGGCGAGCATGCTCGGGGGAGATGAACCGTTCGGGCTGGTCCGCGGGTTTCTGGCTGCCGGAGCGCGGAGCGTTGCCGCCAGTCTGTGGCCCGTGCACGACGGGGCTACGCGGGCGTTGATGGTCCGCTTCTACCAGGGGATCGCCGCCGGACTCTCCAGTGCGACTTCCCTGACCCTCGCCCAACGAGGGACACGGCAGGACTGCCCACACCCCTACTTCTGGGCAGCGTTTCAGTTGTTCGGACAGCGTTAGTGTCAGTTTTGAGGAGTAATCAATGGAAACCCTGATGGCGTGGAAAACGACGCGGCTGGCATCCGTTCGCATGGCGGCGTTGCTCTGCCTGACGTGCCTGCTCCCCTCGGGGCCAACGCACGGGTCGACGCCGATCACAGCCGTGGGATCGGACGGCGTTGTGCTTCAACCAAAGGCGGGGGTCGACATCCACGCCCTTGCGGCTCGGTACGGTGCTCGGGTCGAGGACGGGGTCGCGGGGCTCTATAGCATGCGGGCCGCTTCTCCGGCAGCCAATGCCGCCATGGCTGCCGGCTTGAAGCGCGATCCCCGAGTCGGCAGGGTGGAGCCGAAGATTCCTCTGAATGCACAGATTCATGTTGGGTTTGACGGCGGTCCCGGACGCGTCGCCTACTCTAACCCCCTCGCGTTTGCGATGGTCCACGCGGACGCCGCCACTCGACTCGCAGACGGAAGCGGCATTCGCGTGGCCGTCCTCGACACCGGCGTCTCGCCAGGGGTTCCCGAGCTCCGGGGCCGTCTCCTCCCCGGCCTGAACGCCATCGATCCTTCCGCCGACCCCTGGGAGGTGCCCGACGGTCAGACCAACCAGGCGTACGGGCACGGCACGATGGTCGCCGGCATCATCGCCCGGCTGGCCCCGGGGGCGGAGATCCTCCCCATCCGGGTCCTGAACTCCGACGGAACGGGCTCCATGGTGGACGTGATTCAGGGCATCCACTTCGCCATCTCCCAAGGGGCGCGAGTGCTGAACATCAGCTTCGGAACACCTGTCGAATCGACGTTTCTTGAGCAGGCGCTCGATCAGGCCGAGGAAGCCGGAATGGTCATCGTCGCCTCAGCAGGGAACGACGGCGGTAACATCCGTCGCTATCCGGCGGCGCTTGGCGGCACGATTTCCGTCGCCTCCGTCGATGCCGACCTGACGAAATCGGCGTTTTCCAACTACGGTCGGTCCGTAGCCGTTGTCGCGCCGGGCTCGGGCATTGAGGCTCCGGATGTCGACGGCAGCACCTCGTTCTGGTCGGGAACATCGGTGGCGGTCCCGTTCGTCACCGCGGAGGCGGCCCTGGTCCTCTCACGCAATCCGAGACTGCCCGCAGACGCCGCTGCGGAACTCGTGCGCAAGACTGCCCGCCCGGTAGAGATGGCCAACCCGCGGCTCACCGGCATGCTGGGAAAGGGACTGATCGACATCCAGCAGGCCATCGTGGCGGCGTCCAAGGTCAAGCTCAGGTCCTAGAAACCCATTCCACGGTGGGGTGTATTTTCTTGACCAGCCCCTTCATTCCTGTGAATGGAACACTTGAGGCTGAACATCACGGCGAGTGATGGGCGGGCCTACGTGGGGAATCCGGCCCGTCGCCGTCCCCGCGGGCGTCCGGACCCGCCTCGAGTGGCTGCCGCACAGGACGCGAGATGGTCATGACGTTGAACGTGAACAATCGGGACTACAAGGTGGACGTAGACCCCGAAACCCCACTGCTGTGGGTGCTGCGAGACGTGCTAGGGCTCACCGGCACGAAGTACGGCTGCGGCATTGAGATTTGCGGTGCTTGCACCGTGCTGATCGACGGCGAGCCGGAGAAGTCGTGCGATGAGGAAGTGAAGGAAGCCATCGGCCGTCGCATCACCACCATCGAAGGCCTCTCCCCCGACGGGAGCCATCCTCTGCAGCAGGCCTGGATCGATGCCCAGGTTCCCCAATGCGGCTACTGCCAGCCCGGAATGCTGATGCGCTGCGCGGCGATGCTGCAGCAAGACTCCAACCCCAGCGACGCCGAGATCGACGGCGAGTTGAACAACATCTGCGCCTGTGGGACGTATCAACGCGTCAAGGCGGGGATCCATCTGGCGGCGCGCGGCGGACGATAGGACAGATCCATGAACACGAGACTCCAACTCACTCCTCATTCCCCGGGCTCCACCCAGCAGGCAGGAGCGTCGGAAGCGGACTCGACCCCAGCCCCAGGGCAGGGGATCACCGTTGATCGACGGCAGGTCCTCACCTCCGCGGGCGGGCTGTTGCTGGCCTTTGCGCTCCCGCTCACGCCGCGGGTGGCGGAGGCAGCGGCCGGGGATATCGCGGTGACCGCGTGGATACGCGTGGGCACCGATGAGCGCATCACCATCCTGGTGGGCAGCTCGGACATGGGTCAGGGTGTCCTCACCAGCCTGCCGCAGATCGTGGCCGAGGAATTGATGGTCGATTGGGACCAGGTGCGCTCGGAACACGCGCCGGCCGGTGCCGCGTATGTCAACCCGGTCACCAGAATCCAGTTGACGGGCGGCAGCATGAGCGTTCGCGGCTACTATGCTGCCCTCCGAACCGCCGGTGCTGCAGCCCGGGAGATGCTGATCGCCGCCGGGGCAAGGTCATTCGGGGTCAACGCGGACGCGTGTGAGGCTCGCGGCGGCAAGGTGTTCCTCAAGGGGACCACCCGGTTCCTGACCTACGGCCAATTGGCCCCGCTGGCGTCAACGCTTCCCGTGCCGACCAATCCGCCGCTGGTTCCGGAGGGCTCATTCCGCCTCATCGGCAAGCCGGTGCCTCGCCTGGATCTGCCGTCGAAGGTCGACGGCAGCGCCATCTTCGGCATCGACGTGCGGGTGCCGGGGATGGTCTACGGTGCGATCAAGCACAGCCCGAAGTTCGGCGGCGTGGTTTCCGGAAAGCCCACAAGGCCTGCGGGGGCAATCGTCGTCGTGCCGCTGGGAAATGCCGTGGCAGTGGTCGCGGACAACACGTGGAAGGCCTTCCGGCTCGCCTCGAAGCTCAGCGTAAAGTGGACCATCCCGGCATCCGCGGCGTCGCTAGACAGCAAGGTGATCGCTGGTCAGGCCCAATCCCTGCAGGCCTCCGGGGTACCGCTCATCGCGGAGAAGGTTGGAGACGCGGGCGGTGCCCTCGCTGGCGCGACCAGGGTGGTTGACGCCACCTACGACCTCCCTTACCTGGCCCACGCCTGCATGGAACCCCTGAATTGCACCGTTCGAATGGATGCGACCGGCTGCGAAATCTGGGCGCCCACCCAGGCACCCGGCATGGCCGTCGCCACGGCGGCCGCCATTACCGGGCTCGACCCCAGCAAGATCCAGGTGCACACCACCTTCCTGGGCGGGGGGTTGGGCAGAAAGTTCGAACAGGACTTCATCGCCCAGGCAGTGACCGTCGCCAAGGCGGTAGGCCGCCCGGTGAAGCTGACCTGGCCCCGGGAGCAGGACTTCACCAACGACCAGTACCGGCCGATGGCGCTCTCCCGCGTTCGCGCCGGAGTCGACGCGACCGGCAATGTGGTTGGGTGGATGAACCGCATCGTCTCGCCCTCTATCCTCGGCCAACGGCGCTGGCTTGCCCCCGGGGCGGTCGACTCCCAGGCAGTGGATGGGGCGATTCGTATCCCCTACCTGCTGGGTGACCGACTGGTAGAGTACGTGCCACATCCAGCCGGCATCCCGGTGGGCTTCTGGCGGTCTGTCGGCCACTCGATCAACACGTTCGTGGTCGAGAGTATGGTCGACGAGTTGGCGTTTGCCGCCGGGATCGATCCGCTGACCTTCCGTCGGAGGCTCCTGGCGGCGGATCCACGGTCGATGAACGTGCTCGATGCCGCGGCAGCGCTGGCCAACTGGGATACCCCACCGCCCGCTGGCCGAGCCCGGGGCATCGCCATTGGCTGGGGGTTCGGGAGCATCGTGGCGCAGGTGGCCGAGATCTCTCAACCCGTGGCCGGCACGATGAGGGTCCACAAGATCGCCTGCGCCGTTGATTGCGGCAGGGTCATCAACCCGGACACGGTGCAGGCGCAGATGGAGGGCGGCATCGCCCACGGACTCGCCGCCGCCCTCTGGGGGCGGATGACGTTCACGGCGGGCGCGGCCGTCCAGCGGAACTTCAACACCTACCGGATGTTGCGGATGCGGGAGATGCCGGTGGTGAAGGTGCAGGTCATCGAGAGCGGCGGGCCGATCGGGGGTATCGGCGAGCCGGGGGTGCCTCCGGTTGCCCCGGCACTGGCCAACGCTCTCTTCCGATTGAACGGACAGCGTATTCGCACGATGCCGTTCTTCCCGAACGCCTCCCGGATGTCCGACGACTAGCCGCGGAGACTCAAGCCGCCACGAAGAAGCCGGTGCGGACGTGAGCTCCGCACCGGCGGGGGAACCGAATATGCACGAATTGCACTCGATACTCGCGCACCGCGACGCAGCGGGAGGAGACCTGCCCGGTGCGATTCTCGTCACCGTGGTCCATGTCAAAGGCTCTTCGTACCGGCGACCCGGAGCGCGCATGCTGATCCTGCCGGACGGCAGCCGGATCGGCTCGGTAAGCGGCGGCTGCCTGGAAGGCGACCTGCTCCGCAAGGCCTGGTGGCTTACGGCGGACGGTCGTCCAACCGTTCGGATCTACGACACCACTTCCGAGGACGACGCCATCTGGGAGTTCGGCCTCGGCTGCAACGGCATCATCCACGTGCTGCTCGAACGGGCAGACACGGCACCGGTCAACGAGATTCTGGACTTTCTCAACCGGGTGCGGGTGGAGCGCACCGAAGCCGCGGTGGTCACACTCATCCGCACCGATGATCCGCGGAGGCATTCAGTGGGTGATCGACTCCTGGTCGACCCGGGCGGAGTGAGGGGGGGCGACCTGCAGAGAAGTCCCGAGGCGGCGGTCTTGCGGGCGGAGGCCGGGGCAGCACTCCAGCGTCGAAAGAGTCATCTCGCCCGCCTGGCCGACAGCGACTACTCCGTGGAGTATGTCGGACCTCCTGTGTCCCTGGTCGTCTTCGGGGCGGGGCACGACGCCATCCCGCTGGTCTCATTCGCCACCCGACTCGGTTGGGATGTGAGCGTGGCGGACGGCCGCCCGGCGTACGCCCGCTCGGATCGCTTCCCCGACGCACGTCGGGTCATGCTGATCCCCGCGGGCGATCCCCTCGCGGGAGTGCCTGTGGACAACGAGAGCATCGTCGTGATGATGACGCACAACTTCGAGCAGGATCAACGCCTCATCGAAGGGCTGGTCCGGCGTCGACCGCGTTACCTGGGAATGCTGGGGCCGAAGGTGCGCGCTGAAAAGCTGTTGGCGAAGATGGTCGAGGCCGGAGAGATTGACTCGGCGCTTCGGGAATCGATGCACGGGCCCGTTGGGCTGGACCTGGGCGCTGACACCCCGGAGACCATCGCCCTCTCGATCATCGCCGAGATTCAGGCCTTCCTCGGCGGGAGAGAAGGGGGCAAGCTGAAGCACCGCGTGAAGCAGATCCACCTACCGGTCGACGAGGTGAACCGTTCGGCCAGAATCGCCGCGTGAGCCGCCCCGCCCGGTCCGGCGTGCCCGTGGTGGTCCTGGCGGCGGGCGGCGCAACTCGAATGGGCGCACCCAAACAGGCGCTGCCCTATCGGGGCGGGTCGCTCGTCCGGACCGCCGTGGTTGCGGCGATGGGCCTCGGATCGGGGCCGGTCGTGGTCGTCATGGGTGCGCACGCTCTGGAAGTGCGGGCCGCCCTTGACGGTCTGCCGGTATCTCTGATCGAGCATCTCGGCTGGGCGGCAGGCATCGGGGGGTCGATTGCGGCGGGCACGACCGCCGCCGAGGCCTACCACCCCGAGGGCGTCCTGTTCACCCTTGCCGATCAACCCTTCGTGACGACGGCAACTCTGCGGAGACTGCTGGACTCCTTCCGCTCAGGCGCCAGAATCGCGGCGTCCCGCTATGCCGAGACCGTCGGCGTGCCCGCGCTCTTCCACCATGACTACCTACCGAGGCTGCGGCGGCTGCCGCCGCAGTCGGGCTGCAAGTCTCTCCTGCACGCCCTGGCGGAGGAGGTGGAGTGCATCGACTGCCCCGAAGCGGAGGTCGATATCGACACGCCGGAGGAGTACGCGCGCTTGACCGGGTAAGTGCCCGCCCCCTCACCGAGCGAGGCGAACCTTCAGTTCACGACAGGCGGCACGGGTGCTGGGGAATGCGAACTCGGCCGGATCAACCAGTGACGAATCCACAACACGCCAGGAAGCGATCTCGTCCGAGGCGACCAGGCCGTCGAGCGGCACGTCCCGAACGACGAAGAACAAGTCCAGGACATCGTAGACGATCCCGCGGTAGGGGTACTGGTTCGGCTGCGAGCAGAGGTACTCCGGCGAGCGAATGTCGACACCCAGTTCCTCATGGACCTCCCGGATGAGGGCCTCCTCGGCCGACTCTCCTGCCTCGAGGAAGCCTCCCGGCACGTCGAGCAACCCCCTTCCCGGATCATGCGCGCGAACGATCACAAGCAGTCGGCCGGCGGGATCAAGCAAGAATCCGCCGGCGGCGGCGGCGGTGTTGTGGTGGTAGCGAAAGCCACAGCGGTTGCAGTCGAACGTGCGCGGCTGCGAGGCAGCCAGTCCGGCTGCGCCACACTCTGGACAATGACTGAACCGGTCGCGGGCGGGGAGATGTTCGCTCATATGATCGCCTTCAATTCGCATACCAGCCGCCGGCCATGGCCGGCCCCACCCAGGACCAGGATCATTTCTCTGACGGCATCTCGGTAGGCCGGGCCGACCGACTTCTCCACGGCATCGTCCATCGCCAGATCCTTGAAGCGGGGGTGTCCTGGCGATAACACCTCTGGATGGTTCCGGTAATACGCCGCTGCGCCGGCGACCCGCAGCGCCAGGCCAGCCGTGGACCAGTTCACCTTGACCAACCCAAGCTTCACACCCGCTTCCAGTTGCTCTAGACCCACTCCGCTCGACCCATGGAGCACGATGCCAATTCGTCGACCGGTCACACGCAGCGCCGCGTCGCGGTGCCGTCCAACGTGGCACGGGTCGAATTCCGGGTAGCCACCCTCCGTGTGACCATGCCGCGTCCCCAGACCCGGGGCCCACAGCCCCACGGCTCCGGGCGCCCGCGTCTCCATGGCCCCGAGCAGCCGGTCGGCGACCGCCGTTGGGCTGGGCACATCGTCGATGCCGTGCTCGAGTTCGAGGAAAATCTCCTGGCCACGCGCGACGGCATGTTCCGCCACGCGGAGGGCACGCTCCACATTCTCTTGCTCGGTAAGGTCGCCGGCGTCGATGCTGATGCTCGACGCGCAAAGGCTGGGACCGGTCTCAGCCAGGAGCACTCCCTCCGCCGCGGCGGTCAGAATCCCCTCAGCGCCCGGACCGCGGATGTGATCGACGTGAAACCCCACGGGGACATCCCGAAACGACGGTGCGTCAGCCGCGCACGCCAGCCATGTTAGATAGTGTCGCAGCCCCTGAACGGCGTCGCCGCGTCCAAACGAGCGGCCTGCGAGTTGCCAGCGACTCGCCTCGATCAGAATCGGCGCATCCAGTCCGGCCGCCGTCTCCAGGCAGTCAGCGATGGCGGCGGTCGTGTCCGCATTCACCGCCAGCACCGCGTAGCCACGCTCCGACGCATCGGCAAAGAGAGCCCGGGACTGCCCTGGCGTCATCAGCACCGAGGGCGACCTGGATCGATGCAGACTTTCAGCGCCTGACCACTCTCCATCAGCCCGAAGGCCTCGGTGATGCGCTCCAGCGGCAGGTGGTGGGTGACGATCCTTGCCGACGGAAAACGGCCACTGCTGAGCAGCCCGACCGCCGTGCGGAAATCCTCAATCGTCTCCGAATAGGATCCGGTGATGACCAGCTCCTTGTAGTGAAGGTGGTTCGTGTTCAGGACGGCAGTCGGTGAGCTCTTCGGCAACCCGCCGAAAAACTCCACGCGCCCTCCCTTGCCCGCCAGTTCGAGGGCGTCCGCCTGCGCGGCGGCCGCGCTGCAGGCGACGATCACGACGTCTGGCCCCGCCTCACCCAGCAACTCGCGCACCGCGAGCCGATGACTGCCGTCCTCCCGTACTCCGATCACGGCATCCAGGCCAAATCCCCCCGCCAGTTCCAGCCGCCCAGGGCTGGTGTCGAGCATCACCACACACCGTGCACCCTCCAGCCGGGAGAGCACGGCGTGCATGACTCCGATCGGCCCGGCTCCGATGACGACCACCGCATCGCCCAGGCCGATGCCCAAGCGGCGGTGAGAATGGGCAACGCATCCGAGGGGTTCGGCGAGGGCGAGCTCGGCGGCCGGCATCTCTTCGCCGACGGGGATCAGATGGCCTCGGCGAACGGCCGCTGCCGGCACGCGCATCCGCGGCGCGAATGCGCCGTCGTGGTGGTATGAAATCGTTGTCCGCGATTCACACAGGTTCGCACGACCGGCGACGCAATACCGGCAGACGCCACATGGGAGGACGATGTACAGCACCACCCGGTCCCCTATCCGCGTCCCCAGCGACGGCGGGGCCCGACTCTCGATCACCCGACCGCAGAATTCGTGACCGAGGATTCGCGGAGGTTGGATCTTCGCGTCTCCGTGGCGGTAGGTCCGCAGGTCCGTGCCGCAGACGCAGCACGCCTCCACCTCGAGGAGGACGTCCCCATCCTCAAGCGACGGCTCGGGAGCTTCCCGAACGAGGATCCGCTCTTTCCCCTCGTAGACGGCGGCGAGCATGCGTCAACCGAGGCCCAGGCATCCCCGCATGAAGGCCAGGGACTCCCGCAAGGAACGCTTTCGGTCGTCGA
Organism: uncultured bacterium; assembly: GCA_964609085.1. Classification (GTDB taxonomy): domain Bacteria; phylum Armatimonadota; class SYMT01; order SYMT01; family SYMT01; genus JANPLG01. Next base: position 5,201 of record CAZSRZ010000060.1, on the reverse strand, counting down.
GACTGCCCTCGTGATCCCGGTCTTCTACTTCCACGCACACCGGGCCATCGTAGTCGATGGCGGACAGATCCGCGAAGAAGCGCTGCCAATCCACGTCACCCCGACCAGGAAGGCGGGGGTCGTGGTATTCGAGCGGGTGCGCAAGGATGCCGACTTCGTCCAGCCTGGCACGGTCAAGATGCGCATCCTTGGCGTGCACGTGGGTGATGCGATCGGCGAACTCGTGAATGGGCCGCGAGCAGTCCATCATCTGCCAGATCAGGTGAGATGGGTCGAAGTTGAGCCCGAAGGCGGTGCTGGGGATGTCGCCGAACATGCGCCGCCAGATGGTCGGGCTCACGGCCAGGTTCTTGCCTCCCGGCCATTCGTCGCGCGTGAAGAGCATCGGACAGTTTTCGATCCCGACGCGCAGCCCGAGCTGCTCCGCCCGGTCGATCAGCGGACCCCACGTGCTCAGAAACCGCGGCCAGTTCTCGTCGACGGACAGCGACGGGTTGCGCCCGACGAACGTGTTCACCCGGGTGAGGCTTAGCCGGGCGGCCGCTTCCATCACGTGGCCGATGTGCCGCACTGCGACTTCCGCCTCGGTCGGGTCCGGAGACAGAGGGTTCGGGTAGTAGCCCAACCCGCTGATGACGACACCCGCATCGGCCACGTGCCGGTTCAAACGCCCGGCCGCGGCAGCGTCCAGAGTTGTCACGTCGACGTGGGTCACTCCCGCATAACGGCGCTCCGCCTTGCCCGGAGGCCAGCACATCAACTCCACGCAGTCGAACCCCTCCGTCGCGGCGAATTCCAGTACCTCCGACAGAGGGAGTTCTGGTAGGATCGCGCTCACAAATCCGAGTTGCACCCTCACACCTCCCCTTCCGCGAGGTCGCTCGCGGCGGTCACATCCACCCAGGCCCGTTGGCGGTGGCTCCGAAGAATTGCCTGGGCGATCACGACAGCGTGGTGCCCGTCCTCAATGGTCGCGTGGTCGACGGTCGTCGCCTCACCCGGATCTTCCCATAGAATGCCCGGAAGCGGTGCTTGGATGTATCCGCGTACTCCTCGTTGTGGCCGCTCGGGAGGTCGGTCGCCTGCCGGGCGTCCGCAGAGATGAACTACGGATCCGAGGCCCGAGGCGAAGCCGAGTGCGCAGCCCATCCGGACTGAGCCGAGCGTCATCTCGCTGAAAGCCCTCCGTGCTACCCGCTCAGCTTGGTGACGAACGCGTCAAGTCCCGGCCGGTCCGTCTGGAACGGACTTGGTGAGAGAGGGAAGTCCGTGGAGTCGGTGAAGCCCGTGATGTACATCCGGTCGTTGAGGTCGACGGCGATGCCGAACCCTCGATCTGTGCCCCCGCCGCCCAGATAGGTGCTGAAAAGCAGGGTGGCTCCACCATTCTTGGGGATCTTGAGGACGAATGCGTCTGTCCCCGGCCTGTCGGTCTGCAGCGCCTGAACGACGGGGAAATCAGGGGAATCGGTGAACCCGGTAATGCAGGCGCGGTCCTTCGAGTCGATCGTGATCGCGGCGGCCTGTTCCACACCGGAGCCCCCGACGTAAGTCGAGTAGACGAGCGCCGCTCCACCATTGGCGAAAAGCTTGGCGGCAAACACATCCGTGCCTGGTAGGTTGCCCTGGAACGGGCGCGCCAGGGGAAAGTCGATCGACTCGGTGAAGCCAACCACGCAGGCTCGTTGGCTGGAGTCGACGGCGACGCCAGTGCCGACCTCAGTCCCACCCCCGCCCAGGTAAGTCGAGTAGAGAAGTGCCGGACCGCAATTCTTGGGGATTTTGAGCACAAAGGCATCCGTGCCCGGCTGGTCGCCTTCGAATGCGCTGGCAGTAGGAAAGTCAGTTGAGGAAGTGCTGCCCGTCACATAGGCACGGCCCTTCTCGTCAACCGCGATCGCCACCCCGCGATCGGTGTCGTTCCCGCCGATGTAGGTCGAGTACGCGGCAGTGGGGCCGCCAGCGTTGAACAGCTTCGTCACAAACACGTCGGTTCCCGCCTGGTCGGTTTGGAATTGGTTGACGGTCGGGAAGTCGGTTGAGTCAGTGGCGCCAGTGACAAATGCGTTGCCGTTCTTATCCAGGACAATTCCGCCCGGCTGCTCCGGGCCACTGCCACCCAGGTAGGTGGAGTAGAGCACCGCTGTTCCGCCTTTGGAAAGCTTGGCGACAAACGCGTCTCCCCCACCCTGGGGGACCTGCAGTGCGGCCCGAGTTGGAAAATCGCCCGAAAACGTCAGCCCGATCACATAGGCCTCACCCCGGGAGTTGACCGCGATCCCCATGCCCTGGTCGTTGGCGCTCCCACCGAGATAGGTGGAGTAGACGACCGCATTGCCGCCCTTGGACAGCTTGGTGACGAACGCGTCGTTCAGGGGGGTGTCCCCCTCGAATGCGCCGTTGGTCTTGGGGAAGTCCGCGGATCCGGTGAATCCCGTTACGTACGCTGCACCGGTCGTGTCAACAGTTACGGCCAGCCCGCCGTCGCTGTCTCCTCCTCCGAGATACGTGGAGTAGACGAGCGTCGGATCGATGACCAGGGGTTGGCTATGATCGTAGTCGCCGACGTGAAAGCCTATCTCGGGAGCGGGACCGTCGTTCGACACCATCCGGTAGCTGCCCTCCACGGTGACCCGCCGACCGTGGATGGTCTGATATAGCCTTGGGCGAGATTGACGAACCTCGCCGGCGTCGGTCCGGAATACGAGATCGCCATCCGCGTCGATCGCCTCGGAGCGGGCGCCCGACCAGGTGAACCGAATCTGGTTGGCGTCGGCACCCGGCCCAACGATGAAGTCGTGTTCCAGCGAGCTGCCATTTCCGTAGTAAACCAGATCGATGCCGGGATAGACCTGTCGGTATTGAACGGCGGCAAACTCCTTGAGCCCGGAACGCCAGCGCGACCGATCCTGTCCCAGGAAGTAACTGGTGACTCCGGGGAGCGGTTTACTGCCCTCCAGTTTTGGAGTGGGGTTGGCGGCCAGGCAGCGCATGGTCAACTCCACGCTCGAAGCCGGAGCCGCGTGTCGCCGTAGACGCAGGATCGCCGAGTCCGCTGTCAATCCCAGGGCAAACCCCGGACCTCGGGAGGTGTAGCGCACGCGAGACGGTGCACCTCCCTCGCTGCGAACAAAGCTGAGCGGGGCGCGACGGAGAGCAACCAAAGCCGCGCGGGATGCGGTTGGCATCAACCTGCCGACGTTCACCTGGGGGTGAAGCCTGGCCCATGAGTTTACCGCGGCCAACAAGCCGCCGCAGGCCAAAAGCCCCACTACCCATCGACGGGCATTCTGCGGTGAGTCTGGCGAACCAACCTGGGCGAACGAGGAACGAAATACCACTGGGTTGATCCTCCGCGCGGGTCTTCGAGACCCGGAGCACGGGCGTACCGCCGCAGTCCGGACAGAGCGCGGACACCGTATATTGCGGCCGCCGGCTGCACGTTCCTCCTCGTGTGTCCAGCCTGATAGAGGCGGAGGTTGAGGCAGCCCGCCGTCGGCAGATACGGGATGAGCGCGGGCGAACGTCAGAAGCTCGGCCGACTTGCCGCTATCCGTGGCCAGTGCTCCGCCTTTCCCCGATCGCGGCACGGGCATCACACGGTCCTATCGCGACACGGCGGCTCCCCGTCGGGCGGGACTCCAGTGCCCGCTCCCGGTTGCCAGAGACGGTGGGCATCCACATCGTGACCAAACCCGACAGCCATCAGGAGGTCGCGCCAATCGATCCCGGCAAGTTCGACGGCATCCCGCAGACGGGCCGGATTGCCGCGAGAGAGTTTGAGCGCCGCGAAGCGGATCCGCTCCAATTCATACTCATTCAGCTCCTCGCAGAACGGCAGGTTCGTCCCGCACCGCTCCTCGATGAGCCGCTCCGCAGAGGCTCGATCCTCGGGACGGAAGACCTCGTTCAGTCGTTCCTTTGTGGCTGGACTCAATCGCACAGGTTTGCCACCGATCTCCAGAGCGCGTTCCCGCCTGCCAAGATGATTCTGTCATCGGATCGGAGCGACGGAGGCACAGATGCGGACTCGCGGTGGGTGGTCGAGTCGGATGGCAGCCGGCGTACTGCTGGCGGCGGCGATGGCGGTCACCGCCGGCCCACCGGCGGCGGACCTGCAACTATCGCAGAGTGCGCTCGACTTTGGTACCGTGAAAGTTGGCCGGGGCGCCGAGGCAGCGGTCACCCTTACCAATACCGGCGCTGGGTCCGCCCGGATCGATGCCCTCCCTCCACTCGCCCTCGGATCACCGTTCCACGCCCGGATCGAAGAGCGTCAGCTCAATCCCGGGGCTTCCACACGGCTCCATCTCAGCTTCGCTCCCGCCACCCGGGGCGAGTTCAGCGGTCAACTGCCGATCACGGGGAAGGTCAATGGGCTCACACGCGGGGTTGTGCTCGACCTGGCCGGATCGGGAGTCGGTCCCGGCCTGACCATCGACCCACCCGGTGCTCTGGATTTCGGCGCCGTGCCGATCGGCAACAGCCTGTCGGCGGCGGTCACCGTCACCAACCGCACTCGCCGGATGGTGACAGTACACCCCACGCTGCCCCCGGTTTTGTTCGATGGTGGCGGACCGCTCCCCACCTTCGATCTGGACCCCAACGAGAGCCGGTCACTGCCGCTGGTCTTTGCGCCACGCGCCCGAGGCCGTAAGGCCGGTCGCCTCCGCTTCCAATCAGAGGCGATCCCTGGCGGTCGAGTTGACTACGGCCTCATCGGTCGCGGAGCCGCAGCGCTTGACGTCACCCCTGAATCGGTCGACTTCGGCGTGGTCGACAGGAAGCAGCCTCACGAGCGGAGCATCCAGGTGGTCAACCGTTCCGAGTCGATCGTCCGCGTGCACGTCAACGACGCCTTGCTTCCGGATCGGCTGCACGTCGACGCCAGTCCGCCAACCCGACTGCGTCCGAACGAAGAGATGAGCCTGACGGTCCGTCTCCGGCCCGGTCCCGCGGGCACCGTACGGGGAACCCTGAAGATCGCCGGCAGCACCGGGGAGGAGACGGAGCGAGTTTTCTTGAGGGCAGTCGCCAGGTAGGGGCATCCCGCCCAGGTGCCAGGCGTCATGCCAGGTCTGACTGCCCGGGCCACACCGACCGCCTGCCGCATGTCAGGCACTCCCACCGTCCGTCGCCCGGGGAGTCGACCAGCCCGGGGCTCAACGGCGCCACAAACCGAGCGTATCGCCCTGCGGCGA
>CAZSRZ010000059.1:0-30792 GCA_964609085.1 uncultured bacterium | reverse complement strand
ACCAGCGCGTCCGCACCTGATCGGCGGGGATCCAGCTTCATCACGAAGGCGTCCTCGAATGAGGAGTTGTCCCCGGTGCCGTTGATGCTGTCGCTGAGCGCCCCAGCGCTGGGAAACTGGATCGAGCGGGTCCGGCCTGTGAGGAGAATATTCCCGCGCGGGTCCGTCGCCACGCCGTCGGCCTCGTCGGCCCCCTCGCCGCCGACGAATCCGAAGAAGGTCATGACGGGATCGATGACGAGCGGCCGCCGCGGGTCATACGCCCCCAGGGTGAATCCGGCGCGCGGCGCGCCGTCTCCGCCGGGAGGCAGCAGGCGGAAGGCGGCATTCACGGCGACTCGCTCACCGTCGCGCAGTTGATAGGCCAACGGCCGTTGGTGTCGGAGTTCTTCCGCACCCAGTCGGAGTGCAAGATCGCCCTCGGCGGTAATGCGAGCGGAGTCAGCCCCCTCGAAAGCCAGCACCGCCCTGCCAGGCCCGGCACCGGGGGCAACCACCACATCGTACTCCAGTGCATCCTGCTCGAAGTGGTAGACGAGATCCACACCCGGCCAGACCGCGGCGTACCGGGCCGAGGCTGCGGTGGGGACGTTGCGGTGCCACCCCTCCGGGCGGTCGCCGATCAGGTAGTTCACCCGCCCCTGTAGGCGGCGATCGGCGGTCGGCGCGGTGATCCGCCCGCCGACGGGTGACAGTCGGATGGCGCGTGAAGCGCTGGTTGGCCGCACCACGGCACCGGCATCCGTCAGGAGGACCTCTCCCTGCCGCCCACGATGCAGCCACCGGGCGGCGGGGTCTGCCTGGCCGCGGTTGGCCTCAAAGTAGAGCGGGTGGGGGACGGCCGCTCTAGAGACAGGGGCAGTCCCTGCCGTCCCCACCTGCCGCTCCACTCCCGCAATCAGCACCGTCAGCAGGGCAGCACCGCCCAGCACAAAGGCCGCCGCGCCACGGGCCGGGTGCAGCTTCATCGCCCCGTTCCTCTCAGCGGCAGTTCCGCTGGTTCGAGCCGGCGATCGTCGAAGCTGACGCGGAGCCCGCCCCGTGCCTCGGTTGCAACCTTCGGCGAGAAGCGAACCGTGAAGGCGGCCCGACTGCCCGGCAGCACGATCAGTCGCTCTAGGCCATCCAGCCTGAACCCTTCTCCCACCGCACGCAGACGGATCCGCAGGAGGTGTCCCGTCTGATTTCGCACCCTGCCCGTGATGCGTCGGACCTCGCCGACGGGAACCACGCCCGCCCGAAGTATCTGTGGCTCGAAACTGAGCGGGCCCGGCAGGGTGCGCACCTGCACGGTGTTCGACCCGGCCGAGGATCCGCCGTCGTTCGTAGCGCGGACCCGGTACTCGATCGAGAGTTCCGGGAGCAGAGGTAGATCCGTGAACACGGTGACATTTTCCGGGACTCGGGCTACTTCGTGGAACGGCTCTTCGAGGATCCGGCGCTCGATAACGAACTCCGTCTCGTTCGACGCGTCGTCACGCCACTCAAGCCGGACCTGGGTGCTGGTGATTGAGGTCGCCCGCAGGTCGGCAGGCGGTGCCGGCGCAAGGGGAGGGGTCGAGTTGAGGCGCGCGGCGATGAGGTGCCAGCGCTGGGTAGACTGCGCCATCTGGGCTTGAAACCAGACCCGATCCGGTCGCGATGCATCCGGACACGCGTCGGTGTACTCCCCCCAGCGGCTGGTCACTGTGTACTCCTGGTTGCCGATGTCCGTGAATTCGAGGGGTTCCAGCGCGCCGGTGACGCCGTTGTAGAGCGCGTGCACCATGCTGATCGGATAGCCGACCGAGCCTGTGGCGGCCATCAGCATGGCGTTCCCGGACGCGTCCGGCACTAGGGATGGGAACGCGAACTGCAGGCTGGAGTCGCTCAGGACCTCCCGGTCGAGCAACCGCCCCGCGCCGGCGAGACTGATGCGGTACATCACGACGGCTGCCGGGCCGTTCTCGACTCCGGTCGCGCTGACGTGGTGGCAGGTCCAGAGCTCGCCGCGTCGGAAACAGGTCTGCTGCGGCCGGGAGTCGACCGTCTGCATGCTCTGGCGGCCTGTCCGCTGTTGAAGCCGCCCCGGGAGGGCAAAGTCGGGGGTGTCTATCCGGGACGCAACGAGCGCGGGATCGACCAGCGGCTGATCGATCCGGTACAAGGCCAGCCCCCGCCCCGAATTGGCGGCCAGAAAGAGACAGGTCTCCAGGGGGTCGAGGGCCTGGGCCGGACGCAATCCCAGGGCCGGTCCGCCGTCGGGGAGCTCGATGTCGTCGACGATCACCGGAGCCACCGGCTGACCGGACTCGAGGAGGTTCCTGTCGAGGATCATCAGACGCTCCCGGGCGACCTGCGGCGAGGGGCCGTCGAGCTCGAACAGATCGAGAGCGCAGTAGATCGCGTGGTCGTCGTAGCCCATCGCCAGCCGGGTGCCGACCGACGTCAGACCACGCAGCACCCGCGCCGAGTCGAAGGTGTAGGTCACCCACGTTCCGGTCGGATCCGCGGACTGGGAGACCGCCACCAGGAGGCGTGAACGTTTGAGCTGGGTGTCGGCCGTCACGCTCGCGACATAGAAACGGCCCGTCCTCGGGTCGAAAAAGGCTCTGCCAGCGAAGACGGGTCCGGTAGGGCTGTTGAAGAATGCCTCCGCGTCCACCTGGGTGTTCAACGTACCGTCGAGGCTGGTGATTCGCGCGACCGAGGTCGCGAGCGAGAAGAGATGCTCCGGACCGGCTGCGACTGCAGGCGTCGCGGGAAAGAAGCTGCGAAAAGTAGGGAGGCTGGCCTGGGAGATGGTGATGAACTTTCGGTCAGCGTTTGGAGGGCTCGCCAGCGTGTCGAGTCCGGTTTGCGCACGGGATTCGCGGAGCTGCGGGAAGCGGAACGCCTTCGGGTAGACCCGATTCGATGCTGCGCGCCCGTGCCCCGCCGTGCCCGGCAATAGTGCCGCCAGACAGAGCACCGGTAACAGTCGTCTCATCCGCCTCCGCCTCCGCGACGCCGGGCCTTGCCATCGCATGGGATGACGATCCGCGACCTCCGGAAGTTGGATGTCTGCACCTCCAGCGGTGCGCGGTACACCCCGGGGCTCGTCGGGGCGAAACGGACCCGGATCGGCCAACTCCGGCCCGGTGCCAACGCCACCTCACCCTCGCCCGCCTCCAGCGCCCAGGCTCCACCCATGGCGAGCACCTTCAGGACCAACACTCCCCGGCCCGTGTTCCGGATCGTCACTGTGCGCCGCCGCGTACTGCCGACTGCGGCCGGCGTCGAGGGGAGGGCGACCTCGCCGAAGTGCACCGAGCCGGTAGACGCTCGCGGCTCACCCAGGGCGGTGGAAGTGCGCAGCGCGGCGACGAAGGCGTCGCTGAAGTCCGCTGGAGCCGCCTGGAGCGCTCGGACTGCGATCAGCGACCCGGAAACCGCCTGGCCCGCACAGTAGACGCCCCCCGCGTCGTCCACAACGACCCCGTGCACGGGATTGCCGAGAGCCGTGCTGAACAACAGGGACTGCCCATCGGCGGCGAAGAAGGTGACGAAGCCCAGGCACTGGATGCCGGCGCTGAAGGGAATCAAGCTGTCGCGGCTGGGGAAGTCCCGGGAGTCGGAGAAGCCGCAGACGGCCACGTTCCCGGCCCGATCAACCGCGATCCCCTGCACGACCTCATCACAGACACCGAGTTGCTCCTGGCCCCCCAGGAAGGTGGAGAAACGCACCGTGCGGCCCGTCGGATCGAGCTTCATCAGGAAGGCGTCCTCCCCACCGATGGGGGCCTTGAGTACCGGCTGGAACGCATTGAGAACAGGGAACCCCGGGGAGTCCGTGCACCCCCCGACGTAAACGTTGTCGCTTCCGTCCACGGCCAGCGCACTGACGAAGTCGTCCTTGTTGTGCCCGATGAAGGTCGAGAACAGGAGGGTCCCTTCGGGGGAGATCCGGGTGAGGAAGCCGTCCGTAAAGCCGAGAAGCGTGCCCGAGGTGGGGTTCTTCAGCGGGAAGTCCGCGGAGCCGGTGGCCCCACCCACCCACGCGGCGCCTGTCGAGTCCACGCGAATGCACCCCGGGTCACGGCGGATCCTGGTGGTGGAGTTCTCGCCGGACGATCCTCCCAGGTACGTGGAGAAAACGAGGTCGCCGCCGTCCGGGGTGAGGCGGCTGACGAATGCATCGGCACCGGGGCGAAACAGGGTGTCCCCGAACCCGGCGAAGTGGTCCTGGAGCGGGTTGCGGAGGGGGAAGTCGGTCGAGCCGGTGTTTCCTGTCAGGTAGGGGGACCCGTCCACGCCCACGTCCAGGTCCGTGGCGGCATCCACCCCGGACCCGCCCAGGTAGCTCGAGTAGATCAAGGCATCCCCGAGTGCGTCGAGCCGCAGGACAAAAGCGTCCTGCGCCCCCGACATGAACCGCTGCAGCGGGGCCTCGGTCGGGAAGTCGTACGAGCTGGTGGAGCCCGCTACCCAGACATCGCCGCTGGGATTGACAACGAGGGCGCGAGCGTCGTCGGCTCCAGCGCCTCCCAGGTAGGTGGAGTAGATGAGGCGGGTGCCATCGGGTGAGTAGCGGGCGATGAAGCAGTCGAAGTTGCTTGCGCCGGCAAAGCCCACCGATCGGTTGGGCTGCAGGGGGTTCGCCGTGGGGAAGTTCGTGGCTTCCGTCAGGCCCGCGACGTAGATGGACCCATCCAACCCACGGCCCACGGTGCGGGCTATGTCGAACCCCGTGCCCCCCTGGAACGTGCTGAAGCTGATCTGCGGATCGATGATCAGCCGCCGACTCGGATCGAAATCGCCGACCTGGAATCCCAGATCTCTCCCGTGGCGCACCCATCGCGATGGGACGGTGACGCGGCGTCGACTGGCCATCTGGTAGGTGATGGGAGGGAGGAGGGTGAGGGAGGTTCCTTCCGGAGTGGTGACGCAGACGGAGCCGTCCGAGCCCGGCCCGGCCCAGCCTGCGCCCTCCACGTGGATACGTGCCGCGCCGGGATCGGCGCCGGGTGCGAGGTCGAGGTCAAACTCCAGGTTGTTGCCGTTGGCGTAACAGACGAGGTCCGCGCCCGGATACAGCCGCCTGCGCACGGAACGGTAGGCCGTGGCGCCGCGGACCCAGCGCCGCCTGTCCGAGCCTCGCAGGTAGCTTCGTCGGCCCGCAACCGGCTGCTCCCCGCGTGCAGTGCTGGCCGCTGCCCTGGGGAACCGGAGTCGCACCGGCCGGGGTGATCCAGGCAGATCGATGCGCACAGCCGTCGACTCCACCGCCACCACGGCGCGGCCGAACGTGGCCCGAAATCGGTCGGCGATCGGCCATTGGCCCCGATTCTCCACGAACGGCGAAGGGGCGCTGGCCGGATGCGGCTGAAGCCCGCCTGGGCCCCCGAGGCCTCCCTCCGTCCCGCCGGCACCCAGCACGGCGAGCAGCCCACAACACGTCAACAGCGACGAGCGAGAGCTACCGGCGAACAGGGTGAGGCGACGGCGAGGAGGCACGGTATTGCCTCGTAACCGGTCAGCCTCAAGAGAAAGTCAAGAACGCGCTTCCAATCACGGGGCTTCCAGCGCGTCCCGGACCGCTTCGTCGAGGCCGGCTGCCGCGCCGAGAGCGCGTTGGCGCGCGTACCGGGCCGATACGGCGAGCTCTCGCGCGCGACGGGCGTGCGGGGCCAGGCGACCGGGCAGCTCGACGCCGTCACCTCGCCCCGCGGCGAGGAGCCGTACGGCGCGGAGGCGGTCGCCGTCGACGAGGCAGAGCAGGCCGTGCAGCCAGACCAGCCTCCGAATCTCCCGCTCATTGCCGAGCCACGCCGTCAGGCGTAGGGACGTGCCCAGTTGGTGCCGCGCCTCGTCCAGCCGATTCTCTGCGATCGCCAGAAGCCCGAGGTTCTCGTGGCAGGAGCCGATCCCCTGCCGATGGCCGAGTTCCTGCCACACGCAGAGGGCGTCGTCCATGCAGCGGCGTGCGCTGCCGAGATCTCCCTTGCGGAAGTGGATCCGTCCCAGCCAGGTCAAGATCTCGCCCACTCCCCGACGCTCACCCACCGTCCCTACGGGACGGATCGCCTGGAGCAGCGCGGCCTCGGCTTCCGCGAGGAGCCCGCGTTGCTCGGCAAGGACGGCCTTGCCGATGGCGGCCGCGGGCACGAGGAGCGGGTCATCCAGCCTGCCGGCAAGTTGCTCCAACTCCCGATAGCAAGCCTCACCCTCCTCGGCTCGGCCGGCCAGGCAGGCGACGCGACCAAGATTGCTCAGCACGCGGGCCAGACCGATCTCATCGCCGATCCGCCTGCGAATCCGGGCGCTCGCCGATCCCCGCCTCCACGCCCGGGACAGGTCCCCCCGGTCTCCCGCAACGTTGGCCAGCCCCATCAAGCACGCAGCGACGCCCGCACGATTGCCGGAGGCTCTGTGCATCCGGAGTGCCCGAGCCAGGCCCTTCTCGGCAAGGGTCCATTCGCCCAGTTGCCAGGCGAGCATCGACGCGCCGCGCCACAGTTCCGCCGCGACCTCGATTGGAGCATCCGCCCCCCCGCGCTCGATGGCCAGGTCGAGGCGCCGCCGGCCCTCGGCGAAGAGCCCGCGGCAGTTCCAGTACGCCCAGGAGTCCGCCGCCAGCCGTAAGCCCTCCGCAAGCCCATCCCCGGGACGCAAGGCCCGGTCCAGCGCCGCGCGCAGGTTTTCTTCTTCGACCGCCAGCCGCACGCACGCGCCCTCGGGCCTCGGGTCGCACGCGAGGGGACTGAAGAGCGACGCCACCCAGGTTCGGTGGGACCTCTCTACTCCGCTGCGCTCCTCTCGCGGGAGCATTTCCGCGGCGGCCTGTCGGATCGGCTCGAGCATGCGGAAGCGAGGCTCATCGGCACCGGTGTCCATGGCCACGATGACGCAGTGCATGCGGAGGATGCCGAGCGTGTGCGCGGCGAAGTCGTCGCCGATGACCGTGGCGGCACCCGGCAAACTCCAGCCGCCGCGGAAGGAGGAGAGCCAGAGGGCGGCCCGCCGTAACGAGGGGGGCAACAGATCGAGGCTCCACAGCAGTGTTGCCGGCACGGATCCGTGCCTGGCTTCGGGCGCGTCTCCGCTCGGCTCCGCCTGCGCTAGCTGCCGGGCGACGTGGTCTGGGCTGAGCACATGCAGTCGGCTGGCAGCAAGCTCCAGCGCCAATGGCAGCCCTTCCAGCCGCTGCGCCAGATCTCTCAGGGCCGCCGCGTTCTGCGCGGTGAGCCGGAACTCGGGGGCATGGCGGATAACGTGGCGCAAGAAGAGCGCCATCGCCGGGTACGAGCTAAGCGCCGCGGGATCCGTCTCGGTCCGCGGCGGCACCGAGAGAGGGGTCACGGGGACAACGCGCTCCTCCGGCAAGGCGAGGTGGCGGCGGGAGGTCACCAGTACGCGGACGGTCGGGAGCTCGGCGAGCAGCGCGCGGATCGTCGCTTCACCTCCATCGCAGAGTTGCTCAAAGTTGTCGAGCACCAGCAGCCCCTCGCTCCCCCCGAGGAGAAGGGGCAATCGGGCGAGCGACTGGGGGCCCTGCTGCGGCATCCCCAGCGCCGCGGCGATGCGATCGCCGATTTCGCTCGGAGCACGGGCGTCCTGGAGATCCACCCACCAGGCGGCCTCGATCGGATGCTCTCGGTCACCTGTCGCTCGGGCGGCGACGGCCAGGGCGAGGGCCGTCTTCCCCACGCCTCCCACACCGGTGAGCGTCACCAGGCGCGATCCCGTCGCGAGCAGGCCAGCGATCTGCTCTACCTCCCGATCCCTCCCGAGGATGGCGTCTGTTGTGGCCGGTAACCGCGTTGCCGGGCAGAGGTTGGCGACACGTCGCGAGGACAGTGCGGGGGAGCCTGCGGCCGCGGCCCGGAGTTCGTGGACCAGCGCGGCGGGGGGCGGCTCGTGGAATCGGGCTTCCCAGGTCGACACCTGCGACCGGAGGTGGTGCAGGGCATCGGCACCACGGCCGAGAACCCGCAGCAGCTCGACGATGCGCATGTGCGTGGCGTCGTCGGTGGGGGTCGCCTGAGCGGCCAGGGAGGCGTCACCGAGGGCGGCATCCAGGCGGTTGACCGCCTCGTAGAGTGTGGACCGACGCCGCAGCGCACCGGCAAACAGACCGTGGAGCCGATCGCGTTCGGCGAGGCACCAGTCGTCATACCGCCCCGGGAGCAGCTCTCCGCGGTAGAGGTCGATGGCCGTGGTGAGACGGCGGATTTCCGCACTCACATCGTCGTTGGACTCCTCTGCTGCGCGAAGGGACTCCAGGAAGCAGGCCACATCCGTCGTCACCCCCGTCAGTCGGACTACCCCGCGCGGCGTTGTGAGATGCGTTCCGCGCTCGGTCCCGGCCTCGAGCAGACCCCGGAGTGTGGAGAGGGCCTGCGTCAAGCGGTGACGTACGGCGTCCAACGGCTCATCGGGCCAGAACAGGTCCTGCAGGTGATCCCGCGAGACGGCGGCACCGGATCGGAGCGCCAGGTAGGCGAAGATGCCGGCTGTCTGCTGTGAGGGCAGCCGGTCGACGACGCGCGTGCACTTCTCCGCCGAGAGGCCCCCGAGGAGCCTCACTTGCCAGATCGATCCATTGGGCACGGTGCGTTTCCCGGGTGGTGGGGGCAGGGTCGGTTCAGTGGGCTGCGCGGATGGCGTCGAGCCCCGTGGGGTTTTCCAGCCCGGCGGTGTCGCCGATCGGTTCGCCGAGATAGGCGCGGCGGACGAGGCGGCGCAGGATCTTCCCGTTGCGCGTACGGGGCAACTCGGCGCAAAAGAGCACCCGGTCCGGCCGGAGTGCGCGACCGAGCTCCGCGGCCACCTGCTCCCGGATCGCCCCACGCAGCGGCTCCGCCGGCTCGTGACCCGGCCCAAGGACGACAAACAGGGCCAGCACCTCGCCCTTCAGGTCGTCCGGCACGCCCACCGCCGCCGACTCGCGGACGGCAGGGTGGGAGCAGGCCGCCGTCTCCGCCTCGGCGGGGCCGAGCCGCTTCCCTGCTACTTTGATGGTGTCGTCACTGCGGCCCAGGATGTACCAGTAGTCGTCTTCGTCGCGCAAGGCCCAGTCGCCATGCACCCAGATGCCGGGCCACCGCGACCAGTAAGTCTCGAGATAGCGCTCCCGGTCTTCCCAGAAGCCCCGGGTGATGCCGGGCCACGGACCGGTGATCACGAGTTCGCCCACGTGTCCGCGGGTCGGCTGCCCCGCATCGTCGAACACCTCCGCGGCCATCCCCGGCACGACAGTGTTGAAGCAGCACGGCTTCAGCGGTCGAATGGAGACGCAACCGAGAATCCCGCCGGAGACCTCGGTGCCGCCGCTGTAGTTGATGATCGGACAGCGGCCACCCCCGATGCGATCGAGAAACCATCGCCACGGCTCGACGTTCCACGGTTCGCCCGAAGCGCCGAGGATGCGGAGCGAGGAGAGGTCGTGCCGAGCCGGCCACTCATCCCCGTGCGCCATCAGCGCCCGGATGGCGGTCGGGGCGATGCCCAAAACCGTCACGCGATGGCGCTCGACCAGTTCCCAGATGCGGCCCGGATGGGGGTAGTCCGGCGTCCCCTCAAACAGCATGCAGGTCGCCCCAAGGATGAGGGAGCCCATGATGGCCCACGGACCCATCATCCAGCCGAGGTCGGTGTACCAGAACAGCGTGTCTCCCTCGCCCACGTCGAACAGGTGGGCCATGTCCTGAGCGGCCTTCAGCGGGAAGCCCGCGTGAGGGTGGACCGTCCCCTTCGGTCGCCCCGTGGTGCCGGAGGTGTAGATGAGCATGCAGGGATGCTCCGGGTCCAGCGGGAGAGTCCGCACCGCCTCTCCGGTGACTCGGCCCAGATCAGCCCAGCGTGCGTCGCGTGGGCGGTGTGGGCAGGCTTCCCCCAGCCGGTCGATTACGATCACCCGTTCCACGGTCGGGCTTGCGTCCACCGCTTCGTCGGCAGTGCGTTTCATGTCGATGCGCCGGCCTCGTCGGTGGTATCCGTCCGCCGTTATCAGAAAGCGGGCACCGGCGTCCCGCAGGCGCTGGGCGACCGCCTCTGCTCCATAGCCCGAGAAGATGGGCACGAACAGCGCGCCGAGCTTATTCACCGCGAGCGTGGCGGCGACTGTCTCCGGCAGCATCGGGAGGAAGATCCCGACGCGATCTCCCTGGCGCAGCCCCAGATCTCGGAGCCCCCTCGCGACTCGATCCACCTCCTCGGCCAGCTCCGCGCGTGACCAGGTTCGAACGGTCCCGTCCTCGCCCTCCCAGCGGATGGCTGTGGCGACCGGCCGGCTCGCCGCGCGGCGGTCCACGGCCGGATGGACATAGTTGAACTGCCCGCCGCTGAACCAGCGCGGCCACGCGGGGCCCCGGGAGCGGTCCAGCACCTCGGCGTAGGGCCGAAAGAACTCCACGCCCAGATCGCGGAGGGTCGCGTCCCAAAAAGCGGCCGGCTCATCTCGGCTCCAGCGCAGGAAGGCGGTGTAATCCTCGAATCCACACTGCCGCATGAAGCGAAGCAGCCGCGACCGCTCCAGGCACTCCGGCGTCGGCCGCCAGGCCACGGGAAGGTCCGTAAGGCTGTGCATCTCGTCGCTCATCCCGCGCCACCCCCTTCGGCGTTAGGTTCCACGGGGTGAGCCGGGATTCCGCCCCGACATCATCGACCAGCAGGCAGCGGAACCACCGCGGGGGAACGGGCCGACCGAGACCACTCCGCCCCCCTCCGGGACATCACGGCAACGAGACCGACCAAGCCCACGGCTCGCGGGGCCGCATCGCCCATCCGCGGGCGGATCAGCCGGTGACGGCGACGAGGACTTCCTCCGCGTGACCGTTGATCTTCACGGGAGACCAAATCTGTTCCAGCACGCCGTTTTCGTCAATGAGGAATGTCGACCGGACGACCCCCATGTAGGACCTGCCGTACATCGATTTCTCCTGCCAGACGCCGTAGGCCATGGCCACCGTTTTCTCAGTGTCGGCGAGCAACTGAAAGGGAAGCTGGTGCTTCTTCGCAAAACGGACGTGACTCTTGGGGGGATCCGGGCTCACACCCAGCACGATGGCGCCGGCGGCGGTCAGCCGGTCGTGCCGATCTCGGAAGTCGCACGATTCCTGGGTGCACCCGGTGGTGAGATCCTTCGGGTAGAAATAGAGCACGACCTTTCGTCCGCGGAAGTCCGACAGACGCACGATTTCACCGGCACCGTTGGGGAGCGAGAACTCGGGAGCAGGTTCGCCAACTTCGGGCATAGGGGTCTCCGGTGACGGGGGCTTCGTTCAGCAGCAACATGATATCCAGGGCGGTGCCGCGGGTGACCCGGCATGGGGCGGCAGGGAGTTGGACATGAGTGGCATGACGCGGAGGGAGTGTTTGGTCGCCGCGGGCGCGTTTGCCGTGGCGCTGCCTGGGGGGGAGCCCCCCGCTGCGGCGCAGACCGGCAACAGCAGCCTTAGCGGACTGGTGACGTACGAGGGCGGCGAGCCCGCCGCCGCGCGGATCTACTATGCCCGCGAAGGCAAGTATCGCCAGACGACCTCGCGGTTTCGGGGTGGGCGCAACCAGGGGTTTTCCATCACCGGCATGCTCCCCGGGCGCTACGAGCTGGTGGTGACGGCACCGGGCGCAAAACCGAAGCGGATCTGGGGCGTTGTGATCGCCGGGTTTGAGAAGAAAGAGCTGCCCGTTGTGCTGCAGCGGGGGACGCCGGAAGAGGAGATGTTCTTCGTGGAGAGCGGCGTGCCGATCCGCGAGGACATGCCGCGCGACTGGTCGGGTGCCTGGGTGACGGGGATCCTGTTGAATGAGCAGCGGTCGCCGGTGGAGGGGGATGTGCACTTCTACCGCGCCGGGACGAACTACCTGACCATCCCGGCAGGGTCGCCAACCCTTCCCGCCTACTTCGAGACACGCGAGATCCCCGCGGGGACCTGGGACATCCACTTTAAGCCGACGCAATCGGCGCGCGTGAAGCCGGTGGTGATCGAGCAGGTGCCGCTGGAGCCGAACAAGCGCACGATCGTGCCGAGGGTGATCGCCCCCGCCGGCTTCGATTCCGACGTTCCCTACAAGCCAGGCAAGCTCGAGATCGTGACGGCGCTCGTCCCCCTCTCCGCGCCGAGGCGCCGGTGAGGGGGATGAGTGCCGATTGACCTGACTTACTTGAGGGAGAGCTTGTAGCTGAGACCGCCCCCGAACTGATCGCCGTCGAAGAGGGCGATCGTCGCCGCGAACCCGCTCCAGCTCCCACGCACGCCGATGTTGAAGTTGCTGGCCACCACTTCACCCATGAAGCTGAACTTTGGCCGCACCTTGCTGGGGAGTGCATCGAGCGGGGTTCCCAGCCCAATCTCGAATCCGCCGAACACCTTGTCGTCGTAGAGTCCGCCCCCGTAGCCGAAATGGACGCGAACGCCGCCCGCCACCGGCAGGAACTTCGGGAACGACTTGCTGGCGACAGCGAACCAGCTCGGGTCCACGTCCAGTTCGTCCAACAGGTCGACCACCCCCACGGCGACTGCGGGCGTGCCGAGGGTCTCCTGGACCACGCGGTACTTGAGGTTCAGAAGGAAGGCATCGTCGTCACAGGCGCAGTCCGAGTTGAACGACATGTAGTTGAGACCGATCTCGAACCGGTCCGTGATCCCCAACAACGCCCCGTAGGCA
The DNA here is from genome assembly GCA_964609085.1 of uncultured bacterium. Taxonomy (GTDB): domain Bacteria; phylum Armatimonadota; class SYMT01; order SYMT01; family SYMT01; genus JANPLG01. The sequence goes on along the minus strand of CAZSRZ010000059.1, from coordinate 18,162 downwards.
TTGAAATCGTCGTGGAAGTAGGCGTGCGCTTCCACCATCCGATTGCCGACGGTGGCCGACGTGGGTGCGTAGAGCAGGCCTGTGTTGCCGAGGAAGGTGGATTCGGCCCGGGCGGGAAGTGCCGAGAATGCCAGTCCGATCGCGGCTAACGAGCCGATGAAAGTGCGATGTATGCGCTGCACGGAAGTTCCTCGCGGGGGTGTGTCCTCGAATCAGTCGAGGACGAGATGATCCCACAGTAGAGCTTCGACGAGCAGGCCCGCAACCCCTCTCCGGGATTCTCCCCGAGGAAAATTGCCTCACCCGCTGGTGCGAGAGCGCACCTCAGTCAGGATCCGCCGAGAACGCCGACGATGTTGTCGTGCTCGATGAAGGTGCCGTCGCACTGCGGGCACGTCGCCGCCGGCTCCGTGCTGAACATCCCCAGCGGCACGGCAAACATGATGAGCCGGCAGGTTGGGCAGTAGAGCGTATCGTTGACGTGGACCTCACCGGCGACACGGACCTTCTTGATCGCCGCGACCAGCCGATCCTGATGGACGCCTGATTGCATCATGAGGGCTGCGAGCTGCCCATGCGTCAGCCACACGCCTCCGCATCCCGAGCAGGCGGCGATCTCCACCCCTTCCGAATCCAGAGCGTGAAAGCTGTGCTCGCAACTCGGGCATGTGCCGACGATCCGTCCCTGGAGAAGCGTGCCGCAGGACCAGCAGACCGGCGTGTGGCGTCGGTTCATGCTCCCGCACTTGGCGCACGGCTCATTGTCCTTGCCGATACCAGCTTCCCAGGGGGCCTTGCCCTCGGCCGGCCGTGTGTGGAGTTCCACGGGATCCGGAATAGATGGCCGCGAGAGTTTTACCGGTTCAGTCTTCGCGGTGCCCTCTCGCGCCCCGATCTCCGCCGCATAGCGGCTGAGTGCGTCGATCGGCACCCACTCGCCGATGCAAATGGAGCAACGCCGCCAGGCGATCCCGGGCGCTCCGTCCAGGGATGTCGGGTCCATGTCCAAACCGCAGTCGGGACAGTTGAGCGGACGGTCGGGGTAGGATGCCCCCCCGCGTCGCGATGCTCGCGCTGCCTCGACCAGCCGCCAGACCGCGGACGAGCCGCCGGTGTTGAGTTTCGCCAGGTCACCCCTGGCGAGCCAGACCCCACCGCAATTGAGGCAGAGATCGAAGCGCAGCGGACCCAGGCGGCCCGATGTCATGGCCTGGACGCACTCGGGACAGTAACGGCCGGTCATATGGGTGGGTTAGCGCTCGCGGATGAGGAGATGCCGGTCAATCGAGCCCGAGTCGCTTGAAGGTGAGATCGACGTGTTGCAGGTGGTATTGCACGTCAAAGCAGCGTTCGATCTCAGCTTCGGTGAGCAACTCTCGGACCGCCTCATTCTCCCGGACAGCGCGGCGGAAGTCAGCCCCCTCCCACCCATCCATGGCGAGTTTCTGTGAGAGTTTGTAAGCCTCTTCCCGGGAGGCTCCTTTTTCCACGAGGGCGAGCATCACCTGTTGGCTGAAGACGAGCCCGTGCATTTTATCCAGGTTCGCGGCCATGTTCTCGGCATATACGTTCATGCCCGCTACTATCCGCGCGAAGCTGCGCAGTTGATAGTGCACCAGGGTGGTGGTATCCGGGATGATCACCCGCTCAACCGAGGAGTTGGCGAGGTCCCGCTCGTGCCAGGTGGTGACGTTCTCGAGCGCGGGGATGACATTGCCCCGAACGACGCGAGAAAGCCCCGAGAGCTGTTCGCAGACGGAGGGATTCCGTTTGTGCGGCATCGCGGACGAGCCGCGTTGACCGCGGGCGAACGCTTCTTCCAGCTCCCGGATCTCCGTGCGCTGCAGGTTCCGAATTTCGGTCGCGTACTTTTCGATCGAGGCGGACAGATTGGCCAACGCCAGCAGCACCTCCGCGTGCCGATCGCGCTGGAGGATCTGCGTCGAGGCCGGGGATGTCTGGAGCCCCAGTCGGCGACAGACGAGTTCTTCGACTTCAGGAGGGATGTTGGCGTGGGTCCCCACGGCGCCGGAGACTTTGCCGAAGGCGATGTTCTCCCTTGCCTGGACGACGCGTCGGCGCTGCCGCTGGAACTCGGCGAACCAGACAGCCAGCTTGAATCCCAGGGTGATCGGCTCGGCATGGATGCCGTGCGTCCGCCCCATCATCACCGTCCACTTGTGCTCGCGGGCCCGCTCGCGGATCGCCGCCAGTACCGCGTCGAGCTCCACGAGGATCAGGTCGATCGCCTGCATCATCTGGAGGGAGAGGGCGGGGTCCTCGATATCGTACGAGGTGACGCCGTAGTGAAAGAACCGCCCCTCGGGTCCGAGGTTTTCGAGCACGGCACCGACGAAGCCGAGGAGATCGTGGCGAGTCGTCTCCTCGATCTCCAGGGCGCGCTGGAGTGAGAACCGGGCGTCCGTCACGATTTGGCGGGCGGCGTCGGCGGGGATGCGACCCACCTCGGCCTGCGCCTCAACGACGGCGAGCTCCACCCTGAGCCAGGTGTCGTACTTGTTCTGGAGGGACCACAGGTCCCGCATCTCCTGCAGGGCGTAGCGATCGATCATGCAGCCGGCCCGGTCATTTGATCGACGAGCAGCTCAAAGGTGTCGATCGAACGCCGGATCCCGTCCAGGCTGGAGGTCCAGAACTCTTTGCTGCGGGTATCGATGCCGAATCGCGCCGCGAGGGTCGCGGCGTCATCCAGCCCCGTACTCGAGAGCAGATCGTCGTAGACCGCCTTAAACCGTTCGGGATCGGTGCGGTACTGCTCGAACAGCCCGAGGCCGAAGAGCAGCCCGAAGGTGTAGGGATAGTTGTAGAACGTGGGACCGTAGTAGTGCCCCTTGACCGCCCACATGTAGGGGTGGAGCGTCTCGGGATCGACGGCGTCCCCGTAGGTCTGCTTCTGCGCCTCAACCATCAACTGGCAAAACTCCCGCGGGCTGAGCTCCTTCGCTCCTCGGCGGGCAAAGACACTCTGCTCGAACAGGAACCGCGAGTGGATATCGACGACCACCTGCAGGCTGTTCTCGAGCGCGACCTCCAGCAGGCTGAGCCGCATCGTCGGGGGGGCGGCGCTGATCGCCGCTTCGAACACCAGCGTCTCGCAGAAGATGCTGGCCGTCTCCGCGAGGGTGCTCGCCGTCCGGCGTTGGAGCGGTGTGCGCTCCTGCAGGCAGAGGTTGTGGTAGGCGTGGCCGAGTTCGTGCGCCAGCGTGCTGACGCTGTTGAAGGAGCCGTCGTAGTTCATCAGGATCCGCGAGACTCCCGGCGTCATGCCTGCGCAGAAGGCGCCGCTCTGCTTGCCGGCCCGGGGTCCGACATCCACCCAGCGGCGAGCGAACGCCGTCGCGGCAAAATCGGCCAATCGATCGCTGTACTCGCGGAAGCGGTCGGTCACGTACTGTTCGGCTTCCGTCCAGGAGTAGGTCCTGGCCTCCGGGCCGACGGGCGCCTGGATGTCGTACCAGGCGAGGATGGGCAGGCCCAGCGCTCGGGCCTTGGCGCGGAGATAACGCCGGAAGTGGGGGAAGTGCTCAACGCACGCGGCCTGCATGGCCTGGAGGGTGGTCCGGTCGATGCTGTTGGAAAGGAGGGTGGGCTCAATGTCATCCTGGTAGCCGCGCCGATCACGAAGCACCCGCTGGAATCCCTTCACGCCGTTGAGCGCCGCCGCCATCGGTATGGCAACGCGTTCCCACGCACGAATCTCCGCCTCGTAGGCGTGCTTCCGGACCGCCCGATCCGGGTCGTTGGCGAGGGCGCGGATGGCGCTGATCGGCAGGCTACGCGATTCCCCGTCGATCTGGACCGGCTCCGTGAGCAGCGCGGCGACGTCACCGTGAAGCCGGGCCCATCCCGCCACGCCGGTGGGGGTCAGCGCCGACGCGAGCTCTTCCTCCGCCGGGGACATCTGGTGAGCCGCTCGAACCACCGCCTGCTGGAGCGCGTAGCGATGATTGGAGGCCAGCGCTGACTTGCGGAGCAGTTCTTCCATCGGCATGGTCCCGACCCACGCCGTCCACCTGGTGCCGAGGCGGTCCAGGTCCACGCCGAGGAGCCTCAGCTCGGAGTAGAGTGACTGGGCGAGTTCGTTTGCAGCGTCGGTGGAGACGAAGAGCGCCACATAGCCGGCGACCTCCCGAAACTCTTGCTGGACGGCGTTGAGCGCCTCGGTCACCTGCTCAAACGCGCTGACTTCCGCGGGGCTAAGGGTGGAGGCGTCCGCGCGTCGGCCGACGGAATGCTGGTCCCAGAGCGAGGCCGCCGCCTGAATCCGGACACCGAGGGCGACCCTCGCCGCCTCGAACTCAGCGGATTCCAGCCCGGGGAAGAAGGCGGTCATGTCCCATTCAGGAAGTGACGTGCCCGCGCCCGCGGGTGCGTTCGCCCGTTCGCTGTTGCTGTCAGTCATAGCCGTTGCCTCCGCCCGGCTTCGCTGCCGGGCCTTGATGGGTGTTACCGAACTCGATGGCCGATGTCGCGGCGCATCGTTGCGCCTTCAAACTGAATGAGGTCCGCGGCCCGGTAAGCGCGCTCCGCCGCGTCCGCGAAAGTAAGTCCTGTGGCCGAGACCGCCAGCACTCTCCCCCCGGCGGTCAACAACCCGCCGGGACCGGCCTTCGTGCCGGCGTGGAAGACGGCGACTCCGGGAACAGCTTCGGCCGCCTCCACTCCTGTGATCGATTTGCCTACGGTGTAATCCCCCGGGTACCCGGCGCTGGCAAGCACAACACTCATCGCGGCACCCGGACGTATTCGGGGGGTCAACCCTGAGAGATTGCCGCCGGCCGCTTGCGCGAGCAATTCCAGAAAGTCTGTGTCGAGCAGCGGCAGGATCGCCTGCGCTTCCGGATCGCCGAACCGGCAGTTGAATTCGATCACCCGCAGCCCGGCATCGGTGAGCATGAGGCCTGCGTAGAGGCACCCACGAAAGGGAGAGCCGTCCGCGGCCAACCCCTGCAACACCGGGTGCACGATGGTCTGCAGGGCCGATTCCAACAGTTCCGGAGTGAGCACCGGGGCGGGAGCATAGGCTCCCATCCCGCCGGTGTTGGGGCCGGTGTCGCCCTCTCCGATCCGCTTGTGATCCTGCGCGGCAGGCAGGGGGAGCGCGGTGAGACCGTCCGTCAACACCAGCAAGCTCACCTCTTCGCCCTGCAGACGCTCTTCAATCAGGATTTCCCGCCCAGCTTCGCCGAATGAGCCATGGGTCAGCATGCTCTCCACCGCGCGTGCGGAATCCGCCGGCGTGTCGCAGACGACGGCACCCTTGCCCGCAGCGAGCCCGCTGGCCTTCACGACGGCGCCGGGGATTCCCCGCGAGGCACGCTCGTTGATGTAGTCGAGCGCGAGCGGGGCGGAGTGGAACACAGCGTACTCCGGCTGTGGCACTCCCGCCCGCGTCATCAGATCCCGGGCGTACGATTTGCTGCTCTCGATGCGGGCCGCCGCCGCGGTTGGGCCGAACACCCGGACGCCTGCCTGAAGCATCCCATCGGCGAGCCCGTCCGCGAGCGGGGCCTCCGGTCCGATGACCACCAGGTCCACCTCCTCCTCCAGTGCCAGTCGCACCAGGTCCGACGCGGATGAGGGCGCGATGGGGACACACCGGCCGAGGGTGGCCATGCCTGGGTTTCCGGGTGCGAAGATGAGGCGGGAGCAGCGCGGAGACTGCCGAATCTTCCAGCCGAGCGCGTGCTCGCGCCCTCCATTGCCCACCACCAAGACGTCCAGAAGGCCTGACCCCAGCAGAACTCGGCCTCCAGGCGAGGCCGACAATTATCCTACCTGCCGTCACGAGGCGGCAGTCGAGGCTACTGCGCGACCTCGCCGAGTGAGCTGGAAGTCAACCGCAGCCTCGTTCGATTTCTGTCTCGAGAGCGGACGATGAGGGAGTAGTCGTCGGTGCCCTGACGTTGGTAGCTCTCGAGCATGTTGCCCGAGAAGGTGTCGAGTATCGCCACGCGCAGCTTCTCTTCGATCTGAAGTTCTTCCAGCGTGAGGGGGTTGATGTAATCGGGCCGGGTATCGCCGGGCATGGCTTCGATCGCGGCACGCAGATCGAGCAGCGCCTTGCGTGTCGCGGCCCGGCGTGCGGCGCTCCCCGCGGCGTAGCTCCAGGAGCCCGGCGAGATGCCGATGAGCTGGAGCCCCGGGTCGAGGAAGGCATTCAGCCCGTATTCCAGGTTCTGCAGAAAGCTCGGCGGTTTCACGAACCGGTCCGCTGCGGCCACCTGGCCCTGGATCCGATTCTGGGCGGAGTTGGAGAGGGCCTGGCCCCGCCCGAGTTCGTAGCCGGTGGCTGAAGTCATCTGCCCCTCACCATGCTGTGACTCGGTCGTTGCGGTGCGGAAGCGCACCTGACCCTCCACTACAGCCAGGTAGGTCTGCCGCTTCGTCGGATCGTAAGAAACACGGAAGCCGGTGCCGCGCACCGCCGCGACGGCCGTCGGCGTGCAGACCGTCCCCTCGGATCCGGCACTCACTCCGAAAAACCGGGAGAAGCGGGCGACCACGGAGCCCGCCCGAACGAGGAATGAGCGATCACGCCGACCGCCGCGAGCGAAGTCGAGCAGGCGCACCTCAAAGGTCGTGTTCTCCTCCAGTTGGATGGTGCTGCCGTCGGAGAAGACGACCGTGGCGGTGCTCCCGTTGCCGGTGATCACCATGTCCTTGTTCGTGAGCTGCTGGCCCGATTTGCCGGGGAGGGTCCCGCCGGCACCGGCTTTCCTCACGGTGACCTGCCCGCTGAGCACTGCAATCGAAGCCTGCATCTCGCCTGCCTCTCGGCGGACACCGTCGGCGATCAGCACCACCAGGATGATGACCACCAGGATGATCCCGGCGCGGATGCGGCTGGGAACGTCCTTCAACCACAGATACTTGCCGGAGTTCTTCTTGTCCCGTTTGTCGCGCTTGAGCTTCGCCTGGTGCTGGCTCTCAGCCTCTTTGAGGGCTTCCAGGAGAGCGTTCGCCCCTTCCTGCGGGGCCGGCTTTTTAGGCTTGCTCATCTTCACTCATCTCCGTTCGGGCCGTGGGACGGGCCCGCACCTCGAAGACCCGGACGGCCTGCTCACGACCGCGGATCGACAGTGTTCCCCGATCGATGAATTCGGCCATGTTCCTCACCAGGGGTTCGGCCTCATTCTTTGTGTCTTCGCTCACCAGCAGCACGCACTGCAGATCTTTTGTGGCAGTTTGCAGCCGGGCAGATAGGTTGACTGTGTCGCCGAGCGCGGTGAACTGCTCGCGACGGGCGGTGCCGATGTTGCCCACGATTGCCTCGCCCACGTGGATGCCGATCCCGATACGGAATGTGGGCAACCCCTCCGTCGCCCACCGCTCGTTGAGTGTCTCCAACCGCTGCAGCATATCGAGCGCTGAGGCAACGGCGAGGCTGCTGGTGTTCACCTGGCCCTCGATGAAAGGCCCGAACAGGGCCATCACCGCGTCCCCGATGAACTTGTCGAGCACGCCGCGGAAGCGATCTACCGAGGCTGTCATCTCATCCAGATACTCGCGCATCTGGCGCACCACGACTTCAGGTGGGTTCTGTTCGGAGTACGAGGTGAAGGAGCGGATGTCGGAGAAGAGCACAGCGACCCGCTGTCGGGTCCCCTCCTGCCTGGCGCGCTCGGGGTCGTGGACAAGCTGCTCCACCAGAGCCGGCGGTGCGTACCGGGAGAAGCTCTCGCGGAGCCGCCGCTTCTGCGTCTCCTCCCGCTGCAGCCGCATCAGGCCCATCGAGAGGGTGCCGCCGAAGAACGGCAGCAGAATCGGCGCCCAGAGGGGGACGACGCGACCCATCCAGAAGAGAACCTCCAGAGCGGCGACCAGCGTGACGAGGACGACCACGGCGCTCTGCGTTGCCCGAGCCGGCCCGAGGCGTGAGTACAGCAGTAAAGGGGCCGCGAGGGCGATCAACACGAGGCCCCACTGGGCGGGCAGGCCGAGCGGCTGCGCGGGCGTGGCGCTCAGGAGGTTGGAGAGTACCTCCATGTTCAACTCAACCCCGCGCAGACCCGGATCCAGGGGGGTGGGCCGGATGTCGGTGGTGCCGGTTGCGGTCTCGCCGACCAGGATGATCTTCCCGCGGAACGTCTCTGCCGGCTCATTCTCCAGCGCCTGACGGAAGCTCATCGTCGGCACCGGCATACCCTGTCCGTGTCGGGTGCCGGAGCCCGATCTCCCGATGGGCTGCAGGAGCATCGCCGCGCCCTGGAGAGGGATCGCGCGCCCACCCAGCTTGATCTGTCCCGGCAGGCCCCCCAGCACGTCCGCGGCCACCTCTCCTTCGGCCGTGGCCGCCACTGCGAGAGCGAAGCTCACCAGGGCGCGTCCGTCTGTGGTTGAACGCACCATGCGGACGGCGCGGTGGACCCCGTCCCCATCGGAGTCGACACTCACCGAACCCAGGGCAGCCGCCGCGTCCATGAACGCCGCGATCGGCGGCTGCAGCATCGCATCGATAAGCGGTGCCAGGCCGCCATCAGCTACCGCCGGGGGAACCGGGGGCAAGTGCTGTTTCAACTGCTCGATCTGCCGAATGCCCGTCTGGTTCAGCGGTCGGGGATCTTTCCACTGGTTGTAGGCGAGAACGACGCGCCCGTTCTCCTTCATGGCCGCGGCCATCGCCGCGTCATCCTCCGGGTAGCGATCGTCCCGTTCCGAGTAGACGATGTCCAGCCCCACGGCGTCCGCCTGCTTTAGCTTGCGGATGAGCCGGGCCATCCGTTCACGTCGCCAGTTTCCGAGGCGCTGCCCGTAATTGAGAATCGACGCGTCGTCGATGGCGATCAGGAGGACCCGGGACGGGAAACGCCCGGGGGCCATCGTGGCGCGCCATCGCCAATGCTGGTCAGTCAGCCAGCGATTCAATCCGTCCGAGATACCGGCCAGGTTGGCCAGAAACAGGGTCAGTAAGGTGATCGTTAGCCCGCGGACCCAGAGGGGCATCTCGGAATCTCAACGAGGGGAGGTGAGGACCTATTCTCCGATCGGTCCCCGGAACCCTCTGCGTGGGCTTCACGCGCCGCCGACGGGGCCGCGTTGGCGGCGGGGCGGTCGCGGGAGCGGGCTCAGCCTGGGGCCGCCTCCACCAGTAATCCGAGAGCGCGAAAGTGCCGGACGGCCTCGTGGATGTCCGCCTGAAGATCGACTTCCGGGCCGACCTGAAACTTCTCGCGGAGGGCAGCTTCGCACGTGGAAACCGTGGCGGTTCCGTCGCAATGGGCCCATACGAGGGCAGCGGTGGGGTTCAGGAAGTGGACGCGGCCGGACTCGGGATCCCGCACCATCGCCTCCCCCTCCAACGAACGGAACTGAATCTCACGGCGTTGCGGCAAAAACTCGTCAGTCATATCTCCTCTTCCGGATTCATCACGGCTCGGCCGCCAGCGACCGACTGGGCGAGTGCGCTCAACAGAACCACGCCGCGACGGGCCTCTTCGGCCGTCACGGCGAGTGGCGCTCTCCCCATCAAGACATCCGCGATGTTCCTGTAGTATGCCGTCCAGTCGCCGGGCTGGGTCTGGATCCGGCAATCCGCGACACTCCCGCCCAGGGGCGTGACCACGCGCGCCGCTACGGATGCGTCCTCGCGGGCGGCGCGGATGTCGCCTGCCAGCATCGCCGCTTCCTGCGGATCCACGCCCTCTTTCGTCAGCGCGCCGGTGTCTCCCAGGAGGAAGAAACGCGGCTTACCCAGGCGAGCGCGGTTCGAGAGTTCCATCCGCAGCAGCACGCCCGATTGGAAGGCGATCTCGGCACAGAGATAGCTCTCGACATCGGAGTCCGGCCAGTCATATTGGGCGTGTCCACTTACCCTGGCGGCGGGGCCGTCGATCAGCAACAGGGCCTGATCGAGAAAGTGTGCGCCCCAATCGTGCATGATGCTCCCGGCTTCCTCGCGCCGGGCACGCCAGCCACGCGGCGGGGAGTAGCGCCAGATCCCCATCTCCACGAGACGCAACTGCCCGAGGGTGTCTGCGTCAACGATGCCCCGGATGGTCTGAAAGTCACCGTCCCACCGGCGATTGTGGAAGACGCTGAGCACCCTGCCGGAGCGATCCCGGGCACGGATCATCGCGTCCGCTTCGGCATGCGTCAGGCACATCACCTTGTCGACGACGCAATGCCGGCCGGCGTCCAACACCGCCACGGCCTGCTCGGCGTGGACGTGGTGAGGTGTGGCCAGGATCACCAGCTCGACCTCCTCGCACCCCAGCATCCCCTCCAGCGTGGCGAAGGTGACCACGCCGTGATCCGCTTCAGCGCGGCGGCGACGCTCGGCGTCTCGTGTAGCCACAGCGCGCAGCCGGAGTCGAGGTTCGTGCGTCAGGAGGTAGGCATGAAAGCCTCGGCCGGCGAAGCCATAACCGACAATGCCCACACCCACCGTTCGCTCCGGCATCGGGCGAGTTCTCACCCCCATGCTCCCCGGTCCAGGAAGCAGCCTGCGTCGCGGGCTCCAGTTGGCCGCGACGGTGCTTCCGTTGATCCTGGCGGCAGTCGTTCCCTCCTCGGCGAAGACCGAGCCGGCCGCGCCGACCCGAGGAATGGCCGTGCGCACGCTCCGAAACGGTCTGCGGGTGGTCGTTCGCCCACTCCGCACCGCCCCCGTGGTTTCCACGCTGCTTTGCTACCGCGTGGGCAGCCGTGATGAGTTGCCGGGCTCGACGGGTATCGCCCACTTCCTGGAACACCTCCTCTTTAAGGGTACCCGCCGGTTGAAGAAGGGCGAAATCGACCGCCTCACCTATGAGGCGGGGGGCACGAACAATGCCTTCACCAGTAGCGACTCCACGTCGTACGTCTTCAACCTTCCTCGCCGCAACTGGGAGCTTGCCCTACGGATTGAGGCGGATCGGATGCGGAACTGCACATTCGACAAGGCGGAGTTCGAAGCCGAACGGCAGGTCGTGATGCAGGAGCGCCGCATCTCGGTGGACGACAGCTCCCAGAACTTTCAAGAGCAACTCTGGGCCACCACGTTTCTGGCGCATCCCTATCGGAACCCCATCATCGGGTGGATGGAGGATCTCCGGCGGCTGACTCGCTCCGACGTCGTTGCGTTCTACCGCCGCTATTATCGGCCGTCCAATGCGACGCTGGTGATTACGGGGGATGTCGCCCCAGAGGAGTCTTTCCGCGCCGTCGAGCAGGCGTTCCGGCATGTTTCGGGCACTCCGGCACCGATCCGGCCCGTGATCATCGAGCCTCCGGTTACATCCACGCGTCGGATGCAAGTCCGGCTCCCGTCGGGGACACCGGAGGTGGCCATCATGTTCCACGCGCCGCGGCGGGGCTCCAGGGATGCCGAGGCGCTGGAACTGCTGGCCTCCGTTCTGGCTGGCGGAAAGCTGAGTCGACTGCACGATCATCTCGTCGAGGGCACCGGGGTGGCGGATGGGCCCGTCGCCCTGGAAGTGGGTGCGGGGGCCAGTCTGCAGCGAGACCTGGGCCAGTTCGGCGTCGAGGGAACCTGCCTTCCCGGAACCACGCCGGAGCGACTGGAGTCGGCTCTCTGGAAGGAGATCGAGGCGATTTGCCAGGCACCCCCGAGCGTCGCTGAACTGACTCGGGCCCGCGGACAATACCTGTCCGGCTGGATCCACGGGCTTGAGACTGCCGAGGATCTGGCGGCGGTTCTGGGGGATGCCGAGGCTGCTGGCGGTGTCGCTCAGCTCGAGGGCATGTGGTCGCGGATCCAGGGAGTGACGCCGGACGACATACAGAGGGTGGCTCGGAAGTACCTCCGGCGCGACCGTGCAGTGACGGGTGAATTGCTGCCGCGTGAACCGGCCAAAGTGACGTCGGCCGCCGGGCGACGGGCTGCCCGGTCGTGGAAGCGACGGGCTGCGCGTTCGCGGACGACGGCTGCGCCTGCGGCCGAGACCTTTGCGTCGTTGCGCCCCATTGAGCGAACCCTACCGAACGGATTACGCCTGCTGCTCCTGGAGCGGCACAACGTTCCGTCGGTCAGCCTGTCGCTGCGCCTACCCACAGGATACTACGATGAGCCGGCCGCACAGGCGGGGGTCGCCAACCTGTGCGGCCGGACGCTCCTCGAAGGCGCCGGGACGCGTACGGCTCGGGAAATCAGCGAAGCACTCGAGACGGCGGGGGCTGAGCTGGTGGTGGATGTGGGCGGCCCGACGACCTCGGTTTCGTTGCGGTGCCTGAGCGAACACGTCCCCGGATTGCTCCCTGTCTTCGCCGATGTGCTCCGCCGCCCCCGCTTTCCGGCCGATCGGGTCGATCTCGAGAAGCGGCGGCTGACGACGGAGATGCGGGCGTCGGAAGAAGAGGCGGCCGTGCAGGCCGCGCGCGCGTTCGATCGGGCCATCTATGGCGATCACCCGGCGGGTCGTCCCTCGGAGGGCACGGTGGCGACCGTCACTCCGCTGACGGCCGTGGAGTTGGCGGCCTGGCACGCCGAGGCTTTTCGGCCTCGGGGGGCGGTGCTGGTGGCGGTGGGAGATTTTCAGAGCGCGGAACTGATCAGTCAACTCCAGGCGTTGTTGGCGGATTGGGAGTCCGCGCCGCGATCCGCGGGTCCGAACCCGCCCTCTCCGAAGCGGCAGGCGGTGGCTGCCACCCTGCGCATACCCCTCGACCGCACGCAGTCCCTGGTGTACATGGGCCATCTCGGGGTCCGACGCGGCGACCCGGATTACGTGACGCTGCTCGTGCTGGATACCATTCTGGGACAGGGCGCCGGCGGTGGATTCACTGCCCGCATCCCCTACCAGGTGAGGGATGTGCAGGGCCTGGCATACAGCGTCGGCGGGGGGGTGGCGACCGGCGCGGATGTCGTGCCCGGCACGTTTCTGATCACGCTGGGGACGGAGCCCTCTCGGGTGTCCCGAGCGATCGCGGCCGTCATGGTGGAGCTGCGGCGGATCCGGGAAACGCTGGTGACGCCGGACGAACTGCGCCGTGCGGTCAACTATCTGGTGGACAGCTACGTCTTCTCCTTCCAAACCAACGACCAGGTTGTGGCGTACCTCCAGCGGACCGACCGTTTTGGCCTTGGTCCGGACTACCGGCGGCGTTTCGCGGGAGAAGTTCGGAGCGTGACGGCGGCAGCCGTGAAGCGCTGTGCGCAGCGAACCATCGATCCCGGGCGGCTGACGATCGTCATTGCGGGGCCGAAGCCTGGATCGGCAGGAGGCGGGAATTGAGCGGGCTTGCGGACGACCTTTCACGGATCTGCGGAGCGGAGGAAGCCCTGGGTGCCACCGTCTCCATATCGGCCCTGCGCCTTTCAGATGGCCTCGTCTACCGGCGTCGCGCGGATGCCCGCTTGCCATCCGCGAGCGTCATCAAGGTGGGAATCCTCGGAGCGCTCTATGCCGCGGCGGAACGCGCCGAACTCGAGTTGGATGAGCTGCGCACATTTTGCGAGCGAGACCGCGTTCCGGGGAGCGGCGTGCTCAACCACTTGCACGCGGGGCTAGGTGTGACCCTCAGCGATCTCGCTCACCTGATGATCACGGTCAGCGACAACACGGCGTCCAACATGCTCATCGACCGGCTGGGGTGCGCCGCCGTCAACGAATTCCTGGTCGGCGCGGGTTGCCGCGGATCAGCCCTCGGCCGGAAATTCTATGACTTCGAGGCCCGCGATCGGGGGTTGGACAACTGGGCCGTGGCGGATGAGTTTACCGGGATGCTGGCGAGCCTAGCAGGACAGGCTATGATCTCACCGGTGGCCGACGAGGCCGTCCTCGCCGTGATGAAGAAGCAACAGTTCACCGGCCGAATCCCTGCCTTGCTCCCCGAAGGGACCGTGGTGGCGAACAAGACCGGGTCCATCACGGGCATCTGTCACGACGCAGGCGTGATCTACACAGAGAGCGAGCGGATTGTGCTCTCGGTGTTCACGCAGGGCGTCTCCTCACCTGCGGAGGCGGAAGGATTGATCCGCAGGATCGCCCTCACCATCCACAATGCCTGGGGGTGCGCTCCGTCCACGGGATGATCCCCATGCGGGGCTTCCCAGAGAGCGATACGATTTCCACCGGCCGTGGGCCGAAGGAGGGAACATGTCGATCCAACAGCGACTGGCGGAATTGGGCTACACCGTGCCGGAAGTTACGCCGGGGAAGCTTGCCCCGGCCGTGCGCACCGGTAATCTCGTCTACACCAGCGGGGCTTGTTCCGCGATCACCGGGAAGGTCGGGGGCGACGTGACCCTGGAGCAGGGCTACGAAGCGGCCAGAGAGGCCATTCTCGGCTGCCTCGGCAATGCGGCCTGGCTGATCGGGGACCTGGGCCGCGTCACGCGGGTCGTGAAGATCCTGGGGATGGTCAACTGTGCCGAGGGATTCTCGAACACGCCGGGTGTAATCCACGGTGCGACGGATACCCTGATCCAGATTTTCGGCGAAGAGAAAGGCTGGCACGCCCGGAGCGCCATTGGCGTCTACCAGCTCCCCGGCAACTCCGCCGTGGAGATCGAGATCATCCTGGAGATCGCCGGATAGGTCGGGGAGCGTGTTGCCGGAGCAGTGGATGGACAGGCGGCGAGTGAGCTCGGGAGCCCCGTGGGAATCCGTGGTGGGCTACTCACGCGCCGTCAGGGTTGGGCCCTGGGTGCTTGTCTCCGGCACGACGGCGATCGACGACCAGGGCGAGGTGGTGGGAATCGGCGACGCCTACGTTCAGACCGTTCGGTGCCTGCGGATCATTGAAAAGGCGCTGCAGGACGCAGGCGCCTCGCTATCCGATGTGGTGCGCACACGCATCTATGTCACGGATATCGTGGGTGACTGGGAGGCGGTCGCGAAGGCGCACGGCGAGATCTTCGGCGATATTCGACCGGCCTCCGCCATGGTGGAAGTGCGTCGGCTAGTCGATGCGCGCATGCTGGTGGAGGTGGAGGCCGACGCCGTCATCGCGCCACCCGGAGTTGGAGGGGCGAGGAGATGAAGATCTACACACGGACAGGCGACCAGGGGGACACAGGTCTCTTCGGCGGCCAGCGGGTGCGGAAGAACCACCCGCGCGTAGCGGCGTACGGCGAGTTGGACGAACTGAACGCCTGGCTCGGCCTCTGCGTGTCGCAGTGCGATGACGCCGAGCTGCGGCAGACGATGGAGTATCTCCAGGGAGAACTCTTCGTCGTCGGGGCCGACCTGGCCTCACCCCTGGAAGGCGGCGATGCCGTCGGGCGAAAGCAGATTCCGCGCGTGTCCGAAGGGATGGTCGCCTCCCTTGAGGCGATGATCGATCGGTTCGACGAGGAGTGCGATCCTCTACGCTCCTTCATTCTCCCAGGAGGCACCCGGCTGGCCGCGCACCTCCATGTGGCTCGCGCGGTCTGCCGTCGCGCCGAGCGCGCGGTGATCAGCGCCGCCGGTAAGGAGGCCTTCAACCCGGAGGTCGCGGTCTACCTCAACCGGCTGTCCGACTTGCTGTTTACGCTCGGGCGCACCGCCAACCACCGGGCCGATCGTCCCGAAACACCGTGGATTTCTGAAGGCTAGCCGGCTCGACACACGACGCCGGGGGAGAAGGGTGAGCGATGGAGCGAACCGTCTGGACTTTTCACACCGCCGGTCAGTTGCATTTCGGCCGAGGCGCTGCCGACCGGGTCGGGGAGGTGGCCGCAGGATTCTCTGCCAGTCGCGCCCTCATCGTCACCGATCCGCGGCTCCAGGCCGCCGGGTTGGTGGGGCCGATCCAGGCCAGCCTGGAGGCAGCCGGGTTGACCGTGGACGTGTTCAATGGAGGTGAACCGGAGCCGTCGTTCGCGGCCGCGCTGGCGTGCGAGGCGCAGGCCAGGAAGTGGCGGCCGGATGTCCTGATCGCGCTTGGAGGCGGGAGCAACATTGATCTCGCGAAGATCGCTGCCGTGCTGATCGCGCACGGCGGACACCCCAGAGATTACGTGGGTGACGGAAAGGTGCCGGGTCCGATAGCGCCACTGATCGCGCTGCCGACGACGGCCGGGACGGGGTCCGAGGTCTCCGGGGCCACCGTGCTTCTCGATTCCGACCGTAAGCTGAAGGTCGGCGTACTCAGCAACCACCTCCGCCCACGGGCGGCGATCGTCGACCCACTGCTGACCGTAAGCTGCCCGCCGCATGTTACGGCGGACGCCGGCATCGACGCGTTGACCCACGCGATCGAAGCGTACACGGCCGTCGACAACGAGGCGTTCCCGCTTCCGCCGGGGGAGTTCACCATCTATCAGGGCCGTCACCCACTGGGCATGGGGTTGGCCGAGCAGGCAATTGCGCTGGTGGGCAAGTGGCTTGCGCCAGCGGTGTCGAACGGTGGGGACCTTGCTGCGCGTGAGGGGATGCACCTTGCCGCGTTGCTGGCAGGAATGGCGTTCAGCAACATCGGCGTAGCGGCCGTTCACGCCCTGGAGTATCCGATTGGCGGGGCGGTTCATTGCTCCCACGGCCGTGGGAACGGGCTACTCCTGCCCTACGTGATGGAGTTCAATAAGCCGGCCCGTTTGGAAGCGTTCGCTCGGATCGCCGCGCTGCTGGGGGAAGACGTGAGCCGACTGTCGGTTGAGGAAGCCGCGGAAGCCGCCATCGGGCGGGTCCGCCGGCTCCGGCTGGAGGTCGGCATCCCGGACAGACTTCGGGAACTTGGAGTGAAGCCCGAGATGCTTCGGGGACTCGCCGAGACCGCCGCCGGGATCACCCGGATCCTTCGCGTAAACCCCCGTCCGGTGACCGCTGACTCGCTGGAGGGGATCCTCCGTGCGGCCTACTGAGCCCAGCCGGCTCCAGGTGGTGCAGATCCACGGCGCGGCCACGGTCGGAGTCACACTGCCAGACGACATCCGACTCACGGAGGCCGGGGACGTGGACCGGCTGATGACGGCCGCCGCCGAGACCGCCGCGGCCGCGGCCGCGGCAGGGGCCGGGTGCGTGCTTGCGCACCTGGAACTGGCCCCGGATGTGGCGTGGCCGGATCAACTGGAGACAGCGCTCGCCCAGGTTCAAGCGATATTGCCGTTGATGGAAGACGCGGGTCTCCGGCTCGCGATTCTGGCCGGCGAAGGGGTCAGTCCGGAGGCGCTTGCCGAGGTGGTCGCCGGCGCACTGGATGCCGCAGTGGTGCCGGCGGAGCGGTAGGGGCCGGCTGACCCGCCTGTCGCCCCCGAGCCGGCTTCTTCGTCTTTCCGGACGCGGGCGGATCGAGAAAGGCCGACGGGCAAAGATCGTTCAGGGTGCAGCGGTCACATGCGGGCCGCCGTGCCGCACAAACTCGCCTGCCGTGCAGTATCAAGAGATGTGAAGCGGCATTCCACTCAGAGCGGGGGAAGACCGCCATCAGGTCCCGCTCGATCTTTGTGGGCTCCGCGTGGCGCGTCAGTCCAAGCAGCCGGGAGAGGCGCGTGACGTGCGTGTCGACAGCGATCCCTTCCGCTTTCCCGAAGGCGTTCCCCAGCACCACATTTGCGGTCTTCCGGGCTACGCCGGGCAGGGTCAGGAGCTCGTCCATTGTGTCGGGCACCTGGCCGCCGAACACGGTGACGATGCGCTCGCACGCTCCCCGAATGTTCTTAGCCTTGTTCCGGAAGAACCCGGTGGAATGGATGACCTTTTCCAACTCCTGTTGGGGGGCTTCCAGAAGCGCCTCGGCTGTCGCCCACCGGCGAAACAGCCCCGGCGTCACCATGTTGACGCGGACGTCCGTGCACTGCGCGGAGAGGATCGTCGCCACGAGGAGCTGCAGCGGGGTCTCGTAGTCCAGCTCGCACCGCGGGTCGGGGTAGAGCTGGCGGAGCCGCAGCAGCAGCTCAGCCGGCGGGACGCATTTTCGGCGGGGTGAAGGCATGGATGAGCGGGGGAGGGATCGTCCGAGTATATCCTGGCGGACTCGTCAGGAGCCACGTCAGGCGAGCGGGCTCAGTGGGTCGATCCCCATCCTGGGGTAATGGGGGCCGGGTTCGTCACCGTCACGGAGTGCCGGCCAACCCGGCGCTGAGCCGCGACCGTGAGGGAGCGTGGACCCATCGCCGCCGACGGATGCGACCTCCGTCTAGTGACGGAGTCACGAGGCACTCGGGATTCTTCGACCACGTACCCGGATGGGCCTATGGGTCGGGGCCACGTTCGCGAACGCCATGCGGGCCGGAGGCCCGCGCACCCAGGTCCATCGCACTCGCAGGCCATCGGG
>CAZSRZ010000058.1:26175-31161 GCA_964609085.1 uncultured bacterium | reverse complement strand
GACACTTCCGCGGAAGGGGGCGCACGCGACAGCATGCCTGAGGGCCCGCAGCAACTCGAAGTGGACGCGGTCACCCTGCCCGGCGGGGACGGCGAAAAGGTTGCCTTCGTCCTCTACCGCTCTCCTCGCGACTTCGACGTGGCCGGGACGGAAGCGCTGCAGAAGCGGCCAGTCAAGTTCAAGGCGGAGCTACTCAACGTCAAGAACAGCGGTGTGCTTGCTAGCGGCGAGAAGGAAATGAATGTTGTGCGCCCCCTTGTGGTCTTGCAGCACGGCACCTTCGATACGCCTGCCGGCTTCGGTCAGAGCCCGCTTCATACGAACAGCGGCAACGAAACGCGCGGCTACCAGGGTTGGAACGACAAGTACCCGTTCCAGACGGATCGCGGGGACTTCAGCTACATCCTCCAGTCCGCCGGACCGCTGCGAGACAACGCCGCCGGAGCGATGCGGTACCTGGTGGATGGGATCTTGCCCCGCTGGCGCAAGACCACCGGCTACGCTGGCGCCCAGGTAGATATCGTCTGTCACAGTCAGGGCGGCGTCGTGTGGCGGTGGAACGCGCAGACTCAGCCCGACGCCAACGTCCTCACCGTCCAGGCCGCCGGGAACTTCCGCAACATCACCAACTGGGGCCACGGCATGCTCCACAAGCTGATCACGGTCGCCACCACTCACCGCGGCTCCGCGATCGGCAACCACACCGCCTACCTCAACCACAACGGCAAAGTGCCCGGACTGATTCGCAAGATTGCCGAAAAACAGGGCGCACCCATCGATCTTGGCGGCGTCGAGGACCAGATGGTTGTGGCGCCGACCCTCCGGCTGATCAGGCGAACGCGCGTCCCCTCCCACGCGCTCGCGGGTTCAGGCCTGGTCGAGAATAACAAGTCGTACGAAGACAGGCTCTTCGCCCTCTGGATCGCCGACACACTCAACGGGCCTTACCAGGGCGCCGGCTCGGTGATCGACGATCAGGGAGCGCCGCAGTGGGACGTCTACCGACGACTGTCGAACTACGGCTTCAATCTGAACTACGACACAATCCAGGACGACACGTCGCAGAACCCGAACTACGACCTCACGGTCAGCTCCTACAGCAGCAAGGGGCACATCGCCCCGGGCGCCATCAGCGGACCGGATGTCATCCAGGCCGCCGGGCCGCTTCCCGGCACCTCGCTGATCGGGCTACTCACCCATGGGGACGAGATCTTCCCCGGCGCCGGTAATCCGCTGCCGGTGGCAGCCGTGGCGCAGCGCGTGGCGTTCTTGCTGCGGCAGTCAACGAAAAGCAGCCTGTTCGCCAACTTCCCGGCTGTCGGTGAGGCCCCGCTGACGCCGACCGAAGCCCAGTTCTCCGACACCACCCGGTTCAACCCGCAGTGGCTTTACCAGCAGACCCCAGGATCCGCTCCGCGTGGGTCGAACTCTCCGGAGATTCGCCTCACCCCGGCCGTCACTCAGGTGGTGCCTGGGCAGCAGATCACGGTGGAAATAGCGTGGCCCGGAAAGACCCTGCAGGACGCGCTGGTCTACTGGAAGGCGGGCTACGGCGGTGCCGGGGGAATACGCTACGTCACCCCCACCCGGAACGCGTTCCAGCTCACCGTTCCGGATGTCACCCGGGGGAAGTTCCCGATCGGTGCCGCAGTGACGGCTACCGATGGCGCCTTCGCCTACGCGGATATCGACCTCGAGCTGGTGGATGCGACGCCGTACGTGGAGCTGCAGGTGATACCCGGTGAGATGGAGTTGCGGCACGTTGCGCCCGCGGGGTTCACGGTCTACGGCGTGCTCGGCAACGGCACGTGGACGGCATTGAACGGGCTGAGTGCCCTGCAAATCCAGAGCAGCAATCCCCAGATCGTTTCCATCACCTCGGGGCGGTTGCTCCTGCCGGTCAACTTCGGCCAGGTCACGATCACCGTCAGCTACAACGGGTTGACGACGAACTTTCCGGTGTCGGTTACCGGGCAGACGGTGCCGGTGTCGGTCTCCCCGAAGACCAGGACGGTTCTGAAGCGAAAGGACAAGGCGGCGGCGGAGTTCATCTTCCTCTCCGGTCCCGGGTTCGATCCGGCGCAGATCGCGCGCGAGACCGTGATGGTTGGCGCGATCAAAGCAACGAAGTTCAAGTCTCGGGACGCGAATCGCGACGGGATCAAGGATCTGGTGGCGCTGGTGGCCCCCAAACTCCTGCGGCTCCCGCGTGGGCCGGTCACCATCCCGATGGCGGCGGCCACGATGAGCGGCGGTCTGGTTCGAGGAAATGGCGCCGCGAAGGCAAAGTAGGCGGACTGCATGCCGAGCCTCGGGGCCGTGTGCGCCCGGGGCTCGGAATGGCGGGACGGCGGCGTGGGGAAGTGGGCGATGCTGCTCCGCACCCTGATCGGGTTGGTGCTCGGGATCTTCCTCTTCCTCATCGGCATCCCCGTGCTGCAGGGCTTGGTGAGACCCTTCTACCATCCGTTTAGCTTCCAGGATGCCGTTCTGGCCCTGATCATGATCTTTCTGTGCGTCATAACGTGCCAGCTCACGGCGCTGCAGCGCCCGGCCCGCAAGGACTAGCCGGGCAAGACCCTGCCGGGCTGATCGGCCCTGCCGGAAACGCGTTACAATGGGACGGCACCGGACACCGCCGGGGCCGGACGAGAGACAGCACGACGATGGCCTCGGGTAGTCAGCATCATCTGGAGTACGGCGGCAGCGAAGTCTCGACCGAGTTCCCCGGTCGCCTCCGTTACCGAACCATCGACCGGATTCCGGTCATCGAGATCTCCCACACGTTCGATGAAGAGACCGCCCGCGCCATCCGCTACCAACTGGTGGCGTCCGTTGGACCGGAGCGGCCCTTCTACCACCGGCACCGCTACGTCGTCCTGGACGTGCGGATGGTTAGTGGCTGGAAACCGGGTGGCGGGGAATTCGTGCTCGCACTTCAGAAGCGCATGCGGGAGATCCAGGGAGACCTCTACCTGGTTGCGACGCAGCCGATCCCCGTGGATTCTGTTGTCGAGCGCTACACCTCCATCGAGGAAGCCGCCGCAGCCGCCAAAGAGGACCGGGCCCAGCGGCGCCGACGGATGCTAAGCCAGGTCTAACCCCCGGCCAGCGGCTCGAACAGAGCGACCACGTCCCCGTCCACCAGCACCGTCTCGTGATCGACAGCCACGTCGTTGACGGCGGCAAGCACCACGCCTTCCTCGCCCAGGTGGTCAATCCTAAGGAGGCGAAGCAGACCGGCCACCGTCGTACCCTCCCGCAGCGACAACTCGGCACCGCGCCCCGGGGGGGATTCCTCCGGGGCGTGGGCGCGCAGCGTTCCGAAGAGCCGGATGCGGACGTTCATCAACGGACCTGGATGTTCACATCCGGCCCCCCGCCCTGATTGCGCCGGCTTCGGCGACGTCCGCCGAGTTCCGAGCCACCGCGCATGAGGACGAACGAGCGGTCCTTCGTGCCAGGCAGGTCTTTTGCCTGGATGGTCAGCATTTCATTCCCCTTCTGGTAGGTCGTCTGCTCAGAACCGGCCACGGATTGCGATGTGCCCACCTTCCAGCCTGCTGCCGTCAGTTTCTTGTCGTACCAATCGAGGATCGCCTCGGAAGTGGCGGACGATCGGTAGGCAGCTATCCCCTTGAAGAGCGAGCCCACAGGGCGGCCGGAGAAGTGTTCCGCGGCGCGGAGCGGCACCAGTGCCGCCTGGGACGATTGCGTGTCCGGTGTCGCCCCCGGGTAGACGGGGATGTCCGCGCCCACGGATTGCGCCATGCTGGTCGCCGTGACCGGTCCGACCTTCGCCCGAATCTGCTTCCACTGGTCGCCGATCCAGATTCCGATCGCGATTCCCGCGATCACCATCAGCAGCAGGATGCCGCCGCAGCAGCCGAGGACCCACTTCAGCACCGGTGACTTGCGCGGTGGGGGCGGCGGCGTGGACCCGGATAGGCCGGGGGATTCCAGTCCCTGGGTAGGCATCGACATCACGGAACTCCTTCGAAAGGCCGAGCGGGTTCTCCACCGGCTGGCCAGGAACACCCCCCGCAGACCCGGCGTCCTATTGTTGGGAACCCGTCTGGTCGGAAGCCTGTCCGGTATCAACAACAGGATACACCCCCGAGGAGTTTCGCCCTCTGGGGTCAGAATGCGGCAATTCAGGAATGGTAGCAGCCGGATGCGACAAACGGAAGGAAGTCAACATGGCCAGGGATGAGCGGGGGATGACGGTTCAGGAGGCGGGTCGCCTGGGAGGCGACAAACGCAAGTCGAGCATGGAACCCGGCGGCTACGCGCAACTGGGCAAGAAGGGCGGCCAGGCGACGAAGGAGCGGCACGGAAGCGACTTCTACGCTGAGATCGGCCGGAAGGGCGGTCAGTCGGTGAAAGCCGCGCGCGGGAGCGACTTCTTCAGTGAGATCGGCAAGAAGGGCGGCCAGCGCGTTCGCGAGTTGATTGCCCGGGCCCGAGAGATCGAGAACTAAGCGTCGGATCGCTCCTGACAGCTCGGGGCGAATCTACGGGGGCGGCACCCGATCAGGGTGCTCGCCCCCTTTTGGCTGGCCAGAGTCCACACGTGCCGCCCCCCCCGAGCCACGGCTGTCAGGGAGCGTGTACCCGTGTCGGCTGGTCGGGCTCGTCACCGAAATCCGTGTAACCCCCGCCGAGCCGCGACCGTGAGGGAGCGTGCACCCGTGCTGGCTACTCGGTCCCGTCACCGAATCCCGCGCAACCCCCGCCGAGCCGCGACCGTGAGGGAGCGTGCACCCGTGCTGGCTGGCGGGCCCCGTCACCGAAATCCGTGTGACCCCCGCTGAGCCGCGACCGTGAGGGAGCGTGCACCCGTTGTCGCTGACAGGATCCGCCAGGGGAGATCAGATGACCGTGGCGGCTGGGACGACGCTCGGGTCATGGGGTCGTGGTCGGCCCACGGTCGGGGACAGCTTCGGTGGTAGGTTAGCCACGCTCCCTGACGGTCGCGGCTCAGCG
>CAZSRZ010000058.1:0-26075 GCA_964609085.1 uncultured bacterium | reverse complement strand
GCAGGCGTGGTGGTGATCGTGGAGCCTGGTCGTCGAGCCCAGCGCGAACGCCGCGGCAGGCGTGGTGGTGATCGTGGAGCCTGGTCGTCGAACCCGGCACGGACGCCCACACTGACGCGAGAAGGGGAAGGGCGGATGCCCTTCCCCTTCACTACTCAGCGGACGTGGGAGTGCCTAACGGCCGCCGGGCCGCCGTGCACCACCACCCGGGCCGCCGGGGCCACCCGGGCCACCCATGCCGCCGCCGAACCCGCCGCCGCCCATCCCCTGCGATGCGGTGAGCGCGCCGTCGAACTGCTTGAGCTGGTTGCCCTTGAGCACCTTGCGCACCGCGGCCTGATTGTCCGCGTCCATCTTCTGGAACCGCTCGCGCATACCGCTGCCACCGCCACCCGGGCCGCCACCTGGGCCAGCGCTGGTGGATCCGGCGCTCGCCTGGAACATGGACTCCATCTTCTTCTGGCCGGCAGCAGACAGGCTCTTCAGCTTGGTCTTCTGGTCTGCGGCCAGGCCGTCGACCGAGAGGAGCGCACGCCCGCTACGACCGAGACCGCGGTAGCCCGCGTAGTCCTGCTTCATCGCGGCGAAGGTCTTCTTTTGATCCGCTTTAAGGAGCTTCATTGCTTCCGCTTCGGACTTCTCCCGGAGCTTTGTCATCTGCTCTCGCATCCCGCCACCCGGACCGCCCGGACCACCGGGGCCGCCCGGACGGGCGCCACCAGGGGCGCCACCGGGACCACCCGGACGAGCGCCACCAGGGGCACCACCGGGACCGCCGGGGCGAGCACCACCAGGCGCGCCGCCAGGACCGCCGGGACCACCCATGCCGCCGAACATCGATCGGATGTTCTGGCCCATCTTCTCCCGGATGGCATCGAGCTTCTTCTTCTGGTCGGCGGTGAGTTTCAGCCTGGCTTGCTCGGTCGGGGTGAGCCCGACCACGCTGAGTTCGCGCATGCCGCGCATACCCCGACCCCCGCCCGTCTGGCCCGGCATCGGTTGGCCATTGGGACCAGGAACAAGGGGCTGCTGTGCCATGGCGGGCATGATGCACGCCGTGAGCAGCGCTCCGCTGATCACGCTGAGGAGGCGTGGGCTAATCTGCATTCCGAACTGTCCTTTCGTGGGCCGGCCCGGGGAGGGCCGAGAAACTGGTGATCAATCTCATGACGCACCAGGAGTGTGTCGGTTTGAATTCAGCGTCCGGTCGGCGGGCTGGCCCGGCCACCCGAAGTCGCCGGCAGACCAGGTCCATCCACGGCTGCGTCGAACTCCTTTTGCTGTTGTGGTGAGAGGAGATTCCGTGCGCCGGCAGTGGTCTCCGGTTCAAGCCCCGCCAGTCGCACCCCCAGCGTCTCTCGCTCGGCGGGCGTCCTGGCGGCCCGGATGAGCGCCAGGCGTCGGTCCCGCACGGAGCGCCCGAGGGCGGAGAGTTGCTTCCGTTGCTCCAGGGTGATCGACGTGATCGCGAGGAGCCTGTAGGCGGCGGGGCCCAGTCCGTCGTAGTGCCCAAACTCCTGCTGAACCTGCCGGAAGGAGGTCCGCTGCGGCGTGCTCAGAAGTTTCAGCCCATCGGTTTGGACCCGCATTCGCGCCGCATCGACCTTCCGGTAGGTTTCGCCGACCGGCTTGCCCCGGCCCGCGTCGATGAGCCGCCCCACTTCCTCGCGCTCTCTCGCGGCCAGGCTGGCCAGTTGCTTCACCTGGGTAGGATGCAGCTTGAGGCGGCGATGGATGCCGGGGGTCAGTTGCGTAACTGCCAGCCCGCTGAACGATGTTGCAGCGCCTGGGGCACCTGACGGGGCACGAGCGGGCTTCTGGCTACCGCCGGCCAAGACCGGCGCGCCGAGAAGCAACGCGGTCAGGGCAACGGCGGTGGGGCACAGACGAGGATGAGCCAACGAGCGGGTCACATGCTCTCCTGCAAAGGCTACTCGGGTGGGCGCGTGCGAAACCGGTAACCGACGCCGGGCTCGGTAACGAAATGGCGTGGGCGACTGGAGTCCGGTTCCAGCTTACGCCGGAGTTGCCGGATAAACACGTGCAGATACTGTGTCTCCGTCGTGGCGTCCGGCCCCCAGATCTGGGTGAGAAGCTGGTGGTGGGTTAGTGTCTTGTCTGCGTGGAGCACAAAGAGGCGCAGGAGTTCGTACTCCGTGGGTGTCAACCGCACCTCCTGGCCGCCCAGCACTACCTGACGCGCGGTGAGGTCGACGCGCAGGTCACCGCTGGCAAAGGTGGCTGCGGACGCGGACGGTTGTTCCGTTCGTCGGCGCAGCACCGCCCGCACGCGGGCCAGCAACTCGGGCAGGCCGAACGGCTTTGTCACGTAGTCATCACCGCCCGCGTCGAGGGCCTGAACTTTCGTCCGCTCGTCATCCTTCACCGTCAGGAAGATGATCGGGACGCTAGACCACTCCCGGATTCGGCGCGCCACGTGGACGCCGTCCATGTCCGGCAAGCCCAGATCGAGCAACACCAGATCCGGGGGCTCTTCCCCGATCGCGAGCAGTGCGTCGTTCCCCGTGGTGACATGCACCACGTCGTAATCCCGGGCGCTGAGCTGCGTACGCAGCATTCGCCCGATCTGCGGTTCGTCGTCTACGACAAGGATTCGTGTCTTTGCTTCGATCATTGTTCGTCGGCCGTTCCCGACCTGGACCGGGTTGCCCGGCCGCCTTCCATGAGCTTACCCTCGAGACCTCCCCAGCCGAGACGGGAACTCGGTCTGCGGCATCTCGCGGGATTCCGGGCCCGTTGGGGCCTCGTCCGGGAGAGGCAGGGAGAGCACGAACTGCACCCCTCCACCCGGCACATGCTCCGCCCAGATCCGGCCGCCGTGGGCCTCCGCGATGACGCGGCAGATCGGCAGACCGATACCCGTCCCTGGAATCCGACGGGCCGACCTCCCCCGGTAAAACTTGTCGAACACACGCTCAAATTCATCCGGCATCAGGCCACCGCCGAAGTCCCGCACCCTGAGGTGAACCACTCCCATCCCGACGGCCGCCGAGATCTGCACCGGAAGCTCCACGGGGGAGTAGTTGAAGGCGTTCTCCACGAGGTTGCGGATAGCGATCTCCAACTGGTCGTAGTCGGCGCGGATCAACGGCAGATCCGGAGGCAGATCGAGCTGAATCACCCGATTGCCGCGGATGGAGCGCAGCGACTCGACCGCCGCGGACACCACATCCCGGATGTCGACCCAATCCAACCTCGGTGCCCCGCCGGCCTCCATCTGCGCCATCGAAAGCAGATTGGATACCCTGCGCTGCAGCCGGTCGGTCTCCTCCTCGACCAATACCAGGGTTTCCCTGATCGCCGCCGGGTCGTAGGAGACGTCTCCCGCCAGCAACCCCGAGATGGATGCCTTGATGCTGGCCAGCGGCGTGCGAAGGTCGTGGGTGACGTTGGCCGTCAGTTCCAGCTTGTACCGCTCAACCTGTTCGAGGCGGGCGTCCTGCTGGCTGAGACGGCGAACCAGCCGGACCTCGTCCGTCACGTCGTGCCAGATCTCCAACTGCGTGCCGCAGGCGAGGGTGCGCCGAACACAGCGAAACAGGCGAAGCGGGATGTCCAGGCTGCGGTAGATGCCGGCCTCACCGGGATTACCGGTCGGTTCGGTCCGGGCTGCGATCCTGCGCTCCCAATCGCGCTCGGGGCCGGCGCCGGAGGTCAGCTCCGCGGCGGCGCGGTTCCAGCCACTGCCCCCGTCCGTTGCGATCCATGCAACGGCATCCGGGAGGGCGTCGATCAGCATGGCTGCACCGAACCCCTCCCGCGGCAACGCCACCTGTTCCGATTGGCTCCCCTGGCTCGACAATGCAGCAGTTCTCGATTGATTGCCCCACCCGTCAGGGATTCCTTTCGCCACCGACGCCTGATGTCCTGCCGGGTCCGCCGGGCGCGTCCCGCCCCGGGCTCACGCGGCCGTTAGTGATAGACTTTTAGGTCTGCGTCCCATCAGGAGCCCTGCGTGTCCACGCCCGAAGAACGGATCATCGACGTCAATATCGACGACGAGATGAAGCAGTCGTATCTGCTCTACTCGATGTCGGTCATCGTGGCTCGGGCCCTCCCGGACGTACGTGACGGACTGAAACCGGTCCAGCGCCGCATCCTTTACGCCATGCGCGAGCTGGGGCTCTCGCCGCAGTCTCGATTCCAGAAGTGCGCCGCCGTCGTCGGTGAGACGATGAAGAACTACCATCCCCATGGTGATTCGGCGCTCTACATGACGCTGGTCCGCATGGCGCAGGACTTCGTCATGCGGGCTCCCCTGGTTCAGCCGCAGGGCAACTTCGGGAACATCGACGGCGATCCTCCGGCCGCCATGCGATACACGGAGGCGCGGCTGACCCCGCTGGCAATGGAGATGCTGGCGGACATCGAGAAGAACACCGTCGACCTGACTCCCAACTACACGCAGGAACTGAACGAGCCTACCGTCCTGCCGGCACGCTATCCGAACTTGCTGGTGAATGGTGCCTCGGGCATCGCGGTGGGGATGGCGACCAACATCCCGCCTCACAACCTCGGGGAGGTGTGCGACGCGGCCATTGCCCTGATCGAGAACCCCGACATCACTCTGGACGAGTTGATGGTGCACATCAAGGGGCCCGATTTTCCTACTTCGGGGATGATCCTGGGCACGAAGGGCATCCGATCGGCCTTTGAGACCGGGCGCGGCAGCGTGGTGATGCAGTGCCGGTACCAGATCGAGCCCATGGACGGCGGCAAGTCGGCCATCATCATCACCGAGTTGCCTTACCAGGTGAACAAGGTGCGGTTGATCGAGCAGATCGCGGAGCTGCACAAGCTGAAGAAAGTCGACGGCATCACCGCCATCAACGACTACAGCAAGAAGGACATCCGCATTGTCGTGGAGCTCCGCCGGGACGCGCACCCGCAAAAGGTCCTCAACACGCTGCTCAAACACACTTCGCTGCGGACGTCCTTCGGCGTATTGACGCTGGCGCTGGTGGAAGGCGCCCCCCGCATCCTCCCGCTCAAGGAGATCCTGCGGCACTACCTGGACCATCGACAGCAAGTCATCCGGCGCCGCACGCAGTTCGAGTTGGCCAAGGCCGAAGCGAGGCTCCACATCGTCGCAGGGCTGCGCCGCGCGCTCGACCTGATCGACGCCATCATCAAGACGATTCGCGCCAGCTCCAGCCCTTCCGCCGCGCGTGATGCGCTGATGGCTCAGTTCGAGTTCTCGCAGCAACAGGCGCAGTACATCCTGGACATGCAACTCCGCGCGCTCACGGGGCTCGAGCGGGAGCGGCTGGAGCAGGAGTATCGAGAGCTGATGCTGCTCATCGAGACCCTGCGCGGCATCCTCGCCGACGTCCAGAAGATCCTCACGATCATCAAGGACGACCTGCGCGACATCAAGAAGCGCTTCGCGGAGCCGCGGCGCACCAGAATCATCCCGCTCGAAGCCGACCAGATCGGCGAAGAGGACATGATTCCCGAAGAGGAGATGATCGTCTCGATCACCCGCAACGGCTACATCAAGCGGGTGAGCGCGGAGACCTACAAGGTGCAGAAGCGGGGGGGCCGCGGCGTCATCGGCGTCACCTCTCGCGAAGAGGACGAGATCGGCCACCTCTTCATCGCCACCACGCACCACCACATCCTCTTCTTCACCGACCGCGGCCGCGTCTACCGGGTGAAAGCTTACGAGGTGCCGCAGACGAGCCGCACAGCCATGGGCACCGCTGTGATCAATCTGATCGGCATCGAGCCGGGCGACCGAATCACAGCCACTGTCCCCATGGCCTCGATGGATGATGCCGGCTTCCTGGTGATGGGGACGCAGCGCGGAGAAGTCAAGCGCACCTCCCTCACGGAGTTCAAGAACCTCCGCGCGAATGGGCTGAATGCCTTCGACCTGGAGGAGGGCGATTCGCTCCGCTGGGTCCACCTCACCACCGGATCTGACACGGTCATACTGGTGACCCGACAGGGCCAGGCGATTTGCTTCCCAGAGACCAACCTGCGCTCCGCCAGCCGCAACAGCGGCGGGGTGCGCGGCATTGCTCTGGAGTCCGGGGATGACGTCGTGGCGATGGAGATCGTCCGCCCCGGCGAGGATGTCCTCGTGGTCGGGTTGCACGGCTACGGTAAGCGGACGTCGATCGAGGACTACCCCAAGCAGTCGCGAGGCGGCAAGGGCGTCCGCACCATGAAGGTCACGCCGAAAACCGGCCCCGTCGCTGACGTGAAAATCGTCCGCGACGCTGACCGCCTCCTGGTCAGCACCGGTAAGGGGATCGTGATCCGCATGAGCGTGGACGACATTCGGCGCTCCGGTCGCAGCACGGAAGGTGTCCGCGTGATCCGCCTCGAGGAGGGGGACCAAGTTCGGGCCATCGAGCGCGTCCGGCCGCAGAAGGAGACGCGCCAGCGGCCGCCCCGCGAGATTGATCCGCTTCGGCTGTTCGGCGGCGATCGCATGGACGACGAACAGGACGACGATACGGACCTCGATGACGACGCCGACGAGACCGAACTCGCTCCTGAGGGAGAGCCGAGAGAGTCGGGAGAGCAGCTCGAAGCGGACGGCGGCGAGGCTCCCGAAGACGAGGATTAGTCCGCCCGGGCGGTCGGACTGGCGGCGGGCGGGCTGCCGATGCACACGACTTCCTTCATGCTCCGGTGGTAGATCCGACCGCCGGAGCAACTCGGCGTGTTCAGACTCCAGGTCTCACCTCTGGGTCCCAGGTCGTTCACCGCAAGCAGCGCTCGCTGGTCCAGCACACGGGCGGAGGCATTCACCACGTACGTCACGCCCAGCATCGTGGTGAAGTAGAGCCGCCCGTCTGCCTGCACCGGGCTCCCCAGGAAGCACCAGAACCAGCCGTCGCGACGAGAACGGGGATCCCCGGCGACGTCGATGCCCCGGGAGTTGACCGTGGATGACGACTGCGGCTCGTGCCACACCAGCCGATCCTCGGTGCCCGGGCTGCCCCTCAGGATGTTGGTGGGCAACTCCAGGTACTCTACGTGCCCAGTTTCAATCTGCACCCGGCCGAGGCAGTAGTCGGGTCCGTATCGCTGCCGCTCGTCCGTGAAGCAGAGGAAGTAGTGGTAGCCGGCGGCCGCGATGTTGGTGAACCAGCCGGGAAAGACCCGCACAGGACGGGGCAGATCCTTGAGATCGATGCCCGCGTGCAACCGATGCCGTCCCGTGAGCCGGTCGAACTGGCGGTAGTCCACTCCCCGCGCCAGGGACTGCGTGCGCAGCACAGCGCCTGTTCGCGCATCCACCACCAGGTGCTTCTCGTCCTCGGTGAACCAGTAGGCGTAGCGCCGGTCCCAGTGCATGTTGTAGAGCGCCTTCCCAGGGGCGTCGAGACGCCACACTGTCCGTCCGGCAGTCCCGCGAGCCAGGCTGGTGAGGGTGAGCCCGGGAGGGCCCTCAGGCACATCGTGGTAACCGCCGCGGCCCATGAGGAGGGCCTGTTCGCCGGTGGAGGTTCGGCCGAGGACCGGGGTGTTGTAGTGGGTCAGCGCGTCTTCGGAGAACCACAGCGAGCGGCCCGTCGCCGGATCGAGCGCGCGCACGTAGTTCCAGGGATCGGTGGCCACACGTCTCGGGTCTCCCGGCTCGCGAGGCTCGCAGTTGAGGAGCACTCCCCCGGCCAGCAGCGGCTCGAATTGCTTGTTGAACGGTCGATCTGTCGTCGGCTGCCAGCGACGGAACCAGACCTGCTGGCCCTCCAGGTCGTAGCAACCCATCGAGCCGGCTGAATTCACGAACCAGACGTGCCGTCCGTCCGTCACGGGCGTCGGCGTGCTGGGGTCGCTGAAGCCATAGGCGTAGTCGCACATCTCGGTCCCGGGCAGCTCCACCGACCAGAGGATCTTCCCCGACGAGGCGTTCAGGCAGTAGCCGACGATGTCGCTCCCCTGTCGCGTGCGGGCATCATGCGGGAGCGGCTTCATCGTGGTCAGGAACAACCGATCGCCCCAGACGGCGATGCCGCTCTGCCCGGACTCGGGAAGCGGGGTGCGCCAGCGAATGTTCTCGCCGCGCGTCACACTCCACCGCATGGGCGGACGTTCGCCCCGCTGTGAATAGTCTCCGTCCGCGCCGCCGGCCTGGGGCCAGTGGCTGGCCAGCACGGCCGCCGGCAGGATGGAAAGAACCACGCCCAGGAAGAGGAGACGGGGGCGAGGGAGGGGGGAACGCACGGAAGAAGGCACGGAAGAGCGCATCAGAGATCAGGTCCTGGTCGGTTCAACGGGATCATGTCCACGCTCAGCGCTGTTCCTCCCTGCACGGAGGGCGGATCAGCCAGAGCCCGGGATGTAGATGCCGTGGACATAGGGGGTGGCGTCGGGCGTACGGAGGGCGCGGCACTCGTCGCACGGGCAGATGGAGCGGAGGTAGTCGAAGGCGTAGATCCCAGTCTGATGGCCGTCCCCCCAGACCAAACGGACGGCGTAACGCCCGATCGGCTCGGCGTCGCGGAGTTCGGCCGCCTCGGGCGTGCCCTCGCCAGCGGCCAGAACGCGAAACGGATTGCTCCGGGCGTCCTCGCGGCCCTGTCGGCAGACCGCGCACGGGCACTCCGACCGCAGCGCCGGGAGGCCGTAACGGCTGGTGTGACCATCCGCCCAGGCCACCTCCAGGATCCGTTCCACTTCGTTCAGGTGGAACCCCATCGGGCGAGTTCTATCAGTGCTCACGCCTGCCGCCTTCCGAGCCTCCGAGATGCGGGATGGGCGCCGAGGCCTCGATGCGCCGCAGGATGTAGCGTTCGATCCGCCGGCTGATCAGCCGCGTGGCGATGAATTCTTCGGGCGCGATCCGGTCGACCAGGATGGTCATCAGCCCGCACCGGTTGCCTCCCCAGATATCTGTGAGCACCTGATCGCCGAGCACCGCCGTCTCCGCGGGTTGGCTCTCCATCAGCCGCATGGCTCGCTCGAAGCCGATCTTACGGGGTTTGCCGCCGGAGAGCACCCACATGATCTTGAGTTGCTCGGCCAGTCCCGCCACTCGCCGCGGTCTGTGCGTGTTGCTGACGATGCAGACGCGGATTCCGCCTCCATGAAGCGATGCAACCCAGTCGCGGAGGTCGGGGTCGGCCTGCGTCCCGTGCCAGGGAACCAGCGTATTGTCCAGATCGACCACCAGTGCCTTGATGCCGCGTTCGATCAGGAGCGTCGGAGTCACATCCCGGTAGGTTCGGGCGCGGAACCTCGGTCCGAATTGCCGCCAGAAGCCGCTGCTCATGTGCCGTCCCCCGCGCGGCGCTGCGCCCGGATGAACGCCACGGCCCGGGCGTGCTGCTCGGCGGTGCGAGTGAAGGTGTGGCTGCCGTCCGGGTTGGCGACGTAGTAGAGGTAGTCGGTCTTCGCCGGGCGGAGGGCGGCATCCATGCACGCCTCGCCGGGGTTGCAGATGGGGCCTGGGGGGAGCCCTGTCTGGCGATACGTGTTGTAGGGACTCTCCACCTTGAGATCCTCGAAGGTGACGATCTCCTTGTGCCTCCCAAGCGCGTAGAGAACGGTGGCGTCTATCTGCAGGCGCATCCCGAGCCGCAGCCGGTTGCGGATGACGCTGCTGATCAGGGGACGATCGCCATCCACACGTGCCTCCCGCTCGATGAGGGAGGCGATGACAATCAGCTTGCGTGGCGTGAAGGGGCCGGCGACCATCGCCGCGCGGCGCGGCGCCCACACGCGTCGAGCCCAATTGCGGACCAGTCGGGTGACCAGGGTCTTTGCCGGCAGCCGCCGGGGAAGGCGGTAGCTGTCCGGCATCAGGAGCCCGTCGCAGGACGGGATGGAGGCCGGGAGGTCGACCCCCAGGCCTCGGGGCGTGCGTGCGGCCATCGCCAGAAACTCGCCTGCGTCACATACGCCGCGGTCGGCGACGATCTGGGCAATCTCCCGGGTGGTCTTCCCTTCCGGGATGACGACCCACCGCGTGACCGACTCGCCACTGATCAGGCGGCGCATCACATCCCGGGCCGAGCTACCGGGAGGAAACTCGTAATCCCCAGCCCTGAGCCGGCGATCCATGCCTCTCCACCGCACGAGCAACTCGAACGCCGGGGCACTCCGGATGGCGCCCGCCTCTTCCAACTTCCGGGCCAGTTCGCTTAATCGCAGACCGGGACGCAGATCGACGTGGGCCGGCGTGGCTCGACGCTCCGGCGGTGACAACGCCCAGCTCAGCCACCAGAAGGCAACGGCGACGGCGATCAGCGGGACGAGCAGGAGTCCGCCCAGGATTCGGGCGGTCGTCAGCCTTCGTCGTCGCACAGGGAGTGGCTGCGGAGGTAGGCCTCCAGGATCAGCACCGCCGCCGCCTGGTCGATCACCTCCCGGCGACGGGCCCGTCGCACTCCCGCCTCGATCAGGAGGCGCTCCGCCTGGGTCGTCGTCAGGCGCTCGTCCCATAGTACCACCTTCGTTCCGGTTCGCTCGCCCAGCAGCCGGGCGAACAGGTGCACCCGCTCGGTCGCCGGTCCCTCGGTGCCGTTCAGGGAGACGGGAAGCCCCACGACGATGACGCCGACGGCCGCCTCCCGGGACATCGCCGCCACCCGGTCAATCTCGGTGCCGTCCCGCCGCAGGGTGCCTCGGGGGGAAACCGTGATTCCCAGTTCGTCGGAGACGGCAATGCCGACCGTCTTTTCTCCCACATCGAGGGCCATCGCGCGCATGCTCTAGCTCACTTCCGTGCTCGCGGGCGAGTTCGGCGTCCGGGACACTGCGCCGGGACGTGCCTCCAGCAGGAGATCCAGCGCTCGGACCAGCGCTGTGCCCGTGGCCATCGCCCAGGCAATCACGCCGGTATCGTTCAGCAGCAGCATCCACCCGCCCCCGATCAGTGCCGTCAGCAACCCGCGTCGTTCTTCTGGGAGGCGCGCCAACACGTCGCGGAGGGGCTCCCACTGTGTCCGCCTAAACCAGACCAACACCGGCAGAGCGCCGAGGATACCCCCGACGAAGTACGGGGTCAACGCCATGGCGAGGTTCTCGGCGAGCTTCCGTCCCACCATCTCCACGGCGGGTGCCGGCCCATGCACAAGGACGCGCGCCAGCAACTCTCCGGCATGGGTGCGGTGTCCCGGTCCCTGGCTGTAATCCAGCCACACCAGCAGCGCCCCCAGCAGTATCGTGCCCACGCCCCCGGCGATGAGAGGCAGCCACGGCAGCCGACGCCCCGGGTCGAGGGCGAGCCAGGTCGCCCCCGTGAGCGCGATGGCCAGCGCCCCGCCGTAGTCCGCGCCCAGCGAGGGCGACCCGATGAGGAGGAGGGTCCATAGAGCGACGGGCCAGAATCGGTGGGGTCCGCCCCCCAGCGCGGCCGGCAGCAGCGCCATCACGCCGAGCAGTAGCCCCTCGTACTCGTTCCCGATGCCGTAGAAGCGGGCGCCGATGTTCGGGAAGTCGCTCATCAGATTGCGCCCCGTCATCACTCCACCCGTAGCCAGACCGACTCCCGCGGAGATCGACAGGATTCCGAAGGCGGCGATCAGCGGGGAGCGTCCGGGCAGCAGGGAGGCGAGAAGCACCAGCCCCAGCGCGGCGGCCGTGATCATCAGGAGCAGGCCCGCCGCCGAACTCGGTGCCGCGGGCGCAACCCAGAGGAACGCGGCGGGGAAGGTAGCCGCGAGAGCGATCCCGAGTCGAGGCGCGCGCGTGCCGAATCGGCGTCCGTGGAGAGCGATCAGCGCGGCAGCGATGGCGAGGAAGGCGAACGCTCCCCAGCCGACCAGACCCGGCACCATGGCCGCTCGCGTGGCGTGCGCGTGGAAGGCGAGTCGGACGGCCTGCGAGGCGCTGCCGGCTGTCCGCCGCGCCGCGTGCCCCTCCATCTCGGTTGGGATCGGCGCCCCCAGGTGGCTGAGGATGGTGGGAGCGAGATCGCTGTTGGCAAGCAGGCCCGGGGTGCGGGTGGTGCCGCTGGTGAGAAGCCCACTCCTCCCCGCGCCAGAGTTGCCGCCGCCCCAGAGGATCACGGGAGCGAGTTCTTGCCACTGTCCGCCCCGGGGTTGGCCCGGGTTGGGGGATGCCAGGATGAGCAGATCCGTCTGAGGGTTGAGGCGATCGAGCATCCGTTCCGCCCCCACCAGGAATGCCTCCGGCGGCTGCGGGGGGAGGTCGATCTGCTCAAACGCACCCAGGCGCCCCGCCTCGGCCAGCACCTGCCCGAGGGAACGGAGCGGGGGCGGGGCGGCACCGCCGCGCGGGCGAGCCGGGGGCGCCACGCGCCGTCCGGACCGGATGGCCAACCGCGACCCCTCCTCATTGTCCGGCCCAGGCACCGCGCAGTTCATGGCCGCCACGGCTGCCTGGTCTCGCA
Source organism: uncultured bacterium (assembly GCA_964609085.1). Lineage (GTDB taxonomy): Bacteria > Armatimonadota > SYMT01 > SYMT01 > SYMT01 > JANPLG01. The sequence goes on along the minus strand of CAZSRZ010000058.1, from coordinate 13,741 downwards.
ACCGCGACCAGCGGGAATCGGCCGAAGCGAGGGCGGGCAGGAGCTGCCGCGCCGTCATGCCGGATACCAGCACAAGGATGGCCCGGCGAGGAGGGGGTTGCGGGGCGGCGGCGGCTGTGGTGCACGCCAGCCACACGCAGGCGACCGCGACGCTTCGCGGCACTCCCCGTGTGAAATCGCCGGGCGACACTAGCGGCTCAGCAGCGCTTCCAACAGGCCCGGCGCTGCCTCCAGCGCTGACGGGATGAGTTCAGTATCGCGGGCGCCCGCCTGCGCGAACTCCGCTCGGCCTCCGCCGCCTCCGCCCGTCAGACGGGCTACCTCGCGCACGAGGTGACCAGCGTGTGCCCCGCGGGCCAGCGCCGAGCCGACGACCTTCGCCGCGAAGTTTCCCTTGCCCCCGCTCACGCCGCCGACTAGTACCACCCCGTCGTGTAGCTGCTCGGCGTGCCGATCCACCATCGCCTTGAGGAATTCGGCGTCCGTCTCTCCGGCGTTTTCCGTCAGCAGCACGATTCCCGCGACCTCGTGACGCGCCGCGCCGCCGCCTTTTCCACCGGCCCGGGCTTCCAGTAGCTGGCTCCGCGCCTGGCTGAGCTGTCGCTCCAGATCAGCGATCTGCCGCTCACGCGCGTCGAGGCGATCATCCAGTTGCGCCACCGAGCCCCCGAGGCGAGCGGCGATCGCCGCCAGCCGCTGCTCGAGTTGGCGGGCGTGGGCGACCGCCCCCAACCCCGTGACGCACTCGATGCGACGCACACCGGCCGCGGCGCTGCCCTCCGAAGTGATCTTGATGAGCCCGATGTCGCCCGTCTGTCCTGCGTGGACTCCCCCGCACAGTTCCATGCTGCGGCCCGGAATATTCACCACGCGTACGGTCTCGCCGTACTTCTCACCAAAGAGCATCATCGCGCCCATCAGTCGCGCCTCCTCCTGCGAGTGGTGGGCGATCTCCACTGGATGATTCGCCAGCACTTCGCGGTTCATCCACGCTTCAACGTGCCCCAGCTCTGCCTGGCTGAGGGCGCCTCCGTGGGCAAAGTCAAACCGGAGGCGATCCGGCTCGACGACGGAGCCTCGCTGAACCACGTGGTCGCCCAGCGTGGCGCGCAGGGCGGCATGCAGCAGGTGTGTGGCGGTGTGGGCACGGCGGATGGCCGCGCGCCGATCGGTGTCGACCCGGGCGTGAAGTCGCATTCCTGCATGGATGCGGCCCTGCTCCACCCGCACGGTATGGACGAACACCGGTCCCCGCCTCTGGGTGTCGAGCACCGTCGCGAGGCCGGAGATGCCGCCGATGCCGGCCGACAGGGTTCCGGTGTCACCGATCTGGCCGCCGCTCTCCCCGTAGAAGGGAGTCTCGTCCAGAACTACCATCCCGACCTCGCCTGCCTCAAGCGACTCCGGCGCGGCCTCTTCCTGGCCATCCGGAGCGAGCAGCAAGAGCACGGCCGCCTCGCTCTCCGCCCGCTCGTAGCCGAGGAACCGCGAGGGGGCCACTGGGAGCGGTCGGACGTTGGACTTGTCGGCAACACCCTTGCCGGAGGTGAGCGAGTGTTCCTCGCGCGCTCTATGGAAGGCGGCTTCGTCGATCTCAGCGCCATGTTCGGCAGCCAGTTCGCGCATCACCTCGAACGGTACGCCCGAGGTGGCGTAGACATCCCAGGCGAAGGCACCGTCCAGAATCCCGCCCTCGCGAGCCTGATCGAGGAAGCGAGGGACCCCGCGCTCCAGCGTCCGGCTGAATTGCGATTCTTCTCGCTCGATCTGTCCGCGGATGAGATCCTGCTTGGCGAGTAGCTCCGGGTAGCCGGGGGACATTCGCTCCACCACCAGCGGCACCAGTTGATGCAGAAATGGGCGGCGGAGGCCCAGGAGGTACCCGAAGGTGGCGGCGCGACGGATGATGCGGCGCAGCACGTAGCCGCGGCCGACGTTCGCTGGATAGATGCCGTCCATCACCAGAAAGGTAGCGGCGCGACTGTGGTCCGCAATCGTCCGGACCCGCCAGTCCGATCGGTCGCCCGGGGCACCGGTGGCGCCTTCGAGGATGCGATCCAGCTCATCCAGCACCGGGACAAAGAGATCCGTTTCATAGATCGAGGGCCGGCCCTGCACCACGCAGGTGAGGCGCTCCAACCCCATGCCGGTGTCGATGTTGCGCGACGACAGTGGGGTAAAGCTGCCATCGGGCTGCTTGTAGAACTGCGTGAAGACGTGGTTCCAGATCTCCATGAAACGATCGCCCTCACCCCCGGGAGTTTCGTCGTCGCCGAACTCCGGGCCCAGATCGTAGTAGATCTCGCTGTCCGGGCCGCACGCCCCCGTTTCCAGCACCGGCCCCCACCAATTGTCCGGGAGCTTCACCACGCGTTCCCTCGGCAGCCCAATGGTGTCGACCCAGATCCCGTAGGCCTCGTCGTCGTCGGGGTAATCGGGGTGATTGCCGAAGACCGTCACCCAGATGCGATCCTTGGGTAGACCGATCACTTCCGTCAGAAACTCCCAGCCCCAGGTCAGCGTCTCGGCCTTGAAGTAGTCACCGAACGACCAGTTCCCGAGCATCTCGAAGAAGGTGTTGTAGCGGATGTATCGGCCCACGGCCTCCAGGTCCGTCGTCCGGCAGCAGCGCTGGCAGCTCGCGATCCGAGGATGCGGCGGGGCCTCGCGGCCCTCCAGCATGGCCTGGAAGGGCACCACCCCGGCGGTCGTCAGGAAAATGGAAGGGTCCGTGGGGACCAGGGAAATCCCCGGATGGATCTTGTGGCCCTTTTGCTCCATGAACTGAAGGAAAAGGCGGCGAATGTCGTTGCTGGAAAGCATGGAGGAGTAGAGGCAGCGGGTTGGCCGGCGAAGAGGGCTCCCCAGAATAGCACAGGCGCAAAGCCCGCGCGAAGGGTGAGCACGACCGCGCGACCGCGGGAGGTCACTCCTCGACCGCTTTTTGTGCCACGCGCGGCCGCAGCCCCATCACCACCGCCTCTACCTCCTCGACCAGCTCGGGCGAAGGAACGGCGGGATAGGTGGCGCGGACTTCATACCAGACTTCCGCCACCGGCACGTCGTAGACGGTCGTGACCGGGGCACCCTTGCTCGAGGGGGGTCTCTTGAAGAAGCCGTGGTCGGCAGGCGTCTCTTGCCCGGCCTGGGCGGATCCGGAGTCGGCCCGGGCGCGGGCCGCACTGGTCACGCGGTCCGCGGACGCACCACTGCCGGCGGTCCCCGCCCCTCGCAGGATGGTCAGCTCGACGTCCGGTCCCAGCAGACGCAGGGGTTGCCCGGCCGGACCTGGCGACGAGGGCTTGGGGTGAGCGCCCGGTGAGGCCGGCTTCGCTTCAACCTCGGGCTCATCGAGCTCAGCCGGCGGCTGCCAGCGGTACTGCAGGCCCGTCAGCACTTCGATCCGGCCATTGTCGGCCACGAAGACTTGCCGATCGCCGTCGCGACGGCCGGGGACTCCGGGGATCCGGCCGCCCAACTCGGCGATGAAGAGGCTGCCGACAAGCGTCGGCAAGAGGATCAGAAACGCGACAAAGGCGGCACAGGCAGCGAGGAGCCGCCCTTTCTGTCGTCGGCTGGGAGGCGTGAGGGCCGCGAGCGGAGGGGGCAGGCGGGCCGGTTCTCTGGACGGCGGCGACCCCAACTCGAAAACCTCCACGGCATCGGGAGGCGGCGACGGCGCGGGTTCGGGAGCGATCGCCTCCGCTCGAGCCGTGGCCGCGGTCACCCAGCGCCCCGCCTGGTCATCCCACAGGGTTGCATAGTCGTGCAGGGCGCCCCGCAGTGCCAACGCGTCGACCTCGGCGGCGGAGACGGGGTCGGCCAGCGAGCCATCCGCGAGCGTCAATCGGAAGCGGGGCGGATCCATCGGGCAGGGGATTCCTATCCGCGGCGCCATGGTGGCGCCGACTGATGCGGGCTGGGGATCAGGCGAGATATCCGGTATGCGTCAGAGCCCGTTTCAAGTAGGCGCCCGTATGGCTTTCCGGGCACTCGGCGACCACTTCCGGCGGCCCGGTCACCACCACGCTGCCGCCGTGGACGCCCCCTTCGGGCCCCATGTCCAGCACCCAATCCGCCGTCTTGATCACGTCGAGATTGTGTTCGATGACGACGACGGTATTGCCTGTCGCCACCAGCTTTTGCAGAACCTCGAGGAGCCGTTGGATGTCGCGGAAGTGCAACCCGGTGGTCGGCTCATCGAGCAGGTAGAGGGTGCGCCCGGTGGCGCGCTTGCCGAGCTCGGATGACAACTTCACACGTTGTGCCTCGCCGCCGGAGATGGTCGTGGCGGGCTGGCCCAGCCGGATGTACTCGAGCCCGACATCGCGGAGGGTAGTCAATCGCCGGGAAATCCGCGGGATGTTCTCGAACAGGTGGCACGCTTCGGAGACGGTCAACTCCAGCACGTCGGCGATGCTCTTGCCCCGATAGCGCACCTCCAGGGTCTCCCGATTGTAGCGTCGGCCCTTGCACACCTCGCACGGCACGTACACGTCCGGCAGGAAATGCATCTCGATTTTGATGATCCCATCGCCCTTGCAACTCTCGCACCGACCACCGTGCACGTTGAAGCTGAAGCGGCCGGACTGATAGCCGCGGGCCCTGGCCTCCGGCGTCGCCGCAAAGAGTTCGCGGATGAGGTCGAAGACGCCGGTGTAGGTGGCGGGATTCGAACGCGGGGTGCGGCCGATGGGGGACTGGTCGATGTCGATCACCTTGTCGATCAGCTCGGCACCGACCAGCGAGTCGTGCGCGCCCCAGACGCTGCGCGTCCCGTGCAGCTTGTGGAGGAGCCGGGGATAGAGGGTCTCCTGGATGAGGGTTGACTTGCCGGACCCGGAGACCCCGGTCACGGCGACGAAGCAGCCCAGAGGGATGCGGGCCGTGACGTTTTTCAAGTTGTGGGCGCGGGCGCCGGAGAGCTCCAGCCACCGATCACCGGGTTTGCGGCGCTCCGACGGGATCTCGATGCGCGCCAGGCCGGAGAGGTAGTTTCCGGTGACGGATTCGGGGTTGGCGGCCACCTCCCTGGGCGTGCCCGCCGCGACGACGTGCCCTCCCAGCTCGCCCGCCCCCGGTCCAATGTCGATCACCCAGTCTGCCGCGGCGATGGTTTCCTCATCGTGCTCCACCACCAGGATCGTGTTTCCCAGGTTGCGGAGGCGGAGCAGCGTCTCGATCAGCCGCCGGTTGTCTCGCTGGTGCAGCCCAATGGAGGGCTCGTCGAGGATGTAGAGCACCCCCATCAGGCCAGAACCGATCTGGGTGGCCAGGCGGATGCGCTGCGCTTCGCCGCCCGCAAGCGTCGCCGCCGTGCGGTCGAGAGTGAGATACTCCAGCCCCACGTCGCGGAGGAAACCGAGTCGGGTGCGAATCTCTTTGAGGATCTGACGGCCGATGGTCTCCTCGCGCTCCGTGAGCTGCAGGCCGTCGAGGAACTTCAGGACGTCGGCGATCGAGCCGTGGGTGACATCGGAGATGTTGCGACCCCCGAGGGTCACCGCCCGTGACTCGGGTTTCAGCCTCGCGCCGCCGCAATCCGGACACGGGCGCGAGGACATGTAGCGTTCCAGGTCTTCGCGAATCTGCTGGCTGCTCGTCTCCGAATGACGGCGACGGAGCATGCCGACGACGCCCTCGAACGAGGCGTTGTAGGCGCGCACGCGGCCGTGGTGGTTGGTGTAGGTGACTGGAATCGGCTCCTTGCGTCCATGCAGCAACACCTGCCGCGCCTCCGCCGACCATCCGCTGATAGGCGTCTCCGCGTCATGCCCCATCACCACGGCGATCGACCGGAAAACCTGCCAGACGTAGTCGCTGCTGGTTGCGGCGAAGGGGATCACCCCGCCGGAGTTGACGCTCTTGTCGGGGTCAAGCAGGAGTTCCGGATCGAACTCGCTCTGCGAGCCGAGACCGTGGCACGTGGGGCAGGCGCCGAAGGGGCTATTGAAGGAGAAGTTGCGCGGCGCCAGATCATCGAGGCTGATGCCGCAATCGACGCATGCGAAATGCTCCGAAAAGGCAAGCGTCTCTGCCTCCCCCTTTGCCGGCGCGGGCGCCTCGTGCAGCACGTGAACGACGCCTCCCCCCAGCTTCAGCGCTGTTTCCAGGCTCTCCGTCAGCCGGCTCTCAATGCCCCCCTTCATCACCAGGCGATCGACGACGACCTCAATGGTGTGTTGCTTGTAGCGATCGAGGCGGAAATCGTCGCCCACGTCATGCATCACCCCATCGACCCGGACCCGCACGAATCCTTGCTTGCGGATGGACTCCAGCTCGGACTTGTACTCGCCCTTGCGCCCGCGGACCACCGGTCCGAGCACCTGGAAGCGGGTGCCCTCCGCCAGACTGAGAACCGCGTCCACCATCTGCTCGATGCTCTGCTGTGTGATCCGCTTGCCGCACTGCGGGCAGTGAGGGATCCCGACCCGCGCATAGAGCAGGCGGAGGTAGTCGTAGACCTCCGTCACGGTGGCGACGGTGGAGCGTGGGTTGCGCGACGTGGATTTCTGATCGATCGAAACGGCGGGCGAAAGCCCTTCGATGTAGTCCACGTCCGGCTTGTCCATCTGGCCGAGGAACTGTCGCGCGTAGGCGGAGAGGCTCTCGACGTAGCGCCGCTGCCCCTCGGCGTAGATGGTGTCGAACGCCAGGCTGGACTTGCCTGACCCGGAGACCCCTGTGATGACGACCAGCTTGTCGCGGGGGATATCGAGGCTCAGGTTCTTGAGGTTATGCTGGCGTGCGCCTCGAATGGAGATGCGGTCGAGCGGCATAGACGGGTCCGCGGAGGGGCTGTCGAGACGGCAAAAAACCGTTTGCGAAACGGCACCCCATTCTATCACCTCATCGCTCGGCCGGGTTTGGTTCAGGGAGGGACATGGGCTATGGGATTCTCGAGCCGGGGAGCCTGGCCGACGCCGCTGTGGGTGGTCGCGCTGGTGGTGCCGACTTGGTTGAGTTGTCCGGGCCGAACCGATAGCCCCGGTCCGGAGTCTCGGCTGCGAGTGATGATCGAGACCGACGCCGGGGGGGACCCGGACGACGAACAGTCGCTGGTCCGCTTCCTCCTGCACGCCAGCGCATGGGACGTGGAGGGGATCCTCTGCGTTCGGGCGGCGGCCCGAGACGGCGAGAACCGTAATCCCGAACGCACCGGCATAGGCATCGCCCGTCGGCAGCTCGATGCCTATGCCGCCTGCTACCCACTGCTCCGCCGACACGACACCGGCTACCCTTCGCCCGCATTCCTCCGCGCGCGGACCGTTGACGGCACCTCAGGCTCCCAGGCCGGCGAGGACCTCCTCCGCCAGGTCCTGCTCCGCGACGACCCCCGCCCGCTCTGGTTCTGCAACTGGGGGTCCGATGCCGGCTCCGGTCCCAGCAACCTGGAGCGAGTGCTGACTGACGTCCTGACCCGCGACGGACCGGCCGCCTACGCCCGGCTGAAGCAACGGGTACGACTGAGCTCCGCCGACCGGTTCGGCCCCCATGTCGGTATGGCACCGCCCTTCCCGGTATGGGTCGATACCTTCCGCCCCGAGGTGGACGGGCGCCGGTGGTATCATCGCTTCTCTGCGCTGACCGCGACGGCCGGCGGGTTCGACATCGAGCGAGATTGTCGCACGGGGCACGGACCGCTTGGCGCCCTCTACCCGACCAACACCACCCACCGACAGAAAGAGGGCGACACCATGTCCTTCCTCTACCTCTTTCCCACGGGGATGAACGACCCGGATCATCCGGATTGGGGAAGCTGGGCTGGCCGGTATACCCCCAATCCCGAACACCCCGGACGGCCCTACTACTGGGCGGGCGGAGCGGATCGAGTGGGAATGACGACACATCGCGATAACACCCTCGCGCGCTGGGCAGTGGCGCTGCAGAACGAGTTCCGCGCGAGGCTGGAGTGGTGTGTGCGGCCACCCGGGGAGGGCAATCACCCACCGAACGTGGCTGTCGTTGCCGAGCCTCCGGCGTCCCCGAGACCCGGATCGCGAGTCCGGATCGACGCCAGCCCCTCACGAGACCCCGACGGAGATCGGTTGACCTACCGGTGGGAGTGGTACCCCGAGGCGGGCGATTGGGGCGGGGGGACGCCCGCGCTCCACGGTGGCGACACGGCGACGGTCTCCTTCACCTCGCCCGCAGAGGCCCGGGTTGGCCGGCTGCACCTGCTCGTGACGGTGCAGGATACCGGTAGCCCACCGCTGACCCGCTACCGCCGGTTCATCTTCGCGGGCTCAAGTGCCCAGTCGATGAACACCGCCCAACCCCGCCGAGCCGCGACCATGAGGGAGCGTGCAGCCGCCCTCGCCGAGCGAACCGTCAGGTGACCGGAGCTGAGTCCAGCATCCGTGGGCCTTCGAACACGGACGCGGCCTCCGCCTCGCGCCGGAGGGCGTATCAGGGCGAGTTTTCGCCCTGCAGCGACGCTGCCATTCCCGGATCGACCTTGCGCAACTCCTCCAGCGCCTGATTGTAGCGAGCGTCGTCGTCGCGTCGATGATACAGGCTCGCCAGTTCAAGCCACACCCACGCGGGATTAACACTGCGCCCAAACGACTGCCGCAGATGTCGTTCGGCCGTCGCGTCATCATGCCGGCTCAGGGCTTGGCTGGCCAGCCCTGCGTGCCACTCCGCCGACCAGGGGGCCCAGAAGAGAGTGACCACGGCTGCCGCCGCCAGTAGCCCAAGCCCGGCACCGCTGAGGACTGGCCGCCACCGTCGCACGAACAGCGCCCCCACGCTGACCCCGAACAGGAGCCCGGAGGCGTGTGCGACGTTACCGATGTTCGTCAGCTTGAGCTCGGTAGCGATGATGCAGAGCACCATCCAGCCCAGCATCATGCGAACGGTCTGGTCATGCACCACGCGTCGGAGGGGAGGCATAGCCTCCCTCGCCATCCAGCCGAATCCGAACAGGGCGTAGATCACTCCCGAGAAACCGATCCCGCTCCCGTGCAGGCTGAGTTGCAGGCTTGAGCTGACCGCCGCAGAAAGCAAGACGAAGCCCAGGTATCTCGCGGAGCCGACCGATCGCTCCATGGCGCCACCCAGGTGCCAGAGCCAGTACATGTTGAAGAAGAGATGGATCGGTTCGAAGTGCACGAATGCCGTGGTGACGAGCCCATGGAAGGCTCCCAGACGGATCTCGAATTCGCCGGGCGCCACCCAGGTGGTGGGCGGTCCCGCGCCGTTGGTCAGCCGAATCCAGAGAAACAGCGCGATGCAGGTCCCGAGCATCCCCAGAGTGAGGAGCCCGGGACGGTCCGTGGGGTCGCCGATGGTGTGCGGGAATCGCGGCGGAGGGGAGGGCGAATTCGCATGGCGGCCGGTTCGCGCCCCGCCGGGCGATCCGCCCATCCCGCTCGCGTCGCTCATGGGTTCGCTGTCACCCGGCCCTCATGGCATCGATGAGGATCTGCGCGACCTCCGGTCGAGTGAACTCCATCGGCGGGATCTCGCCCGCTCGGAGCATTTCTCGCACTCTGGTTCCGGACAACGCCACGTGGTGGTCCCGGTCGTGCGGGCAGGTCTTCCCGCTGGCCATCCCCTCGCACGCCTTACACCAGAAGCTGTGCTCGAAGTTCAGGGGGACAATGTCGATCGCCTCAGGCGCGAAGTCGTTGAAGATCAACTGCGCGTCGTAGGTGCCGTAGTAGTTCCCCACGCCTGCGTGGTCCCGACCGACGATGAAGTGGGTGCAGCCGTAGTTCTTGCGGATGATGGCGTGGAAGATCGCCTCGCTCGGACCGGCATAGCGCATCGCGGCGGGGTTGACGGAGAGGAGTGTACGGTTCTTGGGGTAGTAGTTGTCCAGTAGCGCCACGTAACACCGCATCCGCACGTCGGCAGGGATGTCATCGCCTTTCGTGGCCCCCACGAGGGGGTGCACCAGCAGCCCATCGACCATCTCCAGGGCGCACTTCTGCAGGTACTCGTGGGCACGGTGGATCGGGTTGCGAGTCTGAAACGCCACCACGGACCTCCAGCCACGCTCGGCGAACGCCGCCCGCGTTTGTGCGGGCGTCAGGCGATGGTCGGGGAAGTCGCCGTAGGGGGGAAGCGCTACCGCCGTGATCGGCCCTCCCAACGCCGTTTCGCCTTGCTCGAGGACGGCGGCCACGCCCGGATGGGCGGGGTCGGTGGTGCGGTAGACCACCTCGCCTTCGCGGGTCTTCTGCAGCGGGTACTTCTCGGTGACCGTCATCAAGCCGGCCAGGGTGACGCCGTCCTGGTAATAAAGGGCGATCTCAGCCCCCGTCACAACCGCGGCACTGGCGTCGTCGCGCGGCGCCAGGACGATGGGGATGGTCCACGCAAGTTTGCCGCCCGGGAGGTGGCGCGTGGCGAGCACGCTCTCATAGGTGGCCGCGTCCATGAACCCCGTGAGCGGACTCAGTGCGCCGACGGCGATCATCTCAAAGTCCGAACCTTGCCGGTCGTTCAGCACGAGGCGCGGCAGACCCGCGGCGCGGGCGCGGATGGCGTCGGCTTCCGTGCCCTGGGCAAGCCGATTGACGAGAACGCCCCCGTGGGGCGCGATCAGTGAACTCATATCTTGGGTTTCATCCTTCACACGAAGACGGCCGGCGCATTCCGGCCGCCACAGCTTGACGACTCACACGAGTTCGGGCGAAATGCACACTCGCCCGGGCATGGGTCATTGGGCCAGTTCCGCATACGTGGGTGTGGAGAGATACCGCTCCCCCGTGCTCGGAAAGATGGTGACGATCAGCTTACCGGCATTCTCCGGGCGACGCGCCAGGGTCGCCGCAGCCCAGGCGGCCGCCCCGGACGAGATCCCCGCCAGGATCCCCTCCTCGGCAGCTAGGCGTCGCGTCATCGCCACGGCATCGTGATTCTCCACGGTAACGATCTCGTCGATCAGTTCAGTGCGCAATACGTCCGGCACAAACCCGGCACCGATGCCCTGGATGGGGTGCGGGCCCCTGGGACGGCCGGAGAGCACAGCGGAGGCCGCCGGCTCCACGGCCACGGCACGAAAGGAGGGCTTCCGCGGCTTGATCACCTCGGCGACCCCCGTGATGGTCCCCCCGGTGCCGACTCCCGCGACGAAGATGTCCACCTGTCCATCGGTGTCACCCCAGATCTCTTCCGCCGTCGTGCGCCGATGCACTTCCGGATTTGCCGGGTTCTTGAACTGCTGCGGGATGAAGTAGTGTGGGTTCTCCGCCGCCAGCTCTTCGGCCCTTCGCACGGCACCGATCATCCCCTCCGCGGCGGGGGTGAGCACCAGTTGCGCGCCGAGCGCTCGCAAGAGGACGCGACGCTCGAGCGACATGGTCTCGGGCATCACCAGCATGCAGCGATAGCCCCGGGCTGCGCAGACAAACGCCAGCCCGATCCCCGTGTTTCCGCTGGTCGGTTCCAGTACGACCGTGTCCGGCCGGATCAGGCTCGCGCGTTCGGCGGCCTCGATCATCGACAGGGCGATGCGATCCTTCACGCTGCCGAGCGGATTGAAGAAATCCAGCTTGGCCGCCACCGTTGCCGCAGCGCCGTCCGTGACTCGACGAAGACGCACAAGCGGCGTGCCGCCGACAAGCTCAGTGATCGAATCCGCTATCCTCATCCCGTTCACCCCCGGCGCAAGGCCCACGCCCCCTACAACCCCAGCATCAAACTCTGGTTCTCATTCAACCGCTGCGCATCGGCGACAAGGTCGGCCAGCGTTGTCTGCGACATCCGTTGCCGAATCTCTGTGTGTACGCTGCCGTAGAAGCGGCGGACTGCCTGCTCTACTCCTGGGACCGCCGGTCCGCCCGGTTCGACCTCCAGGTAATCATGCCCGTGGAGCGCCTCGAGCACCTCCGCGATGGTGACCTGGTGCGCTTCCCGGCCCAGAGTGTAGCCGCCGGCCGCCCCGCGCACGCTGCGAACCAGCCCGGCGCGACGGAGCGACACGAGCAACTGGTTGAGGTACGACTCGGGAATCTGTTGCGCCAGGGCAATCTCGCGGCTCTGAGTCGGCTTTCCCGGGGGGCGACCAGCCAGCTCAAGCAGGGCGCGGAGACCGTAGTCGATTCTGGCTGTGAGGAGATTCACCCGGTGGGACTCTGGGCGGGTCGAAACATATGTAAGGTGACGCCCGCGGTCAGAATTCTAGTGGACTCGTCGGCACCGGTCAACCGATGGCGCACGCCGGAGGCGCGCACCGAGATGGCTGGGCGCGGGGCGGGGCTGTCGCCGTGCTTGCGCCGCGTTTCCGGCTTCTGATAGTCTCCCGATCCCCCTCGGGATGGGAAGGCTGTTTCAACGTGCTGCAAATCGACGGGAGCCATGGTGAGGGTGGAGGTCAGGTGCTCCGGACCTGCCTCACGCTGGGTGCCATCACGGGTCAGGCGTTCCATATCGACCGGATCCGCGCGGGACGCAGCACGCCGGGGCTGAAGGCACAGCATCTCGCAGCCGTCCGTGCCGCTGCGGACCTCTGCGCGGCGCGGCTCGAGGGCGACGCGCTCGGGTCGCGGGAACTCGTTTTCACCCCGCAAGCCCCTGTTCAACCCCATCGCTACCACTTCCCCATCCAGACCGCGGGCGCGGCCATGCTGGTCCTGCACACGACCCTGCTCCCCCTGTCACTGACGGAAGGTGAGTCGGAGATCCGCTATGGTGGAGGCACCCACGTCCCGCATGCGCCGACCCTTGAGCATGTTGAGGGCGTCTATCTGCCTGTCCTGGTGCGGATGGGGTTACATGCGCAGCTCGTTCCGTCGCGGCTCGGTTTCTTCCCGCGCGGTGGCGGAGAGCTACTTCTGCGCGTCGTCCCGGGCTCGGTGACAGCGCTCGACCTCTCCGAGCGTGGCCGACTGCAGCAGATCCGCGGGCACGTGTCGTTCAGCGGTCTGCCGGCTCATGTGGGAGAGCGCGGTGTCGCCGCGCTCCGACAGGGGCTGGCCGGGTTCATTCCGACTGATCGGCTGGAACTTCAGGCTCGGGAGCTGCCGTCGCCCGGACAGGGGGCGGCTGTCTCCATCACGGTCGGTTGCGAAACCGGACTGGCGGGGTTCAGCTCGCTCGGGGAGCGCGGCAAGCCGATTGAGAGGGTCGCGGAAGAAGCGTGCCGGGAGTTTCGTCGCTGGCATGCCTCCGGGGCGGCTGTGGATGAGCACCTGGCAGACCAACTCGTGCCCCCGCTGGCGCTCGCGGAGGGGGAGAGCCGTTGGACTGCGCCCGACGTGACGGAACATCTCCGCAGCGTGCTCTGGACGGCTCAGCAGTTCCTGCCGATCGAGTACGCCATCGAGGATCGGCTGGTGCGTCTGCAGGGAGCTGGGAACCGCCGGTGGTGAGTCGGTTCGGTGGAGGTGCGGGCAGAGTGGTCGCGCACCCAGGTCCGGGCCGCGCACCCATGCCGGGAGTCATCGTGCTGGCACGGGAGCAGGTTTGCCCGGCGCGGCCAGGGGGCCGACATCACCGGTGAGGAGGAAGGCGGACCAGAAGTAGGGGTGGCGCATCCCCGCTGTCGCCGCCGTGGCGCGCATCGCTAGCATCAGGGCTTCATCGCGTGGTTTTCCTGCCCGCAGCTCGCGATGCATCGCCACCATCAACGTTTTCGTGCTCCGGTCGTCCACTGCCCAGTGGCTGGCGACAACAGATCGGGCACCGGCGATCTGGAACGCGCGTGATAGCCCGATCAACCCCTCGCCGGTGACGCCACGGCCCAGCCCGGTTTCGCAGGCGGAGAGCACCACCAACTCGGCCGATAGCC
>CAZSRZ010000057.1:0-32135 GCA_964609085.1 uncultured bacterium | reverse complement strand
TCTCTCTGATCTGGAGCATCCCTGCCAGGCGCTGGCCGACCTGCTCACGATCCGCGTGCACCGCGGCCGCGTTCGGGGACACCGCATCGCCTACATCGGCGACGGCAACAACGTCGCCAACTCCCTGATGCTCGGAGCCGCCCGAATCGGTGCGCACGTCGCGATCGCCTCCCCCGCTGGGTATGAACCGAAGGCCCAGTTTGTCACACTGGCTACGGCGGCCGCGCGCGAGTCCGGCGGCTCCGTGCTGATCACCAACGACCCGGTGGAAGCCTGCACGGGAGCTGACGTGATCTACACGGATGTCTGGGCCAGTATGGGGCAAGAAGCAGAGGCCGCCGCCCGAGCGAAGATCTTCGCGCCGTTCCAGGTGAACGAGGCTCTCGTCAGGGTAGCGAAGCCTGACTACCTCTTCATGCACTGTCTGCCGGCACACCGTGGCGACGAAGTGACGGAGGCCGTCATGGATGGCCCCAACAGCGTCGTCTTCGATCAGGCCGAGAACCGGCTCCATGCGCAAAAGGCCGTGCTGGCCGTCCTCCTGGGCGGCTAACGTGTGGCGATCCAGGAAAGACCCTCAATGAAGAAGATTGTGCTGGCCTATAGCGGGGGCCTCGATACGAGCGTGATCCTGCCCTGGCTCAAGGAGCGGTATCCCGGGGTGAAGCTGGTCGCCTTTGCGGCCGAGCTTGGGCAGGGAGACGAGCTTTCCAACATCGAGGAGAAGGCGTATCGCAGCGGGGCGGACGAGGTAATTGTCCGGGATCTGCGGCGCGAATTCGCCGAGGACTACTGCTTCCCGATGCTCCGCGCGCACGCGACCTACGAAGAGGACTACCTCCTCGGCACCAGCATCGCTCGGCCGATCATCGCGCGACATCAGGTCGAAGTTGCGCACCAGACCGGGGCGGACGCGGTGGCGCACGGGGCGACGGGGAAGGGCAACGACCAGGTCCGCTTTGAGCTCACCTACATGGCGCTGGATCCTGCCCTGAGCATCGTCGCGCCCTGGAAGGATCCCTCATTCGAGCTGACCGACCGCGAGAGCGCCATCGACTATGCCATCCGCAAGGGCGTCCCGATTGAGCAGACGAAGGCCAAGATCTATAGCCGGGATCGGAACCTCTGGCACATCAGTCATGAGGGCGCGGACCTGGAGGACCCCGCGAACGAACCGCAGGACGACCTCTGGGTGATGTCCGTCCCTGTTTCCCGCGCGCCCGACACGGCAGAGTACGTCACGCTCGAGTTCGCCGCCGGCAATCCCGTCGCCCTGGACGGTCAGCGGCTTCCCGGCCACGAGTTGATCGCCCGGTTGAATGAAGTCGGCGGACGACATGCGGTCGGGCAGATCCAATTGGTCGAGAACCGCCTCGTGGGGATGAAGTCCCGAGGGGCTTATGAAACTCCTGGCGGCACGATCCTCTACGAAGCCCATAAGGCCGTGGAACATCTCTGCCTCGAGCGGGACACCTACCACTTCAAGCAGCAGGTCGCGCTTCGCTACGCTGAGTTGACGTACTACGGGCAGTGGTTCCATCCCCTGCGGGAAGCGCTACAAGCCTTTGTCGATCATACCCAACAGGTGGTCAACGGCACTGTCCGGCTGCGCCTGTTCAAGGGCAAGGCCACGGTCGCGGCGGCGGAAAGCCCGACCAGCCTCTACGATCCGGCGTTGGCCAGCTTCGCCATGGATGGGTACGACATCACGGCTGCCCGGGGTTTCATCGACCTGTTCGGACTACCGATGAAGGTGAACCGGTTACGCCGCGGCCCGGGAACCTAGCACCACGGCGACAAGGGGGTCACGGGCCATGAATCTCTGGGGTGGGCGCTTCGCGGAAGAGCCGGATGCCATCGTCGCGGCCTTCACACACTCGCTACCGTTTGACCAGCGGATGGCGGTGCACGACATCCGCGGCAGCCTGGCGCACTGCCGGATGCTCGCGCACACGGGGATCCTGGAGCCGTCCGAGGCGGAGGCGATTGAGGTCGGCCTCCGTCACCTCCTCGAGGAGGTTCCGGGGATGGGAGTGCTGACCGGTGCCGAGGATATCCACTCGTGGGTGGAAACGCGTCTCCGCGAGCGGATCGGCCCGGTGGCCGGCAAGCTGCACACCGCGCGGAGTCGCAACGACCAGGTAGCCACGGATCTCCGCCTCTTTCTGCGGGATGCGGTGCAGGACATTGAAAACCGCCTGCGTACGCTCCAGCGAACTCTACTCGACCTCAGTATCGGCCATACGGAAACGGTCTTACCTGGCTACACACATCTCCAGCATGCCCAGCCGATCGTGCTGGCCCATCATCTGTTGGCCTACTTCTGGATGCTCAGCCGCGACCAGGGCCGGCTCGTCGACTGGCGGCGGCGCGCCAACATTCTGCCCCTGGGAGCAGGTGCCCTCGCCGGGGCGCCCTACCCGATCAACCGTGCCTTTACGGCTAACGAGTTGGGGTTCGACGGCGTCGGGGAAAACAGCCTGGATAATGTTTCCGATCGGGACTTTGTGCTTGAACTCGCGGCAGGGCTGGCCATCCTCCAGATGCACCTGTCACGGCTGGCCGAAGAGTTGGTACTCTGGAGTTCGCGCGAGTTTGGCTTCTTCACCCCCGGCGACAGCGTCTCCACAGGCAGCTCGATCATGCCGCAGAAAAAGAACCCGGACGTGGCCGAGCTTGTCCGCGGCAAGACGGGGCGGGTCTACGGGACGCTCACCTCACTGCTCGTGACGATGAAGGGCATCCCCCTCGCCTACGATAGTGACATGCAGGAGGACAAGGAAGCGATCTTCGATAGCCTGGAGACGGTGGCAGGGTCACTCACCGCCATGGAAGTGATGCTGCGCCGGAGTCGCTTCGAGGTCGAACGTATGCGCGCGGCGACCGCCGGGGACTACTCCACGGCGACCGACCTGGCGGACTTTCTCTCAGTGCGGGGCATCCCGTTTCGAGAGGCTCATGAGGTCGTCGGCCGGATTGTTCGCTGGTGTGAGGAGAACGGCCGGACGCTGGAGACCCTCGGCCCGGAGGAGCTCATGGGATTCCACAGCGAGTTCGAGTTCGCACCGGACGACGTGGCCGGCGTCGACGCGAGCGTGCGGGGACGCCGGTCGCAGGGGGGAACCGCGCCGGACTTGGTGATGCAGCAGTTGCGCCACGCTGAGGAAGTCTGGGCGGCCGCGGGGCAATAACCCAGAGACAAGGAGCCGCGGCTATCAGGAGTGGATCACTGGGCTAGCCCGCTTGTGGCCGCTCAGGCGATGCTTGCGGACCGTATGCATCAGCCCTCGAAGAGTCACACCGAGCGAGTCGGCTGTCCGCGCCAGGTCCCAATTGTGCTCGTTCAGCGCATCCAGCACGATGCTCCGTTCCGTGGCATCGAGTGCCTCGGGGAGTCGACCGCGTATCCAGCCCACGGGCTGGGTCGGGTCCATTCCCAGCACATGCCGGGGCAGGTGGTGAGCGCCGATCTCGCGACAGTCGTCATCGGCCATGGCGACCGCGCACTCGACGGCATTCTCCAACTCCCGCACATTACCGGGCCACGCGTGCGCCTCAATCGCCTCCAGCGCCGCAGAGGTGAATCCCGCGATCGCGCGGCCGTCCCGCGTGCTGAACTGGCTCAGGAAGTGATGAGCCAGCACGGGGATGTCAGCCCGGCGATCCCGCAGCGGGGGCAGTCGGATTTCGATCACTTTCAGGCGATAGTACAGGTCCTCCCGGAAACTCCCTTTGTCGATCGCTTCCAGCAGGTCCCGGTTGGTCGCGCTGATCAGACGCACGTCAACCTTGACCGGTTTGGTGCCGCCGACGCGGTCGATCTCCCGCTCCTGCAGCACACGCATCAGTTTTGCCTGCACCGACAGATCGATGTCGCCGATCTCGTCCAGGAACAGGGTGCCGCCGTCCGCCAACTCGAAACGACCGATGCGCTGCCAGTTGGCTCCGGTGAAAGCCCCCTTCTCGTGTCCGAACAGCTCGCTCTCGAGCAGCTCGCTGGGCAGCGCTGCGCACGATACGCCGACGAAGCGCCGATTGGCGCGGGCGCTGCGCTGATGCAGAGCCCGGGCGACGAGCTCTTTGCCGGTGCCGCTCTCGCCGAGAATGAGCACGTTTGCGCGGCTGCGGGCGGCCCGCTCGATCTGGGCGTAGACCCCCTGCATGCACTCGGTACCCCCGATCAGTCCGCCGAGGTGGCTCTGGGAGGACGGAATGGGCTGCGGCAGGGCCGACAGGTCGAGTTGACGCTGCAGATAGGCCCGCCGGACCGCTTCCTCGACCTTGTCCAACTCGAACGGCTTGGTCAGGTAGTCGAACGCCCCCTCCTTGAGCGCGCCCACCGCACTGTCGATCGACCCATAGGCCGTGATGACCAGGACCGGGGCCGAGCAACCGCGGTCACGTAATTGCCCCATCATCTCCACGCCGGTCATCCCGGGCATGGAGAGGTCGGTCAGCACGACGTCCGCTTCGGCGACGGCTGGCGATGCCACGGCCGCCGTCGGATCGTTGAAGGTGGCCACCTCCCAGCCCTGTCGGGTGAAAAAGCTGGTCAGGACGCGGGCGACGTTGAGCTCGTCGTCCACGACGATGATGCGCGCGGGAGCGCCCGGTCGGACGGATCCGGCCGCCGGTAGGTTCGTCCCTGGGTGTGCATTAACCATGCGTTATGCTCACTGGCCTGCCGGCGCTCCGGCGCTCGTACCGCGCACTCGCTGCCTGGACGACAGGATATTCATTTGCTCTCGATACTTCATAACCGTCCGCCGGGCGATGAGCACCCCTTGCCGACGGAGGATATCGGTGATCTCCTGGTCGCTGTAGGGGGAGCGGGGATCCTCCGCCGCCAGCACGTTGGCGACCAGCTTCCGCACTCCGAGCGAGGGGTCGAAGAAGAAGCTCAGGGGGACCACCCGTCCGCTGGGAAGCTGGAGAAACTTGCCCGCCACCGCGCGACTGATCGTGCTCTCGTGGCGCTGCAGGTAGGCACTCATCCGGGACTGGGTGAGCGGGCGCACATCTTCGTCCCGTTCGCTTCTGAGGAAAGTCTCTTGCTCCTCGATGAGCATCTCGCCGAGCTTCCGCAGGGTCGACTGACGCTCGGACAACCCACGAAGGAAGTTGCGGGCGCGCGACATGTAGTCCATCACGTGCTTCCGCTCGGCCTCGGAGAACAGCTCGGGATGAAAGCGCATGCGCTCGAACATCCGAGCGTAGTGGCCGTTGATCTGTAGTTCCGGCATTTCTTCGCCCGCGAGGGTCAGGCCGAGCTGGCCGTCCGGTTCCAGATGCATGATCAAATCCGGCCGCACCGCCGCGGAGCGATGGGCACCGCTCCGCTCCCAGGTGGGTCTGTAGATGCCGCCGGGGTAGGGGCAGAGGTTGCGTCGGATCCAATCCGCGGTTTGCTCCGCCTCAAGGACGGGGCATCGCAGGCCTCTGGCCATGGCGGCATACCGCCCCGCGGCGAGGTCCTTCCAGAAATCAGAAATCATCGCCACGCAGTGACGAGGGATTCCTTGGTCGCCCGCCATCGAGCGCGCCTGGATGAGCAGACACTCCTGCAGCGAGCGGGCCCCGACGCCGGCGGGATCGAGAGACTGCAGCAGGGTCAGAGCCTGCTCCACCTCCGCCTCCTCCACCAGCAGCGTGCGGGCAGCATCCTGCACGTCGCACCGGAGGTAGCCGTCCTCGTCAATGTTGTTGATCAGGAACACACCGATGATCGCCGTCCCCGCAGAGGCCACCGCCCCCCACTGCGCGAGCAGATGGTCACGCAGATCGTGCGGAGATTCGACCAGATCGAGCAGGTCCGCCTCTTCGGCGTCGCCCTGCCGTTGGGCGAGGTAACGGTCGAGCCCCGAGTTGTCCGGGGCCGACAGGATGGCGCACTGTGGACAAAGACCGCGAAGCGCCTCGCATTCAAGGCAGCGCCGGTCATCCGGCGATTCGAGGGCGGGGTTTTCGCTCAACTCCTGGTTGACCGACTGCTGCAGTTCCAGCGAACTCATCTGCAGCAGGTGGCTGGCCATCAGCAGCCGGGGGTCGGGCCGCTGCTGCATGCGCTGAGACGTCGATTGGGATTGCCGGAAGAGCATGAGAGAGATGGGGACCCAGGCAGCGGACGGGACGATTTCGATTATGGGAAGAAGCCGGAGACTCCTTAGCTCGATCAACAGCTCGAACAGCGGCTGGCTTAACTGCCGGCTGAAGAGAGAGCTAACGGGACTGCTGGTCGCCTGACAGGATGGAATCGGCCACCCAGAGGAGTTCGCCGAAGGCCGGGGGTTTATTGAAGATGATCAGGGCACCAGCTTCCAGTGCCGTACGATGCGCCTCATCCTCCGGGGCACCGGTAAGAACCACGATGGGGACATCCGGCGCCAGGGCGCCGAACTCGCGGATAGTCTCGGCCCCTCGTCCCCGTGGCAGAATCATCTCGGTGAGGATGAGACCGAACCCATCTTCGCCCTCGCGGCACTCCCGGAGGCGATGGATGGCCTCGTCGGCGTCCTCGGCGGTGGTGACGTCGAAACCTCGGCGTGTGAGGAGTGTGGTGAGGGTGCGTCGCAGCGGCACGTCGCCATCCACCACCAGCACACGCCCCCGCCGCCTGAGGCTGAGCTGGCCCCGCCTCTCCGCGCGGCGCTCGACAATCGGTAGGATTACCGTCACGGTGGTGCCGATCCCGACAGCGCTGGTGAGGTGAATGTCGCCGCCGATCCCCTTGATCATGGTGAGGCTGACGGGGAGTCCCAGGCCACTGCCTGCCGTACCGTTTGCCCGGTGGCTGTAGAAAGGGTCAAAGATGCGGTTCAGCCGCTCCGGCGGCACACCGGTCCCGGTGTCGTGGAACTTCACCTCAAGCCGACCTCGGTCCGGGGTGACCTCATCCTCCCGCAGATGCAGGCTCACGGTGAGCGTTCCCCCACCGGGCATGGCCTGAAGCGCGTTCAAAATCAGGTTAAAGAAGACCTGGTGCAATTGGTTGGCGTCGGCCTCCACCCTTGGCAGGTCGGGCGGATGGGTGAGCGAAATCTCGACGCCCCGGGCGGCCGGGTGATTCCGGATCAGCCGGATGGCGTCCTCGAGCGTCTCGCGCACATCCAGATGGCCGATCTTCGGTGCCGCACCGCGAGCGAAGGAGAGCAGGTCGTGGGCGATACGACCACCTCTCATCGTCTCTTCCCGGATCTGCTGCGCGGCTTCCACCACGTGGGGCGGCAGGCTCTCCTCCTCCGCCACCAGCATCAGCAACTGCGCGTCTCCACCGATGGCCGCCATGATGTTGTTGAAGTTGTGAGCCACGCCTGCCGCCAGCTCACCGATCGCTGCCAGGCGCTCGGAGCGGATGAGCTGGCTGTCGACGCGGATCTTTTGCGTCATGTCCTCCATCACACCAGCGATGGCGGGGGTGCCCGACTCGAGCAAGATTGGCCCAAACCAGAAGGAGAGTAGCCGGTCGCTCTCCTCGTGGGGGGAAACGTGGTCCAGCCTCAGCGGTAGCGCCGTGTCCGAGACCCGCGAGATCCGATGCACGAAGGGCTGCAGACAGGTGAGCAGTTCGAACACGATGCGACCCAGAGCATCTCGGCGGGGCCGGCCGGTCTGGCTCTCCATCGTGCGGTTCCACGAGAGCACACGCCCATTCGGATCAAGCGTGAAGATCCCCGCGGGAATCGCCTCGATCAGGGTGCGGGTCAGGTCGCCCGCAACGCCCGGCCCCTCGTGCAGGCCATGGCCACAGACCCGGCAAAAAGCATCGCCCGGCTCGACAACTTCTTCACAGGCGCGGCAGTGGGGTTGTGGCATACGTAAATCGGGTGGGAGCGGCCCATCTCTTTTCGGCGGAAGCTGTCCCCGCCTTCAGAGCGTCCTGCGGATGCGATCTCAGCCGGGACCCACCCAAGCCGAGCCACCGCGGCGCCGGATGGGGTGGGATAGAATCATCGGGTCGCGGCCGGCTGGGGTGCCGACGCCGTGCAGCCGTCGCGATCGGGGTACCTCCCTGCTGGAGGGCGAGGGTGGATGCCGATCCGTAAGATCGATGGCCGGGAGTTTGAGCAGCTCGTGTCCGCGGGGCAGGGTCTCGTCCTGGTCGATTTCTTCGCGGACTGGTGCGGGCCGTGCCGTGCCGTGGCACCCCTGCTGGAGCGCTTCGCGGACCAGCGGGCCGCCGAACTCCGTTTCTATAAGGTAGACAGCGACGCCGAGAGTGATCTCAGTGAGGACCTGAACGTCCGAACGCTGCCGACAGTGATCGCCTTCCGCGACGGAATTGAGATCGGCAGAGCGATCTATCCGCTCAGTCGTTTCCGGCTCGAGGAGATCGCCGGGTTGGAAGAGGTGGACTGAATGGGACGCCGCTTCGGACTGATCGCCAACTGCCAGCGCGAGGCTGCAACTCAGGCGGCTGTACAGATCGCTACCCGGCTCAAGGCAGCCGGAAAGACGGTGGTGGCGGCTCCGCCGCTGGCAGCCCTGGCCGGCGCCGAGGAGGTTCCCGAGCAGCGCCTGGGTGAGGTGGATATCCTCGTGGCGTGCGGTGGAGACGGCACGCTCCTGGCGGCGAACCGGCTTGCTTCTCCCACGCGGACGCCCGTGCTGGGCGTGCATGCGGGCGGTCCCGGAAGCTTCGGGTTTCTGGCGGAGACTAACCCGGAGCAGGCGGGCGAAGCCATCGATCAGGTGCTGGCCGGGGAGTACATGCTGGACGAGCGGTTGATGGCAAGTGCCGATGTGTGGCAGGGCGACCTGCTTCGCGCCACCTGCCACGGCCTCAACGACATCGTGTTGCGGAGCCAGTTGCGGATGCTGAAGATGGCGGTGAAGGCGGGGTCCACCGCGCTGACTACCTACGCCGCGGACGGCATCATCGTCGCCACGCCGACCGGGAGCACGGCCTACAACCTCGCCGCGGGTGGTCCACTGGTCCACCCTGCTGTTGCGTGCCTGCTGGTGACCCCCATCTGCCCCCACACGCTCAACGTGCGGTCCCTCCTGGTTGCGCCAGAGGACACCATTACGGTGACCATGGAGGGCATCCAGAGCGATCCGGCGCTGCTGATTGCCGATGGTCAGCAAACTTACACGCTGGCTCCGGGCGACCGCGTCGTCTTCCGCCGCAGCGAGTTGAGGGCGACCTTCGTTTCCCTCGGCGGCACTGGCTTCTATGCTCGCGTGCACTCTCGACTTCGCCTGGGCGAACGCTTCTGACTCGCGTCCGCCCGCAGGAAGGATCGCAGGTGAGGGGCAACCTCTTCCCGAGACGAGATGCCCGGATTCACCGGCCGGGCCGCAGTTGATCCTGCGTCACCTAATTCCGCCGGAGGCGTTTCTTCATCCGTAAGTCCCCCGGTTCGCGGGTTGCGGCGGGATCGCTCCCCGTGTGCTCGTTCCCTGGTTCCCGATCATGTGGCGACAGCTCTTTGAGTGGTGGAACGCAGTCTACGCCCTGCCTCTGGCGCTGGTGTTGGTGCTGCTTGTTGTCACCGGCATTCTTAGCCTGGCCGGGGGTGTCTTCGGGGACTCGGACACCGAGCACCACCACGAGACCCAGGACGGCAGTGAGATCGAGTCGGATGCAGACACCGAGATGGAGCACGACCGGGAAATCCACGGGGGTGACCACTCTGCCGATCACGGTGCCGGCGGGTTGGCGGAGGTGCTGGCTGCTACCTTCTTCGGAGCGCATTCGATACCCGTCTTCCTCATGCTGCAGATTTGGCTGCTCCTATGGGGGTTGATCGGGCTCAGCCTGCACCGCATCGCCGGAGCTACGGGGCCGGCAACGTTGATCTGGTCGGTGCCGGTCACGTTGATCTCTAGCCTCGCCGTGGCTCGCTCCCTGGCGGTGCTGGCGCGGAGGTGGTTTCATCCCTACGAGACCTCCGCGGTCCGTCGGGACCAGATCGTGGGACGCCACGGAAAGGTCGTCTTCGCGGTGACCGACTCAGAGGGCACGATCCACGCCCGCGACGAGCACGGCACGCTGCACCGGATCCGCGCGCGCAGCAGCGGTGAGCGCCTCGAGGCCGGCGAGGAAGTGGTGATCCTGGGAGTCGAGGGCGGATCCGGCGTCTACCAGGTGGCGGGTGTGCGCGGTTTGTTGGATGACTGACTTCAATTGTCCCAAGGGACAAGATCGGATCGTATCCTCAGAGCGTTTAGTGTAGTTACGAAAAGAAGTCAAAAAGAGCTCATCGCGGATGAGCTGGGAGGGAACGGACCATGGTTTTCGGCGCGGTTTTGCTTCTGGCGGGTGTGGCCGCCATCTCGACCGGACTGGCGGTGGTTTTCGGATCACTGAATGTGGTCCCACAGCCCGCGGGCTGGTTTGTGATCGTTCTTGGCGTACTGCTCACCCTCTCCGGGATGGTGGCGGGCTGGATGAAGCTCTACCGGAAGACGGCGGCCAACCAGGCGCTCGTCCGTACCGGGCACGGCAAGGCGCGCGTGGTCCTGGACGGCGGCATCGTCGTGTTCCCAGTGGTGCACGAGGTGGTGCCCGTCAGCCTCGAAACGATGAAGCTCGAGGTGGAGCGCATGGGCACCGACGCCCTCATCACCCAGGACAACCTGCGCGTGGATGTCAAGGCAGAGTTCTACATCCGCGTCAGCCCCGGTGAAGACCAGATCCTGCAGGCGGCCCGGTCTCTGGGGCACAAGTCGATCAACGCACAGGCGGTGGGCGAGTTGGTGTTCGAAAAGCTCGTCTCCGCGCTGCGATCGGTCGCCGCCCAGAAGGAACTGGCGGAGATCCACGCAGACCGGAAGACCTTCGCCAGCGCCGTTCAGGAGCTGGTTGCGGAAGAGCTGGAACAGAACGGGCTTCTCCTGGAGACCGTGACCATCTCCCGGCTCGATCAGACCGATCCGCACGGCCTCTCCGACGAGAACATCTTCGACGCCCAGGGCAAGAAGAAGATTACGGAGATCACCGCGGCGGCTCGGGTGGAGCGAAACCGGCTGGAGAAACTGGCCGAGCAATCGATCACCGAGCAGAACGTGCGCACCACGGAGCAGGTGCTGGCGCTGGAGCGACAACGGTCGGAAGCACTCGCCACCCAGGAGCGTGACGTGGCGAATGTGCAGGCGGAACGTTCGCGAGAGAAGCAGGCCTTCTCCCTGGCGCAGGAACAGGCGATCCGGGAGGCCGAGATCGCCCGCGACCTCGCTATCGAGACCGCCAACATCGAGCGGGACCGCACGCTGATCCGTCGCCAGCAGGAGCGCGAGCAGACCGAGATCGAGCGCGTGAAGACGGTTGAACTGGCGGAGCGAGGGAAGCACATCGCCATCGCGGAGCAGGACTCCATCCGCGCCAAGGCCGAGCAGGCGGCCCTCGCAGCGCAGGCCGAACGCGAGCGGGCCAACCAGCTCATCGCCACCGTCCAGGCGACCGCCCAGGCGGACCGCGAGGCCGAGACCAAGCTGATCGCCGCCAAGCAGGGCGTCGAGCAGGATCGCATTCGGCGCCAGACCGATGCAGAAGTCGCGGCCTACGCCGACGTCAAGAAGTCCGAGGCGAGCCAGAAGTCGGCAGAGCTGGACGCGCAGGCGCGCATGCGGTTAGCCGAGGCGGATGCCCGTGCCCGCGAGATGGCTGCGCAGGGCGACAAGGCGCAGCGACTGGTCGAAGTCGAGGTCGAGCGCGAGCGGGTGAACGTTGAGCAAGCGCGCGTGGATGTCGAACGGGCAGCTCTCGAGAATCGACAAACCTTCGACCGGGCCTCGATCGAATTCGAAACCACCAAGTTGCGAATCGAGGCGGATCGCGAAGTTCAAGTCGCGCTTGCGCAGGCCTTGGGCCAGTTCATGTCGCGGGGGAACTACAACATCTACGGGGACCCCACCACCATGTCCGCAATGTTCAACCAGTACGCTCAGGGGATGGGCTTCAGCCAGAAGGTTGACGGCATGCTGCAGACCCTGCCGGCGCCGATTGCCGAAATGCTGGCGGGGCTGGGTCCGCAGGCGGCCGAGGCCCTGGCAGAGGTGCTGCGCCGAAAGGGCGCCAACGGCCACGAGACCGCTCCCGCGTCGGTTCCCGCCTCGGTGCCTCCGGTGGTCGCGACGGCACCGCCCGTCCGCAAGACTACTCGCAGCGCGGCCGCGCCGCCTGTCGAGCCCCAGACGGAGCCCAAGCCCGCGGCCGAGGGCGAACAGTGAGTGCTCCGGCACCGCCGGTTGAGATCGGGGCCTTCCCCTTCGGCGGCGAAGTCGACGAGTTCCGCCAGGCGTTTGGCGCCTGGCGGAACCGCATCCTGGATTAC
Source organism: uncultured bacterium (assembly GCA_964609085.1). Classification (GTDB taxonomy): domain Bacteria; phylum Armatimonadota; class SYMT01; order SYMT01; family SYMT01; genus JANPLG01. Next base: position 19,860 of record CAZSRZ010000057.1, on the reverse strand, counting down.
GCCGTTGACCACCCGCTGGAGGCGCTGTTGACGCTCGTGCTGGGGAGCTCCTGGTTTTTCTACCAGGCGGAGAGGGACGAGAACCCCGGGATCAACAGCTACGACGACTCCGTCTACTACATCTCTACATGTCTGAGCGTGGGATACGCCAACGTCTTCCCGGTGACGCAGACCGGCAAGCTGATCGCCGCCGTGGTGATGATGCTCGGCCCGTCGGTGACCGCGTGGGTGGTGGAAGGTCGGCTCACGGGACGGGCACCGGACCGGAGCAGTGACACGGAAGCCATCCTGCAGCGATTGGATACCCTGATCGCGCTGCAGCGGTCCGGCCCGGGTGCTGATTCCGCCGCTGGACAAAGCTGAGCCTCGCGAATCCCCGGCTGCAACCGTGGCGCGGGTGAACGGCGTCCGGCGATCGGAGTGGCGCGGCTCTGGCCCATGGTGCCGAGGGATGCAAGGATCGGTCGGCCCGGGGCGTTGGTTGTTCGGGTGCGGGTCTACTGCTAGAATAGCGGCCGTGCCCCCCGGCGAGGAGCCCCCGCAACGATGAGTTTTTTGAAGTCACTTCTGGATGGCAACGAGCGTGAGGTGACGCGGCTGCGGAAGACCGCCGCGCAGATCAACGAGCTCGAACCGAAGGTCAGCAAGCTCACGGACGAGGAACTCCGCGCGCGTGCCGACGAGTTCCGGGAGCAATTGCGGCCTTTGGTCGAAGCGTTGGACGAGGCGCGCGAGGTGCGGCGCAACGCTCCCGACGCTCCTTCGCAGAGCGCGGCCGATGCCGGGGTGCGCGCCGCCCTGGACGCCATTGAGGCCGAGCTGACGTCGATCCTGCCGGAGGCGTTCGCGATGGTCCGCGAGGCGTCCTGTCGCACGCTGGGCTTGCGTCACTTCGATGTGCAGATGATCGCCGGGACGGTTCTCCATCAGGGTCGCGTCGCCGAGTTGGCAACGGGCGAGGGCAAGACCCTCTCCGCGACAAGCCCGCTCTTCCTGAACTCCCTCGTGGGCAAGGGCTCCCACCTCGTTGTGCCAAACGACTACCTTGCCAAGCGAGACGCGGTCTGGAACGGGCCGATCTTCCATCTGCTCGGATGTCGCGTCGGCATCATCCAGAGCCACCCCCAGATGTCCGCCTATGTGTTCGAGCCGGGGCTGGTCGCCGAGGACCCGCACTTCAACGAGATGCGCCCCGTGGATCGGCAGGAGTGCTACGCCTGCGACATCATCTACGGCACCAATGCCGAGTTCGGCTTCGACTACTTGCGCGACAACATGGCGCTCGAACTGGATCGAATGGTTCAGCGAGATCTGCACTTCGCCATCGTCGACGAAATGGACAGCATCCTGATCGATGAGGCGCGAACCCCGCTCATCATCTCTGGTTGGCCGGAAGAGTCGACGGACCTTTACACCCGCGTCGATCGCGTGGTGGCCCAACTTCAGGCCGAGCGCGATTACACCGTGGATGAGAAGGCGAAGAACGCGATGCTAACCGATGACGGCACACGCCGCGTCGAGGAGGGTCTCGGCATCGCCAACCTCGCCGAAGACGTCAAGATGATGCACCACGTCAACGCCGCCTTGCGAGGTCGTTATGCCTACAAGCGGGATGTGGACTACGTTGTCTCCGCCGATCGGAAAGTGATCATCGTCGATGAATTCACCGGCCGCATGATGCATGGCCGGCGGTATTCAGACGGGCTGCACCAGGCGATCGAGGCCAAGGAAGGCGTCCAGGTCGAAGAAGAGACTCAGACAATCGCCACGATCACCATTCAGAATTACTTCCGCCTGTACCACAAACTGGCTGGCATGACCGGGACTGCAAAGACGGAAGAGAACGAGATTCGAAAGATCTACGGCATGGACGTTGTGGTTGTCCCGACCAACCTGCCCATGATCCGACTGGACCAGTCCGACGTCGTCTACAAGAGCGCGGAGCAGAAATTCCGAGCGCTCGCTCTGGACGTGCTCCAGCGGTACATCAAGGGCCAGCCTGTGCTCGTGGGTACCCGATCGATCGAGATCTCCGAGCGCCTCAGCGAGCGGTTGCGGCTGGGGGAACGCCTGCAGTTGCAGGCCCTGATCCTCATCTTCCGCGACAAGCTCATCTCAACCAAGGGACTGCCCAAGGATGAGGTGGAGAAGGCGCACGCGCTGCTGAATACCGTGCTGGATGAACTCCACATCCCCCGCCTCACCTCGGTGGCGAAGCTGCTCAACATGCCGCTGGATGCCATGCACCCCGACAACGTGGCGGCGCTCGCCAGGCTGCTCGACGTGCCGGCGGAAGACCCCATGCTGCGCAGTGCCCTCGAGGAGGGGATCGAGCACAGCGTCCTCAACGCCAAGTACCACGAGCGAGAAGCCGAGATCATCGCCGACGCGGGCCGCAAACACGCCATCACGATCGCCACGAACATGGCCGGCCGCGGCGTGGACATCATGCTCGGAGGCAAGCGGGCGCCGGATGATCCGGGCACCCCAACGGAAGTGCACCTTTCCAGCGGCGTCAAGAAGGTCTACCCTTCGCCCGAGAGCGCCGAGGTGGCCCGTCTCGGAGGCCTGGCCATCATTGGCTCCGAGCGACACGAAAGCCGCCGCATCGACCGGCAACTTCGCGGGCGATCCGGCCGGCAGGGGGACCCTGGGGAGAGCCGCTTCTACCTTTCCCTCGAAGACGAATTGTGGCGACTCTTCGGAGACCGCGGCAGGTGGGCCATGATCGGTTGGCCAGAGTACGAATGTCTCGAGGCGCGCATTCTCAGCGGCGCCATCGAGCGCGCCCAGCGCAAGGTCGAAGAGCACAACTTCAGCATCCGGAAGCACACGCTGGAGTACGACGACGTGATGAACGTACACCGCGACGTCATCTACAAGCAGCGGCGCCAGATTCTGCATGGCGCGGATCTGCGGGACACCATCCTCGATCACGCCTACAGCATGATCGAGGAGGCGGTTGGCCGGCAGTGCCCCGCGGAACTGACCGAGGATGCCTGGGAGCTTCGCGGTCTCTACGACGAGATGGACCTCCTCTTCGACGTCTCCCTCCAGGCGCGCCCGGCCGATCTGGAAGGCAAGTCGCGAGAAGAACTCGTGGAGTGGCTCTTTGACCTGGCCGAGAAGCGTTACGAGCAGAAGGAGAAGGAACTGGGAGAGGCCGGCTTCGATCCACGCGACGCCGAGCGTCACATCACCTTGCAGACCATCGACAGGAAGTGGGTCGAGCACCTGAACTCGATGGATTACCTGCGCGAAGGCGTCTGGATGCGCGGTTACGAGCAGCGGGATCCGCTGGCCATCTACAAGAAGGAAGCCTTCGAGATGTTCAACGGCACGCAGTCGAGCATCCAGGATGACATGGTCAACTGGATGTACCATCTCTCCGTGCGGCAGGAGGCCCCGCCGCCGCCACGCCCCATCCTCGCTGCCGTGCCGGACGAACCGGACGATCTCCAGCCCCGCCGCGTGACGTCCGGCCCCAATGGTGCGCGTCGTCAGGGTGCTTCCGTGGCCGCTGGTTCGAGGCCGGACGCCCGTCGGACGGTGGGCCGCAACGATCCCTGTCCCTGCGGCAGTGGGAAGAAGTACAAGTTCTGCTGCCTCAAGACGGGGGCAGCCTGAGGCCCCGGTCGGTCGCCGATATTGCCGATGTCGCCGATGTCGCCGAAGTCGATGAGCCGCCTCCTGGTGGGAGCAAGCTAGCGTGACGGAAGAGACACAGGCACCGGGCGAACCGGGATCCGAAACGGACGAGGGGATCTTTGCGGTTCCGTATCCGCCCGCCATGTACGCAGCGCAGATCTTGAAGAGCCGGACGTTCGCCTCAGCGATGGGGTATGGTTGGCTGCACGAACAGGACACCGAATTCGTTCGCGCCTTTCGCGAGCAGGTGCTCCGTCAGGCAGAACTTTACGAGCGATGGCTCGAAGGCGGCGAGGACGACGCAACGTCCCCCGCGTCGACCGACATCAACCGCCCCGGCTGATAAGAGTGGGTGATCTGAATGGATGACTTGAAGCAAGAAGTCACAGCTCTCTCCGAAAAGGTGAGAGAGCTGGGGAGGCATCTTTGACGTCGCCGGCAAGGATGCACGCACGGTCGCGCTCCGCGAGGCTGCCCTAGCTCCCGCCTTCTGGGACGACCGCGAGGCGGCTCAGGCCGCCATGCAGGAGCTGAACCGACTCGAGGCGATCTCACAGCCTTGGCATCGGCTGGACACCGGCCTGCGAGATGCCGCCGAGATGCTCGAGCTGGCTGCCGCTGAGGACGATCCGGAAAGTGCCCGTCCGTACCAGGAAGAGGTCGCGCGAGAGTTGGCGCGCCTCCGCAAGGAGTGGGAACTCCTGGAGATGACCGACATCCTCTCCGGGCCCCATGATCGCTGCGCTGCCCTGGTGGAGATCAATGCGGGGGCCGGCGGCACGGAGTCGTGCGATTGGGTGACGCTGTTGCTCCGCATGTACCTGCGCTACCTGGAGCGGACCGGCCTGAAGGCCGAGATCATCGATGAGGTGCAGGGGGAAGTGGCAGGGCTGAAGAGCGTGACGATCCACGTCAAGGGCGAAATGGCCTACGGCATGCTGAAGAGCGAGCACGGGGTGCACCGCCTCGTCCGCATCTCCCCATTCGACGCGGCGAAGCGGCGGCACACCTCCTTCGCCAGCGTCGACGTCATCCCTGAGATCGAAGCCGAGGAAGAGGTCGAGATCAACCCCAAGGACCTCCGGATCGACACCTACCTCTCCGGCGGCGCCGGTGGGCAGAACGTGCAGAAGAATGAGACCGCGGTACGGATCACGCACCTACCGTCCGGGATGGTCGTCTCGTGTCAGAACGAGCGATCGCAGTTGAAGAACCGCGAGTTTGCCATGCGGGTGCTGAAGTCGCGGCTCGCGGAGATCGCCCGGAAGGAAGCCGAAGCCAAGCTCACCGCACTCCGCGGGGATGTGCGCGCGATCGAATGGGGCAGCCAGATCCGGTCCTACGTCTTCCAGCCCTACACAATGGTGAAAGACCATCGCACGCAGTTCGAGTCCGGCAACATCATCGCCGTGATGGACGGCGAGTTGGAAGGATTCATCCATGCCTACCTGCAGCAGTCCCGTGGCAGCGACCGGTAGCTTCGGCCGGGCAAGCCGCGCCCGCCGTCGGCCGCTGGCACTATTCGGCATCCTCGGCGCGGCGCTGGGTGGCGCCCTCGCCTGCGTCCTCTTCGCTCCCGCCTCTCGGCCGGCGTTCGACGGCGACCGGGCCTATGAGGACTTGAAGAAGCAGGTCGCATTTGGGCCGCGCGTGCCGAATACGGCCACGGCCGCCGCCTGCCGGGATTGGTACCTGGAGACCCTCAAACCCCTTGCGGACAGCGTGGAGCGCCAGGACTTCGACCGCACCATCCGCGGCAAGCGCCTCGCCATGACGAACGTGATCGCGCGGTGGAAAGGGGCGGGCGGCACAGCGCCGGATCGCGGCGTCATCTTGTGTGCGCACTGGGACACCCGGCCGACCTCCGACTACGATCCCAATGCCCGCAATCGGAGCAAGCCGCTCCCCGGCGCCAACGACGGCGCCTCCGGCGTGGCGGTGCTGCTGGAGATCGCCCGCTCGCTGAAGCGGCAGGCGCCTCCCGTGCCGGTGATGATCGTCCTTTTTGACGGCGAAGACTTCGGCCCCGGCATCGAGGACATGTTTCTCGGAGCGTCGTACTTCGCCGCCCACCTTCCACCAGATGTCCCAAAGCGGGGGATCCTGCTGGATATGATCGGTGATCGTGACCTGCGCATCCCCCAAGAGGGCCACTCTGTGGAGTCTTGCCCGGAGGTGGTGCGAGAAGTGTACGGCACGGCGCGGGACCTGGGGCTGGACCGTCACTTCCCGAATCAGGTGGGCAACCGGATTGAGGACGATCACCTCCCCCTCATTGCCCGTGGGCTGAAGGTGATCGACCTGATCGACTTCGACTACGGACCCGGCCACAGTTGGTGGCACACGCAGGCGGACACCCCGGACAAGTGCAGCCCCATCTCCCTGAAGGTGGTCGGGGACGTCGTGCTGGGATGGGTCAACCGGCAGGGACGGAAGTAGAGATCACTTCGGAAGGCGCTTGATCACCTCATCCGTCAGGTCGTTGCCGCCGACGAGGACAGCCCGCCGCTCGTAGATGAAGACGATCTTCTTCTCCTTCGCCAGCTTGCCGACGTGCTCGAGGAGGACGTTTTCCACCTCCTCCAGCGAATCTTCCTGGAGCTTGCGGATCGCGTCGCGCCGGTCGGCGTCCTCGCGCGCAAGGGCGCGGACGGCCTCGGTTCGCATCATCGAAAGCTCGGAGATCCGCTTCTTTTCGGCATCGGTGGGGTTCAGCTTCTGCGCCAGCCCGGCGAGCTCGCTCTCCAGGGTGTCCGTCTTCTTCATCAGCGCGTCGAGCCGCTGCTGCTGGGCGTCGGAGAGCTTGGGGCGCGCCTTCAGCTCCAGGGCTTCCTTGCGTTCTTCCGGAGTGCAATAGCGAAGCTGTGCCAGCGCCTCGAGTTCGCGGGCGAACTCCTGCGTCTTTTCCTGGATCTTCTGGGCATAGCGGGCGAAGCCGGAGGTCTGCCGGTAAGCGCCGAGCACCTTCTTAATGTCGACGTACGACGGTTGGGCCGGATCGAACGGCTTCGGAGCCGGGGCCGCGAAGGCGGAGCCCGCCAGCGTGGAGGCCAGCGCGAGGGAGAGGATGAGTCGCTTCATGGGTGGGTCCTTTCACCCGCCGCGGTGGCCGCAAGCAGGTCCTCAAGCACATCGTCGATCACCCGGCACACATCACCATAGGTGTTGACCTGGGTCATCCGGCGGCGAGCCGCCGCCGCGTTGGGAAGTGTATGCAGGTAATGGGCTAGCTGTCCACGCGCCGCGGCGGGGATGGGTGTGGCTCCATCGACCGGCGCTGTTGAGCGCAGCCCGGCCATGAGAAAAGCATGCTCGCGGCAAGTTTCCAGCCGCTCTTCGTCACTGGGCGGTTCGGGGATCGCGCCGTCAAAGAGGACCCCGCTGATCTCCCGGAAGATCCAGGGGTTTCCCAGCGCCGCCCTACCGATCATGACTCCGTCGCATCCCGTTTCGGTGAACATGCGGCGGGCATCGTCGGCGTCGCGCACGTCGCCGTTTCCGATGATCGGGATGCCCACCGCCGCCTTCGCCGCCGCGATGGGGGCCCAGTCCGCGTGACCGGTGAATCCCTGGACCGCCGTCCGCCCGTGGATCGCGACTGCCGCCACGCCGCACTGTTCGGCGGCCCGCGCCATCTCAATGGCGCTGCCGGTGCAGCCGTCCCAGCCGACGCGAGTCTTGATGGTCACCGGTACGCTGCTCGCGTTGACCACGGCCCGCATCACCGCCTCCGCGCGGCGCATGTCCTTCAGCAGCGAGGCACCGGCGCCAGTGCGGGCGACCTTCGGCACCCAGCAGCCCATGTTGATGTCGATGAGGTCGCACCCGGCCCCGCAGCACATCTCGGCGGCGACGGCCATCACGTCGGGGTCTCCCCCGAAGATCTGGGCAGAAACGGGGCGTTCGCTGGCCGTCCACTGCAGGAACTCCAGGCTGCGAATGTTGCCGTAGTAGAGTCCGTGGCTCGATGTCAGCTCGGTGCAGACCATCCCCGCACCCAGCCGGCGGCAGATTTGTCGCAGTGGGCTGCCGGTTTCGCCCGCCATGGGGGCGAGCGTCAACGGCGGCCAGATCTCCAGCGGGCCGATGCGCAGCGCACCCGGCGTGGGGCCGGGTCCACCCGACGCGGCAAGCGTGGACGCGATCAGCCCGGGTTGCCGCGCGATGTCGGTGATCAACGATGAACTGACGGGTGCGAGGCCCAAAGCAGCCGGATACCTTCTAGCGTGAGAGTCGGGGCGATCTGGTCGATGGTGCTCGTCTCCGGAGCAATCAACTCGGCCAGCCCTCCCGTTGCGATCACCTGGGTGTCGGTGCCCAGCTCGGCCCGGAAGCGGCGAACAATGCCTTCCACCTGCCCGACGAACCCATAATAGGCCCCGCTCTGCATGCTTTCAACGGTGCCGCCGCCGATGACGTGCTCCGGCCGCTTCAATTCGATGCGCGGCAGGTGCGCGGCCTGTTGGAAGAGCGCCTCCATGGAGAGGCCGACCCCGGCGGCGATCGCGCCTCCCAGATACTCTCCGTCACGGCTGATGGCGTCGAAAGTGGTGGCCGTCCCAAAGTCGACGACGATGGCCGGTACGCCGTAGAGGCGGATCACGGCCACGGCGTCCGCCAGCCGATCCGCCCCTACGGCGCTCGGAGGGGTGTACCGGATAGGGATACCGGGGTCGAGATCCGCGCCGACGAAGAGCGCCTGCCGACCCGCAAATCGCCGCGCGAAGGCCCGCAGGGTGGGCGTGAGCGGAGGGACTACGTTGGAGATAGCCACACCGGAGATGCCCGCCCGCTCCAACCCGTCGGAGCGGAAGAGACCGTCGACGATCGCGGTCAGTTCATCGCCCGTCCGTTCCCGAACCGTGCTGATTCGCCATTGGCTCAGCAGCGAATCTCCCTGGTAGAGCCCCAGGTGGATGTTGGTATTGCCCGCATCAACTGCGAGGAGCACCGGCTACTCCTGATCCGGGAGCGGGCGTGTTTGCGGCGAGACGAACGGGACCCGGGCGAGAGATTCGGGTCCCCAGGATGGCACCGTGACGCCGCTCGAGTTCCTGAAGGGGGGTGCGCAGAAAGTCGTGCCTGTCGGCCTGCGGCGAGGTGGCGCGGTAGTGTGTGGCAAGGTCGCGCATGTAGTTGTGGTACCCCTCGACGCTCCCTCCGTGGTAGTCGTTCCGGCCCCGGAAGGTGCGGAGCGCCCCGTTGAACAAGGGGTGGATATGGTAGAGCTCGTGGATGATGATCGCCAGTCGCTCGTTGTAGTCGCCCTCTTCGTGGAACCGCGGCAACCGGAAGTAGAGGACGTAGAGCATCTGCCGGCCGTCGATCTCGAGGGTGGGCATGGCCCACGTGGCACCGCCCCAGGTTGTCATGGCGTTCCCGTCCTGGAAGCGCAGCGGGACGCACTCCGCATAGGTCCCGTGAGTGGAGCGCTGCCGGGCAGGGGAGAACGCGAAGGCGACTTCGGCCAGGCGCACGTGTCGCAGCTCCGGCAGGGTGGCCACGATATCGGCCGCGACCTCACGCACGGCATCGGTGTAGTGAAAGCCATCTCGCCTCAAGAGACACCTCCCGGCCGCGGCTCAGGCACCGAACTTCTCCTGCACCCCCATGTAGCTGGTGAGGATCTTCATCAAATCCATGCCTCGGATGCGACCCATCCCTCCCTGGGTGGCGGCCGTCTCCCCGAAGGTCTGCACCAGGTCCCGACGCACCGGCGGGCCCCAGGTCAGGATCGGGCAGGGCTCGCCGGTGTGGTCACCAAAGGTGACAGGAGTGCTGTGGTCCCCCGTCACCATGATGATGAGGTGTGAGCCGTGCGCGGCCAGGATTTCGCCGACCATCGCGTCGATCTTTTCGAGGATGGCGACCTTCCCCGCCGCGTTGCTGTCGTGTCCCGCCACATCTGGGCCCTTCACGTTGCAGAGAATGAAGGTGTGATCGCGCAGCGCCGCTACGACGGCGCGCCCGATCGCGCTGGTGTCCGTGTCCAGACCGGCGGTGGACCCCGGCACGTCGATCACATCCATTTCGAGGTAGCGCCCCAGTCCTTTGACCAGGCCGACCTCGACGATGCATGCGCCGGTGACGCCGTAGCGCTGGTTGAAGGGGGGCAGGTCCGGCGAGACGCCGATGCCGCGGGGGAGCGCGATGTTCGCCGCGGGCAGTCCTGCCGCTCGCCGTGCCTGATTCACCGGGTGCTGATCCAGCACTTCGTAGCTCCGGCGAACGAACAGGTTGAGTACCCTCGCCGTCCTGGCACTCGCCTCATCGCCTTCGCGCGTGGAGTGGGCGGTCCAGAGGGGCTCATCATCCGCGTGGGGATCCACGTCCGAGACGTGCGCCCCCAGTCCCGGCCCGCGCATCACCAGCGCGGCGCGGTGGGCGATCGACTCTTTGAAGAAGCAGGTGACGCCCTCGATCTCCAGCCCGTTGACGGCGCTTGCCAGCTCCGTCGTGCCGGAGGTGATGCGCCCCGCCCGTCTATCCCGGACCACCAGGTTCTCGTCCACGGTCGAGAAGTTGCACCGGAAAGCCAGGTCGCCGCGCCGTACATCCATCCCGATCCCCAGGGCCTCAAACGGGCCGCGACCGGGATAACACTCATAGGGGTCGTAGCCGAGGAGGGCGAGATGGCCCGTGTCGCTGCCGCCGCGAACCCCCACGCCGACCGGATCGAGCAAGCCGCTCTCGCCTTCCGCGGCGAGGCGATCGAGGTTGGGTGTGCGGGCGGCTTCAAGCGGCGTCTGGCCGTCCAGCGCCGGGACGGGTCGGTCGCCCAACCCGTCGGCAATCAGCATCAGGCCGGGGAACGTTTTGGAGAGTGATGCCATCGGGTCTCAAGGATGTGGGGGAGGGGAGGGTCATCCTATGGTAACGCGGCGAGCCCACCCATGCCCGGCCTGGGTGCGGCCCCGGGGCGATGCCGGCCGGAGTGAGGGGAAGTCGGCATGATCACCTGGCGGATCGACCGCTTTCCCGTGGTCACCTCGACGAATGACATGGCGCTGGACCGGCTGCGGGAGGGGTGTGGGGAGGTCGGCCACGTGCTGGTGGCGGAATCCCAGATCGCGGGCCGCGGCCGGCGCGGACGGATCTGGCACTCCCCGCGCGGCGCCCTCATGCTGACGGCGATCCTCCCGTTTGCTCCGGAGAGAGCAGGGTGGACGGCGCTCGCTGCCGGCATCGCTGTAGCCCGAGCCGCGCGGGCTTGCGGTGCCCCCGCCGGAGTGAAGTGGCCGAACGACGTGGTGGTGCACCCCCGGAAGCTGGCGGGAATCCTGGTGGAGAGCTGCGTCCCCGAAAAGGCGGCGGTCGGCATCGGCCTCAATGTGACTAACCCGGTGCCGGACGGGGTCGCGGCGTGCCGACTCGAGGAATGGGCTCCCGACGCAGACGTGGACGAGGTGCTCCCGATCGTTCTGGCCGAGCTTGCAGCGGTGTGGGCGCTCCTCCATGCCAACTCGCTGCGCTCCCTCCGGCACGCCTGGGACGAACTCGACACGACGGCCGGCCGCGAGGTCGAGTGGGCGACGCCCGGTCGGGGAGGTGAGATCGGGATCCTGCAGGCAGTCGCCGAAGGTGTCACTGAAACCGGCGAGCTGCGCCTGCGACTCGGTGACGGCAGGGTGGTCGCAGCCGGGCACGGAGAGATCCGCTTCACCGACCCGGAGCCTCGGGGGGCGGAAACGTGCCGGTTCGGTGTGTGACCGTGGCGATCCTGAGCGATGCCCAAGGGGCCGCTCCACCGTCCTCGCGTGGCCAACGGGCATACGCCCTGCGGTTGCGTTGCGGCTCGCTGCGGCCGGGGGTGCGTTGACGGAGGGCGTGTACGGGCGCTATCATCAAGCCCGCACGGCGGCGTAGCCAAGTGGCTAAGGCGGGAGTCTGCAAAACTCTTATCAGCGGTTCGATTCCGCTCGCCGCCTCTCTCTTTCCCCTGCCGGGGGGATGTCACCCGGCACGCGATCGGCCCCAGATCGGCCGGCCGGCGCCGTCCAGGTTAGGTGAGATGCGGCCGTCCCGCAGGGTGACGCGGCCCGCTACCAGTACGCAGGCAATCCCGCGGCTGACCTGCTTGGGGTCGGCAAACGTGGCCCGGTCTTCGATCGTCTCTGGGTCGAAGACGGTGATGTCGGCGTCCATGCCCGGAGCGAGACGCCCTTTGCGCGCCAGCGCCGGGGCGCCGGGTGCCAGGCGCTGCAGCGGCTGCCAGGTCATCTTCCGCAGAGCTGTCATCAGCGGGATCACCTTTCGCTGCCGGACGTAGACCCCGAGCACGCGCGCGAAGGTGCCCGCTCCCCGCGGGTGGCTGACGGTCCCCTCGCCGATGAAGCCGTCGCTGGCCACGCTCACGTGGGGGTGCCGCAGGGCGGCTTCGATGTCCGCTTCGCGGATCTGGTGACAGGCGACGAATCCTCCCTTCGCCCGTAGTCGGGGAAAGCTCTCCGCCGTCACGCGTTCGCCTGTCTCCACCCAGACGAGATCGCCGAACTGAAGGGCGTACTTCTCCTGCCACCCCGGGTCGAAGATCGCGCTCTGGATGCGGGTCATCCAGGCATCGTAGGGATACACATCGGCGGCGATGTCGATCCCGGTCTTGCGTGCCGCGTCGATCGAGGCCAGCGCCTCCGGGACCCGCTGAATCGCCATGCTGCCGATGTGCAGCACCTGGACGCGCGCTCCCGTGACGGCGGCGGCGGCGATCAGCTCGTTGATCCCCTGGAAGGGGTCCAGCACGTGCGGCAGCCGGATGTGGGCATGCACGGAGGTGCGATGCCGTGCGGCCACCCGGGCGAGAGCCGTTACTTCATCGCCCCCCGTCCCCGGGATGTACTCGATGCCGAACCCGACGCCAATGGCTCCTTCACGGTGGGCCTGCTCCGCCAGTTCCGCCATGCGGGCCACCTGCTCCGGCGTGGCCGGCGCCTTGCCGTCGTTCGCCCCAACCCCCGACCGGAGCCCGAAGTGGCCCACCACCGTGCCGAAGTGCACCAGCGGCCGGCGTTGGATCTGGTCCTGATACCAGCGGCCAATCCCTACCGGACCGCCGTGGGTGGAGAGGACGGTGGTGACGCCATCCGCCACCTTGAAGGCGTCGCCCTCCGCGTGAGTCGTGCTGAGGATGTCCACGAATCCGGGCGCCACCACGAGCCCCCGAGCGTCGATCGTCTCCCGGGCAGCAGGGGCGGCATCGCCGACCGACGCGATCCGGTCACCGCGGACGGCCACATTGGCGATGCGGTCCAGCCCGCTGCGGGGATCCATCACCCGGCCGCCCCGGATGAGGATGTCCGCTCTGTCGTCCGTCCGCGCCGGCGAAGCGAAGGCCGGAACGGCGGCTGCCAGGAGTGAGCGACGGCTGACCATCCCCCTCAAGCCTCCAGCCGACGGGGTGAAGCCTGCGGGTGCAACTCGATCAACACCGGGCAACCGCTGGCCGGAAAGGTGGCGACGAAGATGACGGCGGCCGCCACCGCCTCGGGCTGGATCACGCTGCTGGGGTCAACCCCGCTCCCCTGCATCATCTGGGTGGCAGTCCAGCCGGGGCAGAGTGAGGAGACCTTGATGCCGTCGTCGCGCACGTCTTCGAACACACTGCCGCTGAATCCGATGAGGCCATGCTTGGACGCGCAGTAGGCGGCCATCCCGGCAGAGGTGTAGAGCCCCGCCAGCGAGGCGATCTGGATCACCGCCCCGCGTCTCCGTGTCCGCATCGCCGGCAGCGTCAGGCGAGTCAGCCACATCGCCGCGTGCAGATTCAGCGTCAGCAGGCGGTTCCAGGCTCCCAGATCGCCCTCGTAGGCCGGCTCCAGGCTGAAGACGCCGGCATTGTTCACCAGGATGTCCGGGTCGCCCAGCCCCTGGCGACAGCTCTCCACTGCGGCCTCGGCGTTCCGCTCGGTCGTGAGGTCCGTGGGAATTGCCAGAGCCCGCACGCCATGAACGGTGCAGGCGGCCGCGGACTGCTCCAGTTCTCCGGGGGATCGAGCCAGCAGCGCGACGTCCGCGCCCTCGGCGGCCAGCGCCTCGGCGATCGCCCGGCCGATTCCCCGCCCCGCTCCCGTCACCATCGCGATCTGGTTGCTCAACCGACCCATTTCGAATGCCTCCCGCCGGCCCAGTATACTGCGCCACGGGAGGCGGGGCAGCGCGTCATGCTGCGACGGCACCGTGGCGCGGACCCAGCGTTAGTTGAAACCGACCCGGGCTGCACGGCACCAAACCAGGGGTCCTTCTGGGCGACGTCCGGATTGGGCTTGGGAGAGAACCATCCAACTGATGCGTCGACTGATACTTCCTCTTTGCGCTGCGGTCCTGGTGGCGCTGGTAGCGACCGTCCAGGCGCCCGCCGATCCCCCGGCGGTGCCTCGCCCCGCGGCGGCTGCGCCGGCCGACGCGCGGGAGCAGCAGTTCGAGCAGCAGGTGCGTCCGCTGCTCATCCGTCGCTGCGTCAATTGCCACGGACCCAACCAGCAGGGCGGGGGACTCCGGCTGGATTCGCGAACCGCGGCGCTGAAGGGTGGCGGGCGCGGGGCCTCGATCGACCTCGCCCAGCCCGAGGAGAGTCTGCTGCTCAGGGTTGTTACCGGTCGCGTCGCCGGCCTGAAGATGCCCCCGGACGGGCCCCTCGACCGCAGGCAACTGGAGGGGCTGCGGGGGTGGCTGACGGCGGGTGCGGTGTGGCCTGAGGGGCGGGTCGCCTCCACCCTTGGTCCGCTCTGGTCGACGCAGCCGCTTCGCGATCCGCGCCCGCCGCGTGTGCGCGACGCCGCCTGGGTCCGCAACCCCATCGATGCCTTCGTCCTGGCTCGCCTGGAAGCCGCGGGGATGCGACCCGCTCCGGATGCGAGTCGCGAGGCTCTCATCCGGCGGGCCACCTTCGATCTCACCGGTCTGCCCCCCACCTTCGAAGAGACGCAGGCGTTCCTGAGCGACCGGCGGCCGGATGCCTACGAACGGTTGGTGGATCGCCTGCTGGCCTCCCCGCGTTATGGTGAGCGCTGGGCCCGCTACTGGCTGGACCTGGTTCGCTACGCCGACACCAACGGCTACGAGCGGGACGCCGCGCGTCCTTTCGCCTGGAAGTATCGCGATTACGTCATCCGCGCGCTTAACGAGGACAAACCCTACGACCGTTTCGTCTCCGAACAGCTTGCCGGCGACGAACTGCCGGACCGTTCGGAGGAGAGCGTCGTCGCCACCGGCTTCCTCCGGATGGGCACATGGGACGATGAGCCCAACGACCCCCTGGAGTACCAGTACGAGCGGCTGGATGACGTCGTGCACGCGACCGCGACCGCCTTCCTGGGCCTGACTGTCCGCTGCGCACGCTGTCACGATCACAAGTTCGACCCGATCCCGCAGAAGGATTACTACGCCATCGCGGCCGCCTTCTGGCCGGGCTACCTGCGGCCGGGTGACGGCAAGCTGATGGGCGGGCCGCCGGAGAGCCGCCTTGGGTTCCCCGTCTTCGGCTTCACCGACGAGGGACCGTCCGCGCCCGAGTTGCGACTGCTGGTCAACGGCGATCCCCGCCGCACGGGACCGGTGGTGGGCCCGGGGTATCTCTCGCTGCTTCCCGCCGTTCAGCGGCCCGCGCCCCCCGGCCCCGAGGCTGCCGTGACCACGCACCGGCGTCTGCTGCTGGCACGGTGGATCACCGACCCGAAGAACCCATTGCCCCCGCGCGTGCTCGTGAACCGCCTCTGGCAGCACCACTTCGGGAACGGGCTGGTTCGGACGCCAAACAACTTCGGACGAAAAGGGGCGACTCCCACTCACCCGGAACTGCTGGACTGGTTGGCGACCACCTTCCTGCGCGACGGCATGCGCCTGAAGCCGCTTCATCGGCGCATCATGCTGTCCCGCACCTACCGGATGGCGTCGGTCCATCCGCTGGTTGCCGAATACTCTCGCCGCGACTTTGCCAATGAGAAGTGGTGGCATTTCAACCGTCGTCGGCTCGACGCCGACGCTCTTCGCGACGCTTTGCTGTTCGCGAGCGGCGAGCTCAATCCCAAGATGGGCGGTCCTGGGTTCGTTCCGTCCGTGAGCAGGGAGGCGTTGGAGGGGCTCAGCCGCAAGGGGGCCGAGTGGCAGGTGAGCTCCCTTGAGGAGCAGCGCCGCCGCACCGTCTACATGTTCCTTAAGCGCGCGCTGATACCGCCGCTTCTGACCGTGTTCGACTTCGGTGACACCACGCAGCCGCTGGAACAACGGGAGACCTCGGTCGTCGCGCCCCAGGCGCTGGCGCTGATGAACAACGCCTTCACCAACGCCCAGGCGGCGGCGCTGGCGGTGCGCGTGGTGGCCGGGGCGGCGTCGACCGACGCGGCGCGTGTGGACGCCGTGTGGCGAGCTGCTTTGGGGCGCAACCCATCCGTCTCAGAACGCAGCAGGGCGCTGGCGGCATTGTCTACCTGGTCGCGGGAGGGAACCGCCGCCGCCGCCGCTCGCGCCGTGGAGCCGGAAGAGATCCCCGGTCTCCGGCTGCGACTGCGGGCGGATAGTGGGCTCGAGATCGAGGCAGGTCGCGTGGCCCGCTGGCGAGCCATGCTCGGCCCGGATGCCCACCAGCCCTCTCCGTCCGCCCGACCCACGGCGAGGCCGACCTCGGTCCGCGGACAGCCGGCGGTGCACTTCGACGGGGCGGGTCGATGGCTGCGGCTGGCAGGGGAGTTGCTAACCGGTCCGGACCACACTGTGGTGGCTGTCGTGAACGACGAGGCGGCCGCGGCCGGCGTGACCGGTCACCGAGAGATCCTGTCGAACTGGCGCCGGGAAGACAACATCGGCTCCGCCCTTTTCCTCGGGCTCACGGGCACGAACGCGGTCCGTTTCTCCGACGCGTTCTCGCCTGCCGGGGCCGTTAGCGAGCCCGCGGGCCACTTTGTGCTGTCGGCGCAAAACGGGCGGTCGGGCGCGGCGGTCTACCAGAATCGCCGCCTGATCGCGGAACGAGCCGGTCCGCTCCCGGACAGGAACCACGCCGGCCCGTGGGTGATCGGCCAACAGGGCAACATTCAGGGGGAGTTCTGGCGCGGCGATATCCTCGAGCTGCTGGTGTTCGACCACGCGCTGGAGGGTGCTGAGCTGGAGCAGATCTGGGGCTATGTGCACCGCCGCTATGCGCTCGCCCCGCCGGCCCCACCGCCGAACCCGGCCGTGCGACCGCTGACGGCGCTCGCCCACGTGCTTCTGAACACCAACGAGTTCCTGTTCATCGACTGAGGGAGACTGCCGCAAATGACGCGCCGCATCTGGGTGCTGCTCCCGATTCTCGGCTTGGCCGGTGCACTTCGGTCCACGGCCGGCCCGATCCAGGCCGGCGCGCGGCCTCCCGAGTTCAGAGTGGAACTCAAACGAGCGCACCGGGAAGCGCTTGAGAAGATCAGCGCCGACTCCATGCGCGGGCACCTCTCGTTTCTTGCTTCTGACGCGCTCGAAGGACGGGGCACCCCTTCCCGGGGCCTGGACATCGCCGCCGAGTACATTGCGGCTCAGTTCCGCCGGGCCAGGCTGGAGCCGGGTGGTGAGCGGGACTACTTTCAGACCAACCTCGTCACCCCGCGCGGAACGACCACGCCGGCGTCGGTGCACAACGTGATCGGCGTGCTGCGGGGCAGCGATCCGGCCCTGCGCGACACCGGCTACCTCCTCACGGCCCACTACGACCACCTCGGATCGCGGCCGGTCGACCCGGAAAACCTGCGGGCGGACGTCATTTTCAACGGCGCCAACGATGACGGCAGTGGCACGGTGAGCGTGATCGAGATCGCCGCCGCGCTGGCCTCGCTCAAAGAGCGGCCACGCCGAAGCCTGGTCTTCATCGCCTTCTACGGCGAGGAGCGTGGGCTCCTCGGCTCGCGTTACTACGGTGCTCACCCGACATTCCCGCTGTCCGGCACCCTCGGTCAGATCAACCTGGAGCAGGTGGGCCGCACCGACGACACCGAGGGCCCGCGAGTCAACGCTGCCAGCATGACCGGCTTCGACTACTCCGACCTCGGCGGCGTCTTCGCCGCG
Source organism: uncultured bacterium (assembly GCA_964609085.1). GTDB lineage: Bacteria > Armatimonadota > SYMT01 > SYMT01 > SYMT01 > JANPLG01. The sequence continues at coordinate 2,184 of CAZSRZ010000057.1, read as the reverse complement.
GCCGGGAAAAAGCTCGGCGTGGAGGTCAGTGGTCACCCGCGCAACAGCGACAGCTTCTTCGGTCGCAGCGACAACCAGGCCCTGGCCGAACTCGGCGTGCCGGCCCACACTCTCTGCACCAGCTTCATGTTTCCGGATTACCACCGGCCGGGCGATCACTGGGACAAGGTGGACTACGAAAACATGGCCCGCGTGGACAGGATGGTGGCCCTGGGTCTGCTGACGCTGGCCAACAGCCCCCGCGAGCCACGCTGGAACTCCGAGAACGGGAAGGCGCAGCGCTACCTGGAAGCCTGGCGGGCGCGGCAGCCGCCCGCACAGCCGCGGACGGGGATGTAACTTCGGCCGCCCCGGGCCTGTCCAAATCCCGTGGCTCACGTTGCGTGGGCGACCGGGGGCAAAGGAGGCTGCGATGCGACCTGGACCAGGTCTGTTGTTGACCGGGCTCGCATGTCTGGTGGCAATGCACGGGGTGTATGCGGGCGAACGGCGGACCGTGACGCCTCGACTCGCCGCGTTCGGGCCCAGGAGTGCTGTCGAGCGCACCGAGTACCGAGTGGTCACGGATGCGGCCGCGTGGAAGGAGCTTTGGAGTCGTCACCAGGCAACTCGGGACGCTCCCGCTGGGGCACCGAAGCCGGCTCCCACGGTGGATTTCAGCAAAGAGCTGGTGGTCGCCGTGTTTCAAGGCCGCAGCTCGAACTCCAACGGCGTCGGGTTTGAGGAAGTTTCGGAAGTGGACGGCGAGTTGCGCGTGCGATTCAACGACATGAGCTACCAGACCGTAGGGCCGGACGGCGGTGGGGTCCGCTGCACGCCGTGGGGCTATTGCGTACTGCCTCGTCCGCGCAACAGGGTGGTGATGGAAGAGAACGTCCAGAACCTGATTGGGCAGCCCGCCATCTGGAGAGAACGGTACCGCGTGACGGTCAAACCACGGAGCTGACTCGCCGTACACGCCGGGATTCTCCGACTGCTCGGGCCGAGGTGGGGAGCGATGTGGAAGGAAACCGGGGGGTCCGGGGCGGAAGGGGATGAGCCGCCGGCCGTGCACGCCGGCCGCTAACCGGGTCCCCCCATGCCGCGAATCCCCCAGAACCTCGCCCGCTCTCGCTCTCGGCCGACCGGCCTGATCGCCCTGATCAACCTCCTCGGCTTGATGGCGTGGCCTGTGCTGGCACAGACGCCGGCACCGGCACCCGCCCCCGCCCCGAGCCCGGCTCCGCCTGCCGCAGTCTCCCGCACGATTCCGGCCCTGGCGGGCACCCGTTCCGATCAGCCTGTGGACAAGGGCTACACGGCGCGCATCCGCGAGTACACCACCGAGCCCTTCTTCCTCACCGAGTTCGTAGACCATCTCCCCGCATCCGCCACGGTGCCGACCACGGAACATGTGCTGGGGTACGTGGCGGGTGCCCCCGGGAAGTTGACCTACACGGCCGACGTTAATCGCTACATGCGCGCTCTCTCCCGCACATCGCCCCGAGTGCGCGTGCTGAGCGCCGGCAGGAGCGAGGAAGGCCGCGAGATGCTCCTCGTCGTCGTTTCCGACGAGACAAACCTGCTGCAGCTTGATCAGATCCGGGCCGACACGGCGGCGCTGGCCGATCCGCGCAAGACGCCCGCGGAACTGGCCGAGAAGCTGATCCGACGGGGCAAGGTGCTCTACTGGTTGACCGGCGCCATGCACTCGCCGGAGACCGGCAGCCCGGAGATGTTGATGGAGCTCGCCTACCGGCTGGCGGTCGAGGAAAGCCCTTACATCCGCAACATCCGCAAGAACGTGGTGACGATGATCACCCCGATCCTGGAGACGGACGGGCGAGACCGGACCCTCGACGTGATCCGTGTCCGCAAGAAATTGCCGCAGATGCCTCTGCCCTACTGGGGCCGCTACGTCGCCCACGACAACAACCGCGACGGCATGGCCATGAGCCTGGCACTCACCCGCAACGTGATGAAGACCTTCCTGGAGTGGCATCCCCAGGTGCTTCACGACCTGCACGAGTCCGTGCCGTTCCTCTACACCTCAACCGGCACGGGGCCCTACAACGCCTGGCTGGACCCGATTGTCATCAACGAGTGGCACCAGTTTGCCTACCACGAAGTCAACGAAATGGCGAAGCGGGGCGTGCCCGGCGTCTGGACGCACGGGTTCTACGACGGCTGGGCGCCGAACTACAT
>CAZSRZ010000056.1:0-32218 GCA_964609085.1 uncultured bacterium | reverse complement strand
GAGGAGGCGCCGAAGAAGACCTACGTCAGCTATCGCCGCAAGAAGCAGTTCGCCATGATTGGTCCCGCTACCAATACCCGGGTCGAGGTGGGGCTCAACGTCAAGGGGTTGGAGGCCACCGATCGCCTTCAGGAAATGCCCGCCGGACAGATGTGCAACTACAAGGTCAAGCTCACTACCGCCGATGAAGTAGATGCGGAGTTGATCGCATGGATCGAGACGGCCTTCCTGGCGGCGACGTAACGCGCGGGAGGTGGCGTCTCGGCAAGTCAGTCACGGGCGGCCGCGCGGCCGCTTTGCCCAGCATGTCAACTCCTCGGCAACGGGACCCACCGCCACCCGCTCACCCCGCTCACCCGGGCGGATCTACGCAGACACGGGCAGCGCGCCTGCCGCTACGCGGTCCCAGTCCACTTCCACACCGAGGCCTGGCGCGTCCGGACAAGTGACGTAGCCGTTACCGAACTGCAGCGGTTCTCGCACCGGCGAGGCGTGATGGTAGAGCGGTCCGAGGATGTCGCCATGCAGATTCTCCGCATCGATGTTGGGGCACGCCCGGGTTAGATGGCACATGGCGGCCGTCGCCACGTCCAGTTCCAGATTGCTTCCCACGGCGCACGCTACGCCGAATCGAGCTGCTAACTCGACGATCTCAACGCTCCGCGTGATGCCTCCGTTCTTACCGGGATAGACGGCGATGATGTCGCAGGCCTCGTGCTGGAGCGCCCGTCTGGCATCAAGAGGAGTGAACACCCCCTCGTCGATCATTACCGGCACGTCGACACATCGCCGGACGGCGGCCATCCCGTCCAGATCTTCCCGGGCCACTGGCTGTTCGGCGAGCAACAGATCGGCCTCTGCCATCGCCTGGAGCGCCCAGACCGCCTGTCGCACAGTCCACCCGCCGTTGGCATCCACCGTTAGGGCGATATCGGGCCCGATCGCCGCTCGGACGGCGAGCACTCGGTCCACGTCCGCCTTCGGATCCAGCCCGACTTTGACCTTCACCGTGCGGTGACCCCAGGCAACGCGGGCTAGTGCGTTGGCCGCGGTGTCCGCCGCAGCCAGTGCCGCTAGCGAGAACCGGATCGGGATGAAGGCGGGCCGGACCTGACCCCCGAGGAGATCGTAGACGGGCCTGCTCTCCAGCTTTCCCAGGGCGTCGAGCATTGCCATTTCGATGGCGGACTTCGCGAACGGGTTGAGAACAGCGACCCGGTCCATCGCGGTGAGGGCCCCGGAGACGTCGCGCAGTTCCCGGCCGATGACGACCGGCGCCAGTGCCTGCTCGATCAGCGCCGCGGCACCGACTGCCGTCTCCCCGCTCCATGCGGCCGTGACGGTCGCCTCCCCCGCCCCTTCCACACCGGTGTCGGTCAGCAATCTCACCAGCACCACCCGCGTGCGGTCGTGCCTGCCCAGCGAGCTGGTGATCATCACCTCGCGCCGGATGGGGACCTCAAGGATATAGGGGGTGATGGCGGCGATTCTCTCCATCAGAGGCCCCTCAACTGGCGGTAGAGACCCTCGGCGAGCCGATGCCGTTCTACGTGACGCCAGTCTGGCAAGAGAGCCGGCAGCCGTTCGATCAGAACCTGACGCGCCCAAGGGGGCGGACTGGTGACCGCGTGCAGGTCGACCGCGTCCGGAAACCCCGTCGCGTCGAACTCGAGAGAGCCATGGTCGCCCAATGGGACACCCCAAGCGGCGAGGGCATGCGCGGCCTCGAAGACCGGGTCAGCCTCATTGAGGTCCGCGTACCAATACAAAGGCACACCCGCACGCACAAGCCGCCGCTGCAGGCGACGGACTCGACGGGGGTCGTCCGCCACCGCGGCGGGGGTGAGTTTGCGATCCAGACAGAAGACCGCCAGGCAGCCCGCAGCCTCGCCGATCGCCCACTCTATGGGATGCAGCCGGAAAGCGCCGTTGGTGATGTGGGTGGTGCCCAGGTTCTTGCACGCCGGCAACAGGTTTCGCAGCCGGATGGGGATCAGGGCGCCGAGCGGAATCTGAAATGGATGCGCGTCAGCGGGAGGCAGACGATCCTCGCCCTCGCAGGGATGGATGTCGATAGCGTAGTGACCGATCCCCACGCTGTCGGCGATGCGGGGGGCACGCGGGCCTGGGGATGCGTGCGCAGCTATCTCCTGCTCGCGGATCGTTCGTCGCGCGACGATCCGCCGCGACTCCCGGATGTACGGAAACCTCGAGAGCCCCGATCGTGTGCCGAGCACATCCGGCCGCAGGAGTAACTCGGGGTACCCAACCCCTCCCTCATCGCGAGGACACTCGTTCTGAATCCAGTAGCAGAATCCGAGCGCGAGATCTGCCGCGGCGCGCAACGATGCCAGTGCCTCCCCCGGCGTCACGTCCACCAGATTGCCGTGACGAAAGTCGTTCCCGGGCCAGTTGATCATGGCCAGGTCGTTGGCGTGGGCCGGGTTGGTGAAGGCGACGCCGGCGACCAGACGGCGGTAGGCCCAGAAGGATCCCGGCGTGCCGGGGTTGTGGGAAAACATCCCATAGGTGACCGACCCTCGATCATCGTGGTACCGATGCGACAGGGTGTAGGGCTGGCGCTCGCGATTGCGCACATAGTCCGGCGGCTGGGCGATGGAGTGCCGCTCGCCGGCCCGCAACTCGAGGACGAACGGATAGGTGAAGGACTGATTGTGATCTGGTCGGGCGACGGGCGGGGCGTGAGGCTCGCCGCTTTCACCTGCGGCCTCCGCGCCGGTGGCGTACTCGGCGCCTGTCAGCGGCAGCAGGTCTCCCAGCTCAGTGGCATCCAGCGCGAACGATGCCCGCACTTCCCGTTGCACCTCGCCATCCAGGTCGCGCAGCACTACGGCGCGGACGGTGTCGTCTCGGACTTCGGCGCTGACGGCACGATGGCGGAGCAGGACCACCAGTCGGCCCGAGGCCAGATGCGGACCCAGCAGGCCGCGCAGAGCCGCCAACCCGGCGACGGGCTCGAAGCACAGCCGGCTGACCCAACCCTGGCCGGGATTCCCCCCCCATTCACACGAATCCGGGGGTGTGATCATACCCGGCCGGAGGTAGTACTCGCGGATTCGCCGCCGCAACTCGGCGTAGCCCGCCGTTCTCCCCGCGGTTTCGATCCAGGGGTGCTCGTCCAGTGCGGAGACGCCCTGGGCGGTCATCTGCCCTCCCAGCCAGTCGGTCTCCTCAGTCAGGACGACCGACCGTCCGCCACGGCAGGCGGCCAGGGCCGCAGCACAGCCACCCATGCCCCCGCCGACGATCAATACATCGCATTCAAGCCGCTCATCCACCTGGTCGGGCGGGAGCGGTTCAAGTAGCCGCAGCAACTGGACGTCGAGGATCATGGGATGGGAGCCCGCAGCTGTCCCGAGCAATTCGGTCCGGGAACTGGTTGGTCGCACCCGCTCGAATGCCCTTTGAGGAAGCGGGCAGTTGGCTTGAAATGGGGGCACGGCCCGGTTACGCTAGGGCGTTTCCGCGGCACCACCTGACTTCAGACGGCCGCAGGCTTCACCGGAACCCCCATGTCATATCTCCCCGACCCGATCTTCTCCGCCCTCGAGGTGGATGTCGCACGCACGGCCGCGTCGCTCCCCGAGGCTATTCGAGATCTCGGCAGGGTGGCCTGGAACCTGGCCTGGACATGGCTGCCGGACGGTCCGGCGCTCTTCCGAGACCTGGACCCCGAACTCTGGGAAGCCTCCGGGCACAACGCTCGCGGGGTGCTGCGAGGATGCCGCCGTAGCCGCCTCGCGGAGTGCGCCGCCGATCCCGGCTTTCTGGCCCGGACTAGCGCTCTCGGGGCTGCTCTGGATGCGCTGCTGGACCAACCGCTCGACCCCGTCGCCGCGCACCTTCAATCCCTGGGTGAGGGCCGCACCGTGGCGTACTTCTCGGCCGAATTCGGGATCCACGAAAGCCTTCCCATCTATTCCGGGGGGCTGGGGATTCTCGCCGGCGACCATCTGAAGTCAGCCTCGGATCTGGGCGTCCCTCTGGTCGGCGTCGGGCTCCGCTACCGGCAAGGCTATTTTCGCCAGTCTCTGGATGCTACCGGCTGGCAGCAGGAGCGTTACGAGGAGATCGACTTCGGCAGCCTGCCGACAGGGTTGATTCTCAACCCGGATGGCCAACCGCTCACCGTCGAGATTCCGTTGTTCGAACGCACGATCCGCGCGCAGCTCTGGGGGGTACGGGTGGGCCGCGTCCCGCTCCTGCTTCTGGATACGAATCGGGACGACAACAGCGAGGTGGACCGCTGGATCACTGCCCACCTCTACGGCGGTGGACGTGACACCCGGCTGGCGCAGGAGGTGGTTCTGGGAATCGGAGGAGTCCTCGCGCTCCGTCGGTTGGGCTACCGGCCCGCCGTCTTCCACATGAACGAGGGACACGCCGCCTTTCTGACCCTGCAACTGATCCGCGAAGCCCAGATGGTTGGAAGTCCGTGGGAGCAAGCTCTGGAACTGACGCGATCTCGATGCGTCTTCACCACCCACACCCCCGTCCCCGCGGGGCACGATGCGTTCGCCCAGGCGGATCTGACTTCGGCATTGCGAGCGCTCCTAACGGACGGGCCGGGGAGCCCCGCAATCCCCGTGGCCGAGCTGATGCAGCTCGGCAACGCCCACCCCGCGGAAAGCGGCGGCGAATTCGGGATGACGCCGTTGGCGATGCACGCAGCCCGTTCGATCAACGGTGTCAGCCGGCTGCACGGCGAGGTTTGCCGATCCATGTGGCGGGGCCTCTGGCCGGGAGTGCCCGTGGAAGATGTCCCGATCACACACGTCACGAATGGCGTGCACCTTGCAAGCTGGGTCGCGCCGTTGATGCGGGATCTGCTGGATCGCTATCTCGGCAGGGAGTGGACGCTCCGCGAGATGGATCCCGCCGTCTGGAAGCAGATCGATCAGATCCCCGACGAAGAGTTGTGGCGAACCCGCCGTGCGCTGAAGCAACGCCTGGCGGCAGTGGTGCGAGAGCGGGCGAGGATGTTCCGGGCGCAGGGCGGTCAGCCGCCGGAGTACGTCGCCGCGGCCGACACCCTGCTGGACCCGGAGGCGCTGACCATCGGGTTTGCCCGGCGCGTGGCGACCTACAAGCGCCTCACACTACTCCTACACGACATGGAGCGGGCTCTCCGGCTGCTGGGGGATCCCGAGCGGCCCATTCAGTTCGTCCTCGCAGGAAAGGCGCACCCCGGAGACGAGGCCGCGAAACGGACCCTGCAGCAGATTTTCCAAGTGCGGCACGATCCTCGGGTCGTTAGCCGAGCCGTATTCATCGTCGACTACGACGCGTCCCTCGCTCGAGAACTGGTGCAGGGCGTGGACGTGTGGCTCAATCTGCCCCGACGCCCCCTGGAAGCCAGTGGCACCAGTGGGATGAAGGCGGTCGTCAACGGCGTGCTCAACGCCGGCATTCTCGACGGCTGGTGGGCCGAGGGATTCAACGGCGCGAACGGCTGGGCCGTGGGATCGACGGAGTCACATCCGGACACCGCCCATCAGGACGCCCTCGATGCCACAGCGCTGTACGACTTGCTGGAGTTCGGCATCGGCCCGGAGTACTACCGCGTCAATGCCCGCGGCGTTCCGGTCGAGTGGCTGGCGCGCGTTCGGGAGGCGTTTCGCACACTCGCCCCCACATTCAACACCCGGCGCATGGTCGCCGAATACGCGACGTCGATATACCCTCGGCCCTGAGGCAAGCAATCAGCCTGAAGCCCGCCGCCTTCCAGCCGATAATCCCCGACCGAGGCGAAGGGGACAACGCAGGCATGATTGATATCGATCGACTCTTGGTGGAAATGGACGCGCTGGTGGCGTCCGACCTGTTTCTCAAGGTGCACGCACGGCCCTGCTTCAAGGTGTCCGGCCGCGTCATCGTCTCCGATTACCAAGAGTTGGACCAGGATGACCTGGACCACCTCGGCGACCAGGTGCTTCGCGAACGCGAGAAGGGGTTGCTGGCCAAATTCAATCAGGCCGACTTCAGCTACGCCATCCCAGGCCAGGGCCGATACCGGGGAAACATCTATAGGCAGCGCGGAACCATCGCGGCGGTTTTCCGTCGCATCAATACCACCGTGCCCACGTCCGAGGAACTCGGTCTTCCCGAGGTGGTGAAGACGCTGGCGATGGAGCGGCGCGGCATGGTGCTGGTGACCGGCGCCACGGGCTCCGGGAAGTCGACCACCCTGGCGGCGATGGTGGATTGGCGGAACGAGAATACGCACGATCACATCATCACGATTGAAGACCCGATCGAGTTCCTCCACACGGATAAGGGCTGTATCATCAGCCAGCGCGAGGTCGGGATGGACGTAGACTCCTTCCACGACGGTCTGCGCGCCGCTCTGCGGCAGGCACCCGACGTCCTGCTGATGGGAGAGCTTCGGGACGAGGAGTCGGCCGACACCGCGCTTCACCTGGCGGAGACCGGCCACCTCGTGCTCGGCACTCTGCACAGCACGAACGCGAACCAGACCCTGGAGCGACTGCTGCAGTTCTTCCCCGCCAGCAGACACCCGGAGATCATGTCGCTGCTGGCGTTTAACCTGCGCGGCATCATCTCACAGCGGCTGATCCGGGGGGTGATGGAGACGTACTGCCTGGCCACCGAGGTGATGATCGGGACGCCCCGGGTCCGCGAGCTGCTCAAGCGCGGGGATGTATCCGAGTTGAAGATGGCGATCTCCCAGGGAGATCGTGAAGGGATGCATAGCTTCGACCAATCGATCTACCGCCTCTACGAGCAAGGGCACATCGACGAGGACGCCGCGCTCGCCGCCGCGGACAGCCCGAACGATGTGCGGCTGAAGATGCGCGGCTTCATCCAGGCACAGGTTTAACACCGTCATATCCCAGGAGGATCTCCCGTGGACATCGCCGAGCTTCTGATCTACACCCTCGAAAACCGAGCATCCGACCTCCATCTCACGGTCGGGCTTCCGCCGGCAGTTCGCATCCACGGCGACGTGGAACCGATGAGCCTGCCGCCGCTGACCCGGGAGAACACGCACGATCTGATCTACCAGATTATGAACGATCGGCAGAAAGCCCACTTCGAGGATACCAATGATCTGGACTTTTCCCTGGACTTCGGCGCGGCGGGCCGCTTCCGCGTCAACGCCTTCATGGGTCACAGAGGGGTCGGTGGAGTGTTCCGCGTGATTCCCTCCGAAATCAAGCCGATCGAGGCGCTCGGATTGCCCCCGGTGATCAGCAAGCTCGCCGAGTACGAGCGTGGGCTGGTCCTGGTTACGGGCCCGACCGGTTCCGGTAAGTCAACCACACTGGCGGCACTGATCGATCAGATCAACGCCTGCCGCCATTCGCATATCCTAACTGTTGAGGATCCTATTGAGTTTGTCCACCCTCACAAGAAATGCATCGTCAATCAGCGCGAGGTCGGGCCGCACACCCAGTCGTTCGCAAGTGCCCTGCGCGCCGCTCTGCGCGAAGATCCGGACGTGATCCTCGTTGGTGAAATGCGAGACCTCGAAACGATCCAACTGGCCGTGTCCGCCGCGGAGACGGGTCACCTTGTCTTCGGCACCCTGCATACCAGCAGCGCCGCGCAAACGGTCGACCGGATCATCGACGTCTTTCCCGCCCATCAACAGGCGCAGATCCGAGCCCAACTTGCTGAGTCGATTCGTGGCGTCGTCGCGCAGGCCTTGTTGAAGACAATCAACGGTAAGGGCCGCATCGCCGCCGTCGAGATCCTGATTGCCACCTCTGCCGTCCGAAACCTCATCCGCGAGGGGAAGACTTTCCAACTACCCAGTGTCATCCAGACCGGGACCAAGGATGGCATGCAGACGCTGGAGCAGTCCTTGAGTGACCTGGTGCTGACGGGCAAGGTCAGCCAGGAAGAAGCCATGATCAAGGCGCCGGACAAGGATGCGTTCCTGAAGTACATGCGTGAAGCGGGGGCCCTCCGCGAGGAGGCGGCCGGCGCCCCCAACGGAATCCCGTCCATGCAGCCGCCGCCATCCATGAACGTGGTCGGGCTGGGTCGGTTCGCCCGCTGAACTCCCCCGGGCGAGGGCGGTTCCACGATCGTTTCAGCCGCGCGGTAGGAATGCACCGGGCCGAGGCCGAACCTTCGCCTGGTATCCGGCGCAGAGCGTCCGCAGCCACTCCTGGGAACGCCTGGGGCAAATTGACGAGCCCTCCGGCTCGTGGTAAGGTGGGGATACGCGGGGAGAACAAGCAGAGATGCCTAAAAAGATTCTGGCGGTGGACGACGAGCGGCACATCGTGCGGCTCGTCGAGGTCAACCTACAGCGCGCTGGTTACGAGGTGGTCACGGCCTACGATGGGAAAGAAGCCCTCGAAAAGGTAAAGTCCGAGAACCCCGATCTCGTCGTCCTCGACGTGATGATGCCCTACATGGACGGGTTCGAGGTACTGAAGAACCTGAAGGCGGACCCGCAGACTGCCGAAATCCCTGTCATCATGCTCACCGCGAAGGCACAGGACGCCGACGTCTTCCGGGGCTGGCAATCGGGGGTGGACTGCTACCTGACCAAGCCGTTCAATCCGATGGAATTGCTGACATTCGTCAAGCGCATCTTCGACGCGCTCAATTCCAGCGGTGGCGGCGAGGGCGGGAATCCGCGCTACAAGCTGTAGCCGGGGCTGACCCACATCGCTACCGGGCGTCGAGGGGACAGTTCGATGAAGGCTTGGAGATGGGTGGTCGCGGGGATCGTAGCGATCGGGACGGCTGCGGCCGTCTCTGGTGTCCTCGTGTCAGTTCATCGGCGGCGGAAGTCAGACGGCGAGGATGTGCCGGGATTGCTGACCGACTGCCGCCAGCGGATCGAAGATCTCCGACGCGACCTGGGGACAGTCCGCCCGGACCCAGCCTGAATCCGGAGCGTCGACGGCGAATAACTTGAAGGGCCACCCTGCAGTGGTGTGGCCCTTCTTCGTGTTCGAAGCAGCCTCTGCCCGGCTGGGAGCCTGTGATGACGGAAGCTACCATCCCGGTCCTTGACCTGCGAGATCTGCGTGCCGGCGGTACCTCGACGGCTCGTTTCGTGGAGGAACTCGGCGGCGCGCTCACCGACACCGGTTTTTTCGCCCTGGCCCACCACGGCATCGAATCGCGGCTGATCCAGGAGGCCTATCGCGAGGTTGAAAGCTTCTTCACCCAGGCCGACGACGCGAAGGCGAGATGGGAGGTACCGGGCCTCAAAGGCCAGCGAGGCTTCACCAGCTTCGGCAAAGAGCACGCCCGCGATCACGCCGCCCCGGACCTCAAGGAATTCTGGCACGTGGGGCGGGAGCTGACGCCGGATCATCCTCTGGCATCGGTCTACCCCCCGAACGTCTGGCCGGACAACCTGCCCGGTTTTCGTCCGACCTTTATCGACCTCTACGCCCAGCTCGACGCCTGCGCGGGGCTGCTGCTGGAGGCTGCCGCCCTCTTCCTGGGCGAACCCCGCGGCCTGATCAGTGAGATGGCCCGGGACGGCAACAGCATTCTGCGGCTGATCCATTACCCGCCTGTGCCGGCGGAGGCAGCACCCGCCGCCATGCGAGCCGCCGCCCACGAGGACATCAATCTGATCACCCTGCTCTGCGAGGCAACTGCGGGTGGGCTGGAGCTGCTGCGACGGGACGGTGTCTGGCTGCCGATCAGCACCCCGCCGGGGATGGTGATCGTGGACGCAGGCGACATGCTTCAGAACCTGACCAACGGCGTGGTCAAGAGCACCACGCACCGAGTGGTCAATCCGGACAACTCACGCAGCCGACGGTTCTCGATGCCATTCTTCGTCCACCCCCGCTCGGAGGTGGACCTGACCCCACTCCCCGGCTGCGTGGCCCGATGCGGAGGGGAGCAGGCCTATCCGGCAATCACGGCCGGTGAGTACCTGCTTCAACGGCTGCGAGAGATCGGGCTCGCCTAGCCCGAACTCTTCTGGAGCTGGGCCATCGCATCCATGATCGCCTGATTCGACGGGAACTTGTTCAGCCACTTCAGAAGCATGTCGAGCTGATCCTGCTTGTCGCCGGAGTGACTGCGCAGGAATCGCCGCAGGCTGCCGGCCGCAGCGAGTTCCACCGGGGAGAAGAGCAACTCCTCGCGCCGGGTGCCGGAAGCCGGAATGTCGATCGCCGGGAAGAGCCGGGCTTCCGCGAGCTTCCGATCCAGCCGCAGCTCCCAGTTACCGGTGCCCTTGAACTCCTCGTAGACCACATCGTCCAACCGGCTGCCTGTGTCCACCAGCACGGTGGCCAGGATCGTGAGGCTGCCCCCGGTGTCCGTAGCGCGGGCCGCCCCGAAGAGCTTCCGCGGGAACTGCAGCGCCATGGTGTCGAGCCCGCCCGTGCCGGTGCGTCCGCCGCGGCTGGTGAGGTTCGACGCTCGCGCCAACCGCGTCAGGCTGTCCACCAGCATCACCACATCCTTGCCCATCTCCACGAGCCGCTGCGCCCGCTGAAGCAGCAACTCGGCATTCTTGAGGTGGTTCTCGATGCCGCTGTCGAAGCTGGAGCCGATGACCTGGCCAACCTCGGCGCGGCGAAAGTCGGTGACCTCCTCGGGGCGCTCATCGACGAGCAGGATGAAGCGCTCGGTCTCCGGGTTGCGCTCGGCGATGCTCCGAGCGATGTTCTTGAGAAGCGTGGTCTTGCCAGCCATCGGCTGGGCGATGATCAATCCGCGTTGGCCCAGCCCAAGCGGTACGAAGAGATCGATCATCCGCCCCGAGAAGTCGTCCGGTCCGCGCTCCAGCCGCACGCGGCGCGTGGGCGATTCCGCCGTCATCTGATCGAAGTGCTGCCACTGCGGCGCGTCGTCGACGCTGATCCCCTCGACGGTGAGGATCTGCCCGACGGACGGGCTCTGCTGGCCCTTTGAGGGCGGCTTCCAGGTGGCCGAGAGCCGGTGACCCGTTCTCAGCCCGAATTGCCGCACCATGGCGCTGGGAACGAAGAGGTCTCCACGGCTGGCGACCCAGTTCGCATCCCTCCGGATGAACCCGTGCCCCTGGCTCGTCAGATCGAGAATGCCCTCGATGGGATCGGCTGTGGCGGGAAGCGGGATCAGCGGACCCTTGCCGTTCGGTGCCCCGGAGGGTCGGTTCCGCGGACCGCGGCGCGGGCGGCGCCCGGAGGAGGGTGGAACTGTGTCAGTCATGCGGACTCTCTGGTCGGTGCCGACAACTTCGAGCGCCGCTCTCGTCGCCGATGGCGAACGGAGGCGGTGCTCTGCGGCAGAGGTGCTGTGGTGATTGGCCGGGAGAAAAGGGCCATGTGGCAGGTGTCTTGCCGATCGCCCGGGCACGACACGAGTTGAGATCGTGTCCCCGGGGGATTTCGGGGCGGATGCGCCCCTTCGGTACGCCGGAATTGGCGAACTCCCTGAGTGGATGCTGGCCGCGGATGACTCATGCCAGTCCGCGCCGGTCTAGCTGTCAGAGCCGAGTGCCGAGAACGACCCTCGTCCCGCCCGAGCCTGCGCCTGACGCCTCGCATCGCCAAAGGTGGCAACTGCATGCGTGGAAGAGGGTCGGGTTGAAGAGGCCTACTTCACGGGCAAGATGCCGGGCCCAAAGGCCACGGGAGCTTCAGTCAGATCTGAGGCGCACGCGCGCTCTCGATACTCCGGCCCCTTCGCTATGTATTTTGGTCGGATGGAGGCAAAAATGCAAGGGTATTGGGTCGCTCCCCCGGCTTTTTTCATTACAGGAGGTGGAAACGGATGCCGTCACGAGTGCACAGGGCCTTCGTCTCCTCGCGCCTGGGGCTGGTGCCGCTTGTTCTTGCGGGCCTCGCTGCAGTACCGGCCGCTGCTCAACTCGAGGAGATCTTCTCACGGCACGTCCGCGTCCAGAACCCCATAGGCGGTTTCGCCGCTCAGCTCGTGAAGCTCGCGCCGGGGTCCGGCCCGGACTGGCAAACCGTGGAGGAAGGCAAGGACGGCTTCCGGATAGAAGTCCCCGAAGGTGCAACGCTGGACGCGACCGCTTCGGGTTCCCGCCTGCTGCTGCTCACGTTTGGAGAAGCTGGGGGCAAGTCACGCCCGACTTTGAGGATCGATCGCTTCACCCCCGAGAAGGGCGAGCCGACCGATACGGATGTGGAGTACGTCGAGGCCTATGCTCGTGCCTACCCCGAGCGTGCGTTCGGCGGTAAGTTCTCCGTCACCGATCAAGGGCTGCTCACTCTGCGTCGGAAACACCGCCTCGCCATGATCGGCGGGGTCCACGCGGTCGGGACTACTGACCACTACCGGCTGCAGTGCGCTTACCTTAGCAAGACCCGGCAGTACTTCCTGACGTTTGACGGCACCCTTTCCGAGTGGTCGCGACTGAGTGACATGGTGGGTCGCACGTTGCTCTCTTTCGATCCCGCGGCAAAGTAGGCCCCTCCACCCGTGACCCTTCCGGGCCAGTGGATCCAGTGCGTCCCGAATTTTAGCGAGGGGCGTGACCCGGGTGTGCTGCGAGCGCTCGCCGAGGCCGCGGCCAGACCTGGCGTGCGGCTGGTGGATGGGTCGGCGGACCCTGATCATCACCGATCGGTTTTCACCCTGCTGGGTGACGCGGCGGCTCTCCGGGACTCGGTGCAGGCGATGGCAGGCGTCGCGGTCGACCGGATCGATCTCCGCCGGCATCGGGGCGTGCATCCCCGCGCCGGCGCGATCGACGTGGTGCCCTTCGTGCCGTTCGGCGCTACTTCCCTGGAGAGCTGCGCCACCCTGGCGAGGGAAGTGGCCGCGTGTCTGGCTGACCAGTTTGGGCTGCCGGCCTATCTCTATGGCACCGCCGCCACCCGCTCAGAACGGGAGGGCCTGCCCTTCGTCCGCAACCGGGGATTTGAGGCCCTTGCCGGTGCCCCACTGGTCGGCGAAGTCTCTCCGGACTTCGGACCCAGCCGCGTGCATCCCTCGGCGGGCGTGGTGATGGTCGGTGCCCGGGGACCGCTGCTCGCCTTCAACGTAAACCTGCGGAGTGCTGATCCTGCTGTGGCCCAACGGGTGGCACGACAAATCCGCGAGAGCAGCGGCGGTCTGCCCGGAGTTCGGGCGCTGGGATTCGCTCTTCCCGAGCAGGGGTGTGTTCAGGTGAGTATGAACCTGACGCGGCCGGAGGAGACTGGGATGGCCGAAGCCTATGCCCGGATCGCCACCCTGGCTGCTGCCGAGGGGGTGGAGATCCTCGGATCGGAGCTGATCGGTGCCCTTCGGCTGCAGGACACGCTGCCCGTTGCGCGATACTTCCTCAAGATGACGGACCTGACCGGCGATCGCGTGCTCGAAATGGCAGCCGCGGACCTCGCCGGCGACACCTCCGAGAATTAGACGGCTGCCCATGCACGTGCTCCTGTATCTGGCCGACCTCGCCGAACTGCGCCAGTGGATCGGGTGCGCGGATGAGCGACGGTTTGCCGCCTGGATGGAGGCCGTCCGGGCGGACGATGAGTCGGACTGGGACGAACCCGATCTCAAGCTGGCGCATGACCTCTTGCGCCGGGTCGTCTTTGAAGGCAAGCTCTATGCCGGGCTGGACGAGGACGAGCGCTACTTCCTCACCCAGATGTTGATTGACCTTTTCGACGAATTCGTAGAGTCGGAGGCCGTCAGCACCGAGCTTCCCCACGCCCCGTTGTTGAAGGCGCTGGAAGGAATCCCGGACCACGATGCCAGGAAGATGGCGGCCTACATCGTCCGGGGACGCGAACTCGATGGCGACCGGGTGCTGTGGCGGACGGGATCACCCGAGGAGGCCGCGCCCCTGCTCGGCTGGATCGCCTCCGCCGATGCCGGCCGCATCGCGGACATGATCGAGGCGGCGGAGCCGCCGGCTCGTCAACGAGGCACGGGGTTGCTCCGCCAGGTGGCCCACGCCGCCCGCCAGGCGGCGGCCGGCGAGCTCGATCTCATCAGTTTCGTCAGTTGATGACTATTCCCACGGCCGAGAGTGCGGAGGCTCAGCCACCCGGCGAGATGCTGGTTCACGCGGGTCTCACGGCGGCGGACGAGATCCTCGACCAGGAGCTCAAAGCCCGACATCGGCTTGCCTGGCTGCTGCGCCTCTCCCACGTTGCCCCAGCCGCGGCCCGGGAGCATGCCGACCAGTGGCCCGATACTGAGCAACGACGCCGGCTGCGTGAGGCGATCCTGACCGAGTCCGCCCGAGCCGAGGATGGCGCACTGAACCCCGAGTTCGACCTGCTGCTGGCGGAGGCTGCTTCGCTGCCCCCCGGGGAACGGCTGCACCTGCTGAACAGCCTCTGCGAGGCGGCCATCCAGGTCGGCACCCGGGACGAGGCGCGGGCGCGGGCGCTGATCGGTCGCCTGCTGCCGGGTGTCCGGTCGCTCAAGCCAGAGTCAGGGTCAGAGTCAGAGACCCATGCAGACCCTCAGGTTTACGCGCTCGGTTGCGCCCTCTTCGGCGAAGCGCTCGCGGCCCTGAACGATCCGGCGGCCGGGGAGTTGCTCGACGCAGCGGAGGCAGCGGGCGAGACGCTGATGGATCCGGACCCCCTGCGGGCGTTCCTGGTCGGCACCTTCGTCGAACACGACGCCGAGCGCGCCGTCGGACTGGCAGGTCGTATCTACGAATCCGGGACGCGGTTGGATCTCCGCCTCCAGTTGCTCCGCAAGGTGACCGATCCGGGCTTGCGGGAGGCACTCCTCACTGGCGCCGAGCGGGACGCCGCGACGATTGAGCACATGCGCGGCGCCGAGTCACTGGTTCGAGTGGGCCAGGCGCTGGCGGCGCTGTGTGAGTCCGCCGGCGGGGAGACCGATCCCGCCACGCGACTGGACCCGGCCCGGGCACGCGACTTCTTCGAGAGGGCGATAGAGCACGGGCGCGCCTGCAGCGGCCAGATGCGGGCGCTGCAGTGGACCGGCGTAGCCGGGGCGTTGGCGACTGTCGACGCGGAGTGGTCGTCCCGCGTTTTCTCGGACGCGCTGGACGCAGCCCATGCCGAGCCCGAGCTTGAACGCCGGGTCGTGTCGCTCGTCGTCATCGCGATGGAGATGGCGGCAGGTTTCCCCCGCCGGGCGGCCGAGATCTTCGCTGCGGCAATGCAAGCCGCCGAAGGCCTGTCGGCGATGTGGGAGATGACGCAGGTGCTGGAACTCATCTTCGAGGGGGAGGCGTCCCCCTTCCTCGACCTCAGCCCGGCCCGTCCCCTGGTGGAGCGCGTGCTGGATCGCGTGGCGGACGAAGATGTGCATGTGCCGGGCGTCTTCAACGCCCTGGACGCCGCACGTATCCTCGCGTCGCTCGATCGCGAGGCCGGGGCGACGGCGCTTGCCACGTGCTTCGACCGGGCGGCCGCAGCAAAGGACTCCGAGGCGATGACCGGGGCTGCCCTGCAACTCCACCGATTCGACCCCGAGAGGGGATTGGCCGCCATCCGCCGCTGCGCCGACCTGCTGCTCGAGAGGGTGGACTGTCCGGCCATGGGAGCCTATGCGCGCGATGTGGCCCACCTCGATCCCGAAGCCGTCCTCCTGGTGGCTGCCGCGATCCCGGACCGCCGCGAGCAGGCGGATGCCGTGACCGCGGCGGCCTGCGCTCTCTCCCCCACCGAACCGGCCCGCGCCGTCCAACTCATCCTCTCCCTCGAACGCCCGCAGGACCGCTCAGCCGGCCTCATGGCCTTGTTCGACCAGCTCCCCGGCGTGCCTGCGCACGTCCGCCCCGCCCCCGCTCTCCAGGACCTCCCCTGACCCCCACGAAAGGCGCCACCATGAAAGGCATCATCCTCGCCGCTGGCTACGGCACCCGCTTCCTCCCCATCACCAAGGTCATCCCGAAGGAAATGCTCCCTCTGGGGACTCGGCCGGCACTCGATTACGTGGTGGAAGAGTACATCCAGTCCGGAATTACGGACATCCTGGTGATCACCTCCCGCCGCAAGAAGGTGCTGGAAGACTACTACGACCGAGAAGCCGAGCTTGAATCCGTGTTCGCCGCCCAGGGAAAGGAAGCGCAGCTCCGGGCAATCTCCCCTCCGGAGGGTGTCCGCTTCTACTTCGTCCGGCAGCAGCGCATGGGCGGGACAGGCGATGCCGTCATGTTGGCCCGCGAGTTTGCCGGGGATGATCCGTGTGTCCTCAGCTTCCCGGACGACCTGCACTTCGGGGCGACCCCGCTTGCCAGGCAGTTGCTGGATGTCTTTGCCGAGACCGGCAATGCCGTTCTCGCCCTGGAGGAGCGACCCACCGGCGAGGACATATCCCGTTACGGGGTCGCGGGCATCGACCCGGACACCCGTCCGCTCCGAGTGACGGGGTTGATTGAGAAACCCCCCTCCGGCGAGGAGCCGTCGCGCTGCATCTCAATCGGTCGGTACCTGCTCACCCCGGAGACGTTCACCGCCCTGGAAGAGGAGTATCGCATGCACCGGCAGGGGGAGTTCTACCTCACGGCCGCCTTCAACCGCCTCGCCGCGGCCGGGCGCCTCTCCGGCTGCATCTACGAGGGGTACCGGCTCGACACCGGCGAACCACTCGGCTACTACGAGGCCAACGTCCGCTTCCTGCTGCGAGATCCCCAGCTCGGCCCTGCCTTCCGGCAGATCTTGAAGGAGATCACCAGTGACTGAAGACCGCCCGAGCATCGCCTCGCTCTGGAACTTTGCCGACCCGGCCGCCTCGGAGGCTGCCTTCCGGTCAGCCCTGGAGCGGGCAGAGGCCGCAGGCGCCCTCGGTTTCGCCGCCGAACTCCGGACCCAGATCGCCAGGACGTTGGGGTTGCGCAGCCGCTTCGTCGAGGCCGATGCTCTGTTGGACGAAGTAGAGGCAACCCTGCCGACCGCCGGATCCGTCGCGCGACTGCGCTACCTCCTCGAACGAGGCAGGGTGCGGAACTCCTCCGGACGCCGCGCCGAGGCGGGGAAGTGGTTCCTGGAGGCATGGGATCTGGGTCGGGAGATCGGGGAGCACTCGCTTGCCGTGGACGCCGCCCACATGCTCGGGATCTGCGAGGAGCCGGAAGCGGCCCTGGCCTGGAGTCATCGAGCGATGGAGTATGCCGAGCAGTGCGGCGACCCCGCGGCACGGAAGTGGCTCGGTGCCCTCTACAACAACACCGGTTGGACGCACTTTGACCGCGGCGAGTTGGATGCTGCCCTCGACCTCCTCAGCCGTGGCCTGGAGTGGCGACGGGACCAGCCGGACCCTGAGCCCATCCGGATCGCGAGATGGAGCGTGGCCCGCCTCTGGCGTGCATTGGGTCGAGTTGAAGAGGCGCTGGCGGAGCAGCAGAGTCTGGCTTCCGAGTATGCGCGGATCGAGCGAGAGAGCGGCTACGTGGCTGAAGAACTCGGTGAGTGCCTGCTCGCTCTCGGTCGCGACGCGGAGGCGAGGCCGCACTTCGCCAATGCCCACCGCCTGCTCTCAGCGGACAACTGGCTCGTCGCCAACGAACCAGAGCGGCTCATGCGCCTGGCGCAACTCGCCCAGGATGCGGCGCCGATGCCAGGGAACCGCGATTCCTCATGACTCGTCCGCGAGCCATGGAACCGATCAGGCCGAGGTCGATGAATCTCGAGGCCGTTCTCGAGGAGCAGCCGCACGATGAGGAGCCACGCCCGCCACTCACGCTCCTCGCCGAGACTGATCGAACCAGACACGGCAGAGCGCGGAAACGGTCACGGAAAGCGGTCCGTAGAAACCTCGCCCTGCCAGGGTGCGGTAGCACTCGGCGAAGGCGGTGGTCGGTGCCGGACGTTGCGCGACGATGCCGCCGCCGGCCAGGACGGCGGCCCGCGTCGCGACGCAGTTTGACGCCGTCATGGGCAGCACGCCCTCTGCGTCGAAAGCGCTGAGATCGTTCGATCCATCGCCCCCGTGGCTCAGCCGGAGGTCCGCGTCCGGGTAGAGTTCGCGGGCGATCATCGGCAGCGTCCACTTCCCGACGGGCCGGCCGTTGAGCAGGGGGAGCACATCGACGGCACCATCCGGGTGGGGCTCCGGCACGGAGAGCGCGAGCCCGAGCCGGGCCACGAGTGCACGGAGCGACAACGCCAGATCGTGCGGCTCGATTCCCCCTACGAAACGCCAACGGTGGGAAACCGGCTCTGCCCACGGGAAGAAGCTGAGCCCAATGTCCCCCTCGGCGTCCCGCTTGTCCTCAAGAGCCACCTCTGCCGAGCCGCCGGGGAGACGCAGCCTCACCACGTCCCGGGCGAATGGGTCCAGCCCAAGCGCCTGCCGCAGTCGGGGCAGGTCCTTGCCGACGGGCACGACGCGACGTACGGCCCCGTCGGTGGACTGCCAGGCGGCACCATTCCCGGCGATCACGTGGGTGCCGCCGAATCGGTCGGCCTCGGCACGCAGGTACTCCGGGGGTTTGCCGCTGTTGAGAACGATTTGTATCTCGTGCCTCCCGCCCTCATTCTCAAGAGCGAGACCCTGCAGCGACGCAAGCAGACCAAGGGTTCTCTGAGGAATAGTGCGATTGGGCGCGGCCAGCCACCCATCGAGATCTTCCGAGTGAAGATAGACTACGTGCACGCTGCGAGATCCCTGCTGAATACACTCCGGCCGACCCCTTCCATCGGAACCGATCCGGAGAATTCAAGTCTAACAAGTAGATGGGGAACCCCCCGAACAGGCGAACGCTCTCTTGGCACAACTGGTGTATCGGAATTCGGAATCGGAGAGGGCGGGGCACCGTGGTCGGGTGGGCGATCACCCCGGCCTGCCGCCACTGCCGTGGCCCGGTTATGGCGTTCGAGCCCTCGAGGCGCTCGAGGCGTTACCCAGCACCGCGGTCCTCGTCGGGTGTCTGCTGCTGGCGTTGGCGCTGGGCGGGTTGGACTATCTATCGGGACCCCGCCTCCACTTCTTTGTGTTCTACGTGATCCCGATCTTCATTGCCGCCTGGCGATGCGGCGTCCTGCCCGCGTGTGTCCTCTCGCTGCTCGGGGTGGCGCTCTGGTTTCTGGCGAACGACGTTCAGGACATGTCGCACTCCGAGCCGCTGGAGGTGATCTGGAACACCGCCGTCCGGCTGGGAGTCTTCCTCGGCACGGCCCGCACCGTCACTTTCTTCCGGGCCGCCCTGGAACGTGAGCAGTTCATCGCCCGTTCCGATGCGCTGACCGGTGTTGTGAATCGCCGATCCTTTGAAGAGGTGCTGTCCGCGGAGGTCGAACGCGCACGTCGATATCAGCGCCCGTTTACGCTCGCCTACGTGGACGTGGACAATTTCAAGAACCTGAACGACACCCTGGGCCACGCGGCCGGAGATGATCTGCTGCGCGTCGCGGCTCAGGCCATGCGGCTGACGATCCGCCGGATCGACACCGTAGCCCGCCTCGGCGGCGACGAGTTTGCGATCCTGCTGCCAGAGATGGACCAGGAGGCGGCACGCTCCTTCCTCCCCATCCTTCACCGCCGCCTCACCACGGCCGCCGCAGGGATTCACGCCCCCGCCTCGTTCAGCATCGGCGCGGTGACGGTCCACGGGCTGGTGCCGGATACTCGCGAGGTGCTGAGCCTGGCGGACCGGGCGATGTACGCGGCCAAGCGCGCAGGCAAGAACACCTTTCAACACCACGTCATCCCGCCCCGAAAGCCCGGCGGCTAGGCGGAGACGCGCGCACCGGCGGCGGCATGCAGCGCCAGCCCGCCGACGATGCTCGTGAACAGGTCCTGCCGCTGCGGGACCCGCTCCGGACCAAAGATGTCGTGGAGCAGCTCCTGCGTGCAGAGCAAGGCGCTGGAACCGCCCGCAAGAACAACCCTGTCGATGTCCTCCGGAACCATTCCGGCGCTCGCCAGAGTTTCGAGGATCAGCTCGCGGATCGCCTCCAGCGGCTCCTTGAAGATGGAGCGCATCTCCTCGCGGCTAAGGGACTCGCGTAGATGAACCCCCTCGCGGTCGAAGCGAATCTCCGCGACATCCGAGTCCGACAGGGCTACCTTCGCGGCCTCGATGGCATCGAAGAGGTCCGGTCCCATTCGCCCCGCCACCACGGCATGCAGGGTGCGGAACGGCATCACCGCGAGGCCGTGCGCCGCGCTGGCGTCAAGTACGCGGCGGACCTCGTGGCGGTACTCCGCCTCCGTGATCCTCCAGTTCTCGTCCGGATTGATCAGCCGGTTAAAGAACGCCCGCGGCAGATCGAGCCCACGACCCCACTTGAGGCCATGGCCGAGATGCCGCAGCAGCTTCGCCTCGAAGAGGAGGCGGTCCAGCATCGTACCGCCGATGTGCCGGCCGGCGGTGCGCAGAATGCGGTAGCCGTTGGGTCCGGTTTGCGCAATGGCCAGATCCAGCGTGCCGCCGCCGAAATCAAACACAAGCACCGAAGCTCGCTCGGAGACATCTCGCCCGGCCAGATGAAAGTAGAACCGGGTGGCGGCTTCCGGCTCGGAAAGAAACTCGACTTCCTCGAAGCCGGCCAACTGCGCGGCTTCGCGCAGCATGGACTCGGCACGGGCGTCGACCTGCGGATCCGGGGAGAAGCGCACCGGGCGGCCAATGGTCGCGCGCCGGATGGCTGCGCCGGTCTCTCCTTCCAATCGGTCTCGAAGCCGTGCGAGGAAGAACCGAATCAGATCCGGCAGCCGGTACGGCGCCCGCATGATCCGGAAGACCTCGGACGGATCACTCTCCGGCAGCGCCGACTTCAACGCCCGGACGAACTGTCCGTCGGGATCGTGCTGGTAGCCATGCACCGCGGCCCGCCCCACAGACTGCCAACCGTAGCGGCTGAAATAGAGGAGCGACGGCAGCACAAACGGATCCGTGTTTTCGGGGTCCGCGGCGATCACACGCACCTCGCCATCCACGGCAACGGCAGCGAGTGAGTTGCTGGTGCCGAAGTCGATCCCTGCGGCAAGGGTGGGAAGAGGGGACATCGCGGATCTCCGGGGACCGAGTCATGACGACCGACCCGTGCGAATAGTTGCCCGCGATCGTGGCCCGACCAGGACTCGGCATCCCGCTGACCTCGCCGAACGCTCCGTGACCCGGTAGCCTGGAGGTCAGATGGTCAGGTGGTCAGATGGTCAGATCTCCGTCAGCCGTTCAGTCGAGTCGCCGAACTGGTTCAGACGGATCCCGCACTTGTCCAACATCGACAGGTAAAGGCTGCACATCTTCCGGTTTGGCTTACCCAGATAGTCCAGCACACGGCCGCCCTTGATCCTTCCGCCGGCGCCTCCGAGCAGCACCACCGGCAGGTTCGTCGCGTCGTGGCCGCCGGTGAGCATGCTGGAGCAGTAGAGGAGCATCGAGTTGTCCAGGGCGGTGTGCTCGCCATCCTGGATGGCGTCGAGCCTGCGAGCAATGTAGGCCAACTGCTCGAGGAAGAACTGGTTTACTTTCAGCCAGTCCGCCGTGTCGCTGTGGGAGAGCAGGTGGTGGATCATGTAGTCCACGTTGAGATGCGGGAAACGCAGTGCGCTGTGGTCGTTGTTCAGCTTCAACGTGCAGACGCGTGTGGTGTCGGTCTGGAACCCGAGCACGAGGATGTCGCACATCAGACGCATGTGGTCGGCGATGTTCTGGGGGATGCCTTCCGGGGGACGAGGGTATGAGCGGAGCGCGCCGGCCGTGTCAAGCGTGGGCCGCCAACCCTGAAGCTCGCCCTGCTTGCCCGCCCGATCAATGCGCTGCTCCACTTCACGGACGGAAGTGAGGTACTCGTCCAGCTTGCGACGGTCGGCGGCGCTGATCTTCTTGCGGAAGCCGCCGGCGTCCGCCATCACGGCATCCAGCACGCTCTTGTCGCCGCGTTCGTTGCCGTCTTTGAAAAGCCGGTCAAACGCCAACGCGGGGTAGAGCTCCAGCGGTGTCGGTGTGGTGGGACTGCTCCACGAAATGTGGGAGCTGTAGAGCATCGAGTAGTTCTTGTGAACACTCGGGTTCGACTTCTCACAACCCAGAACCAGGCTGGAGACCTTGGTGCTCTGGCCATGCCGTTGTGCGACGATCTGGTCCAGGCTTGTGCCCGAGCGGATCTCACCGCCGGAAGCGAGGGGCGCACCCGAGAGCAGGTTGCCTGTCTGCGAGCTGTGGATGTTCCCCTTCTGTGCTTCCTCATTGTAGAGCCCGCGGATAAAGAGCATCCGCTCCCGGTAGGGCGTCAACGGGCTGAGCACCTGACCGAGCTCCATCGCCTTGCCCTCACCCCGGGCCCACCACTCACGACTGTGAAACCCGTTTCCCGAGAACAGGACCCCCAGGCGAACCGGGGGCTCACTCCCCGCCCGGGCCTCATCGCCCCAAAC
Organism: uncultured bacterium; assembly: GCA_964609085.1. Classification (GTDB taxonomy): domain Bacteria; phylum Armatimonadota; class SYMT01; order SYMT01; family SYMT01; genus JANPLG01. The sequence continues at coordinate 9,979 of CAZSRZ010000056.1, read as the reverse complement.
GGGGAGCGACTCCAGCCACGGCAGCGCCATGGTGACACCGGTTCCGCGGAGAAATGTGCGTCGGGAAAAGTGGTGGTTGCTCATACCACTCAGTATGCCGCAACTCGGACCATCACGCACCCGCAGCGGGGCAGGAGACGCCGGAACCGAAGCGGCTCCCGGCAGGAGATCGCGGCGCATCAGGGCGAACGGCACGGCATGCAGCGCCACTCAGGCGGACCTCCCGCGATAGGCGCTCCCTCGGGCAGGAAGGGCCATATCGATGACCGCTGAGTCCATTCTCGACGAGATCCGGCCGTTGGGATCGGAAGGCTACGTCCGCATCCTACGAAACCACGGGATTGAGGGCCCCTGCCTGGGGGTGAAGATCGAGGAACTAAAGAAGATCCAGAAGCGGGTCAAGATGGACTACCGCCTGGCCCTCGAACTCTACGACACCGGAATCTACGACGCGATGTATCTGGCCGGCCTCATCGCCGATGACGCCAGGATGACCCGGCAGGACCTGCAGCGCTGGCTGGACGGGGCAAATATGGCGCTGGCCGCCATCACGGTGGCCTGGGTAGCCGCCGGCAGCCCGCACGCGAGAGAGGTAGCCCGCGAGTGGATCGAGTCGGATAGCGAGCGCGTCGCGGTCGCCGGCTGGGCCACCTGGTCCAGCCTGGTGTCCATCACCCCGGACGCGCGCCTCGACATCGGCGAGTTAGAAGCCTTGCTGCGGCGGGTGGAGCGCGAAATCCACGCGGCACCCAACCGTGTGCGCTATCAGATGAACAGCTTCGTCATCTCGGTAGGCTCGTATGTTGCCGCGTTGACCGACCTCGCTATCGAGGTAGGAAACTCCATCGGCAAGGTGACGGTCGACATGGGCAAGACCGAATGCCAGGTGCCGTTTGCCCCCGACTACATTCGCCGGGTGGAGCAGCGGGGTTCCATCGGCAAGAAACGGAAGACCGCCAAGTGCTGACAGCCCGGCATCTCCCCCCGCCGCGGCGCGCGCTCCACAGGGGGCACGAGATGGGACGCCGGCTGGACTACCCATGACCCTTGAGGAAGCACGCCGGCTCGCGCTGTCACTCCCGCAGACAACGGAGATGCCGCATTTCGAGTACACCTCCTTTCGCGTCGGCGGCCGGATCATCGCTACCGCTCCACCGGACGGCACGCACCTGCACATCTTCGTCGAGGAACCATCGATCCACGCCGCCGTCCAGGCCAACCCCGGGGTATGTGACGAACTGTGGTGGGGCCGGCGGCTCTGCGGCGTGCGGGTCGCCCTGGCCGACGCCGACCCCGCGTGGGTGACGGAACTGCTGGAGGAAGCCTGGAGCCGGCGGGCGCCGAAAGCCCTGAAGCAGGGCCGTGGGGCGTGAGGCTATCGGCGGGTCCTGGCTTCGCGGTCCTCCCTAGTTGAGCCTGGAACCGAGCACGTCGGCGCGGGATGCGGGATGTACCACAGTGGCCGCAGCCCGAGGTTGGGGGGCGCGGTTCTGTGCCGTGCAATGGATGTCGGCGGGGTGGATGCAGCGAAGCGAGAGGCTGAACACACCTGAGTCCGGTCCAGCCACGCGCCTGAATGGCTCTGTCGGCGGGCTGTCAGCGCGGATCGTTCTCCGCGCCACGGATTTCGCGAAACTGCCGGCTCTGGACGATGGCTTCAACGGCGACGGAAAAGCGGTAGCCGCTGCGGGCAAGGCGGAGCCTGATCTCCGTGAGCAGAGGTTCGTCGGAGAGTTGCACCTGCCTGCCCAGCGAGTAGCCCAACAGTTTGCGGCAGAATTGGCGCAGGATCGCATCGCGGCGGGCTTGTACCAGATAGGTGCGCAGACCCGCCAGCCCATCGATCGGTTTCCCGTCCGGGGTCTGGGTGCGGGTGTCGACGGGCCGGTTGGCCAGGTCTTTGGTCCGTGCGCGACCGATCGCGTCGAAGCCTTCCAGGGAGAAGCCGAAGGGGTCGATCCGCCGATGGCAGCCGGAACACCGTGGGTCGGTGGTGTGCTTCGCCACAAGCTGCCGGACGGTGAGGCCGTCAGTCGCGGTCTCGTCCTCGGGCAGGCGCGGCACATCTTTCGGCGGGCGCGGCAGACGTTCGCCGAGCAGCACCTCACTCACCCAGTTACCCCGCAAGATGGGGCTGGTGCGGGAGGCGCCGGACTGCCTGGCAAGGGTGGCGGACAGTCCCAGGATCCCGCCGCGGCCGCGCGACCGCATGCCCCCCACTCGACGCCACTCCTCCCCCGTGATGCCGGGGATGCCATAGAACTTCGCCAACCGCTCGTTGACGAAGGTGTGGTCGGCGTCGAAGGCGGAGAGGATGGAGCCGTCGTTCTGAAAAATGTCGGTGAAGAAGCGGATCGCCTCTTCGTACATGTCGCCGCGAAGGCCGGCAAATTCCGGGAAGTGACGCTCGCTCTTTTCATCGAGTGCGTCGAATTCGTAGATGTGCAGCCACTGGCAGGCGAACTCGGTCGCCAGACGCCGCGACTTTGGGTCGGCCAGCATCCGCCGCATCTGGGCGGCCATCACCCCCGGCCGACGCAGCGACCCGGAAGCGGCCGCGACGCGCAGCGCGTCGTCGGGCTGGGATGACCACAGGAAGTAGCTCAACCGGTTGGCCAGTTCCCAGTCGGTGACCGGACCTGCGGCGTGGCCCTTCGGGGCGGCTTCCAGGCGGTAGAGGAAGGCCGGCGCCACGAAGACGCGGGCAAGGGTCAGCCGAAACGCTTCTTCGTGACCCAACCCCTCCCCGCGGAGCTTCCGGTAGAGCCCGCGCAGCTCCCCAGCCTCTGCCGCAGCCAGCGGCCGCCGATAGGCTCGGGCGGCGAATTGCACGAGCTGATCCAGGTGCCTCGGCTCAGCGGCAGCCTGCTCGCGCTCGAAGGTCGCGGCCCCGTCATAGATCGACTTCTTCATCCGGCGGAACGGCTCCGCCAGATCCGGGCGGTCTTGCGTGGCGAACTCGACGATCTGCTCGTAGGCGTTGATCAGTTTCAACGGTGCCTGACTGACGAAGAGCAGTTCGGTCCACAGGCGGTCCAGCCGGGCGGATTCGGCATCGGTCAGCATCAGGCGGCGAAGCGCTTCATCCTCTCGGTAGAAGAGGGTCAGTGTCACGACCTCATCCACGGGCACGATTTTCGTGTAGCAGAGGGCCGCCGGAAAGAGGGCGCGGAACTCCTTGTAGGCCTGTTCGAAGCGCTGCCGGGCGGGGCTGCCTTCCGCCGTAAGCACCGGGGCGTCCGGGAGCAGGCCGCCGCCTCCGGGCCGGGTGAGGAGCGCCTGCGCCTGAACGCTGCCGGTGCCTGCCCCACTGGACTGCACCGAGACGGCGCTCAGGAGTTCGGCCCCCGCAGCCAACTCGGCGGGCACCAGTACCTCCAGCAGTGACGGTGCCTGAACGCAGAGGCCGGCGGGATCCACGGGCCCGCCGCTCGGGTGCTTGCCGAACAGCGCCGGATCCAGGCCGGACCCATCCCCCGGACCGGGCCGGAGGGAGGCGGCGACCTGACGCCAGGCCCCGACGAGGAGCGGGCCACCCAGTGGGCGGATCTGCCGGTAGAGTTGCGCGTCCGCGGAATTCGCGTCGGCTGGGGGACCGGTTGTCAGCAGCCGCTGCACGGCCGACCCCAACTCGCGGCGGGCCGCCGGGCTTTCGGCCGCCTGCCACCTCGCGAGAACCGAGCCGGGCGGGATAACCGGCCCGGCCTCACCGCCGCTCACCGGCTCGGAATAGAAGTGCCACACGTCCGGGTTGCCCAGGCGGTCGGCGTGAGGATTGCCGGCGAGGATGTCGTCGGCCACGTCGCGGGTCAGGCTCCACTCGCGCGGTGCGGCTTCGGTGGAACGGATCACCAGCTCCAGGTCGGTGAGATCACAGGAGTGGTCCCCATTGCGCGGACCGATGACGAGTGAGAGCAGGTCGCCCTGACGCACCTGTCCGGCCACCGGGGAGATGGCGACGGCGGTCGCGCCCTGCGCCACACCGCTGGCCAGACGCCTGCGGTTGCCTCCGTGGCGCAGCTCCAGCGACCAGGTGACGCCGTTGCCACACTCCGGGTGGGCGTGTGTCACCCGGCCCTCGATGCGGATAGCGCCACTGATCGGGCTCCGCCAGCCGGCACAGGCAGCGAGGGTGGGCGTGGGGTGGACGCAGACGCCGTGCGGCTTCATGTTGCCGGGGACGCGGACGTGCTGGTTGGACGAGTTGGTGATCACGCTGGGCAGGTCAGGCGAGCCCCAGCCGTTGACGAAGGCGTAGCCGGAGAGGCCGGAGAGCTTGGTGCCGAAGTGGGTCAGCCGGATGGGTGCGCTGGAGCCGATCCCCAGATACTCCATCCAGGTGGAGAGGGAGTCGGCGTCCACGCCGTGCTCGCGGGCCAAGCGGGCGAGATCGGCGGTGCCGGGCTCTCGTGCCGCGATGTCGGCCGCCTCCAGGACGCTCGCGGTGGTGGCAAAGAGGCGTTCGCGCCGGGCGATCATCTCCCGTGTGAAGTCGCGTACGTCCCGCAGCAACAGCTCCGGCCGACCGGGCGCCGCCAGCCGAGGCCGCTCCCACAGCGCGACATCGCCAGCGTTGCCGTCCCCAGCGTCGCGAGTGGAGAGATAGACACGAACGGGGCTACCGTCTGGCGATGCCGGAAGCTTCAGCCGCACCTCTTGCCGGGCGGCAAGCGGGGATACCGGCTCCTGCCACGCCTGCGTCGAGCCCTGACGGCCAATCTGACCCACGGTGGTGAACCGCCAGAGCGCCTGTTGCCAGGTGGAGACGAGGCTCATCAAGGCCCGCGTATCCTCCGGCCTGGCCTGCCGCCACGCCGCCCGGACGGAGTCCAGCAAGGGCGACGGCGTCGCGTCGTTCAGCATGGACCAGAGCAGCCCGAGGTACTTCGGGCTGAGACCTCGTTTCGCCGCCACAGCGGCGGTCTGCCCCGCCTGGAGGGCCGTGCGGTCGGCCAGGGTGGCGGCGAAATACTTCTCCGCGGGAAGCCGACCGCCGTCGTTGGTGTTGAAGACGATGCCCTGCAAGTTGACCGTCGAGGCACCGGCGGAATCGGAGTAGCGGCGGTAGAGTGCTCGGATCCGCTCCAGCCCCTCATTGGTCCAGTCGCTGCGGGTGGTGGAGCGAGAGAAGCGGAAGCCGTCCGGGAGTAGCTCGGCATGCGCGGCGACATCCTTGGCGGCGTCAAAGTACTTCGTCAGCAGGGCGGGCGACATCACCAGCGTGTTGCCCGTGTTGGTGAACCCCTCGCCTGCGGCGCTGTCAGCAGGGAATTCCCGAACCGGATCCAGGTCAACGCCGGTCAGGTCGCGGATGGTGTAGGTGTACTCGGCGTTGTTCAGGCGCCGAAGCACCACGGGTCCGGGATCCCCGGCCTGGGCGAGCGCCTCTGCGTCCAGAAACCGCCGTGCCCAGCCGCTGAGCGCGCGTCGCTCCTGGGCAGAGGGTTGGAGTGCGCCCTTCGGTGGCATCTCGCCGCCGTTGAGCATCTCCGGCACGTGCGACCAGGCCTTCGCCCCGCGGCTGAGGTCAGCCGCCGTGCGGAAGCGTTCCAGGTCCAGTTCGCCCGCACGCTTCGCCGTGGAGTGGCACCCCAGGCAATACCGGCGAAGCAGTGGCCGCACCGACCGGGCAAACTCTGCCTCGACGGGTGCTGGAAGGGCCCGCGCCGTCACACTGGACTCCAGAGCCAGCCCACATGCCAGCACCATCACCATCCCGCCCGCAATCTGCCACGGCCGAATCAATCCATCCGCCTTCCACGCCGCATCCGGCCACCCGCTCGCCGGCAATTGCTCCGGGACATCCCGCGCATCCACGGCGACTCTCAACCATGGGTCGAAACTAGACGCCCCGGGTTTCGCCGGATTCCCCAACTCACCACCGGCGGGCGAGGAACCCTACGCCGGTCCGCCTGGCGCAGTCGCCTGTCGGCGAATAAGTGAGGTTACGGCCGGCGCGGCACGATCGACTCCGAAAAGGTCAGGTCCAGCCTCCCCGGGCGTTCGGTTCCCATGAAGTCGAGCTTCACGGGGCCGACCACACGGGTGCTGCTCTCCATCCGAATCACCTGCCCGGCTTCCCGGTCGACGTAGAGGGTGCCGCTGGTGGCCTCGAACCTCAGATCTCCGGACTTGAGCTGGCCATGGGCATCGGGGTCTCGCACAACCTCCAGCCGGGGATCCGTGCGGAACACCGAGATCCGGTCGAGGGTGCGCCCATCTTTCTCCTCGGAGCCCAGATACTCGTAATACGTCGTCATGGAGAGAGTGGAGCCTGGGCCGATCGTCCGAGATTCCTGGCGACTCCAGCGGTCACCCTTCCGCACCTCTCGCCCGGGCAGCATACCTCGCTCCTGGGTAAACCTGCGCCGCAGCGCCTCCTCAGAAAGCGCCGCCCGCGCGGCGGTGGGAATGGCATCGCGGCCTTCAATCGCCTTCAACTGATCCCGCGCGTCCAGGACCAGGGTGTAGGTTGCCCCACGTAGAGCTTTCCAGACATCCGCCACCGGCTGGATCTGGGGAGAAGTGACGCGCGTGGCCTCCGGACGAGATGAGTCGAACTGCACCTCGAAACCCGGGCCCTTCGCCTGGCCCTTCACCGCCTCGTAGGTGTAGCGCACGTGAAGGTCGCCCTCGGCATCGCGCCGACTCACCGTCCGCCGGATCACCGAGGTGGTGGTGACCTGGGTCGACTGCTCCGTACCGGAGTGCTCGACGGTCTGGCTGGTGGTGGTGGAGAGCTCGTAGAGCCGCTCGCCGGCGGGGTATTTGGTCTGCAGGACCACGCCTGCCGCCCCGACCGTACCACATGCGAGGCACACCAGCATCAGCCCACGGATCGCCCCGTTCGTCCACTTCATGCGAGAAACTCCCGTCAACCGATCGGAGAAGTTGCCGATCAAGGGAGGCAACTCGTCGTGCGAGGCAACGCCTCCAAAGTAGCGACGGGACAGGAGGGGGAATCCGGGACACCCTTCATCGCCCGGTGAGGGCAAACCAGCGACGGAGCCATCCTCGTGCGACCCCATGGAGTTGCGCACGCTGACGGATCCCCACCCGCCGAAGCGGATCGTGACAGGGGGGCGGCCCGCCCGCGCGGCGGCGGTGGGGTGCCTAGCGTAGAGCCGCGATGTCGGCCAGGTCTTTCGGTCTTCCGGTCGCGGCCTTGTTCGCCAGCAGAGTAGCGCGGCCCGCGAAGATGGCGGTGACGCCATCCACCTCCGCGACCACCCGATCGGCCCACGCCTCCTCAAAGCTACTGCCGGAGATGCTGGACAGCAGGTCGATGCGATTCGGGGGGTACCCCAACTGAATGACGAACTCCGGCGTGAGGAAATCTGTGGCCGTCAAGCCCAGCCCCCCAAAGCCGAATTCCGTGAGCAGTCGCAGTATCTTCGCGGCATTCTGTTCGGAAGGCTCCAGAAAGAAGTCAATATCGCCGGTCATCCGTGGGTGACCGTGGAACGCTACCGCATATCCTCCCACAATCATGTAGCGGACATCATGCGAGTTTAACAACTCGACAAACTCGCGCAAGTCCTTCTGCAGAGTCATCCTCTTCCTTCCGCGGCCAGCGTGAGTTCAACTCCGTCAGGATGGCGAGGCGCTGGATCGGCGTCAGGCTGCGGTAGTACTCGCGTTCCGCCTGCTCGGCTTCCTCGAAACTGCGAAAGATAGCGACGTGCTTTTCCAACGGACCTCCACAACACAACACGTCCATGTTAGCCCACGGGACCGAGTGAACCTCTGCAGCGGTCACACGTTGGGGTCCGAACGGGGCGAGAACCAACACAGGCCGCTGCACCGGGACCCTGCGGGAGCGTGGGGCTTCAGTCGCTGACTGGTCCGGTCCCGGAAACTCGCGTCGAGAATCCTGCACTCCCGGTCAGGGAGACTTCGGCGGGAGCGCCAACGCCAGCGCGGAGGCGGCCCAACTGCTGGCGGCCATCGAGATCCATTGGTCCTTGCCGTGGGGGAAGCCGCTCTCGAAGTAGGCCTGGAACGGCTTGCTGCGACTGGCGACGTGCCACGAGCCGTCGGGGAGCTGGTTCGCCAGCAGGAATCGAACGCCGCGCCGTACGGCGGGGTGCTCGGCCCCGAGTCCCCCTGCCTGGCGCAGGGCGACGAGCGCCGAGCCGGTGGCGTAGGCATCGCTGCCCAGGGTGTCGAGCTGGTTCCAACCGCCATCGGCGCGCTGGGCCTGGAGGAGTTCGGCTGCGACGGAGCGCAGGGCTTCGTCGTCGCCCCCGGCCTCGGAGAGGGCGAGCAGGCGGAAGACACGGTCCTCCTGGTCCTTCGCGGGCGTTTTCTTCAACCAGGCCAGGGCGGCGGAGCGCCGCTCTTCGATAGCCTGTCGTGCGTCGGCGGCGCCGTACCGGCGGAGACCGCGCAGGGCGAGGAACGTCGCCGTGAAGGGACTCGCCTCGGAGGGAGGGCGGTTTGCCGTGGAGCGCCAGTAGCCATCGGCCCGATCTCGAGAAAGGATGTACGTCGCCACGGCCGAGGTCATCGCCTCGGGAGCCACCTTGGCTATCCCGAGTGTGTAGAGCGCGTAGCCTGCGCGGGTCACCTGCCCACCCTGCCCGCGCAGCTCCCGATACTCTTTCTCCGCTCCGCGCAGGTCCGCCACTGTGCGGTCAACCTGCGACTGCAGCACCGTGCGGTCGATCTTGAAGCCCCGCTCCTCAGCCAGCGTAAGTGCCTGGACCGCCATGGCCTGGTGGTGGCAGGAGAAGCAGGCGGCGCCCTTGAGGTAGCCGGATCCGCCGGCCTGGATCAGCGGGATCGCCTGTTCGATACCTCGCCGGATGGTCGCCGCGGGGACCGCTTCATCTTCCGCGGGGAGGGCTAGCGCCGGAACGATCAGCAGCAGCCCCAGGAGAACCGCCCCCACGGGCCGTGCGGTCGACATGCTGGTTGGGAAGCATCGTAGAGCGGAAAGTCGCATGGCTATCTGGCGTGGCCCCGGGCACGGGCCTCATCTCCTGATCGTAGGTAGCGCCCTGCGCCGGGGATTCCCTCTTCCCGCGGGGGTCGCTTCGGGCTGGTTCGGCTCTCACTGGGGAATCCGGTCGCGGGTACCCGGCGAGACGGCGCCCTGGCACGGAGGACGGCGGCAACCGAGATTCGAACTGGCTCCCGGCCTGCCCGCCTCCCGCGCGGGTCCTGCCGATACCGGGGAAGTGACGATGTCGACTCCGCCCACGACTGTCGAGGAGTACCTCGCCCAACTGCCGGAGGATCGCCGGCACGCAATCTCCGCAGTCCGAGACGTGATCCTCGCCCATCTTCCTGAGGGATATGCCGAGATCATGCAGGGCAACTCGATCGGTTACGTGGTGCCCCACTCCCTCTACCCTGCCGGCTACCACTGCGATCCGAGACAGCCCCTGCTCCTGGCCGGGTTGGCGTCGCAGAAGTCGCACATGGCGCTGCACCTGATGACGGTCTACGGCGACTCCGCGCTGGAGGAGTGGTTCCGGGAGGCTTATCTCGCCACGGGCAAGCGACTGGACATGGGAAAGGCGTGCATCCGCTTCAAGAGGCTGGATGATCTGCCGCTCTCGGTAATCGGCGAGGTCATCGCTCGGGTTCCCGTCGCCGCCTACCTGGCAAGGTATGAAGCTGTCCGAGGGGCGATGAAACAGCGGAAGCGGTCTCCGGGGTAAGCCGGAGACCGCCGGTCTCGAAGCGGTTCACCCGTGCGGGCAGCACCCGTTCGAGTGCGCCCTCACCTAGGCTCTACTTTACTCCCGCGACCTGAGCCTGGATGCGTGTTCCCTTTGTGATCACAACGTCCTTGCCCTTGACGAAGACGCCCGCCACCAGCCCGACCGGGCCGAAGACCAGCAGTCCGGCGCCCGCGGCGGCCGGACCGCCACTCGAGAATCTGTCGCCGCTCTTGTACGGCTCAATCGGGACACGCGTGCCCTGGATGTCCACCACGTGCTCCAGGCGGATGTTCACTTCGCCCTTGCGG
>CAZSRZ010000055.1:0-33514 GCA_964609085.1 uncultured bacterium | reverse complement strand
CCGCCCTCGCCCACCGGACGGGGATGACCTGGGTGCGCGGGCGTCCCCGCCCGCACGGCCCCCGAAGCCGCCCTCGCCCACCGGACGGGGATGACCTGGGTGCGCGGGCGTCCCCGCCCGCATGGCCCCCACGAACCCGCTCTCGCCCACCGGACGGGGATAACCTGGGTGCGCGTGCGTCCCCGCCCGCATGGCCCGCTTTCGCCCACCGGACGGGGATAACCTGGGTGCGCGGGCGTCCCCGCCCGCATAGGCACCACGAACCCCGTCCCCGACCGAGTCAGAGACCCGGAGGCGGCGCCTTCAGCCACTTGTCCAGCCACGCGAGCACTGCCCCGATCTCTCCGAGGTTGAAGCTCGCGTGTTTGGCGTTGGGAGTGATGAGCGTGGAGAATCGGTCCTCCACTTTCTCTTCCTGGTAGCGCGCCTTTGCCCGATCCATCACCTTGCGTGCCCCGTCGATCGGGAACAGCTCGTCCTGTTCGTGACTCACCAGGAAGAGGGGGCGGGGGGCGATGGTCGGCACCACGTGGACCGCGTCAAACTTATCCGTGAGGCCCGGCACGAGCCGATCCCAGGCGGCGCGGAAGACCTTCGAGTTCACCTCCGGCTCCCCCTGCGCCTTGGCGAAGTCCCGCAGCGCCGGCTCAAACAGCTTCAGCCTGGCCGCGTTGTCCGGCGTGTCGGCGCCCTGAAACGCCTCGCCAAAGCAGGTGACGCCAATGATCGGCGCAGCGACCTTGATCCGGGGATCGATGGCGGTCGTCATCCAGGTCAGGATTCCACCCTCGGAAATCCCCGTCATGCCGATCCGGTCGGCATCGACATCCGGCCTGGCCACTAGGTAATCCACAAAGCGAGTGAGATCGTACGCAGTATCGAGCAGGAAGGGTCGGCCCTTGCCCGTGCGGAGGGACTCCGCAATCGCGGCGTTCAGGTCCTTGCCGTTTGCCCGGTCTCCCCGGTAGCGGCCGTCGATCGCGGCCGTCAGGAATCCCCGCTGCGCCAGGCCGTTCATCAGCGGCACAAGCGCGAGATGGTCCTTGCTGCCCCCCAGGAAGTGCTGGACGATGACCACCGGAAACTTGCCGTCCGCCTTCGGACGGTAGATCGCGGCAACGGCATCGAAGCCCTCCGCCGGGGTGATCCGCACCCGCTCCACGCGGACGGTGCCGATTTCGGACTGGCTGACTGGCATGGGGTTCAGCGCGGACGGTTTCCTGTCGCCCACGATGAGCTGTCGCAATTGGGCCCGCAGCGGTATCGGGGCATCTTCCGCGCGGCAGCGAAAGCCGGTGCTGGACACCAGTGCAGTGAGCACTGCACCGAGAATCAGGAGGCGGTGCGGCAAGCGGCTCCATACGTGGCTGGGCAGGCGAGGGATCATGCTGGCGTCTCCGAGAGTTTTCATCTCATTCTACAGGGCCGCCGTTTGCCCTGCCGATTTCCCAGGACGCTCGGGGATGCGGTCACCCGGGCCGGCCAACCGCTGCCGCTTCTATCGCATTCTTGGGTGAAACAGGGCCTCGCAAGGACCGGCGCTGCGGGGGCCGGGGGACCTAGAAGGGAAGTTCCACCGGCAGGGCGGCGCCTCCGTCGAAACGCGAGAGCACGGCCCGCAATCGGACGCCGGATCGGAGGCGACTTCGTGGAACAAGCACATACAGATACTGCGCCCCGGGCTCTGCGCTCCGTTCGGTCTGGAGACGAAGTGCCCCTGTCCCGCCGGGCAGCGAATCCATCCGCCCGGCGGCGTCCACCAGCCGCGACCGTTGCTTGTCGACGTGCCACAGGTCCTTCTCCAGGCGCGACGGGACGATCAGGAACCACGCGGCCGCGAGGTCGCCGGGAAGGGTGCCGAACCCGGCGGAAGGGGGAGTTCGGATTCCGTCGGCAATCCCCCAGGCCGCGCGGTCGCGGGCCCAGGCCGGGTCGTCAGGTGGCCCGACAATGGGATCGAGTCGCGTCTCCACCCACGCGATCCGGCCATGCCCGGGTTCCAGGTCCTTCCAGTTCGGGGACTCGGCGCGGATGGGCGTCGGAGCCGGCGGAGCGGTCGGTGACGGCGTCGGCGTGGTTGGCGGGCCTGGTGGTCGCACGAGACTCAAGCCCAGGATCAGCAAGCCGACGGCGATCAGGGGGAGTGAGACCCGGCGAAGCGGTGAGGTAGAAGCGGTCATCCGTGGGCGTGCGTCCGGCCGTGAGCCGGGAAGGATGGGTGTGATGAACAGATGGATAGTGCTCGGGCTCTCGGCGGTCATCCTGCTGGCGGGCGTAACCCTGTTTGTCATTCGGGCGGTGGACGCCAGGCGTCCGAAGGGTCCGGACGACTACCAACTCCGTCAGATGCTCACGAATGCGGCGGCGGCGGCTTCGCGCCGCGACAGCGGCGGGGTTGCCCGATACCTGTCCGCAGATTATTCGGACACAACCGGTCTCTCCGCCACGTCGATGCGCTATCAGATCGCCCGCTACCTCCGGGAGCACGCCGAGACGGCGGTGGAGATCCCGGATGAGTCGATCACCATCCAGATCGGTCCGGACGGGCGGACTGGAACCGTGGAGTTTCGCGCCGACATCTCGGCGCGTGGCGCGGGCGGGGAGGCGAACTCGGAGGTGCGGTTGTCGCTGCGGGTGGCGAAGGAGAGGGTTCACTACCTCCTCTTCTTCCCCGGTGAAGAGTGGCGGGTGACCTCCGCGGATGGCTACAGCGGCATCGCCGAGTAGAGGCTCCTCAGGCGGGTAGCCGGCCCTGGAGCCGCTTGAAGCGACCAGAGCCCCGCGAAGCCGTCGGTGCTGCCGCACGCCAACATCGTCCCATCCGGGCTCACGGCGAGGGCCGGAATCCAGCCTCGTCCGAACCGACGCTCCGGCAATCGCTCGGCCTGGTCCCTATCCAGACCGTGCACCTCCCCATCCACGCTGCCCACGAACAGGCGCCGCCCATCCGGACTGAACGCCACCGAGAGCACCGCGCCGGCGTCCACCCGGTCGATGCGCACCATGCGCCCGATTCCCGGCTGCCACAGCCGGAAGGTGCCGTCATCCGCCCCTGTGGCGCAGGTGATGACCGCCTTGCGGTCCGGGTCGCACGCCAGGTCGTTCACGGCGTCCGTGTGGTTGGTGAGCGTGCGCAGGAGCCCGTAGCCGACACCATCCCAGACTCGCAGGGTTCGATCCAGCCCCGCGGACAGCAGGAGGGAGCCGTCCGGGCTCCACGCCACCCCCGACACCGGTGCCGTGTGGGTAGTTAGCCGGCGGAGCAACTCCGCTGGCCCAGCGGGCGTCAGCCGGTAGACACGCACTTCGTTGGCGACGCCTATCGCCGCCCGCTCGCCGACAAAGTCGCAGGCCAGGGCTTCGATCCGATCGGAACCAACGATGGGGGGGTAGCTGGCCGAGGCTCCCGGCCACGCATAGACGGCCAGGCCAGCACTAACGCCCGGAAGCCCACCCGCCGCCAGGAGCAACTGACCGTCCGGCGTGAACTGCAGACGCCTCACCTGCGGCAACCGGCAGGGTAGCCGCCGCGGCGGACCGCCGGCGACCGGATGCACCTCGATGGCGCCGGGGACCGGCCAGAGCACGTCCTTGCTGTCCGGGGAAAACGCGATCGCGCGGATGGGGGTGACCGGGGCCGCGCTGGCCGTGCCGATCGGGGCCGCCAGGGCGGCGACGAGCAATCGCCGACGGTCCAGAGCGGCACTCATCTAGAGATCTAGATCTTGATGCCGGGCAGCATCCGCCCGCCGTTCACGGAAGGGACCGGCCGGCCATCTGGGGTTCGCAGGGCCGCCTTCGGATCCACGCCGAGCAGGGAGAGGACGGTGAAAGCGAGGTCCTCCGGGGAGGCCGCGTCGGCGACGGGAGCCTCGCCGTGCGTGTCGGTGGCGCCAATAACAACGCCCGCGGGGGTGCCGCCCCCCGCAAGCAGTACGAAGCCGGCGCGTGGCCAGTGGTCGCGTCCGCCCTGACTATTCAGCTTGGGCGTCCGTCCAAACTCGCCCATCAGCACCACCAGCGTCCGGTCGAGCTGCCCTCGATCGGCGAGGTCGGTGACCAGCGCGGACACAGCGCGATCGAGCGAGGGCAGCTTGCCGCTACCGGGAAACTGAGCGTCGGGCAGCACCCGGGCGAGCTGCTGATGGTGGTCCCAGCCGTTGTCGATCACGGTCACGAAGCGGGAGCCCGCCTCCAAGAGCCTCCGCCCGAGCAGGCAGCTTGCACCGATGCGACTCCGGCCGTAGCGCTCGCGCACCGCCGGGGCTTCACGGCCGAGGTCGAAAGCCGCCCGGGCCTCGGGTGAGGTCATCAGCCGCAGTGCCTGGGCGAAATGCTGATCGCGGCCTTCCGTGGCCACGCCGGAATCGACACGCCCTGCTTTCTCGTCCAGATCCCGCAGCAGTTCACGTCGGTCTCGCAGCCGAGCCGCCGTGACGGCGATGTGCGGGGAGAGATCGCGGACCTTGAATCCGGGACGCGAGGGATCATCGCCAGGGGCGAACGGAGCAAAAGCGGATGAGAGGAACCCGGGTCCGGCGGCGGCAACGGCGTCCGGGATGGCAATGTAGGGCGGCAGAGCTGAACCCGCCGACGTGAGCGAGGCCAGCACGCTACCCATGCTGGGATGCTCCAGCGCGGGCGACGGCCGGTTACCGGTGAGTAGATACTGGCTGCCTGTCGGATGATTGCCGAACTCGTGGGTGAGCGAGCGAACCAGTGTCATCCGATGCATCTGGCGAGCCACCAGGGGCAGGTGTTCACAGATCCGGACCCCGGGCACGCTGCTCTCGACCACCCCGAACGGGCCACGGACCTCCACGGGCGCTTCCGGCTTTGGGTCGAAGGTGTCCATGTGGGAGGGTCCGCCGTCCAGCCAGATCAGCAGGCAGCGGGTGTCCCGTCGAGCACCCTGGGCGGCCGCGTGCCGCAGCGATGATGCCAGTGTCACCCCCAGGGGGGAGAGTGCGCCGGCCACCAGAATCTGCCGCCGGCTCATTCCGTCGCAGCGTCGGTCAGGATTCATCGGCGCGGGTCCTTGGGGTGGCGGGTCATGGGTCCGATGTGCTAGTGGTTGAAGGCGAATTCGCGCGAGTTGATGAGCGCCCAGAGCAAATCTTCCAGCGCCTCTTTCCGGTCGGATCTGCCGGCCAGGAACTTGCGCCACCTGTCTCGCTCCTCGGGGGAGGGCAGACGGGAAAGGGTGCGCAAGGTGAGTTCTTCGACGGCGGCTTCCAACGGGGAGTTCGCAAGCGAGGCGACGATTCCTGTAGAAAGCTTCTCTTGAAGGACGGCGTTGTTCAAGAGGTAGAGTGCGCCCCGAAGGCCGGGACCGGCGGGAGCGGCGTCGCAGGCATCACCCCGGCGGCAGCGACCGAGCGCGTCGAGCGGCTCGGACGGCGTGCGAGGATCCACCAGGGACTGCGCGGTGGTGCCGGCCGGCTGGCCCGGAAAGAGATCTGGTACGCCGGTTGCACGGGCAAGCGCATCGGCCAGCACAGCACCCGAAAGCGGCCGAGTGAGGTAGTGGGAAAAGAGTTGCTGGTCTGCCCGATTGCCGGGTACCGCGCGGCTTTCAAGCCCGTAGGCCCGAGATGAGACGATGGCGCGAACGAGTGAGCGCAAGTTGAAGTCGCTCTGCAAGCACGTCGAGGTCAGTTCCTGAAGCAAACGGGGATGAAGCGGCGGATTGCCCTGACGCAGGTCGTCGACCGGCTCTACCAGCCCTCTGCCCATCAGGTGGCGCCAGATCCGGTTGACCAGCGAGCGAGCCAGAAGTGGGCGGCCGGGACCCTTGAGCCAGACGGTGAGCAGTTCGCGTCGGTCAGTCGGCGTATCGAACGACTCGGGCATCCCCAACGCTCGCGGCGGGACAGGGTGCCGGGTTCGTGGGTGCTCCACCTCCCCCACGGAGGCGGTGATGATCCGGTCACCGTCGCGCCGGACCCGCGCGAAAAGGGCCGCGAAGGCGTGGTAATCGGTCTGGGACCAGCGATCGTAGGGATGGTTGTGGCACCGTGCGCACTCCAACCGGATGCCGAGCAGGCTGCGGCTGAAGCTCTCGCCCAGATCCCGGGGGTCTGCTTCGGCGCGGTAAAATCCGCTAGGCGGCTCGGTCTCCCTAGCCCTGACCAAGGCGATGACCAGTTCCTCCAACGACCCATTGTTTGCGAGACGCGAGCGCAGCCATCCGTGGTAGGCGGCGGCGAAACTCCCCTGTCGCGCGGGTTCGATGCCCAGAAGGCTCGCAAATCGCCCGGTCCAGCAGGTGATGAACTCCGGTCGTGCGAGTGCCGCCTCAATCCAGCGACGGCGCCGATCGGGCCGCCGGTCGACCAGCGCAGCGCGGACCTCCTTCGCAGAGGGCAGCGTGCCCAGCGCGTCAAGGTGAAGTCGACGCAGGAATCCGGCATCGTCCACGGGGGCTGACGCCGGTAGGCCCAGCCGGGCGAGTTCCGGGAAGAGCACCCGATCCACGGGATTATCGGCGGGCGCTGGTTTGGGTAGTGCCGGTCCGAAGGGAGATGCGACCCGCACGCTTCCGACCTCTCCAAGGAAGCGCACCATCACGCTGGTCACCCCGGGGCGACGGGCGGTAATCACGCCGCCATCGCCTACCTCGGCGACCGAGTCGTCATTAGTGGAGAGCAGCGCCAGGCGGGTGACGTCACGAACTTCGCCGTCGGAGAATCGTGCCATGACACGGATCGGGGTGCTGGCCCCCGGCTTCGGAAGCCAGGCCTCCTCTGGGGTAATCGTCAGCTCCGCGAGCGCTTTGCGGTAGCCTCCGGATCCCGCGCCGCTGGCGACCCAGTCACGCAGCACCCGGTAGTCGCCGCTGTCGCGGCGCAGTCGAACCCCCCCGCCGTGGGCCACCACGCCGGACGCCTTCATCAAGACGAGGCTGCTGTCGGGTGCGCCGGACTGCACCCGACGTCCCCCCCGCTCGCGCGTGATGCGATCGAAATCGACCTCCGGTTCGGACCCGAGAAGGCTCAGCCGGAAGCCCCCTCGACCGATGGCGGCACCGTGGCACGTACCGCTATTGCACCCGGCACGGGTCAGAATCGGCACGACCTCGGTCGCGAAGTCGACCGACCGGCCGGCCGGTACGCCAGCCGCGGCTGGCGCTGCCAGCATCACCGCATACCAGAGGACGAGCACGGTCAGCGCTTCCAGCGCTCCACAAAGGTCGTCCCGGTCTTCTGCGCGTACTCGGTGCCGTACTTCAGTGCCAGCACCCGGATCCACCCGTCATACGCCTGTTTCGTCAGGTCCGCCTTCCCTTTCACGTACTCATCCACTTCCTTCAGGATTCGATCGACG
The DNA here is from genome assembly GCA_964609085.1 of uncultured bacterium. Classification (GTDB taxonomy): domain Bacteria; phylum Armatimonadota; class SYMT01; order SYMT01; family SYMT01; genus JANPLG01. The sequence goes on along the minus strand of CAZSRZ010000055.1, from coordinate 26,188 downwards.
GTCGCGTTGTCATTGGACTGCTGGATGAAGGCGCGCAGCAGAGAGAGGAGCTGCGGATCGGTCGGGGCAGCTCCGGGGAGGTTGCCCGGTCTGGCGGGGGGTGCTGCGGGCGTCGGCTGGCCTTTCAGTCGGGCGATTTCCTCCCTGAGGGTTTTCACCTCATCGAGAAGGCTGCGGACAGCGGCGCGCAACCCTTCCTCGGTCTGCAGATCAAACGTGGCTGCGGGTCGGGCGGGCGCGTCGCGGCCAGTGCCGGCCATGCGGCGGGCCCGGAGTTCCTCGGCAGTCGGCGGCTTGGGATCGCCCACAAGCGTCGCCATGGCCTGGAGCACTCGCGGGGCATCGGCGATGCCGGGCTGGGTCAGGGCGAAGTTGCTGACCACCTTGCCATCGCGAGCGAGCAGGATGGTGAGCATGCACTTGCTGTTGAGTCCGTACTGTCCGGGACCTTCAGCCCCGTCGAGGGAGATGAACAGCCCACTCCGGATCTGCAGTGAACGGCTGATGAGCGGCACCCGCTGCTCCAACATCAGTCGATCGGCACCCAGAAACACGTAGGAGGCCCCAAGTTTCTCCTTGCACTCCGCCGCGTACTGATCCAGCACCGTCATCAACGGTGCAGTGGAGCGCTCGACCGCGTGCACGAAGACGATCATCCCCGCCCGCCCGCTCAAGCGCGCCACGGGATCTACTTCCTTGCCGGCGTCGGTCCCTCCGACGGCCAGGCCTCGGAACGACGGCAGCTTCTCCCCGGGCTGCGGTCCCGAGAAGACGGCATCCTGGGCGTGCGCAGCGCCCCCCGCCACCAGGGCGGCGGTCACGAGAGCGGCGGCAAACGACGTCTGACGATTCATGGTGAGGGTCCCCTTCGTTTCTCCCTCACTCAGGACGCCGCGCGAGGGGGGAAGTCGCGGGTAACTCGCTGGCCCGGCGGACGCGCGGCTACGAGACGGACGCGAGCAACGAGTCGATCTCTGCCAGCTCGGTCGGGCTGAGCTCCCATCCAATCGATGCGGCATTCAGGCGGACTTGAGCGGGCCGGGTTGCCCCCGCGATGACGGATGCGACAGCAGGGCGCGAGAGCAGCCAGCCGAAGGCGAGTTCCAGCAGCGTGCGACCCCGGTCTTCGGCGAAGGCGATGAGTGCCTCGACCTGCCGCTCGCGAGTTTCCGATCCGAATCGCGCGTAGGTAGCCGCGTCCGCAAGACGGGTCCCTTCGGGGCGTGCCGAGCCGCGTCGGTACTTCCCGGTCAGCAAGCCGCTAGCCAGTGGGAAGTAGGGAAGGAAGGCGAGGCTGCGAGCGTCGCACTCCGCCAGCACGCCATCGGTTTCCGGGTCGCGTTGCAGCAGGCTGTAGTTGTTCTGCACACTGACGAACCTGGCACCCGGAGCGGCCACTTCCCCCTCGCGGATCTGTGCAACGCTGAAGTTGGAGCAGCCGATTTCCCGCACCTTGCCGGCGACCACCAGGTCGTTGAGTGCCCCAAGGGTATCGGCGATGGGGGTCTCCGGGTCCGGGGTGTGGAGTTGATAGAGATCGATGCGATCCGTCCGCAACCGCTGCAGGCTGGCCTCCACGGCCCGGCGCACGTAATCGGGCCGGGCGCCCTTGCGCTCCTCATCGATGCGGCCGCCGAACTTCGTGGCCAACAGCACTCGATCGCGCCGACCGACCAGAGCCTGCCCCATGTACTCTTCGCTGCGGGTAGCGCCGTAGATGTCCGCCGTGTCGAGAAAGGTGACGCCGGCATCAATGGCGGCGTCCAGCACCGCGGCCGTCTCCGTGGCGTCCAGGCGTCCGCCGAAGTTGTTGCAGCCGAGCCCAACAACAGGAACGTCGAGTGAACCGATCTTGCGGGTCCGCATGCATGGCCTCCGGCCGCGGCGCGTTCAGGAGTTGAGCGCCGTCGCCGAAGCCTATCAAATCATCTCCGCCGCGCCCAAACCCCTGGCGGTCTGCCGGCTCATTACCCCACAGCAGGCCCGGCAGCACGCGTCAGTGCTGGGAAGCCGCGGTCCCGGCTGTAACCCCCAGCCCCGGGCATCGGTCTCACCGGGTGAGAGCCGCGCGGCATTCCTTCGCGGACGGTGAGACTAGGCCATGACCCGATACCCGAGACGACCCTCCGCCCCCTGCCTCCTCGCGTTGCTGCTGACGGTGATGGGGATGACGCTGCTCCAGGCACGGCGGCTGCCCGCCCAGTCGGCGGCACCGACACTGGCTGAAGCCGATCGGCTTTACGCGGAGAAGAGCTACGCGGGTGCGCTGCAGGCCTATGAGGCATTGTTGAAGGGCGGCCAGGTGCCGGTGGGACGGGCCGACGAAGTCCGCTACCGGGTTGTGGTTTCGGTCGGCAAAACGCAGAAATGGGATCGGGCGCTCCAGGAGACCCTCGACTACATCAAGGCACGTCGCGGCACCATCTGGGAGGCGCGCGGCCTCTACTGGTACGGGCGGCTCTTCCTCGGCGTGCCCCACGACGGCTGGAAGGTAGGCGCGAAGGTCTACCGGGGTGCCTCCGCTCCGCAACTGCCGGGCTCGGAAAAGCCGGAGCAGGTCTACCTGCAGGACCTCGACTTCCAGAACGCTAGGGACGCGCTGGAGGCGGCTCGGGTCTTCTACCCGCGGTTCCGCAAGGAGCACGACACGGAGGCGGAAGAGATTCAGCTCAACTATGATCTGCAGCGTGCGCTCAGGCTGTATCCCGAGATGCAGACCTGGGCGCGGGCACTCAAGTGGCCGCCCCCCGCGGACCCGACATGGAAGTTCGATCTCGCGAAGCCGTACGATCCGAGTTGGGCGCCGCCGAAGAAGCAGCTCTTCCTGATGGATCAGATCGGGATGCTGGCCCGATCGAAGGAGGGGCCGCGCGCTCACCATGCGGCCGTGGCTCTCTTCGCCAGGGCCCAATGGCTCCAGAACTATCACCAGATGATGCAGCAAGTCTCCTGGCGCTACGAGAAGGGTCAGCGAATCCGAATCCCCTATCCGTACCAGGACGAGAAGCCGGAGACGTTCTATCGGCAACTGGTTCGAGACTTTCCGGAAGATCCAATCCGGGATCAGAGCCAGTACGCTCTCGGGGTCTACCTGGAGGGCCGCGGGGCGGTGGTTGAGGCCGTCGCCGAGTACCGTCGCCTCGCGGATGAAATGCCGCGCAGCAAGTGGGCCGACGACGCACGAGCACAGCTCGAGGAGATCACCCTGCGGCGCCTCCACCTCTCGGTGCCCACTCCCGTCCCCGCCGGTCAGGCCGTCAAAGGCTCTCTCCAGACACGCAACGTGAAGGAGGTGCAACTCGAACTGTTCAGGTTGAAACTGGAAGAGGGGCTGACCCGACTGGACGTCCTTGAGGATCCGCGACGAGCCTTCCAGGGCTTCGATGGCACGCTCGGCAAGCTGGACGAGGTCCGCAAGTACCTTGGTCCGCTCGTCAGCCGGTGGACGGTGACCGTCAACGACACGGGCAAACATGAGTACCTGCAGAGTACCTTTGACCTTCCGACGAAGGATGTCGGTGCCTACCTCGTGATCGCCTCGACACCCGGGGTGCGAATGGCCCAGGTCGTGCTGCTGACCGACCTGTTGGCCGTCCAGAAGCTGGATCGCGACCACTCGGTCACCTTCGTCACGAATGGCGCCACGGGCGAGCCGGTGTCCGGTGCGGACGTCGTCGTCAAGCAATGGTGGCGCGAAGGCAACTCCGATCGAACGTCCTTCCGCCGCGGCAAGACAGGTCCGGAAGGCATCTTCACGAGCCCTCTGGATCGCGCTGCCGGCCGAAGTGGCTTCCGCACCGTGGCATTCGCCTGGAAGCAGGCCCGCTACGCGCTAACGAGCCAGCTCGCCAACTGGTGGAGCGAGGGCAATCGCAGCTACATCAAGGGTCTCTGCGTGACGGACCGTGCAGCTTATCGTCCCGCGCAGACCGTCTTCTATCGGCAGGTGCTCTACCGCCGATCGGGGGGCGAGTATAAACCCGCCGCAAACCTCAGCACCCTGGTGACGGTGCGCGACCCGCGCGGTCAGGCGATCCACGAAGCCCGGGCCACGACCAACGAATTCGGTTCCGTCAACGGCAGCTTCTCCATCTCGTCCGATGCGCCGCTCGGTGTTTACTCGCTGGATGCCAGGATGGGCGCTTCCCCCAACGAGGGCGTCGCCAATGCGGGCAACCAGTTCCGTGTGGAGGAGTACAAGAAGCCGGAGTTTGAGGTCACCGTGAAGCCCGCCGCAACCCGTGTGCGACTGGGAGAACCGACCAGCGCCACGATTCAGGCCAGCTACTACTTCGGTGGCCCGGTGCCCGGGGCAAAGGTGACGTACCGGATCCACCGGGCGCCCCACCGGCAGTACCACCGCTTCCCAAGACCGTTCGACTTCCTCTATCCCTGGTACTCAGCCGGTTACTACGACACCAACTACCGCAACTCGCCGGTCGTGAAGCAGGGCGAAACTAAGACCGACGCCCTCGGGACGGCGGAGATCTCCTTCGCCACTGAGGTCGACAAGAACAGCCCGGAACAGGACTACAGCTACACGATCGAGGCGGATGTACAGGACGCGAGCCGACGCACCATCTCCGGGGACGGGAGCGTCAAGGCCACCGTCCACGACGTGGCTGCCTTCCTCGACTTCCGTCGCGGTTACGCGACCCAGGGTGACGTGGTGGACGTCGAGATCCGCACCCTCAACCCATCCGACCAACCCGTCTCGGTGGCCGGCGGCGCCCGTGTATACCGCTATCCGGATACCCCGGACAAGAAGCAGGAAGTCGTTCACGAGGAGGCGCTGAAGACCGACGCCCAGGGGCGCGCCATGCTCCACTGGAAGTCCGACCAGAGTGGCCACTTCCGCGTGGCGTTCGAAACGAGGGACAGCGCCAATCTCCCGGTGGTGGGCTCCGTGGATCTGTGGGTCAATGGCCCAGATCTGGAACGAGGTCGAGTGCTCTTCCGAGATGTTTTGCTCCGGTCCAAGGAACTTTACTACGAGGAGGGTCAGACCGCGAGCGTCCTGCTCGTCACCCCGGACGCCGGCTGCAGCGTGATGCTGACTCGCGAGGTCGCCGACCAGATCATGGAGCGGCGGCTGATCCGTGTGGAGGGCCGCAGCACCGAACTCAAGATCCCCATCACCGCCGCCGACGTGCCCAACGTCTACCTGACCGTGACGATGGTCAGAGACCACCGGGTGTTTGCGGCGAATCTCGAACTCTTCGTGCCGCCGGTAAACCAGTTTACCGAGGTCGTCGTAAAGACGGACCGTGATCGGTACGAGCCCGGGGAGAAGGGGAAGGTCAAGCTGACGGCGCGTGACTCCCGTGGGCGGCCGGTGCGAGGCGACTTCTCCGTGGCCGTGACGGACGCATCGCTCGACTACATCCAGAAGAGTTACGCTCCGGAGATTCGCGCCTACTTCTACGGAGAGCGGCGAGGCCTCAGTGTGCAGACCAGCACCTCGACCGGCACTCAGATCGGGAGCATCACGGAGGACACGCAGCCGCGAAAGAGGTACGAACGCCGCGGGTTCGAGCTACCGGACGGCATGGGACAGATCCCCGACTGGCCGGGCGAGCAGGCTGGCGGCTATTGGCTGCGCAGGGACATGTTCTTCGGCGACAGTTACTTCGGCGGCGGCGGAGGCTTCGGCGGAGGTTTCCGTGGAGCAGATCGTCTCGAAGGACGAGCCGCAGCCGCTGGCCTCGGCGGCTTTTCCCAGCAGGGCCTGGCTGGTCCCGCCGGTCCCGCCGGTGGTCGCCAGCGAAGGAATGCGCTGGCCGATGAGAAGGAGATGGCCGGCAAGTCGGAGAGCGGCGGGGGCGGATCCGACGGTCCCACCCGCACCAACTTCGCGGATACGGCTTTCTGGGTGCCTTCCGTGGTCACCGATGCTCGCGGCGAGGCGACCGTGGAGGTGACCTGGCCGGACAACCTGACGCGCTGGGAAGTCGGTGCCGTCGGCGGATCTCTCACCGCGCAGGTCGGTTCCGGCGAAACGACGGCGACCACCCGCAAGGAGTTGCTTGTGCGGCTGCAGGCGCCGCGCTTCTTCGTGGAGCGCGATCTCGTGGCGCTCTCCGCCAACGTGCACAACTACACCGATGCGCCGCAGAAGGCGCGTGTTCGACTCGCCCTCGGCGAAGATTACGCCGAGATCGTGCGTGATCGCGGCCCGGTGGCGCTGCTGACTCGAGAACAGAAGGCCGACGGCGACTCCGTGTTCGCGACTGGCCCCGAAGTCACCATCGACCTGCCGAAGCAGGGAGAGAGGCGCGTCGACTGGATGATCCGCGTCGTGCGTGAAGGGTCGCTGACGGTGCGGATGAGCGCGCAGACGTCCGCCCGACAGGATGCGACGCAACTGAAGATCCCCGTGCTGGTTCACGGCGTGGAGAAACAGGTGGCGAAGTCGGGCGTCCTCCGCGGGGAACGCCGGGAAGAGGCGCAGCTCGCGATTTCGCTGCCCCGAGACCGGAAGCCGGGGAGCAGTGAGCTGGTGGTGCAGCTCAATCCGTCTCTCGCCGCGACGATGCTGGACGCCCTGCCGTATCTCGTCGACTACCCCTATGGCTGCATCGAGCAGACCATGTCTCGCTTCCTCCCCACCGTGGTCGTGGCGAAGACGCTGAAGGACCTGGGCTATAACCTGGAGGATCTGGCTCAACGCGCCAGGGCGCTCGAGGAGAAGGCGAGGCAGGGCGATGCCGCCCAGCCAGGCGGCAACCGTGCCGCCAACAGCCCCTACACCTATCCCCGGGGACGGCCGGGGACCCTTCGCGTACGAGAACTCGCCTCGCACACGCGCAGGTCGCGCAGTCCCGTCTTCGACTCCACCGAGATGAAGGGCATGGTCACCGAGGGCCTGGCGCGGATCACCCGTGCGCAAGGGCCGGATGGTGGCTGGGGCTGGTGGCCGGGGAACAGCAGCGACCCGTACATGACCGCGTATGTCCTCTATGGGCTGCAGACCGCCCGCGCCGCGGAGGTAGACGTGGATCAGGGCATGCTCGACCGCGGTCTCGACTACCTGCGCGGGCGCTTCCTGGTCGAGTCGAATGTGCACATGCTGGCCTACGAGGCACGGGTGCTCGCGATGGCGCCTCGCATGCACAACACCATCCGTCCGATCGTCACGGGCCGGTTGTACGATCTCCGGGAACGCCTGACGCCCTATAGCAAGGCGCTGCTGGCGATGTCGCTCCACACGCTCGGAGATACCGAGAAGTCCCAGGTGTTGCTGCGCAACGTGGAGACCACGGCACACCTGGATGAAGGCAACGGGACCGCTAACTGGGATCGCTCGCGTCAGGGATGGTGGTACTGGTACCAGAACGACATCGAGACCAATGCCGCTGTCCTGCAGGCTTACATGCAGATCAACCCAGAGTCACGGCTCCCCGCCATGCTCGCCAAGTGGCTCGTCAACAATCAGCGGGGCAACATCTGGGACAGCACGCGGGCCACGGCGATGGTCGTCTACTCCCTCGCCGACTACGCCCGCGCCAGCAAGGAACTGGCCCCCGAGTACACCTTGAGCGTGGACCTGGGCGGACGCGTCCGGCGCAGCTACACCGTGACGCGGGAGAATGCCCTGTTCTTCGACAACCAGTTCGTGGTGCCCGATGAGTTGCTGGAGACTGGCAACCAGACCCTCACCCTGTCCAAAGACGGGCCAGGGACGCTCTACTACTCGGCGTTCACGCGGTACTTCAGCCAGGAAGAGGGGATCAAGCGGACCGGACTGGATCAGGGCATGAGTGAGATCTTCGTCAACCGGCGTTACTTCCGGCTGGTCCCGGGCACCGCATCCGGGGCACCCCAGAGCCGCCAGCGCGAGACCGCCAGACCGAATCCCTTCCTCACCGGTCGGTACGAGTTGCTGACCGTGGGTGCCGAGTACGTCATCCCGGGCGATACCCAGGCCGGGCCGCGCTACCAACGCCTGGAACTGAAAGACGGCGCCTTGCTGACCAGCGGGGATCTGATCGAGGTCGAGCTCGAGTTGGAGAGCAAGAACGACTACGACTACCTGGTGTTCGAAGACCTGAAGCCGTCCGGCTGCGAGTCGGTCGAGGTCCGGAGCGGTGGTCACAGCAGCGGCGGGCTCTACAGCAACGTGGAGTTCCGTGATCAGAAGGTGGCGTTCTTCCTGGGGTCCCTTCCCCAGGGGAAACGGACCCTCAGCTACCGGCTGCGAGCCGAGATCCCGGGTCGCTTCCACGTGTTGCCGACCAACGGCTACGCGATGTACGCACCGGACATCCGCGCCATCTCCGACGAGATGACGCTGAGCGTGAAGGACAACTGACTGCCACTTGCTATCCGCCGGCGATGGCCGGCGCGATGTAGACCTCGCTGTTGGGTCCCACCTTTGCGCGGAGCCCGCCGAGCGGCAACTCACCGTCGACAAAGATGGAGAGTCCCGGGCGCAGCTTTTCGCCTGCCGGGCCGGTTTCCACCAGGCGAGCCTTGAGGCCGGGATGCACCTGATCCAGCGCCACCATCAGTTCACCGATGGTGGCGCCGGGAACCTCGACGCTCGCCGCGCCGCCGGTGACGCCACGCATCGCCACCGGGATGTGGACCAGCGCCACGCCGGCTACCCCTGGGCCAGAACCGCGGCGCACACCCGGCTGGGATTCATCGGCAGGTCATAGAGTCGGACGCCCACAGCGTCGAAGATGGCGTTCGCGATGGCGGCGGGGGGCGGAACGATCGGCACCTCGCCGACGCCTCGAACCCCGTAAGGGTGGCCGGGATTCGGCACTTCGACGATGATCGTCTCGATCAGCGGGACGTCCAGGGCGGTCGGCATCCGGTAGTCAAGCAGGCTGGCATTTCGCAGCCGTCCCTTTTCGTCGTAGACATACTCTTCATTGAGGGCCCAACCGATGCCCTGAACCACGCCGCCCTGCATCTGGCCCTCGACGTAGGAGGGGTGGATCGCCGTGCCGGCGTCCTGGACCGCCGTATAGCGGATCACATCCACCTTTCCGGTCTCCGGATCGACCTCCACATCGGCGATGTGGGTAGCGAACGCGCCGCCGCTCCCCGTGGGGGAGACCGTCACCGATGCCTGGATGACAGCACCCGCCTCTTCCATCTGGCGCGCGATCTCTTCCAGCGTCAGGCTCTTGCCGTTGTAGGCGTAGACGGCACCGCTGGCGCTGATCGCCTCGGCGGGCACCTCCCAGAGCTTGGCCAGTTCCGAGGCGATCCGCTTTTTCATCTCCTGCGCCAACTCATACGCGGCGAACCCGGTGGCATACGTCGTGCGGCTGCCCCCGGTGACCTCGGTGTAGCCGACCGAGTCTGTGTCCACCACCGATGGGTGGACGCGGGCGTAATCGACCCCGAACGCCTCGGCAAACTGCATGGCGATGGAGGCGCGCGTGCCGCCGATATCCGTGCTGCCTTCCACCAGGGTGATGGTGCCGTCCGGGTTCAGTCGACCGGAGCAACTCGAGGTGAGCCCGATGTTGAACCAGTAGCCGCTGGCCACGCCGCGGCCGCGCCGTTTGCCGTCGGGGCCCGTGCGCTGCAGGGCGCTCCGCCAGTGATCCGAGCCGGCGGCGGCTTCCACGCACTCGACGTTTCCGATGCGCTGGAAGGGCGGGGCAAAGGCCCGCCAATCCCCCTCACAGGTAGCATTGCGAAGCCGGAATTGCAGGGGGTCCATCGACAGCGCCCGGCAGATCTCATCCACGACCAACTCCGACGCGAACTCGGCGGCCGTCGCCCCCGGCGCTCGGTAGGCGGCGGATTTGGGCTTGTTCAGCACCACATCGTAGCCGTCGATGCGGACATTCTTGATCCGGTACGGCGCGAAGACGGTCATCACGCCTGCCCCGACCGGTGATCCCGGGTAGCCCCCGGCTTCGAAGGCGAGCTCGGCCTGGGCGGCGGTGATCGTCCCGTCGTTCTTCACCCCCATCTTCACCTTCATGTAGGTCCCCGGCGTTGGGCCGGTGGCCATCAGGACTTCAGCGCGGTCCATCGTCATCTTGACCGGCCGGCCGATCTTGCGCGAAAGGAGGGCGGCGAGCGGTTCGAGGTAGACGTTGATCTTCCCGCCGAATCCGCCGCCGATCTCCGCGGGCACAACCTTGATCTGTGAGACCGGGAGCTGCAGGAGATGATGAAGCTGTGTGCGGACGGGGAAAGCTCCCTGGGTGCTGCACCAGACGGTGAGGAACCCGTCGGCTCGCCACTCCGCCACCGCGTTGTGCGGCTCGATGTAGCCTTGATGCACCGTCGCGGTGGTGAACTCTCGCTCGATGATGAGATCAGCCTCGGCGAAGCCAGCTTCGATATCGCCTTCCGCGGCGATCAGGTGCGCGGCGATGTTGCTTGGCTTTTCGGACTTCTCCCCGCCCGTGTCCGTGTGCAGGGTGGGATGGAGCAGCGGCGCATCGGGCTTCATGGCCTCGCGGACATCCAGAACCGGGGGCAGTTCTTCGTAGCGGACACGGATGGCCCGGGCGGCCTCCTCCGCGATATGGGGGCTGGTGGCTGCCACCGCGGCGACCGCATGCCCGGTGTACAGCACCTTGTCATGCGCCAGCACGTTGCCGCTCATGTGCGTCAGGTTGACCTCGCCCAGCTCCCCCAGGCGGGCCGAGGCGGCTACGGCAGGCAGATCCCTGGCTGTAATGATGCCGAGGACTCCCGGGATGCTCTCCGCCGCGCTGGTGTCGATTTCCAGAATCGTTCCATGGGCGATGCTGCTGCGCAGAACGCGTCCGTGCACCATCCGGGGCAGCACCACGTCCGCGCCGTAGATGGCCCGCCCCGTGACTTTGTCGACGCCGTCCGGCCGCACAGGGCGGGTCCCAATGACGCGATACCGTGCCGCTTCCTTAACTGCCATTCCTGTTTGCTCCTGTCCGTCGCCGGATCGCCGGGATCGGACGCGCCTACTGGTTGCGCATCTGCTCCGCCGCCTGTTGAACCGCGCGGATGATCTTGTCGTAGCCGGTGCATCGGCAGAGATTGCCGGCCAGCCAGAATCGGATTTCGTGCTCGGTCGGGTCCGGATTCTGGTCCAGCAGAGCCTTCGCGGCAATCAGGAATCCCGGCGTGCAGATTCCGCACTGCAGCGCCGCTCCCTCCAGAAAACACTCCTGGAGAGGGGAGAGCCCCTCGGGACTACCCAGTCCCTCCACGGTGCCGATCTTGCTTCCCTGGCATTCCACCCCGAGCACGACGCAGGAGTTGACCAGCCGTCCATCCATCATCACATTGCAGGCGCCGCAGTTCCCGTTGTTACAGCCTTCCTTGCTGCCCGTCAGCCCGAGATGGTCGCGCAGGACCTCAAGAAGACTCGCGCGCGGCTCACACAGGAAGTCCGTCGCCTCGCCGTTCACGTCACAGTGCACGGCAACCTTGCCTTGTTGAATCGCCGTCGGCATCAGTTCTGTCCTCTCAGAGCGCGGTTCAGGGCACCCCGCAATGCTCGGCGAGTGAGCACGCCTACGAGGTGGCGTCGATGTTCGGCAGTGCCGCGCATGTCGGAAATGGGTCTGGCTGCGGCCTGCGCCGCGACGGCGGCTGACTCGAGCACCGCCTCGCTCGGGATCTGCCCGATCAGAGCCGCGCCTGCCTCCGGGACGAAGAGTGGGGTCGGCCCCACTGCGCCGAGCGCAATCCTGCACGCCGAGACGGCGCCGTTGGCGTCCAGCGACAGAGCGGCGCCGACGCCGACCTCTGCGATGTCCATCTCGTTGCGCGGAATGAAGCGCAGGTAGCTCGATCCCGAAGACGCCGCCGGGGCCGGTAGGTGCAGGGAAACCAGCAGCTCGCCCGGCCCCAGCACGTTCTTGCCCGGCGCGGTGCAGAACGCCTCCACCGCGACCCGGCGCTGGCCGGAGGGTCCCGCGATCAACGCCGAAGCGCCGAGGGCGATCAGGATGGGGGTGCTGTCCGCGGCCGGGCCCGAGTTGCACAGGTTACCCCCGACGGAGGCGCGTCCCTGGATGGCGGTGCCGCCGATGATGGAGGCGGCGTCCACCAGCCCGGGAAAGTGACTGCGAACGGCGCTGTGCGAGTAGAGTTGGAGGCACGACACCGCAGCTCCGATGGTCAGTCCATCGTCCGGGTGAAACCGAATCGCGGTCAGATCGGGGATCTTCTTTGCGTCCACCACGAGGTCCACGTCCACATGGTGCTCGCGGATCTGCACAATCAGGTCGGTCCCACCCGCCAGCACGCGTGCGCGGCTGCCGTATTGGGCCAGGAGGGCGACGGCGTCGGTCAGCAATTCGGGCGCCGCATACTGGATGGCTCGCACGGGAGGAGGGCTCCTGAGGTCGGGACATGAGGTCGGGAAAAGCGCCTGCGCCGTCGGGCGAGGCATCTGGCTGTTCGATTGGGAAGCAGGCCGATCCTTCCCGTCCAGCCTCCCGCCCAGATTCCCGCCCACATAGAGTGTGACCCGGGACAGGTCCGTCTTCAAGGGCCCCGCTGCGTAATCGGCGACCAGGATGGCTTCGGTACTGCGGTGAAGCCCGAGAATCCTGGTCGCCGGGAGGGGGAGGATCGGTTATCGATGGACGACGCGCGTCGGTGGGTCGATCCGCGACCACATCCTATCGGCTTTTGACTGGTCCTTGCGTCCCTCGTAGAGGTACGCAAGGACCATCTGCGCGCCTGTGTCCGCGGGATCCCGGGAGAGCCGGGCTTCGTTCTCCCGGATCATCCTGGCCGTCGCCCCGGACTGGTGGGCGAGCTCACTCAGCTTCCGGCCGGCGTACCAATCACGGAACCAGGCCATGTTTCTGGGCCCTTCCTCGTGGTGGCAGCCGCCGCACCGCTTGACCTGGCTCCCAAAGCGGACGAATTTCTCGTACGCCGTGACTGCTCCCCCGATATCACCCGCTCCCTCCACGGCCCGCGCGTAGGCCCGGAAGTAGTGCCGCGACGAGCTCTTTTCAATCGGCGGTTCGGGAATCTTGCGCAGGTGTGTCAGCACAGGCAGGGCTTCGCTTCGGGCCTGCGTGTTCAGACCCATCTCGCGCAGGAGGCTGGCCAGTTGCGCCCGCACGTAGAGCTGTCCCTCGCCCTCGGGTCTCCCGGGTGCCCCAGACAGGGCGGAGCGCAGTTCGGTGACGAAGCCCGTCAGCAGCAGCCGCCGGCAGAGCGTCCTGGTCTGCTCATGGGTGCTCGTCCGCAGGATCCGCCGGACGATCGGCTCCACATAGCGTCCCTGCTCGCGGAGAGTTTCGAAGGCCCGTTCCCGGGTGGCGGTATCCTGGGAAGCGAGTTCTTTCAGGGCCGCCTCAGCCAGCCGCTCACGTTCCGGGGTGAGCAGCTCCAGACGGCCGACCATCACACGGACGATCTCGCGCGGCGCAGGGGTGATGGTCAGAGGGATAAAGCGATCCGTCCACTCCTGAGGGAGCACGAAAAGCACCCGTACCCCATCAGTCTCAAAGTAACTGCTGCGCCATGTGTGGACCATCGCCTGCGCTTCTTTATCGTAGAGACCGGATTCAACCAGGCGGCCGGCAAGATCGTCGGCGATACGATCACCGAACTGTCTCAGCGAGAGCGCACCACGCATCGACGGCACGATGTCGGTGAGCGGGCGCCCTCCGCCAAGCGCGGGCAGGTACCGGTAGGCAGCCCGTCCGTTCTCCACGCGGAGCACGAAAATGTGTCGGGCGCCAGGGTAGCGGGGATCGGTCCAGCGCAATGTCCCGTTCCCTTCGGCGGTCATCGTGATTGGCAGCGGAGCGCTTCCGAGCCCTCGATAGAAGAGGAACCGATCCGTCTCGGATCGATTGCTGCGAGTCTTATCGTTGGTTCGGACCCAGGCGGCGTCGACGGCGCGGGCATGATTCCACAGGGCCCCGGGCGACGTGGCGGGGTATCCGTCCGGGGGCGGTGAGCCCGCGGGGATGATGTCGGCATTCCAACTGATGTGGCCATTCCGTGGGCTGGCGGGAGTGTGTGTCTGCGCCAGCCCCGGCCCCACGAACTCGGCCTGGGGATACCACTGCGTCCAGATACCGGTTGGGAAGTCAACACGGACCTGCGCCCGCTGCTGGCGAGGTGTGTAGAAGTAGATGACCGGAGTCTCACCCTTCACCAATGCCGATGGGAGCTGAAGCTGGTCCCGGCCGCGTGAGTGAACGAACTCTGGTAAAGCATGTTCTTCATGATACATGCCGTCGAGTGAAACGCCATCCGATCCCTGCATTGCCAGAAAGGTGCCCCACTCGTGCACCACCAGATCCCGAGAGGTCTGGGCACCCGCCAGCGCGTTGAGCACCAGCACGGCAGCGGCGATGGACCCGTAGCGAAAGAGCTTCATTTCCTCATCCTCCTTGTTGCTATGGGTACGCCTAAGCCCCGGAGAATGTGATGCGGCACTATCTGGTTTTTGGAAAACCTACTTTAATCCAGGAACGGGAAGCCGGGGTATCTCCACGACGGAACGGCGGGGGGGCGCGGCCCCCCGGTGCAGGCGGATCAGGGCGCCCGTCACCTTGCCCTTGGGCGGGAGGCGGAAGTAGAACGTCCCGGTGACGTAGGGCGGGAAGGGCGGATCTTTCACCACCCGCGAGGGCGTGCGCCGCAGGGAAGCGGAGAGCAGCGGCACGGCAGCCCCGCCTTCCACCAGCAGTGTGCCCGAGACGTCAAGCGTGGGATCGTAGAGGTCGGCCCCCCGGGCGTGAATCGAGAGGAGTATCGCCCGAGCGGGCTCCTCGCCGGCGTTCTCTTTGCGGAAGATGCGCACATCCGTGGGACCCATCTTGATGGTGAAGGCTGCATCGCTCGGAAGTGCCGGCGTCTCGTAGGCTTGTGCGGAGAATTGACGGATCTCCACCCGCCAGCCACTGCCGGCCCGTTCGTGCGGGGGGCTGTCCAGCGCCAGCCCGGCAAGTTTCAACTCGAGCGGTTGTTCGCTTTCGACCCGGGGCACGCTGGCGCGGAGGGTTACGCGGCCGACTCCCCGGGGGGGCACGCTGAAGCCCAGCACAAATCGGAGCTTTTTCGGGTCCTCCGGCACGGAGCCACCTCGCAGCCAGCGACAGGGCGAGAGGTCCTTGCCGGCGACCAGTTGGAAATCGTCGCGGGATGGTTGCACCCGGCGCAGCCGAACAGGATCCATCCCGGAGATCTCCAGAGTAACGGTCAGGAATCGTTCGTTTCCCCGTACCAGATCGACGCTTTGCGCTAACTCCGTCACGCGATACCGAAGGTCGCCACCTTGCGCCTCCTGAGGCTCCGCAGTTGGCGGTGGCAGCGCGACCGCGCACAGCAGCAGCACCGCCGCGCGCATCCAACCCCGCACCCAAGCCGGAGTAGTGGGCCGTGGTAGCCGCGGCGCGACGGGAATCATGGTTCTCCTTCTCCCCCTTCAGAAGGGGCTTCCATCGGGGCCAGAAGCACTTGCCGACCGAACCGCTCATCGTCCACCAGCACCAGCGCCTGAAGCGGTGCGCCGCCGGTGCGCGGGCCGACCTCGGGCAACGGCTCCGGGCGGATCCCTGCAAGGCGAAGAATCAACGCTCCGCCGAGAGCCGCGCCCGCGAGAGCCATTGCCCAGCGCGGGCGAGGGAACGAGAGGGTGGTCGGGTTGGGGCGCTCTCGGGTTGAGAGGATTCTGGCTGCGACCGCTTCGCCGGAGGGAAGCCTCAATGCCGGCAGGGGAAGCCCGTGGAGCACGCTCCCGAGTCGCTCGTAGCCGCGGACCTCCGCGGCGCAGCGCTCGCACAACTGAAGATGCGCCCGGACGGAGTCAAGCACGGCCGGCCCCAGGCTCCCGTCCCGGAGAGACGGCAGCAACGGTCGCACCCGGTCGCAGTCGACGGCCTCGTGGTCTTTCATCCTGGGCTCCATCCCCTTCACTGTCGATCCATCCGCGTCAACTCTCCCACCACTCGCGCAGCGCACACCGCATCGTCTGCCGCGCCCGATAGGTCCGCGCTCGGGCCGCCTCCTCACTGCACCCGAGTATCAGACCAATGTCCTTGTATTCAAGCTCGTCGTACTCCTTTAGCATCAGCGCCGTGCGCTGATCCTCGGGCAACTCCCGCAGCGCCCGCCTCACCTGGTCCTGAGCGTCGATCCGCCCCGGTTCCGGCGAGTCCGCCAGCCCTTCCGACTCCGCGAGCTGGGCTATGGACCGGCGGCGCACGGCTCGCTTCCGCATCTCTCCCAACGCCAGATTCCGAGCGATCCGGTAGAGCCATGGGAGGAAGGCGCACTCCGGTCGATAGCTCCGCCGCGCTTCGTAGAGACGCAGGAACGTATCGCTGACCAGGTCCTCGGCCATGGTAATGTCTCCGCACAGATGGTACAAGAATCCCCCGAGCCGCGCCTTGTGCCGGTCGAAGAGCAGAGCCAGCGCTTCGGCGTCGCCCCTCGCCACCCGGCGCATGGCCTCCTCGTCCTGAACCAGAGTTGGCGCTGCGTTTTCGATCATCTGCCCTCAGCAGTACGCGCCTGCGGGCCGCCCCGTGACGGGTGTCCCCGCAGCTTTCCGATCGATCCGTCACGAAGGTTGGGCGGACTTCGAGCGCCACTCGCTTCGCTTCGCCATTTTGGGCAGCGATCCGGCCTCCCCTCGGGGCACGTGCCTGAAGAGAGAAGCACTGCCGGCCGTGCCGGCGTCCTCACTTCACTCGCCGCATGGGGTGCGGGCGAGGCCCACAGCATGCGACCGTCTTCACGCGATCACGGCGTCGATGACGCGCCCGCCGAAATCGGTCAGGCGCTCGTGTCGGCCGTTGTGGAGGAAGGTCAACTCCTGCGCGTCGAGGCCCAGAAGCCGGAGGATCGTTGCGTGCAGGTCGCGCGTGGTCACCGGGTTCTCGACGGCCCGATAGCCGATCGGGTCGGTGGCGCCGTAGCTGATGCCGGGTTTCACGCCTCCCCCCGCCATCCAGATGGAGAATCCGTAGGGGTTGTGGTCCCGGCCTCCGCCGTTCTGCGTCACCGGGGTCCTGCCGAATTCGCTCCCCCAGATGACGAGCGTGGAATCGAGTAGCCCCCGCCGGCGGAGATCCTTGAGCAGCGCCGCGATGGGGCGGTCCGTCCAGCGACACAGCTTCTCGTGGTTCGATTTGATGTCGTCGTGAGCGTCCCACTGTGCGCTGACAGGACCACCGCCGGAGTAGAGCTGGACGAATCGCACGCCGCGCTCGACCAGCCGGCGGGCCAGCAAGCATCGGGTGCCGAACTCTTCGGTCTCGGGCCGGTCCAGGCCGTAAAGGGAGCGCGTTTCGGTGCTCTCGCGGCGCAGGTCCACCGCCTCCGGAGCGTGTTGCTGCAGCCGAAACGCCAGCTCGTAGGACTCCACCCGGGCCGAGGCATCGTCCTCGCCGGCATGAACTGAGCCGCTATTCAGGCTCCGCAGGTAGTCGAGGAGGTGGCGGCGCGACGCGATGGTCGTGCCCACTGGCGGCGCCAGGTGCAGGATCGGGGTATCGCCTCCGCGGAGGTGCGTCCCCTGATAGACGGCGGGAAGGTAGCCATTGCCCCACATCGGCACCCCGCCTTCGGGCAGCCCTTCCGGCTGTGTCAGCACGCAATAGCCCGGGAGATTCCGGTTGGGAGTCCCTAACCCATAGGTGACCCAGCTCCCGATGGAGGGATGCCCCATCTGGCGTCGGCCTGTCACCATTTGGTACATCGCGGGGGCATGCACGAACGAGTCGGTCACGCAGCTTCGGATCACCGCCAGTTCGTCGGCGCAGTCCTGCAGGTGGGGGAAGAGGTCGGAGACCGGCAACCCCGATGCCCCGCACCGCCGGAAGCCCCACTGGGCGCGCATGAGGGGGGTGCCTGCCCGGATGAACTGGCTCTTGATTTCGCCGAAGCTCGGCGGGAGCTGCTGCCCGTCCAGGCGATCGAGTTCGGGCTTCGGGTCGAAGGTCTCAATGTGACTTGGCCCGCCGACCATGAACAGGAAGATGACGGCCTTCGCCTTTCCGGGCAGCGGCGGACGACGAGCGGTGAGTGGGTCGCCGCCCCGCCCGCCCGCCCGAGCTTCCTCCGCCAGTAGAGTCCCCAGGGCCAGCCCGCCGAAGCCGCTGCCCGCGCGGAACAGCAGGTCACGCCGGCTGAGCACCGGCGGACAGTGCCCACACGCGGGGGTCGATGGGGCCGTGGGGTCGTGTTCAGCCGAGGATGAGGAAGTCATTGGCGTTGATCAGCGCGAGGCAGAGGTCGTTCCAGGCGCGGGTGTGTGGGGACTCCCCGCCGCCCGGGAAGCCGGTGAACTGGGCTGCCTGCCGCAGCAGGAACCGCTCGGCATCCCGCACTTCCTGTGGGCGGGGAGGTCGGCAGAGGGTGAGCTGGAACAGCAGACCGATGCGCTCGGCCTCGCTGGTCTTCTCCGCGGGGAGGGTGGTCAAGATCCGTCGAGCCAGCGACCGGCTCTGGGTCAGCGCGAAGTCGCTGTTCATCAGGGTCAGGGACTGCAGGGCGTGCACGCTCTGCTGGCGGGCGCCGCACGCGGTGATCATGTCTGGGGAGTCGAATACGGCCAGCATCGGCAGTCGGACGTTGCGCTTGCGAAGCAGGTAGAGACTGCGGCGCGTGTGCTGCTTTTCGTCCGGCGTCACCTGCCACAGGTTGTCTGGCTCCGCTTCCGTGAAGATCGTCTCGTAGACCTCTTTTTCGATCGGGACGCGCACGGACGGGCCGCCGGACTCGGGGTTGAGCGTGCCCGCCGCAGCCAGGATGGCATCGCGGACGGACTCCGCATCGAGTCGGCGCGGCGTGTAACGCCACAGGGTGCGGTTCGTCGGGTCAATCCGTGCGGCGGCCGGGTCGCGGCGACTGCTCTGGCGGTAGGTGGAGCTCAGCACCACGAGGCGGTGGAGCCGCTTCAATGACCAGCCCAGCCCGGGACGCGGCCCTGCGGCGACGCGGGTGAACTCGCGGGCCAGCCAGTCGAGCAATTCCGGGTGGCTGGGACGTGCGCCATTGCTGCCGAAGTCGTTCGGAGTCGCCACCAGCCCCCGGCCGAAGTGGTGCTGCCACACGCGATTGACGATGACGCGCGCCGTGAGTGGATGATCCGGGCGGGTCAACCAGCTCGCCAGGGCGAGGCGTCGCCCCGTGCCCGCGCGGCTCTTCCGGACGATCGCCGCCACCGGCTCGTTCCCGCGAGTGAGCACGCGGGGGAAACCGGGCTGCACCTCGTCGCGACGGTCGTGCACCCCTCCGCGAAAGAGGATGTGGGTCGGAGGCGCCTCGGGTCGGTCGCGAACGCCGTAGGCCGCGGGGAGCGGCAGCGGCAGCTCCCGCTCCAGGGCGTGTAGCTGCCGGCGAAGCTCGGCGCGGTGCCGGCGATCCGCGGGGGGCAGCGCCTCCACAATGTCCTCCCAGGAGAGCTTCAGCAACACCTGCGCGGACTCGGCAAGCTGCCGCTCTCTCGGCGATCGCATGGATGCTGGGACTGACAGCGCGCGGGTGTGGGCCTCGCTCAGTCGGGCACGGCGCTCGGCTTGCAGGCGGGCTCGCACCGGGGTCTCGATCGCACTCAGGGCATCGCGGATGGGCTGCTGGCGGGCGCGAATCTCTTTTGCCTTGGCCTCAAACAGCGACTGCGCCGCTGCGTCCGGTGGACGCAACTCCGCGTTTTCGGCCGCCGCGAAGAACGCTTGCAGCCGATAGTAGTCGGCCTGTGGGATCGGGTCGTACTTGTGGTCGTGGCACCGGGCGCATTGCACCGTCAGTCCCAGCACGGAGGCCGAGAGGCCGTCCACCACCTCGATCAGCCATTCCTGCCGGTTCTCGGCTTCATCCTGATTACCTCCCACCACGTGCTGCGGACCTGCACGGAGGTAACCGGTTGCCGTGCGCAAGGAAAAGCTCTCGGGGTCCAACTCGTCGCCCGCGATCTGCTCGGTGAGGAATCGGTTGTAGGGCAGGTCGCGGTTGAGGGCATCGACCACATAGTCCCGGTAGCGCCATGCCTGGGGCCTCTCCTCGTCCAGTTCGTACCCGTTCGACTCCGCGAAGCGCACCACATCGAGCCAGTGTTGGGCCCATCGCTCGCCGTAGTGGGGAGAGGCCAGCAGCCGATCGACCAGCTTCTCGTACGCGTGCGGAGACGAGTCCGCAAGGAAAGCCGCCTGCTGCTCCGGGGACGGCGGTAGACCTGTCAGGTCCAGGCTGACCCGCCGCAACAGTGTCCGCCGATCCGCAGGCGCAGCGGGGCGAAGGCCGACCTTGCCCAGCCGCTGCGCAATGAAGGCATCCAGCGGAGTTCGGATCCACTTCTTCCACTGCGGATCCCGGGCAGCGGGTACGGCTATCACGGCCGGCGGCTGAAACGCCCAATGCTGTCGTTCGGCCGATCCGGCAGGCGGGAGCGCCGCCACCGCTGCCAGCATGATAAGGGCGAGTGTTCGTCGCATCTGCGGCCGTTTCTTCGACCCGGGTGGGATTAGCTGGCCTGCGTCACTTCGCGAAGCCGGACTCCCGCAGCCAGATGGCGCACTCTGTGGTCCAGGGATGGCGGGCGGCGGGATCCCACTCGCGCGTGCCCAAACCGATGCCGTGCGCACCCTTGGGGTAGACGTGCAGCGCGAAAGGCACGCCGTTACGGGTGAGCGCGGCGGCGAAATCGAGGCTGTTTTCCACGGGAACGGCCCTATCCTCAACCGTGTGGAAGAGAAACGTCGGCGGCGTCTCCTTGGTGACCTGCAGCTCGTTGGAGAGCGACCGCAGCAGCTCGGGGGAAGGGCTGTCCCCGAGTAGATTACGTCGCGAGCCGCCGTGGGTCTTCTCGCCCATCGTCACCACGGGGTAGCACAGGATACCCAGGCTGGGCCGGGATGAGGCGCGGTCGATCGGGTCCGTCGCTGCGGGGTCTCCCGCATCAAAGTGCGTCAGCAACGTCGACGCGAGATGGCCCCCGGCGGAGCTCCCCATGATCCCCACCCTGGCCGGATCAAGTCCCCACTCGGCGGCCCGTGATCGCACCGTGCGCACCGCCCGCGCGGCATCCTGCAGCGGCACGGGGTGTCGGTAGCCGCCGCTCCCCAGCCGGTACTTCAACACGAAGGCGGCGATGCCGAGCTCGTTGAGCCACATGGCGTAGTCCCGACCTTCGTGCGGCGCGAGCCCACCATAACCGCCTCCCGGGCAGACCACCATCGCGGCCCCCGTGGCTTTTGCAGCGGAAGGAAAGTACGGAGTGAGTGTCGGGATGTCTTTCTCCGCGGCACCCAGCGCGCCCGGCGCCGCGCCATTCCACAACGGGAACGGATCACGCGGCGGGGCAGCCGCGGCCTGGCCGCTGAAGGCGGCGGCCGCCAGCACGAGCACGACGGGAAGCAAGAGTTTCATAGGCACCGGGGGCAGTGGGAGAGCACGGAGATGGCTACCTCCTAGTCCGCAGCAGCGTCCGGTTTCTCCTTCGTCCCTTACGCGAGGACGCCGTGGACCACCTCGCCCTCGACGTTGGTCAGCCGCCGCTGAATGCCGTTGTGGTAGTAGGTGAGCCGGGTGTGGTCCAGCCCCAGCAGGTGCAGAATGGTGGCGTGCAGATCGTGGATGGAGACGGGGTCCCGCCCGACTTTGTAGCCGACTTCGTCGCTCTCCCCGAACGCGGTGCCGTGTTTCAGGCCCGCCCCGGCCAGCCAGCAGGTGAACACATGCTGGTGATGATCCCTGCCGCGGCTTCCCAGCCCCTGGGTGATCGGCGTGCGGCCAAACTCTGTGCACCAGACGACCAGGGTGTCCTCGAGCATTCCGCGCAGTTTCAGGTCCTGCAGCAGGCCGGCGATGGGTCGATCCATGCTCGCCGCCTGCTCGGCATGGTTCTGTCGCACGTCCTCATGTCCGTCCCAGTTGATCCTGGGGGCGGAGAAGGCCCCGCCGTGGAAGAGCTGAACGAAGCGCACGCCTCGCTCGATCAGGCGACGGGCCAGCAGGCAGTTGCGACCAAAAGCGCCGGAGACGGGGTCATCCAGCGTGTAGAGCGACCGGGTCTGCGGCGGTTCGGACGGGGTATTCACGGCTTCGGGGACGCTGAGCTGCATCCTAGCCGCCAGCTCATAGCTCCGGATGCGCGCGGCCAGTGTGTCATCCCCTCCCAGGCGGGCCATGTGTCCGCGGTTCATCCCCGCCAGCAACTGTCTCCCCGCCCGTTCGGTCTCGGCAGGCACAGGCTGTGATGGATTAAGATCGGGGATCGGATCCCCCTTGGTTTGGAACGCGACACCCTGGTACGTGGCCGGCAGGAAGCCCGCGGTCCAGTTGATGCTGCCCCCCGCCGGAAGCTGGCGCGGATCGGGAAGCACCACGTAGGCGGGCAGGTCCTCGGAGTCCGCCCCCAGGCCGTAGCTCACCCAGCTTCCCATGCAGGGAAAACCGTTCATCGTGAAGCCGGTGTTCATCATGAAGGTCGCGGGGGTGTGGTTGTTGTTGGTGGCAAACATCGACCGGATCAGCGTCAGATCGTCGGCTACCCCGGCGATGCCCGGCAGCAGATCGCTGATCTCCAGCCCCGAGCGGCCTCGCGGTTGGAACGCCCACTGCGGCCGCAGCAGGTTGCCGGGCTGCGCAAAGAAGGTGTCGACAGGTCCCTTGCCGGTGAGCGGCTGGCCGTCGAAGCGGATGAGTTCCGGCTTGGGGTCAAACGTCTCCAGGTGGCTGACACCGCCGCAGGCGAAGATGGCGATCACCCGTTTCGCCTTCCCCGGGTGGTGGGGTGGTTGATGGGGTGGGGCGGCGTTGGGGCGTCCGTTGGCGCGACCGGCTGCCGCCCGTGCGCCCCGATCACACAGCCAGGCCAGCGCCAGTCCGGCCAATCCTCCCCCGGTCTGGAAAAGGGCATCCCGGCGAGTCAGCGAGCTAGCGGACATAGAGGAACTCATTCGCGTTGAGGAGCAGCCGGCAGTAGGCCGGGAGAGAGTGCCGCCGGACGAACTCGGCGCCGGCCTCCACTTCATCAGGGAGGGCGGGCCTACCCATGGCGAGAGAGATCGCGCGGGACACCTGGGTGCGCGGTCCTCCGGACCGCCCTTCCCGGAGGCAACGCTCCGAGAGCAAACCAGCATGCCGCAACACGAAGCTGTTGTTCAACAGCACCAGGGCCTGAAGCGGCGTGATGGTGGCCGCGCGTCGGGGGGTTTTCACACTCGGATCCGGGCAGTCGAATGGATCGAGCAGCGGGATCCCGCCGCTGTTGACCACTGTCCGGAAGACGCTTCGTCGCCGCATCTCCGGCGTATCGTCGTCGAGGGGTGTGTAGAAGTGGCTGTTGCTGATGGTGACGCGGAACGGTCGGAAACCGGGGCCGCTGTCGGCGCGGTCGCCAGGCACATTCAACGTGCCGTCGATCTGCAGGATGGCGTCCCGAATCGTCTCGGCCTCCAGGCGACGGAGCGGCATGCGCCACAAGAGGCGGTTCTCTGAATCGATCGCCGCCGCGCGAGGATTCGGTCGTCCGTCCTGACGGTAGGTGCTGGACGTGACGATGAGCCGATGCAGAGATTTCACCGACCACGGCCGCACGCCGGATCCCTTGGATCCGGGAGCGCCGGCGAAGGCCGCGGCCAGCCACTCGAGCAACTCGGGGTGCGTGGGGCGGTCCCCCTGGGCGCCGAAGTCGCTCGGCGTTCCCACCAGTCCACGGCCGAAGTGACCCTGCCAGACGCGGTTGACCATCACTCGCGCCGGGAGCGGATTGCGCCGGTCGGCCAACCAATCCGCCAGCGCCAACCGCCGCTCGCGGTCTCCGGCGTCGGGCGCCAGGCCGAAATCGGCCGGCAGACCGGGAATGCACGCCAGCCCACCGGGTGACACCACGGCCCCCGGCTGCGACGCTTCGCCTCGGGCCAGCACCCGCACCTCCGGCGCCGGCAGCGGTGTGGTGGCGGCGTAGACCAGAGGGACAGGCTCGATCTTCGCGAGGGTGCGGCGCGCCTCTGTGATCCGGCCGTCGAGCACGGCCAGGCGAGCCCGCTCCTCCGGAGAGAGGGCAGCGAGGATCGCCTGGCGGGCCACGGGACGCGGCCCCGCTTGAAAGGAAGCCCGCACTTCGGCAGGGGTAAGCGGTCGATCGTAGAGACGCGCCTCGTCGATCTCCCCGGCAAACCAGCGCCCGTCCTTCGGGCGAGCCCCCGCGCTATGGCGAAGCCCGAGCAGGACTCGCCCCTCGCCGGCTGCGAAGGTGAGTGGGGGCGCCTCCGGCCGGTAAGCCGCCCCGTACGGACCCCCGTCTCGGTAGAGGAGGATGCGGCCCACCTGGTCGTAGACGATGGCCACGTGAACGAGTCGTCCCGGCGGCGCCTCTTCTGCCGCGCCGGCGGCGTCCTGGGTGCGACGATGATTCTCGCTGCCGGCCACCCATCGACGGGCCTGCCGCTCTCCGTAGACGAGCGAGTCAAAGCGGCTGCCGGCACCGTCCTCCACCGTCAGCACGCCTCCTCCGCGTTGCTCCAGGTCGGAGAGGGTTACCCACGCCTCCAGTGTCTTCGGGCCGAGGGAGAAGGGGAGTGGGGCAGAGGTGGCGACGGCTTCCCGTCCATCGAGGACGAGCCGCCCTCCTCGAACCACCGCCCCGCCGGTCAGCGCGAGCCCGGCGCGGCCGAGGGCATCGCGACCGTCCTGCTCAAAGGTCCAGCGTGCCGCGGGAAGGACAGGCGGCGCTTCACCGTGCCCCGCCGCCGAGACTCGGGCTCGTCCCCGACCCTCCAACTCGGACGCCTCTCGCTCCAGGGCAACCAGGGCGTTTTCGGCCTCCTGCCGCTGCCGCACCCGTTCCGACTGCTCCGAGGGGGTCATGGCCGGGCGATCGCCATGACGGACGCCGGCCAGGCACGCCTGTATCCGGAAGTAGTCGATCTGCGGCACGGGATCGAATTTGTGGTTGTGGCAGCGGGCGCAGTTTACGGTCAGCCCGAGGAAGGTTTGCCCGACGGCGCTCACCATGTCCTCGAGCTCCTCCTCGCGCACCCGGGCGCGCATCGGCTGGCTGGCTTGCGTCGCTCCAACTTCGTCCCAGGGACCGGCGACGAGGAACCCCGTCGCGGCGATGCTCTCGCCCGTCGACCCGGGGCGGATCTTCCCGGCAAGCAGGTCGCCGGCGATCTGCTCGCGCATGAACTGGTTGTAGGGCCGGTCGGTGTTGAAGCTCCCGATCACGTAATCGCGGTAGCGCCAGGCGTGATCGCGGATCTTGTCCCGCTCAAACCCCTGGCTCTCCGCAAAGCGAACCACGTCCAGCCAGTGACGCGCCCACCGTTCTCCATAGCGGGGGGAGGCCAGGAGTCCGTCGACAAGGCGCTCATAGGCGTCCGGCCGCCGGTCTGCGGCGAAGCGCTCGACCGCCTCCGGCGTGGGGGGAAGCCCGATCAAATCGTACGTCACGCGGCGGATCAGGGTGCGGGCGTCCGCCGGAGGCGCCGGCTGCAACCCGCGTTGCTCCAGCCCGGCAAGCACGAAGCGGTCGATCGGGTTGCGAGCCCATGCCTCCCGCCGAACTCGCGGGGGGGAGCCCGATGCCAGGGGTCGGAGCGACCACCAGGCAGCCCTCTCCGCTTCACCGGGCCAGGCTGCCCCGGCCGCCAGCCACCGTTGCAGCGCCGCGATCTCCGGAGCGGGCAGCGGGGCGCCCGGCGGCATCTTCAGCCCCGCCGATCCGTCGAGCACCTTCAACAGGAGGCTGTCGGCGGGACGTTCGGCGATCGCCGGGCCTCTGCCTCCGCCACGCAGGGCGGCAGCTCGGGTGCGCAGGTCCAGCCCGCCACCACCCGCCTGCCCGTGGCACTTCAGGCACCGCCGGGTGAGCACCTCCGCGCCGGTCGGAGAGGGACGGGCGACGGCGGAGATGGCGGCGGGGATCCCGGACAGCAACCCCAGCACCGCCACGGTGGCCAACGCCGCCCTGGTCCGAGAGCCCAGACCCGTCATGCCAGGAGGTAGTGTCGACATGTCGCCCCGTTCACCACGTCCGCCCCCGCGACCTTGCGCCCAGCACCAGAGAAAAGCCGCCGCACCCCCCGCGATCCAGAACCGCGCAACACGTGCTCCGCAAAGGCGCCAGCGATCCGGCACCAGCCACGGCAAACCGCAGCGGCCTCAACTGAGCCGCGACCGTGAGGGAGCGTGGGTTAACCCTCCACCGAAGCCGCGCCCGACTGAGAACGGAGTACGCCCCCGTGATGCGCAGCTCCCCGCGACCAGCCGCGTTTCGGTCCGACAGCTCCAGATC
>CAZSRZ010000054.1:33659-33952 GCA_964609085.1 uncultured bacterium | reverse complement strand
GTATGGGCAGACGCTGGCCCACGCCACGGCGGGCGCCGAGCGGCGGCCGCCGTGCCGAAAAAGCAAAACGACGGTCTTTTCTTGCGGTCGGTGCGGTCGCTTGCGGTCGCATCGTTTGGAATCAAGGGGTTGGCGCGACCGCAAGAGACCGTTTGGCGAGGCTGGTGCGGTCGCAGGCGCGGTCTTGCGGTCGCAGTCATCCGATGACCGCTCCGTCGCATTGTCGCCTCCTCCTTCCGGGAGCGGCCGCGGAGAGCCGGCCGGGACTCTTGCGTGATTTGCGTCGCTGCGTC
>CAZSRZ010000054.1:0-33649 GCA_964609085.1 uncultured bacterium | reverse complement strand
GGCCCTTGAATGCTTGGCCGCGATGACGCACCGAGGTGGCGTCGTGTCGGCGGCGCTGGGTCGGCTCGTGTGGGTCATGTCGATCACGACGATGTCGTTGGGTGTGCCCGCGGTGCCACCGTGCGCGATATCAGGGCACCGCACGGGCGAGCAGGCAGGCCAGCCGGGCTGGCTCACTCTTGCAGCCACCAGCTCGTTCACTCCAGTGGCGCGCGCCCGGCGCACATGTTCACAGAAGGGCACGCGCCCAGCGCCAGACTGCCTCCATGACAACCGGCCCGACCCGCGCCATAGGTCAGGAGAATGCCTTGCTCTTGTACTCGACGCGCGGCTTGTATTCCCCACAATTCACGCTGTGGCTATCCTCGCTGGGCATTTCGGCTTCGCTCGCGTAGATGGTGTAGCCGTAGAACCCGCACTGCCCGAAGCTCTGATCGTAGTGCCCGCAATCCTGACAGCGCTTGAGCACGCTGCCGCAGACGCTGCACTTGCCGCTGCCGAGCAACTCCTTGCGCCCGCAGAGGCCGCAGAACACATAGTTCTCCATGAACCCGAAGTCCTGCGACACGAGATCCTTCCGCACGTGCCGGACGAAGTTGTCCAGGTCCTCGAACAGGGTGACGCTGGAGGCCAGAAGCTGGTTCATCTGCTCGTAGTTCAGGTAGCGGGTCACATCCTCGTCGAGCAGGTGGGTCAGGGCGGTGACGGCCTTCTGGTAGGACTCCAGGAACTCAGTCGCCGTGCGTCGCTTGAAGTTCTTTCGCCGCTCAAGCTTGACTCCGCTCCGCTTCAGGATCTCCTCGGTGGCCTCCAGGGAAATGCGCAGGAAGGCCTCCTTCCGCTCCGGTGCCTTCTGGATGGCCTCCACCAGTCGATCTGTCTCGTCGACCGACAGATGTTCCCGTTTGATCTTGTCAAGCACGCGGATCTGGGTGGCGTAGTCGTAGGTGAGGGCCTTCAGCACTCGGGCGTGTCCCTCGGTGAAGCTGTGCTGCTGCTGCTTGCTGGGCGGATAGGAGAGTTCGTTCTGCAGCATCTCCGGTAGCTCGAGCAGGTCGAGGTAGCGGCGCACCGTGCTTACGCTGCAGCCGAGCTTGCGGGCGCAGTCGTCCTGGGTCATGTAGTCGAGCAGCACCTTCATCGCGCGCGCCTTCTCCATGACGGTCAGGTCTTCCCGCTGGAAGTTCTCCAGCAGGGAATCGGTCATCGCTTCGGCGTCCGTCAGCTCGCGCACGACCGCCGGGATCTCGGAGAGTCCGGCCAGGATGCTGGCACGATAGCGTCGCTCGCCGGCAACGATCTCATACTGGCCGTTCTGCGGCCGCACGATGATCGGCTCCATCACGCCTCGTTCACGGATGGAGGCGGCGAGTTCGTTCAGGGCATCCGGATCGAAGTGCTTGCGCGGCTGGTTCGGGTTGGGGATGACGCTTTGGAGCGGTAGGGTATTCACGACTGGGACCACCACGCGCCCGGTTTCTGGGCACGACAGCAGGGGGCGAATGACGTTTCGGCCAGTCGTGGATTATGGCCGGCGCGGGCACCGGCTGGAGGGCGGTGATCGGGAACGGATCACCGCACCGCGGGCAGGCCGGAGGCATCGCCCCCGGCCTGCTCAACCATCGGCGCCGATCAGGCCAGGCCGGCGACTTTGGTCGGCGCCCCGTCACGTTTCGCCGACTCCCAGGCCGCCTCGGTCAACTCGATCACAGCAAGTCCGCAGGAGGGTGGGACCTGCACCTCGGCGCGGCCCAGGATGGCGTCCACCCAGTTCTGGTCCGGCGTGCTGCTCTCGCCGATGTCGGTGGTGTCCACCGGCTGCCCCTTCGCGTCCTGATGCACCATCGGCTGCCCTTGCCTGATGTAGATGGCTCCTTCGCTGCCGTAAAAGGTGATGTCTTCCCACCAGCGCGGGGCATTCCCAATGATCGACAGCGTTCCGAGGGCTCCGTTGGTGAACTTGATTGAGGCGGCGGTGTTGATGTCGACGGGCACGTCGAAAAAGTCCTGATAGGCGGCGACTTCCTCCACGCGCAGGCCGGTGACCCACAGGATGATGTCGATCAGGTGACTGCCGGAGTCGTTGATCTGCCCGCCGCCGGAGAGTTCCTGGGTCTGTCGCCAACTGCCTCGGGTTGCCCGCAGCCATTCCTGTCCCTGGAAGGCCTGAACGTACTGGATCTTCCCGAGACCGCCGGACTGGATGACCTGGCGGGCGTAGCGAAACTCCTTCTGGAAGTGGCGCTGATACGAGATCATCATCACGAGCTGAGTCTGGCTCCAGGCGTTGATGAGGGTGTGAGCATCGCGCGTGCTGGTCACCATCGGCTTTTCCAGCAGCACGTGCTTCCCGGCTGCCAGGGCGTCCATGGCCTGCGCGAAGTGGACGGTGTGCGGGCTGTGGATCTGGACGGCATCCACGCTGGGGTCAGCAAGCAGCCCGGTGTAGTCGGCGTACACAGGGAGGCCGTTCGTGTGCGGATGGCGCTCGTACATCCGATTGAGCGACGCCTCGCTGACGTCGTTCAGCGCCACAATCTCCGCCTCCGGCACCGCCGCCAGGTTGCGCACATGCGCGTTTGCGATCCCGCCGCACCCGATCAGCCCGATCCTGACTTTTCCCGACATTACTTCTCCTCTGACGCTCCGACGCCCCATCGCGCGGTCAGCACCGTGGAGCGTTCGCCGGTCGCCGGAACGTCACCTCTTCACCGGGCACCGAGGCACGAGATGGAGCGTTGCGACGCGGCCGGTCGCAACGCTCCATCAGGTCGGCCGGCTACTTCTTTCCGAGGGGGTAGAGGATCTTCTCCATCTCGGGCGTCTTCATGTTTTCCGGTGTGATGACGACCGCACCGGTGTCGATCCGCTTCTCCGGCATCCCCTGCCCGCGCACGATTGAGGCCAGCGCCTTCACCCCTTCGAAGCCCATCTTGAACGGGTCCTGCGCGATCAACGCCTTCACCGTCCCCTTCTCGAGGAGCTGATTGTTCGCCTTGCTGGGGTCGAAGCCGACGAGGAGCACCTTGTCCTGAATGCCCTTTCGGGCGAGCACCTGGCCAGCGCCGGTCACGTTCGGCTCATTGCTGGCGAAGATACCGCGCAGGTCCGGGTGGGCAGTGAGGATGGCCTCGGTGACCTCAATGGCCCGCCCGGTGTCGCTCTCGGTGTACTCGGTGGCGACGATCTGGATCCCCGGGAATTCTTTGATGCCCTCCACGAAGCCGCGTTCGCGCTCGTCCGCCGTCCCGGATCCCTTCTTGAAATTGACGATCGCGACCTTGCCATTGCCCCCGAGGAGTCGCCCCATCTCCTTCGCCGCTAGCTTCGCGGCCTCAACATTGTCCGTTGCGATGAAGGAGTGCGAGGGATCGTTCTCGATCGCCGAGTCGATCACCACCACGGGTATCTTCTTCGCCATCAGGTCCTGGACCGGTTGCCGGAGAGAGCTCTTATCGGTGGCGGCCACGGCCACACCGTCCACCTGCTGGGTGCCGTAATTCTTCAGGATGTCGATCTGCTCGGCGATGTCGTTCTCTTTCTGCGGTCCGTTGAACAGGATCTCGCAGTTGAATTGCTCGCCTGCGGCTTCGGCACCGGCCCGAACCGTCTGCCAGAACTCGTGCGTTGTGCCCTTGGGCACAACAGCGATTTTCAGCCGATCGGTCGCGCTCTTGGTTGCGGCCGGGGTTTCCTGTGCGGGAGTCTCTCCGGTTGGGGAGCCCCCGCCCGCGGGCGGAGTGCTGCTCTGGATGCAGCCCGCCGCACAGAGCACGGTGAGCATGGCGAGGCCGGACTGAATCCAGTGTCGCCGAGGTGTGGTGTTCGTCAAGGTGGTTCTCCTGTGAGCTGACTGTCTAGGTGAGTGCCGCCTCAGACCCGAGCAGTTCGCGCGCGGCTGAAGCGGTCGTAAATCACGGCTGCGACGATGGCGGTGCCGAGGGCGACCGACTGCCAGTAGGGGGGCAGGTTCATCATCCGCAATCCCTGCCGAAGTGTCGCCATCAATAGAGCGCCCAGAATCGTCCCGCCAATCGTTCCCTGACCGCCCGAAAGGGAGCAGCCCCCGATGACGGCCGCCGCGATCGCCTCCAACTCGAGGCTCTGAGCGCCGTTGGGTTCGCCGATCCCGGTCCGGGCGGAGAGCACGATGCCTCCGAATCCGAAGAGCAAGCCAGCGAGCACAAAGTAAAGCGTGAGATACCGATTCGTTGGGATTCCGGACAGCCGAGCGCTCTCCACGTTGCTGCCGATGGCGAAGCAGTAGCGCCCGATCCTGGTGCGTGTGAGCAGCACGTGCGCCAGGATTCCCAGAATGGCGATGTACCAGACCAGGATTGAAGGAACCACGAGCGCCTGCTCAGGACCTAGCGGGAATCTTCCCGTCGCGAGGCCGCGGAAGCTCTCCGGCAAGAGGCTCGTGTTCTGCGAGTTGGTGAAGGCCTGCGCCAGCCCGCGGACGATCATCATGGAGCCGAGGGTGATGATGAAGGGGTGCAGTTTGGTGAGCGAGGTGAGCGACCCGTTCAGGAAGCCGAACGCCCCGCCCGAGAGCACCCCGAACAGGATGGCGACCGGGGGCGGCAGAGGGTCGATGTCGATGTGGATTGGGATCGGGCTCGGAGCGTGGAGGTGGATGCCGGAGAGCATCAGCACCGCACTCAGCGTGCCGCTGAAGGCAACGATGGACCCCACCGACAGATCGATTCCGCCGGAGATAATGACGAAGCTCTGACCGATCCCCACGATCACGATGATCGCGGCGATCTCACCGATGGATACCAGGCTGTCCTGGCTCAGAAAGATCGGCTTACCGAACGTACGCCAGGTGATGGTCGTAAAGATCACCACGAGGAGAAACAGGGCGACAGTAGGCGCCATCAGTCTCGCCGCGGATCGCCACATCCCACCTGTCGAGCCAGTGGGTGGGATCGGGGATTCTGCCTCGTGGGCCGAAGGGGGCAAGGCCGCTACCGAGGCCGGTAGGCGACACAGTCGATTTCAACCCGGATATCCGTGGGCGGGTGGGCTTCCACGGTCGTCCGGGCCGGTGGTTCCGCCGGGAAGAACTCCCGGTAGGCTTCGTTCATCGCGGCGAAATCATAGCGGTTGGCCAGGTAGACATTGCACTTGACGATGTCGGCCATCGTCGCCCCGGCAGCGGCCAGGATCGTCTCGATGTTTCGCAGCACCTGTCTGGTCTCCGCCTGGATGCTGTCGCGCACGTAGGAGCCCGTCGCCGGGTTCATCGGGCCTTGCCCGGACACGTAGATGAAGTCGCCTGCAATCACGGCGGGGGAGTAGGGACCCGCTGGGCGCGGGGCGTTGTCGGGGAAGATGGACTCTCGCATGGCTTGGCTTGTTTCCGCGCGTTCCGCGCCCATCGAAGTTAACCGGGGTCCCGGGAATCTCCTCGGACGGTTAGACGGGACATGCGAACGGCCGCGGTGGGGGGAAGCACGCCGTGTCGCATACCGAGCCGGCAGAACTCCTCCAGCCCCCGCAATTCCGACTCGCCCAGGTCGTAATGGATTGCCTCGTGGAGATAGTGGTGAGTGACCGACGGCGGCAGGCCCAGGCGGGCGGCACCGCGATCGGCAAGCATCGGGCGGCGGGCGAGCCCCCACTTGCGCGCGGCGTCCAGAATCGAGTAGAGCGGCAGCGGGTCCGTGTCTACCCGGATAGCCCAGACGGCGTAGACGAACGGCAGCCCGGTCAACGAGTGCCACGTCTCGCCAAGGTCAATGCGCTCCACGACCGGTCCCCGCCACTCACCATTTCGGAGGTGCAGATTGGCCTGCAGCGCCGGGTTTCCGATCAGGATGGCGGCGTCCGCTTCTTCCAGCATCTCCACGAGATCAGGCGGCCGCGTGATGAACTTGGGCGAGGTCTCCCACCTGGCAGCAAAGAGCAAGCGGGTTAGCGCGACGCCGCTGCGACTGCTTCCGTCCAGCGCGACCGTTCTCACTTCCTCAACGGGCCGCTTCAGGTAGAGCTCAATGCTCTCTACGCGACCTCGAGAGATGATTCCCATCCCCGGCAGGATGCGGAGATCCGGCTCCGGGGTCACCGCTCCAGTGGAGACGAGCGCGGCGTCCACCTCCCCGGCCAGCAGGGCACCGATCAGGCTGGACGGCACCAACTCCACGACCTGGAGTTCCTCACGGAAGCACTCCAGGGCCCCGGGCTCGGTGAGCGCCGCAGCGAGGGGATCCGCGTTCAGGTAGGGAACAACGCCCAGTCGCCGAGCCTTCATGGGTCTGTGAGGGGAGTAACGCAGCCGACGTCGATTACGTCTCCATTCTATCCGGCCCCGGGGAGCGCCCCAGGTAGGTTGCGGCGGAGGCCCCGCAGGATAGGATTGAGCGAGAGCCCTGCTCGTGCCACAGCTTTCGGTGGGGAGATGAGTGTGATCCCAGATCCAGTCGATCCGCGATCAGCCGAGCCGCGTTACGATGCCGAAACGCTCGCCCGCGTCACCCGCCTCGCCCAAAGACTGCAGGCGACGGATCGTCAGCGAATGACGGCCGTCGAGATTGAGGATGCGGCCGCCGAGGTCGGGATCGATCGGGCGAGCATCCGGCAGGCACTCGGCATGGTGGCGCAACCACCTGCGCCAGAGCCCCAGCCTCCGCTTCCCGCCCCGTCACCGAGGCGATTCGGGAGCGGTGTCGCTCTAAAGGCCTTGATGGCCGCGTGGTGGTCCGCTGGCTGGACCATTCCTCTGCTGATGCTCGCCGACAGCAGGATGCGTCACCAGGAGAGCATTGGCGGTTTCTTTCTTGGTTGGGGGATCTATCTGGGGGTTGGAGTCTTCGCATCGACGCTCGCCAGTCACATGCATCGGCCGACTGAGGATGAGAAGGCGCTGCGCAAACAGGAGCGACGGGCTCGGCCTCGGGCACGGCACGAGGTGACGATCGGGGTCACGCTCCAGCAGCCCGGTCTCGCCGGTCCGGCGGTGTCGACCGGGGTGCACCTGGCCGACCTGAGTCGGCAGGCAGTGATCGAGCGTCTGTTTGCGCTGCAAGGGCATCTTGAAGGGCAGAAGTCCCGCCGTGCCTTCCTGGGGGTGCGGGTGGTTGGGGCAGCGGATCTGAAGCGGAGCGGTTCCGACCTCGCCGTTGAGTTCAGCTTTGGACGGCTCTATGACTGGATGCAGGAGGTGGTCCACCACCACGGCGGACAGCTCCATCGTGGTGTTGGCGATGGGGCGATGGCCTGCTTCGCGGAGGACGTCGGCGCCGTGCGAGCAGCAAGAGCGCTGCAGGACGGCATCCAGTCCTTCAACCAGCTCCACAACCGCTTGCCCGTGCCGTTCAGCCTGCAGTGCGGCATCCACGCGGGAGAAGTGCCGATCCTGCCCGGCCAGTCTCTGGGTGATCTCCACCATCCCGTGCTCGATCTCGCCGCCGAGCTGATGCGGAAGGCGGAGCCGGGCGGGGCGCTGCTGAGTGCGCCCCTGGCGGCCGCCGCCCTCATTGAAATTGGCCCGATCGAGCCGAATCAGGAGGCCGTGAAGGGCCAGACCGTGTTCGCCTGGCGCGGGACTGCCGGACGCCCCATTCACCAGGTGGGACCGACCTCTGAGGTGCAGCGCCTCGGGCGCTGACGCCTCCGCACCCTTCAGGAGTATTCCGTGCTCGATCCTCGCGTCCAGCGGCTCACCAACGTCCTGCTCGAGCACTCCGTCCGCGTTCAAGTAGGGGACCGAGTGCTCCTGGAAGCCACCGACATTCCGCCGGAGGTTACCGCGCACATCGTCGCCGCGCTGTCAGCCGCCGGCGCGGTCCCCTTCGTGGAGACTCGCCACAACCGCGTGCTGCGGGAGCTCTTCCGAAACGCTACGCCGGAGCAGATGCAGTTGATCGGTGAATTCGAGCTGGCACGGATGAAGTCCATGGACGGTTACATCGGTCTCCGCGGCGGCTGGAACACGACGGAAATGGCGGACGTGTCGGCCGAGAAGCTCGATCTGTATCAGAAGCACTGGTTTGCGCCGGTGCATTCGAATCAGCGCTGCTCGCATACGCGGTGGGTAGTCTTGCGGTGGCCCTCGCCATCGATGGCACAGAACGCCCGGATGAGCACGGATGCCTTCGAGGAGTTTTACTTTCGCGCCTGCTGCTTTGATTACGGACGCATGGAGAAGGCCGTCGTACCGCTGGTGGAGCGGCTTCAGAGGACCCGAACTATCCGGGTGGTTGGTCCGGGGACCGACCTGACGATCGACAAGGGAGAGATCCCGGTGATCCCCTGCACGGGAGCGCGCAACATCCCGGACGGCGAGTGCTTCACCGCGCCATTACGGGATGGGGTGAACGGCACGATACGGTTCAACACCGTCTCTGTTTACCAGGGCAAGACCTTCGAGCAGATCCAGTTTCGGCTCAAGGCCGGCAGGATCATTGAAGCGACGGCCTCGGACACTGCCGCCGTCAACGCCATCCTGGACGCGGACGAGGGGGCCCGGCATGTCGGGGAGTTCAGCCTGGGGTTCCACCCGGATATCCTGCACCCGATGCGTGACACCCTCTTCGATGAGAAGATTGCCGGCAGCCTGCACTTCACTCCCGGTCAGGCCTATGAGATCGCCGACAACGGCAATCGCAGCAGCATCCACTGGGACATCGTTCTGATCCAGCGGCCTGAGTACGGCGGTGGCGAGATCTACTTCGACGACACGCTCGTGCGTAAGGACGGGCTGTTCCTCCCCGAGGAGTTGCGCGGGCTGAATCCCGATCGGTTGCTGCCGCACTAGCTCCCCTCCAAGGCCGGGAACCGCGTCTCGCCCATCACCCGAGAAACCTCAGCTTGTCGAGGCGAACCGACTGGCGGGAGGTGTTTCGAGGGCTTGTGGGGAAGCCTGCAGTCAGTGCGCGTGGATCCTCCCTGCGCGACACGCTGGATCGGAGACACACTGATGAACAACCGCTTCGTGCGCTGGTTGAGCCTGGGGTTGCTGACGCTGCTCGTGGTGGGTATAGCCCCCGTTTGGGCGCAGGTGGACAGTGGGAGTGGGTCGTCCGGAGAGGTGCCGCCCGGCCTGATCGGCCTCTTTATCGGTGGCTACTTCGGCTTCATCTGCTGCATGGGGATCGTCAGCATCGTCTCGATCGTGGGCCACTGGAAGGTGAACGAGAAGGCCGGGAAGCCAGGTTGGGCCGCGATCATCCCTATTTACAACATCATTGTGCTGCTCGAGATGGTGGGGCGGCCGACGTGGTGGGTCCTGCTGTTCCTCATCCCCGGGGTGAATGCGATCGCCATGATCATCGTGTGCATCGATCTGGCCAAGTCCTTCGGCCAAGGAGCCGGTTTTGGGCTGGGGTTGGCGCTGCTCCCACCGATCTTCTTCCCCATTCTGGGCTTCAGCCAGAAATACCAGTATCAGGGTCCGTCGGTGATGTAGCAGGGATGGGTTGCTCCCATGGGCGTCGTGTCGATCCCAGGGAGAGCAGCAACGCGGCAAGATCGTCGGGGGGCGGCGCTGTAAAACACAGCTCTGCCCCCGTTGACGGATGAGTGAACCGGATGGCGTAGGCATGCAGTGCCTGCCCGGCCAGCCTCCCCACGGCACCGCGGACGGGGGCCGGGATCAGCGGGTCTCGCTCCAGCCCCCGGGGTCCGTAGAACGGATCACCCACCACGGGCAGACGGATGTAGGCGCAGTGGACGCGGATCTGGTGGGTGCGCCCGGTCTCCAGTACCGCGTCCACCAGGGTGAACCCTCCCAACCGCTCCAGAATCCGGATGTGGGTAACCGCCTCCCGGGCGGTCTGCGGCGAGCCGGGCGGGATCACCGCCATCCGCTGGCGGTTGGACGGGTTACGGCCGATGGGAGCGTCCACGGTCACCTCGTCGAAGCGAGGTGAACCGCGGACCAATGCGACGTAACGACGGGAGATGGTGCGAGCGGCAAGCTGGCGCTGCAGGCTCCGCAACGCCTGGTCCGTCCTTGCAGCCAGCATTACCCCACTGGTGTCTCGATCGAGGCGGTGCACGATTCCGGGCCGATCATTAGGCCCCGCGGGTTGGGTCCCGAAATGGGCGACAAGTGCGTTGACGAGCGTGCCTCCTGGGTGCCCCGGTGCCGGGTGCACGACCATGCCAGCCGGTTTGTTGAGCACTACGAGATCCTGGTCCTCGAAGAGAATGTCCAGGGGGATGGCATCTGGGGCATGGGTGGGAGCCGCGGCGGGCGGCGGAGGCTCCCAGACAACGCGGTCACCGGCATAGACCTTGTGGCCCGATCGCGCGGACTTCCAATTGACGAGAACACGCGACTCCTGAATCCACCGTTGGATGACGGCACGCGACGCCTCCGGCACCCGTGCCGTAAGGAAGACATCCAGGCGTTCCCCATCCGCTTCGGCCGGCACGTCGACTTGCCGCTCGGGTGTCGTGTTCTCACCATGCATAACGTAGTTGTGGGACAAGCAGACCGGAACCGTGCACGTCAGTGCCGGGACCCCCGCCTTGGTCAAACGGACATCCGCAGGGGAGGGGTTGCCGGGAACGCTGGCGTCCCGCCGCCGCAGGGGCCGCCTCCGGTGACAGACCCGCTCCGGCTCAGAACCGTGCACGTCAGTGCCGGGATCCCCGCCTTCGTCCTCCGGCCGACCGCCGGGGAGGGGTTTGCTGAGGCCGGTGAGACGCCAGCGATCCCGGGGAGTGCTTCCGCAGGCGTACTCGCCACCGCTCGGTGCCGAGCATGTCAGTGCCGAGCTGCCGGATCGCTGCCTACGTTCCCTCTTTGGGGACCACTCCCCGCGGACCGGCGCCTTGCCTGTGGACGCCGGAGGAGGGACTGCACGTCCGCAGCCGAATCTCTAAGCCTCGCTCCCTTCGCCCTTCCGGCCAGGGGTGATTTCCCGCCTACTCGACGACCTACCCGACGGGCTACTCCACTCGAACTCACCCGGACAGGTGTATGCTGGTAGGTCACACCTCCCACCTGCGAGACCACCGTGGATCTCTCGGCCGAATCAGACGCCCTCCCGAGCCTCTCCGAACTGGAGTTCCACGCCTCCGGGCTGGACCTGGAACGGGTTGCCGCTTGCTATCGCCGGCAAGGATGCCTCGTGGTCCGGGGGCTGATGAGTCCCTACCTGGAAGCGGTAAGCCGCGACATCGCGGAGTCGGCAGCGACGGCCTTGCGCCTTCTGGATCGCGCAGAGAAAATCGCGGAGGGTTGGCGCACTCCCGACGGGACGCTCTTCATCTCGGCCCCTGCGGGTTACAGCCGGGACAAACAGATCATGGTTCTTGCGGCCGGGTATGCCACCAGCGCAGCCCTGCTCCGGTCCGCCCAGGATCCGATCCTCCTCGACATTGTTGAGGCCATCCTCGGGCCGAACATCGAGCTGTTTCTGAATGGCCAGTGCCTCTACAAAGAGCCTGTGGGAGGTCACCCCAAGCACCTCCACCAGGACTCCTCCTACTTCGAGCATCGGTACGAGGGCCCCGTGGCGGCACTCTGTTACGCTGTCGACACGGACAGTCGGAATGGCCAGTTGCGGGTCGTCCCAGGCTCACACCAGTGTGGGACCCTGAAGCACGTGGACACCTTTTCGCATCTCGGTCTCGACCCCGGCGAGTGGCCCTGGGAGCGATCCCTGCCAATCCCAGGTGAGGCCGGGGACGTGATTCTCTTCCACTATCGGTGCATACACGGTTCCCAGGAGAACTTCTCCGATGCACCTCGGCCTGTCTTCATTCACCGCTATCGCCGCCCGGACGACTACGTCATCGTCAGCGCCACCAGCACGGCTCGGCGTGCGGAAGGCGAGCTATCGGCCGACCGTGCCCGGAAGCAAGGCCAGGTTGGTTGGATGGTTCGGGGCTATCGCCATTGGCACCCCGAGCCCGAGTGAGGGGAATTCCAGATGAACCGTGAAGCGCTGAAGGATGCGGTATGTGCCGCTGTGGACCGGGCGGGGAATGAGATCATCGATCTGGGCGAGGACATCATGTCTCACCCCGAGCTCGGGTTTAAGGAGTTTCGCACCGCCGCGTTGGTGGCTGACCAGTTCCGGCGGCTGGGGCTGCCGTGCCGCGAGGGCCTGGGGATCACAGGGGTGAGGGCTGACCTGCGCGGCGGGCGACCCGGGCCAACTCTCGCATTGATCGGCGAGTTGGACTCCCTCATCGTCTGGGATCACCCGCGGTCCAATCCCGAGAACGGAGCGGCTCACGCCTGCGGGCACAACGCGCAGACGGCTGGAATGCTCGGGGCGGCGCGCGCCATCGTGGAGACCGGTGCCATCGAGCACCTGGCCGGCAACATCGTCTTCTTCGCCGTCCCCGCGGAGGAGTACGTCGAGGTGGAGTACCGCATGCGACTCGTTGCCGAGGGGAAGATCGGCCTGCTCGGCGGCAAGCCGGAGTTGGTGCGTCTCGGCGAGTTTGACGATATCGACATGGCGATGATGATCCACACCAGTGGCAGCACGGCGTTCAAGGCGCAGGTCGGGGCTGGGAGCAACGGGTGCTTGGTCAAGCTGATCCGATTCTTGGGTCGTGCGGCGCATGCGGGCGTCGCTCCCGAAAAAGGTGTCAACGCCCTGAGCGCGGCCATGCTCAGTCTGAGCGCCATCAACGCTCAACGCGAGACCTTTCGAGATCAAGATGCGATCCGGGTCCACCCAATCATCACGCACGGCGGCGATCTGGTGAACATCATCCCCGCCGAAGTTCGGATGGAGACCTATGTTCGCGGGCGGTCGACCGAGGTGATTCGGGAGGCCGAGCGAAAGGTAGACCGAGCGCTCAGGGCCGGCGCGCTCGGGATGGGGGCTGAGGTCGAAATCCGGACGTTGCCCGGCTATTTTCCTTTGATCAACAACGCGGCGATGGGGGAGCTGTTCAAACGAAACGCGGCCGAGTACCTCTTCCCGCCGGAGATGGTCCGCGATGGCCCCCACGGCGCCGGAAGCACCGACATGGGCGATCTCTCGTACATCATGCCGGCGCTTCATCCGAACATGGCAGGCGGGTTCGGCGACGTTCACAGCCGCGAGTGGCACATCGCGAACCCCGAGGAGGGATACCTGGCCCCGGCAAAGGCCCTCGCGCTAACGGGGATCGATCTCCTCTGGGATGATGCCGCCCCAGCCCGCCGGATCATCGCCGATCACCCCCCGGCCATGACGCGGCGGCAATACCTGGACCATCAGGCGGCCGTCTTCCGCACGGAGCACTTCCGAGGAGATGACCATGAGGTCGCTTGACATCGACGCGCACTGCTTCGTCTGCGGCGAGGAGAACCACGTCGGTCTGAAGATCAGCTTCTCCGCGGATGACGGTCAATCGCGCGCGGTCTTCACCCCGGACACCCGACACCAGGGGTACGTGGGGATGACTCACGGCGGCATCCTGGCGGCCGTCCTCGATGAGGCAATGATTTACGCCGCGGCCAGCCTCGGCCAGTGGGCTGCGACGGCAGAGCTCACCGTGCGGTACCATCTGCCCGCGCCGACCGACCGTCCGCTGCTGCTGTCCGGCCGGGTGGAAACGCAGCGTCGGCGGCTGGTGGAGTGCACGGCAGAAGCCCGGCTGGAGACAGGAGAGTTGATTGCCTCCGCAAGGGGGCGTCTGATCCGGACAAACGAAGCTGTGGCGGCCCGCTCGTCGAGCCCCCTGGATACCGTGCCGGACGCCGCATGAGACGAAGGGATTTAAATGCGACTTAGGGAGAAAGTAGCGATCGTCACTGGTTGTGGCGCCGGCATCGGGCGGGCGGCCTGCCTCCTGTTCGCCCGCGAAGGGGCCAGAGTGGTGTGTGCGGACCTCGATCCGACCACTGGTACCGAGACCCTTGCGATGGTCCTTGCGGCAGGCGGGGAGGCGTTGGGCTTCACGGGCGACGTAGCGGACGATGCCACCGTGGCTCGCCTGGTGTCAGCCGCGGTCGACGCCTGGGGCAAGCTCGATGTCTTCTACGCCAACGCGGGCATCGTCGCTAACGGGCCCGTTCTGGAGTGCACCGACGAGGAGTGGGAACGATCGATGCGAGTGAACGTGCGCAGCGTGCTCCTCGCCTGTCGTCACGCCATCCCGGCGATGCGACGGTCCGGCGGTGGCTCGATCGTCTGCACAGCAAGTGTGGCCGGCCTGGTGGGAGTCCCCAACCGAGCAGTCTATTCGGCGAGCAAGATGGCTGTGATCGGACTGGTGAAGAGTGTCGCCATCGACTACGTCAAAGACGGCATCCGGATCAACGCCATCTGCCCCGGCACGGTGGACACCCCGTCTCTTCAGGCCAGATTGGC
Source organism: uncultured bacterium (assembly GCA_964609085.1). Taxonomy (GTDB): domain Bacteria; phylum Armatimonadota; class SYMT01; order SYMT01; family SYMT01; genus JANPLG01. The sequence continues at coordinate 19,376 of CAZSRZ010000054.1, read as the reverse complement.
GGCAACCGGGGACTACGAGGAGGCCATGCAAAAATTCGTGGCCCGTCAGCCCATGGGCCGGCTGGGTAGCGCCGAGGAAATCGCCTCCCTTGCCCTCTACCTCGCTTCGGACGAGAGCGCCTACATGACCGGGAGCTATCTCGTCATCGACGGAGGGCTCTCGCTTTGACCGGTTCTAAGGGAAAAAAAAGAAGCCGTCGGGCGAGCACCGCCCGACGGCCTCTTCAACCAAAGACTTGGCGAAGAGATGAGCTGCTTGTCGTAGTCATCTCTTTAGACGCTGCTTAGATCGGCAGGTTCTCACGATTTATGTTGCGGTTGTGTGACAATCACACGCCGCCAGTGGCCAGGTGCATCACCTTCTCCTGGGTCGCCTCCGCCCGCGAGAGCTCGCCCGCCAACCGTCCCTCGTGCATCACCAGGATTCGGTCGCTCATGCCCAGGAGTTCGGGCAGCTCGCTGCTGATCATGATCATCGCCGCCCCGGTCGCCACGAGCTCGTTCATCAGTTCGTAGATCTCGATTTTTGCCCCGACGTCGATGCCGCGGGTCGGCTCGTCGAAGATGAGCAACTGGCTCTCGGTGAATAGCCACTTCGCCAGGACCACCTTCTGCTGGTTGCCACCGCTGAGGTTCCGCGCTTCTTGTTCGATGCTCGGCGTACGGATCCGGAGGTCGCGGACGAAGCCTTCGGAGACCTCACGTTCCTTGCCGCGATGGACGAAACCGAAGGAGGTGAGCCGGTCCAGGTTCGCCAGCGTGGTGTTCTCCCGCACCACCATGTTGAGCACCAGGCCGAGCGTTTTCCGGTCCTCGGGGACGAGGCCGATGCCGAGCGAGATCGCCTCGCGTGGCGAGCGCGGGCGAACCGTCGCGCCGTTCAGCACGAGTTCACCGGAATCCACAGGGTCCGCGCCGAAGATCGCCCGGGCCACCTCGGTCCGACCTGCGCCAACCAGTCCCCCGATCCCAACGATCTCCCCTCGGCGCACCGTGAAGCTGACATCCTGGAAAACACCCTTTCGGGTGAGCCCCCGCACCTCGAGCAGAACCTCGCCCGGCTCCTGGGGTTTCTTGGGGATGCTCTCGCCCAGCTCTCGGCCCACCATCATCTTGATGAGTTCATCTCGGTTCGTATCGGCCACGTTCCGGGTGGCGACGTACTCACCGTCGCGCAGCACCGTCACACGATCGCAGATGGAGAAGATCTCCTCCATGCGGTGGCTGATATAGATGATCCCGACGCCCTGCGCCTTCAGCTTGCGGATCAGATCGAAGAGATTCCGGAGCTCGTGATCGGTGAGCGTGGCCGAGGGTTCGTCCATCACGATCACCGAGGAGTTTCGCGAGGTGGCTTTCGCGATCTCCACCATCTGTTGCTGCGCAACGGAAAGCCTGCTGACCTCGGTCCGCACATCGACGGCGACCCCCAGCGAGTCCATCAGCGCCTGGGCATCGCCGTAGAGGCGCCTGAAATTGATGAAACCCGGGATGGCGGAACCTGGCTCGCGACCGAGAAAGATGTTCTCCGCTGCGCTGAGGTGCGGGACGAGGTTGAATTCCTGGTAGATGATGTTGATCCCCAGGTCCATCGCTGCGTGGGGATTGTCGATTGTCGCCGGCTTTCCCCGGACTTCGATCTCCCCCGAGTTCCGGCTAACGGCCCCAGCCAGGATCTTCATCAGGGTGGATTTCCCGGCGCCGTTCTCACCCACGAGCGCGTGGACCTCTCCCTCCAGCAGTTCAAAGTGGACGTCGCTCAGGGCGACGACACCCGGATAGCGCTTGCTGATGCCGGTCATCCGGAGTAGGGGAGCCTGAGTTGCTGTGGCGGTGGCGGGCATGATGAGATTCTTCGGTCGTGGTGCATGGGAGGTTCGTCGCCGGAGGTGATGTTTACTTCCGACGCCGTGGAGGAAGCACGTACTGTGGCGCATCTGTTGATCGGCTCGGCCGATCCCGAGGCGACTAGGGCAATCGGCCGGGCCATCGGCGGCGTACTGCGCGGTGGGGATGTCGTGCTGCTCTCCGGTGACCTGGGGATGGGGAAGACGGTCATGGCCCAGGGCATCGGCGAGGCGCTCGGGGTGACGGAACCTGTGTGCAGCCCGACTTTTGCTCTGGCTCACGAGTACGCGGGCCGCGTCCCCGTCTGGCACATGGACCTGTACCGGCTGCGTCACCCGGGCGACGCGGAGGACCTGGGCTGGGAGGAGATCCGGGCGAGCAATGGCGTCCTCCTGGTCGAGTGGCCCGAGCGGCTGGCCGAAAGTTGGCCGACACGTCACCTGCTGGTCCGATTCAGGGATGGGGGAGACGAGCGGCGTGACATTGAGATTCGAGCCGAGGGCGCCTGGGGCGACGCGATCCTCGACGCCATCCTGCGATCGCAGCCCGCGCAGGCCCAAGCGCGCTGATTTGGGGTAGGGTATCCCGTGTTTCGCTCTCGCTGTATTCCTCGGCTCGCCGCTGCCCTGGCGATCGCCCTCGCCGCGACCGGCCTCGTCGAAGCCGCGGACCTGCCATCCCCGTCAATGGACGGCGTCGCCCAGGCGCTGGTCCGTCGCCGAGGCGTCGAAGGGAGGGTGCTCTGGCTGGACGCGACCGCCAACCTGGAACGCCTCTCCACGCGGGAAGGCGTTGCGGCCGTGATGGAGAAGAGCGCGCGGGCCGGTTTCAACACGGTGGTGGTGGACGTGAAGCCACTCTCGGGCGAGATCCTCTACGTGGGAGAAGCCGCTCCCCGGCTCAAGGAGTGGAAAGGCTTCGCCTACCCGGCGGAGCACGATCTGTTGCAGGTCGCGCTGGAGGAAGGACATCGCCGGGGGCTTACCGTCTGTGCCGCGGTCAACGTGTTTAGCGCCGGACATAAGCTGGTCGGGCAGGGGCCCGTGCTGTCCAGGATCGAAGACCAGTCCGTGATCTACGACATCGAGCGTACCGTCGTGACGCCCAGGGGCGAACGACGTCGGCTGGCACTGGGCGAGAACCGCGCCATCGTCGACGACCTCTGTCTCTACGATTCCAGCTATCGTCAGCCACGGATGGTGGCGCCGGGAGAGGCGTTCGCCCGAGTGCAGGCGGACCGGGTGGACGCTGTGGTGGATGGCGGGCTGGCGCCTCCCGGTGGGGTTCCCGTGCCTCGGGACGGCTACCTCATTGTAGGGAAAGGCCCCGGCGCCGCCTGGATCCTGCGCTCGATCCGGGTGGGGGATATGTTGTCCTGGTGGGGCAACGACCGGCTTGTTCCGATCGCCGAGGCACCGTCCGAGCCGGTGGCAGCATTCGTCAACCCCGCGGACCCGACGTGGCGAGAGAGCCAGTGGCGGGTGGCAGAGGAGATTGCCGGAAAATACCCGGTCGATGGAATCGTCTTCGACCGGATGCGCTACGCGGGGATTCAATCCGACTTCGGCCCGCTCACCAGGCAAAAATTCGAAGAACATGTCGGCGGCCGGCTCAATCGGTTTCCCGGTGATGTCTACTCTATCGATCCGACGCCCAACCGCCCGATATTGCCCGGCGCCTACTACAAGCAGTGGCTGGAGTGGCGCGCCCGCAACATCCGGACCTGGCTTGAGGATGCCGCGAGACGCGTCCGGGCACGACGCCCCGGCACCGAGATCGCCGCCTACGTCGGCTCGTGGTACCCCACCTACTACCAGGTGGGAGTCAATTGGGCCTCGGAAGCCTACCGCCCCGAGTTTGAATGGGCGACGCCCACCTATCCAACCACGGGCTACGCGGCTGTCCTCGACTGGCTTACCACCGGGTGTTACCATCCGGTAGCCACGCGGGACCAGGCGAAACAGGCTGGGCTGAACGAGGAATACACCGTCCAGGCGGCCGCCGAGCGCTCCCGTTCCGCGATCGGTGACCAGGCGTTTTTCTACGCGGGAATCTACGTGCAGGACTACCGCGGCTCGGCGGAATCCTTCCGCGGAGCCATCCGCTGTGCCCGGGAGAACAGCCAGGGCATCATGCTCTTCGACCTATCGCAGATCGAGGAGTACGGCTGGTGGCCCATCATCGAAGCGGAGTTGGGGAAGCCGGTGGGTGCCCCACACCAGGTCCCCGACCTCCTCAGCGACATCCGCAGCCTGCGTCAGGTGCTGAACGGAGCAGCGCGCACCAACTAACTTGCAGTACGGGCGGCGTGTTCCGTGCGTAACCTGGGCCGATACTACATGTCGTAGATACTGGGCTCGAACTCACGGGCTCGGGCGAGGTTGTGGAACGATGCTGACACTGCTTGGACAGAGTTCTCGGTACTGCGATGGGATCTCCCGGAGGAGCTTCCTGCAGGTAGGTGGGTTCACGTTCGCGGGCATCGCGGGCCTCTCCCTGACCGATGTGCTGCGAGCTGAGGCGGCCCAGGGGATTCGTTCGTCCCACAAGGCCGTGATCAACATCTTCCTCGGCGGCGGCCCCCCGCACCAGGACATGTGGGACATCAAGACCGATGCGCCCGCCGACATCCGCGGCGAGTTCAAAGCGATCGGCACCAAGGTGCCCGGCATCGAGATCGGAGAAGTCTTCCCGCGGATTGCCGGGATGGCGGACAAGTTCGCCTTCATCCGGTCGGTCACCGGCAACGCCGGCGATCACGATGGCTATCAGTGCATGTCGGGGTGGCCCCGGCGGGCGCTGGCCGGACAGGGCGGATACCCCGCCATCGGTCCGGTGGCCGCTCGCGTGTTGGGCCCGGTCGACCGCGCCATCCCCGTGAGTGTGGCTCTTTCGGGTCCCACCCAGCACTCCCCCTGGTCCGAACCCGGCAGCGCCGGGTTTCTGGGCTCTGCATACGGCCCGTACCGTCCGAACCAGACCGGCGAAGGCAAGGGCCGGGATGTCATTGAGCTCAAGAACATCAGCCCCGACCGGCTGCGTGACCGCAGGAGAATGCTCTCCATCCTGGATGCGAAGCGTCGGGACCTGGATGCGGAAATGGGAGTGCGGGACTACTGCGCCTCCGCTCAGGCCGCCTTCGAGTTGCTCACCTCCAGCCGACTCGCTGAGGCGCTGGACGTGAGCAAGGAGCCCGCAAAGGTTCGTGAGCGTTACGGTGACGGAAAGCCCTACAAGTTCCAGTACGATGGGGCGCCGACGGCGAATGAACATCTGCTCGTCGCCCGGCGGTTGGTCGAGGCGGGCGCACGCTGTGTCACCCTCTCCTATGGAAGATGGGACAGCCACGGCGACAACTTTGGCCTGGTGCGGGACCACGGTTCTAAGCTGGATCAGTCCCTCTCCGCTCTGGTGGAGGACCTGAACGACCGCGGCATGCTGGACGACGTTACGGTGATCGCCTGGGGCGAATTCGGCCGCACCCCCAAGATCAACAAGGACGCCGGCCGTGACCACTGGCCGCAGGTAAGCTGTGCCATCATGGCCGGAGGCGGAATGAAAACCGGCCAGGTGATCGGTTCTACGAATCGACTGGGCGAGACGGCGGACGAACGTCCCGTGATGGTGCAGGAGATCGTCGCCACCATCTACCACAACATGGGCATCAACCCCGAGTCGACCCTGCTGCAGGATACCACCGGGCGGCCGACTCAGTTGCTCGACATCCGCGAACCAATGCCGGAGTTGGTGGGATAGCCTGCCGCTGAGTTCCTCCATGGGTTTCGGATCCGCGCATCCGAAGTGGGGGCGGCTGCCCCGTGCAGCGCCGAATGAGGATCTTCGCGGGTCCGCGGGGAACTGCCTGATGGAGCGCCGAGTCGGTCCGTGGGTGCGTCGGTGCGCCCTCGGTGGACGGGTGGCATCCGCGCCACGTGGAGCGTGGCACGCGTGGGGATCTCGATCTACCTGGTGATGTTCCTCGTCGGGCTCCTTGGGCTCGCTGTGATGGCGGCATTGGGGGCGATGCACGGGCACGGCTCGCAGTCTCACGGACACGGGCATTCCCACGCCCACGGCCACCACGGCGGAACGCATCTGGACGCTCACGGCCACGCGCCCGCGGCCTCGCACGCACCCATGTCGGCCCACGGGCACGGCCCGACCACGGGCGCCAATACGCATGCGGATGGCGACGCCAATGCCAACGCTGATGCCGACTCGCAGGGTGACGGCGACGCGAATGTCTCCGCTGCCGGCGGGATGGCGATGCTGGTCTGGCTGATGCCGCTGCTGTCGCCGCTCAACTGGTCCAGTTGGCTCATCGGGGCCGGTGCCACGGGGATGGTGGGTCGCCTCCTCGCCCTACCGGAGCCGGTGACCATTGCGACGGCGATCGGTGGTGCCTGGGTATTCAATACGGCGATCGTCAAGCCGATCTGGAACCTGGTGTTCCGGTTCGCGAGCCGCCCGGCGGGCAATCTGGAGTCCTGTCTGATGCAGGAAGTCGAGGCCGCGACCGGCTTCAACGACCGGGGCGAAGGCCTGGTTCGAGTGTTGATCGACGGCCACACCGAGGATGTGCTCGCCCGCCTCACGCCCGAGCTGATCGGACGGGGGGAGCGTGTCCATCGGGGCGACCGGCTGTTGATAGAAGAAGTGGATCCCCACACGAATAGCTGCCGAGTCTCGCGCGCCTAGCTGCAACTCGGGGCAGCTCATCGAAAGGAAGTTCCGGATGGACACTTACATTATTGTGGGCGGCCTCTTTGTGGCTGTCGTCCTTCTACCTATCATCATCAGCCGATTCATCACCACCGTCCCAGCCGGCGTGATTCGAATCGTCTCCTGGTACGGCGGAAGCAACAAGATCTACAAGGGACCGGGCAAGGCCATCGAAGTCCCCTTGCTGACCACGCCGGCATCGATCCCGTCGCAGGCGATTAATATCGACCTCGACATCACCGATCAGACGGCGGATAGGGACGCCGTGGGGATACCGCGACCGATTAAGGTCAACGTGCAGGCGTCAGCAATCGTCGCCGTGGGCGACACCAGTGAGATGATCCTCACGGCCGCCAACAGGTTCTTCTCCAAGAGTGCACAAGAACAACTGGGGACCTTGACCGACCTCCTGACATCCGCCGGACGACGAGCCGTCAACCTGCTGAAGCACGATCAGTTGTTCAGTGCGGCCACCGACATCCCCAAGGATGACGCGGTCGGCATGGAGCTTGCGCCTCTCCAGGAAGTCCCGGGCCTCGTGCGCCGGAGCGTGGTGGAAGACGAAGACGAAGATCCTCTCGCGATCATCATCAAGCGCCAGTGTTCCCGCGAGTTGCACGACCTCGGGCTCACCTTCAAGTCACTCAACATCAAAGTCGTGAACTCCGAGGTGGCTGAGGCGCGGCGGCGGCAGAGCGCCGTTGAGGCGAAAGCGAATGCGGATATCGTGCAGGCGGAGCAGGAGCGGCGCTCTCAGGAGGCCCGACTCACGGCGATGCAGCAGATCTCGGACAAGGAACGGGAGCTGGAGCGACGTCGGGCCGAAAACGCGGCGCAGGTTGCGCAGGCGGAGGCTCTCAAACAGGATGCCCTCGCCGTCCAGCGTCACTCGGAGTTGAAGGCGACGCAGATCGCCCAGGCGACCGCGGACGCCGAACGTGCCACCGTAGAGGCTCGGGGGAAGGCGGAGGCGGAGCGCGTGCGTCTGGTGACGACCGCCCAGGGGGAAGCAGAACGCACCCGGCTGCTCGCCGATGCGCAGGCGGAGGCGATTCGCAAGGTTAATGAAGCCATCGCGCTTGGCGGGGAAGCCTACTTGAAGTTGCGCCAGCTTGAGATGCTGCCGCAGATCGCTCCCTCCATTGCCGGGGCGCTGGCGCAGGCCCGGATCATCAACATCGCTGGGGGCAACGCCGCCGAGGGGGTGACCGGTCAGATCGCCAACGTGCTGCAAACCGTGCTCGCCGCCCAACTCCTGAAAGAAGGGCTGGAGACCCGCGAGCCCGCGCAGCCGGTCGCCCCGGAAGCTGATCCTACAGCGGCGTTCGTCCTCCCGGCGGTCGTCAAGCCTGGCGGGAAGCGATAGGTGCGGGCATCAGTCAGGCGTGCGGGCCCCGCCGCCTCACCGGCTTCTGAGGGGACGTCCTCGGGGATCGTCGATCTCCGGTTCTCGGCCGATCCGGCTCTCCTGGCCGCGTTCGTCCGGCTTTACGATGACTGCTTTACGGAGCCAAGCGAACGGGACGATCCCGCCGCCTGGCCGGAGCGCCTCTGGGAGCCGGGCTCGCCCGACCTCCCGGAGATGCATCTGCTCGTCGCTCCGGGCGACCCTGGCCTCACGGCCGGCGGCTTGCTCTTTGAGTACTATCCTCGCTCTCGCTGCGGTCTACTCGGCTACCTGGCCGTCGCCCCCGAACACCGACGGCGGGGACTGGCGAGGCAGCTCGTGACCGCCGCCGTGGACACCCTCGAGGACGTTGCGTCGGCGCGGGGCCGGTCACTGGCGGCCGTGTTTGCCGAATGCGAGGACCCCACGCTGTTTCAGCAAGGACGGTCGGCCATAGATCCGCGCGACAGGCTTGCCGCCATGGCGCGACTGGGCGGCCTGTGGGTCGATCTGCCCTACGTGCAGCCGGATCTCTGCGGTGGCGGGCGGGCACACCATCTGCTTCTGGTGGCCTTTCAGGCACCAGTGCTCCCCAGCCTGACGCGAGAGGTGGTTCGCGACTTCCTGCGCGAGTACTACGGAGCGCTGGGCGTAACTGACGTCGACAACGACCCTGACTGGGGTCGCATGGATGAGCACCTGCGGTCCGGGCTCAGGCTGCGTGAATTGGCAGAGCGGTGACAACATCCCACGAGACACATCTTGAGGCACCTGCCCTGCGCCTGCGGAGCGCTGCCGTCTGCCTGCACTTCGTGGAGCCGGCGGGGGATGCCGGCTGGTCAGCGGACTACCCCAACTGTCCGGTGATGCGCTCGATGGAGTTGGACCTGCTCTCCTATCGCTTTCAGGATCACCCGCCCTTCGGCAGCCAGTGTGAGACGCACGGCATCGTTCCGGGTGCGGTCTTGTTTCCCGATCAGGTCCATTACCAGTCAGAGGGGCGGTCCGTCACCCTGAGCTGCCCGAATCCACGCCGGCCGGTGAACCTGATCCTCACCTCCACTCGGTTCCTGCGCTCGGGCATTCGGATCTGGCACCTCACCATCACTCCCGCGGCTGGAGAGCACTTCTCCGAGCTGGACTTGATCAAGCTCGTCCATCTCTACGACGGACGGACGGAGGCAACGACGCTGGCCGCCGATACGCGATTCGAGCTCGGCGGCGTCGAGGTGCCGTTGGCCGCCGTCCTCCGGAACGTGCACCCGCCGGCACGGTGCGTTCTTCCGCCGCGCGCGGGTACATTGCAAATCGTTGAGCCGGGGGAGGTCGTGCCCGGTCGGACACTGTCCGACCTCCTCTCGGAGGCTCGCCCCGTCGACGCTAGCGCCGTCGATGCCAGCGAGTTGGGCCGGTGGGTGGATGAAGAGACGCCGGAAGCCCGCGCACTGATGGCGGTGTGCGGCATCGTCTCCGGCATCTTCGATTTCAATCATCTGGACGCGGACGAAATCCGGGACATCCTTGAGCCGACGGTGCCCGAGGGCGACGGAATGATTCGCGTGCATCGCTGCACGCTCACCGCGTTTTCGGACGAGGACCGCGCGATGACCGAGTGTGCCGACAGCATCGGCGTGAGCCCCTACCTGCTCATCCCGCATGCGGCCCTGCTGCACAACGAGGCCGTCGTCGACCAAGCGGAGCGAGTGATGGATGCCGCCCTGTCCGCTCGAAAAGCCCGGCTGCGGGATCTGCAGGCGGCGCACGCCGAGGCCGATGACTGCCTCAACGGGTTGTTTCTCCCAAACGTGTTCAACTACCGTTCCGAGCGGCTGCTCTTCGCCCGCGGCGCCGAGGAGCGCGGATCGGAAGATCGGCGGACGGCCGCAGTCGCGAGGCTGGGACAGTTGGACGCCCGGATCAGTAACGCCTGGGACGAACGTCGAGATGGCGGGCAGATGTGCATCGCCGTCTTGTTGGCGGTTATCTCTGTCTTTCAACTGCAGGGCACCGTCTTTGAACTGCTGGGCGAGGCGCAGGCCAGCCAGGTTCGCTGGTCCGCACTGATCGGATTGGCCGCGTTCACCGCGGTGGGAATCGTGCTGTTCTGGCGGCGCGGCATGCGCCGCTGATCGCACCTGTAAGCGCGGGCGCGGCCCTGTTATGCTGGCGCGGCCGGGCAGCCCCGGCAGGCCTGCATGATCGACACCCCTGCCTCCATCGCCGCATCCCACCCCGCCGAGTCGGACCGCCGGTTCATCGTCGCGGCCATCCTGCTGACGATCGGCGTTCGGCTGCTGCTGCTGGCTCTGACGAACATCCGTTACGAAGACTCGTTGATCAGCCTGCGCTACGCCGAGAACCTGGCGCAAGGGCACGGCCTGGTCTTCAATCCGGGTGAGCGGGTCTTCGGTGCGTCCACGCCGCTTTACGTCCTGATGCTTGCCGGATTCTCCTGGGCGGGGATGCCCGCCGTGGAGACGGGCCGCGCGATGGCTGTCGCTGCGGACGCGGCCACACTTTGGCTGTGGCTCACCTGGACGCACAGGCAAACCGCGGGGAAGCTGGCGCCGTGTGTGATGGCGATCCTCTTCGGCATCTCGCCGCTGATCGCCCCCATCACCATCTCGGGCATGGAAACGAGCCTGGCTCTCCTGTTCATGTCGATCGCCGTGCAGGGGGAGACGGATGACCGACCGCATTGGTTAGGCAGTGGCCTGGGGCTGCTGATGCTCACGCGGCCGGATGGCCTGATCGCCGCCGTGGTGTTGTTGATATCCCGATGGGTCCGGCACCGCAGGTTCCCGTGGCTGCCCGCGACCATCGCCGCAGCAATGGTCGCACCGTGGCTCATCTTTGCGCTTGGGTATTACGGCAGCATCGTGCCCCACAGCATCCCGGCCAAGGCGGCCGCCTACAATCTTCATCGCCCCAGCATGTTGCCGAACTTTATCGACACGCTGGCGCAGGTGATGCCGATCCGGGGACCATGGGGTCGGGTCGTCACCAACATGGTCGTGCTCCCCATGCTCGTCGCGGGAGTTGGCTCCGCATGGAAATCGCCGGCACTTCGGTGCATGCCTGCGTTGCTCGGCCTCTGGTGGCTCTACCTGGTCTTGCCGAAGACGCTGCTTTTCCCATGGTACTTTCCTCTCCTTGTTCTCCCGGCCCTGGTGCTCGCCGCTCTCGGCGCACCTCGGCTGGCGGACGCCCTCCCCAGGCTGAAACGGCTTTCCTGGGAGTGTGCGATCCCAGCCGTCCTGGCCGTGGGGCTGGTGGGATGGCTTCAGTGGGTCACTGGCCGGCAGATGCAGGTGCAGCGGGCAGAGGGATCGGTCCGGCGGGAGATCGGGCTCTACCTGAACCGGGTAGTGCGGACCGAGGAACGGGTTGCCGTGGAGCCGATCGGGTACATCGGCTATTTCTCCCAACGGCGGCTCCTGGACGAGGTCGGGCTGGTCTCGCCCGAAATGGTCCCCCTCAATCGCCGCGGCGCGGGGTGGTTCGGCGAGATGGTGAGCCGTTTCCGGCCCGCGTGGATCGTCGAGCGTCCAGGCTACCTGCTCCGGAACACCACCATCAACAGTCGCGTCCGGCTATGGAACACGGTGCAACAGCGGCTGGAGTTCGTTGCAACCTACCGGCCAGTTGCCACATTCGCCAGCACGGCTGTCCCGCCGGTCCTCCGCCACGACTATCGCTTCGTCGTGTTCCGACGTCGCGAGGCCGCAGATGCGGCGAGAGTGCGCCGCCGGCTGGCCGCTCTCCCGCAGGAGGTGGTGGACCGGTGTGCTTGGCTGATGCTGACGGGGCACGAGTCCGACCAACTCGCGCATTCCGGACCGGGGTAGCGCCGCGATCGCGCCGTGGTGCGGGTTAGTGCGAGCGCGTCTCGTGGCGGCGGGGCACCGTGCACTCGAGGTTCCGGTCCAGCACAAAGAGCGACATCTGCTCCCCCGTCTTCGTGCTCACGTCACTGTGGATGCTGGCCACGCGACACCCGGTGTGAGACTCGATGATGGCTTCCAGGTCGTGCCGAGCGATCTCGTGCATCTGTTGATGGAACTGCTTCACCAGGCTCTGACCGTACGGCTTGCCGGTGAGCTGCCGCTCGGCGGGTGTCAGCACCTCCTGCATCCGAACCAGCACCATGTCCTCCAGGATATACGTGTGGGTCTGGGTTGGACCGCGACCGGTGCGCTCCCGCTGCAGCTTCGCCATCGCGTCGCTGATCTCCGACTCGATCTGTCCCTTGGTTCGGGGTTGTGAGGTCATCTACGCTCCGTCATCCGGGTGCCGGTCTGGCTCAGTGATGGGACCCCGCACCGCCGTTGACGCCTGCGCCGACGAGGCCGGCCCCCTCGGGCTCATCCTCCACGATCCAGGTGTCGGTGTTGCGGTAGAGCTTCTGGAGATCGCCCGGGCCGCGCCGGCTGCGCGCTTCCTCCATCTGGGCCAGCAGAGCATCCGCATACGTCGGTCGCTGCACGGACCGGAACACCCCCAATGGGGTGGGGAAGTGCGGCGGTCCCATTCGGCTCAGGATCCAGGCCAGGGTTGGGTCTGGGGAATGGGCGTCATGCACCAGCAAGTCGCCTTCCGTGATCCCATCTCCGAGTTGGACAACTTCCGGAGTCAGCCCTCGCAGCCGGATGCCCCGATCCCGAGCCTTACCGAAGACCATCGGCGCGCCATGCTCCAGCAGCAGCATATGGTCCTCGCGCACGGCGGACTCGGTGAGCGTGTCGAAGGCGTGGTCGTTGAAGATGTTGCAGTTCTGGTAGATCTCGACGAAGGCGGTGCCACGGTGGTCTGCGGCTTCACGCAATACACCGGCGAGGTGCCGGGCATTGACGTCAATGCTGCGGGCGATGAACGACGCCTCAGCGCCCAGGGCAACACTGATGGGGTTCAGAGCCTGCTCAACCGAGCCCAGCGGGGAAGACTTGGTCTTGTGCCCCGGCAGTGAGGTGGGGGAGTACTGCCCCTTGGTCAGCCCATAAATGCGGTTGTTGAACAACAGCATCCGCACGTTGATGTTCCGACGGAGGCAGTGGATGAAGTGGTTTCCACCGATCGAGAGGGCGTCTCCGTCGCCCGTGATCAGCCACAGGTCCAGATCCGGCCGGACCACGCTGATCCCCGTCGCGATGGTGGGGGCGCGGCCGTGGATGGTGTGAACGCCGTACGTGTTCATGTAGTAAGGGAATCGGCTGGAGCAACCGATGCCCGAGACGAACACCACGTTCTCCCGGCGCACCTGCAGGTCGGCCAGCAGTTTCTGGACCGTGGCGAGGATCGCGTAATCGCCACAGCCCGGGCACCAGCGCACGTCCTGGTTGGTCGCCAGATCCTTCCGGGTGAGGGGTTGGTCCGAGGTTGCCGGTTGGACTTCACTCATGACAGGTCAACTCCTCGCGGGCGCGTCGGCGCCTCATCCACTCGCACAACACCGCCGCTCAGCAGGCCTTCGATGTGCTGCAGCACTTCGAAGATCATGAACGGCCGGCCCTGGACCTTATTGAGCTGCAGCGTCTTGACTCCGAGCTTGCCGCCGATCAGGAGGGAGAGCTGGCCGAGATTCAACTCCGCCACGAGCACCTGCCTGTAGCGCTGCAGCACTGCCAGGAGATTGCGCGGGAAGGGGTTCAGGTATCGGATGTGCGCGTGGGCCACGGAGTATCCGCGAGACTGCGCCGCCGCCACGGCGGAATGGATGGCGCCGTAGGTGCCGCCCCAACCCACCACCAGCAGGTCGCCCTCATCAGGGCCGAACACCGTCTGCTCCGGGATTGCGCTCTGCAGACGGCGGATCTTCTCGGCCCGGAGGCGGACCATGTGGTCGTGGTCGGTCGGCGAGTAGCTGACCCCACCCGTGCCGTCCTGCTTCTCGAGGCCGCCGATGCGGTGCTCCAGGCCAGGGGTCCCCGGGACTGCCCAGGGCCTGGCCAGCGTATCCTCGTCGCGAACGTAGGGGGCAAATCCCTCCGGGTCTGTCCGGAACTTCACCTCAATCGGGGTGAGCTCGGAGCTGTCCGGAATCCGCCATGGCTCCGAACTGTTGGCCAGGTAGCCGTCCGACAGAAAGACCACAGGGGTCATGGCGCGGGTCGCGAGCCGAAAGGCTTCCTGCGCCATGACGAAGCAGTCTCCCGGAGTGCAGGGGGCGACGACCGCCACGGGGCTCTCTCCATTTCGCCCGAACAACACCTGCAGGAGGTCGGCCTGCTCCGTCTTCGTCGGCAGCCCGGTGCTCGGCCCTCCCCGCTGGATGTCCGCTACGACCAGGGGCAACTCAGTCATCACGGCGAGGTTCATGGCTTCGCTTTTGAGGCAAATGCCGGGACCGCTGGTGCCCGAGAGGGCGAAAGCGCCGGCGTAGGCAGCACCGATGGCGGCACCGATGGCGGCGATTTCGTCCTCGGCCTGGAACGTCCGCACGTCGAAGTGCTTCAGTGCGGCGAGTTCGTGGAGGATGTCCGACGCCGGCGTGATCGGATAGCTGCCGTAGAAGAGGGGGCGTCCCGCGAGATGGGCAGCCGTCACAAATCCCAGCGCGGCGGCTTCATTCCCGGTGATCTTGCGGTAGGTGCCCGGGCGGCTGCGGAAAGGCCGGACCCGGTAGCGCGTGCGGAACTCCTCCACCGTCTCGCCGTAGTGGTACCCCGCCTTCAGCGCCAGGGTGTTGGCCTGGGCGACCTCCGGCTTCCGCCCGAACTTGTCCTGGATCCAGTGCAGGCTGGTTTCCAGGCTGCGGTCGTACATCCAGAAGGAGAGGCCAAGGGCGAAGAAATTCTTGCAGCGGTCCTTCTCTTTGGTGCCCAGGCCGGAGACCCCCGCCAGAGCAGCCCGGTTGAGAGTGGTCAGCGGGACGCGGATCAGACGGAAGCCACGCAGTGAATCATCCTCAAGGGGATTGACCGTGTAGTTGGCCTTCTTCAGGTTCCCGGCGGTGAATTCATCGGAGTTCACGATGATCGTGCCGCCGAGTTCCACGTCGTGGAGGTTGGCCTTCAGGGCGGCGGGGTTCATCGCCACCAACACCTGCGGCGCGTCGCCGGGGGTGTTGATCTCCGAACTCGCGAAGTGCAGTTGGAAGCCGGAGACCCCTGGGATGGTGCCGGCGGGTGCCCGGATCTCGGCAGGGAAGTCCGGCATCGTGCTGACGTCGTTCCCCATCACCGCAGACGTGTTGGTGAGCTGAGTCCCGGTGAGCTGCATGCCATCACCGGAGTCGCCCGCGAAGCGGATGGCGACAGACTGCAGCTCTTCGATCATCTCCGACGGCACTGTCTCCAGCGCGATCAGCCCGTCCGGATTCTCCATGTGCTCCATCCCTGCCCGGCCCTGCCCGGGCTTGACCCTGCCGCCCGCTCAAGCGACAGTTTATAGTCGGCAGGACCGTGCGGCAAGCGGCGCTGCTCCTGGAGCGAGGTAACGGTTCGTTCGATCATCGGCGCGGAAGCGCGAACTCAGCATGTCCAACGTCGAGCCAGTAGAGAATCAGGCCGCTGTCAACAAGGGCGAGTGGCGGACCGCCGGAGGGATTGCGTTCCTCGTGGTTGCGGTCACGTGCCTGCCGTACCTCTTGCTGAGCCTGTGGACGCCGGGCGACGGGCGGTTTCCCGGCATCCTGTTCAACTCGGACGATCACGGTGTCTACTTCGCCTGGATGCGTCAGGGGGCGGACGGCAAGCTCTTGTTCCGCAACCTCTTCACCACAGAACCACAGCGGGGAGTCTACTTTCAGCTCTTCTTCTATCTGCTCGGCCGATTCTGCGCATGGACCGGGCTGGGGATCCCGTTGGTCTACCACGCCGCCCGGGTGTTGTTTGGGTGGGTGGCGTTGTTACTGGTGTATCGGCTAGGTGCCTGGTTCACCCCCGATATCCGTGCCCGGCGATGGGTCCTCGTCGTGGTGGCTCTCTCGGCGGGCCTGGGGTGGCTCTTCTGGGGGGACCAGGTGACCCAGCGGGAGCCGATCGACGTCTGGCAGCCGGAAGCGCTGATGTTCCCCAGCCTTTACGTGAACGGGCTGTTCTCGGTTTCGTTGACGCTGATGTTGGGTGTCGTGCTCTGCCTGATGGCGTCGGAGCGACACGGGTTTCGCTGGTCAGTGGGTGCTGGGGTCTGCGGATTGGTCCTGGGCAATGTGCATTCCTACGACGTGATCCATCTCGCCTTCGCCTGGGCTGCCTACCTCGGCGGGAGGTGGGTCGTGGAGGGTCGGGTTCCGGGAAGAGCAATTGCGTCCGCGGTGATGGCCGCGACGGTGGCCCTGCCCTCGGTGGCGTACATGGCCTGGCTCTACCTTGCCGAACCCGTTTTCCGCGCCCGCGCGGACACGGCTACGCTCTCCCCGCATCCCCATCTCTTCCTTCTGGGGTATGGCCTACTGATCCCACTGGCCCTCTGGTGGCAGTGCCGGCAGCTCTGGCCGGGGGATGCCCAACGCCACTCCACGCGGTTCGTCCAGGGTCTGATTCACCTGGGGTGGATGGTCGTCGTCGTCGGCATCGCGCAGGAGCGGGGAGCGTGGCCGGTAATGGTCGGGCTCCCCCTCCTGACGTGGATCGTCATCCTCGTAGGCATCCGCAAGGTCGGATCCGGAGGGGAGGCGAGACACCAGGCGGAGCGTGCTCCCCTGAGACCACACATGCTGATGCTGGCGGCATGGTCACTGGCCGGAGCCGCAGTCATCTACCTACCCTTCGCGTTCCAACGGAAGCTGGTGATGGGGATCCACGTTCCACTGGCGGTGGCGGCGGGTCTGGCGCTCGCGGAGTGGATAGGGGGTCCGGCGGGAGCCCCCTTGCGGGCGACGTCCCCCTGGGTGGGCTGGACGCGGTTTGCGGACCGGAAGCGGGTCGTGGCCCTTGCTATCCTGATTGTCCTGCCGCTATCGAACATCCGCTGGCTGCTCCGCGATGTCAGCGTTGCTGTGCGCACCGGTAAGACCAGCACGGGCATCCATCCCGTCTACTGGCTGGCCTCGGACCTGGCGTGTTGGGAATGGATGGGGAAGAACACACCGGATGGGGCGGCGCTGATCACCTTCCCGCTGAACGGCTCGCTGGCTCCCGCATACAGCGGCAGAGCCGTTTGGGCGGGCCATTGGGGCGAAACTCCCGGCTTCGCCGACAAGGTGGGGGATGCCGTTCGGTTCTACTACGGGCCCTGGTCGGGGGAGGCCCGGCTGCGCTTCTTGCTCGAACACCGCATCGATTACGTATTCCTCGGCCCCAATGAGAGAATATCCTCGGAGAGTATGGGGCGGCAGGGGCGGTACCCGCGGGCGGCGTTGCCCCTGGAGCGTGAACCCTGGCTGCGGGAAGTGCACCGCGTGGGCGAGAGCGCGCTCTTCAGGGTGGTCGCCCCGCCCCAGCGGTCAGCGGGCTCACCCCGGTGAACGGTGCACGTCTTAGCACTCGGGGTGTTGCACCGAGTGCGATTTCCACACCTGGTCGGCCGCGCTGCGGTCGAGGACGAGCGAGGTCGAAGCAATGACGATCAATAGCGGGCGATCACCTTTCCGGCGACGTTTCAGCGCCGCCATGGTCGCGACAGTTCTGGTGGCGGGCGCGGCGATGGCAGCCGATCCCCCCGACCTGACTGCCTTCAGGACGGTGGAGACTGCGGAAAAGGTCCAGATCACCACGGTGGGGGGCAGCGCGAGTAGCCGGCAGCCCGGGTACGTGGGGATGCTGCTCTCCCGCGACTCCAGGGGCCGCCTGATCGTCGGGGAGGTGGCGTCGGGCTCCCCGGCCTCGACGGCTGGCCTGCAACCGGGCGACGAGATTCGCAAAGTTGCCGGCAAGCCCCTCGACGGCCCCGACTCCCTCCGGACGACGATTCTCGGTGCCCAACCGGGCACTCAATTGCTGATCCAGGCTCGGCGGAAGGGCAAGACACTGGACGTGGCCGTCAACGTGGCACCGGTGAGCCGCCCACTTACTCTGGCCCGACAGCGCCCGATTATCGGGGTTCAGCTCGATGAAGAGATGGCGAAGAAGGGTCTCATTATCCGCCAGGTAACTCCCGGATCGCCGGCGGAATCTGCCGGCCTCAAGACCGGCGATCTCATCGTGAAGGTTGGAGACGTCCCCGTTGAGTCGCAAGAGCGGTACAGCGAGGCGATCAACGGTCGTCAGTCGGGAGAGCGCGTCGTTCTTCGATATGTTCGGGACGGTAAAGAGCAGGAAGCGGCGGTGACGCTCCAGGCTCCGATTGTCGATGACGCCCGGTCCCTGGCAGCAGGCATCGGCGGCGGCTATTGGCGGAAGGACACCTATCGGCTGGCAGTGATCGGCATCGAATACCCCGACGTCAAGCACAACGGCAAGGTCGAGCGGAAAGACTGGGAAGAGATGTTCTTCAGCCGGGACACCTACACCGGGAAGAACAGCGCCACTGGCCAGCCCGTCTACGGCAGCCTGGCCGATTTCTACCACGAGAACTCCTGCGGCGCGCTCAAGGTAGTGGGCAAGATGTTCGACTGGATCCAGGTGAGCAAGCCCCGAGCGGACTACTCCCAGGGTAGCGGCACCGGCCCGAACAGCCGCTCCCTGCTCACGGAAGCGCTGGACGTGCTGGTCGCTCGTGAGGGGAAGGATGCCCTCGCCGACACCGATGGCGTGATGTTCATCTACGCCGGGGACCGATTTCGGACCAACCGGGGCGGGCTCTACTGGCCACACCGGTCCTCGGTATCGTATCAGGGCAAGCGTTGGCCATACTTCATTTGCCAGGAGGGCGGATCGGTGATGAACAACATCAGCGTCTTCTGCCACGAGTTCGGGCACATGCTGGGTTTGCCGGACCTGTATGCCCGGCCCGAGAGCCCCGGCTCCGAGGGGCTGGGGAATTGGTGCCTCATGTCCCAGCAGCTCGGCGCAGGCCGACCCCAGCACATGAGCGCCTGGTGCAAGGAGCAGCTTGGCTGGCTCAAGCCAACCGTCATTGATCCCACCGTTCCGCAGAAGCTCGTGCTGTCGCCGATACTGGGATCGACCAGGGAGTGCTACAAGGTTTTGATCCGGAAGGATGGTCGGGAGTACCTCCTGCTGGAGAACCGGCGCAAGTCAGGGTTCGACGCGAACATGCCTGCGGAGGGTCTGCTCATCTGGCATGTGGTGGGGAACCGGCCCATTCTGGAAGAGTCGCACGGGATCGAAGGACCGGAAGGCCCAGGAGCCTTCGCCGATTCCGTGCCCTTTCCGAGCAAGTCAAACGACAGCTTCACCCCGTACACCACGCCGAGCAGCCGCTCGCAGATCGGCGGCGGGCTGCCTGTTCACATCACCAATATCCAGAAACACCCGGACGGCCGGGTCACCTTCTGGGTTGGCTACCAGTTCGACTGAAGCTCGTTCGGCAGGGGACACGCGAGACTCCGAGAAAATGATGACGAGTATCACGGCGA
>CAZSRZ010000053.1:0-34450 GCA_964609085.1 uncultured bacterium | reverse complement strand
CGCTGGGTGGATGCTGAACTGCCGCTCGATCTCCCCGCGGGAGAGGCGGTAGGAGATCGGTCGGCCGTGCGGGCACGTGTGGGGCTGAGCCGTCGCGAGGAGTTCGGCCAGGAGTGCCTCCATCTCGGTGCGGTGCATGCGGTGCCCCGCCTTCACTGCTCGCTTGCATGATCGGCCGGCCGCATCCGCGGCCAGATCCTCACGCGCCGGGCGATCGCCCCCGGCAGCGATTCTGTCTGCCAGGTTTTCCGCAAGATCTCGCAACAGCCGTTCGCCGTCCTGGTCTGCCAGTGGCAGTGGGGCGGCGGTGAGCCGCCAGGTGTCGACTCCAAACGGTTCGATGATGAACCCGAGGAAGGCGAGATCCTCCCGATACTCTGCCAGCAACAGCGATTGGGTGGCGGGGAGGCGAAGCACCGGGGGCAGCAGCAGCCGCTGCGCCGCCTCGGCCACCAGCCCCGTGCCCAACATCCGGTCAAACAACACGCGCTCGTGCGCCACATGCTGATCGATCACCCAGAGCATCTCCTCGTCCGCCGCCAGCACGAAGAGGTTTTGCGCCTGCCCCAGCAGCTCGAGCGGTGAAGAGTCAGCGGCGGGGGGCGACGGGTTCACCGGGGGAACCGGAAACGCTGTCGGGGCATCAAGCGATGCGGGTCTTTCGGGGGGGGTGGCGGGGTAGCGGGCGGGCGGAGCATCGGGCGCCTCCAACCCCGGCAAGGCCGGCTCCGGCCGGCGATGGGCCGGAGTGAATACCGGCGGCGAAGCGAGCTCGGGCCGACGCCCCGGGCCCACCTCCGCACGGCCGGCGGCCGAGTTGGCCTGCGCCTCCCGTGCGGGAGGCACGGGTCGGCGGACCGGTGCCGTGCCGGCGATCGCGGCGTCGGCAAAGGGCAGGGCGGCCGCAGCGGTGGGTGTCAGCGGTGAAGGTGCGGCCGGGCGCGTCGGTTCGGGTGGATCCACCGTCCTGCCGAGCGAGCTCAGCGTCCGCCGGAATGAATCAATCAGTGCGGATCGCACTACGGCTTCTTCCACGAACCGCACCTCCGTCTTGGCGGGGTGGACGTTCACATCCACCAGCGCCGGATCCAGGGTGAGGAACACAACGGCGGCCGGGAAGCGCCCCGAGGGCATGCTGCTCTTGTAGGCCTGATCCAGGGCGTCGAAATAGATGGGCGAGCGGACAGACCGCCCGTTCACGTAGAAGTATTGGAGTTGTCGATTGGCGCGCGTAAACGTCGGGCGGCTGATGAATCCCGACACCCCGACGGCGCTGGGCGCGGCTGGCAATGCCGGGATCCGCAGCATCTCGCGGGCAGCGGTGCGCCCCAGCACGGCGACGACGGAGTTCAGGGCATCCTCGCTACCTGGGCAGAGCAACATTTCGCGCCCGTTGTGGGTCAGGCGGAAGGTGACGGCCGGGTGCGCCAGCGCCAGCCGCTGCACCCAGTCAGCTACCTGACCGGCTTCGGCCAGGTCCGATCGCAGGAAGTTCCGTCGCACAGGCAGGTTCTTGAAGAGCGCACGCGCCGTGACGCGGGTTCCCGGGGGCGATGCTGCGGGCTCGTGTCGGGTGATGCGACCGGCATCGACAATCAACCGGGTGCCCGTTGACGCACCCAGCGCGCAAGAGAGGATCTCGAACTCGCTGACCGAGGCGATGCTCGGCAACGCCTCCCCTCGGAACCCGAGTGTGCGGATGGCGTCCAGATCTTCCACGGTTGTCAGTTTGCTGGTCGCGTGCCGCTGCACAGCCAGCAGCACCTCGTCGCCCGTCATGCCGCAGCCGTCATCCGTCACGCGCAGCAGGTCCTTGCCGCCCGCCTCGATTTCGATGGTGATCCGTCGCGCACCCGCGTCCAGCGAGTTCTCCACCAGCTCCTTCACCGCCGACGCCGGGCGGGAGACAACCTCACCCGCAGCGATGCGATCGGTGACTTCCGGCGGCAGGATGCGGATCCGGGAGGGCGGCACGACGGTCTCCTAGTCGACGACTCCCAGCCGACGCAGGTACTTGAGGATGATGTCCTCGAACGGCTGGTCGGTGATGGCCTGCAGATAGTCCGCACCGTAGCGGTGACAGGTGGCCTGAATCCCCCCGCAAAAGCCGTCGATCGCCTTCTGGTAGTCGCGAAGCAGAGCCGGGCTGATGGAGATCTCGCGCTCCTCGCCGGTCTCGCAATCCACCAGCTTCAGGTCCCCAACCATGTCCGGACGCACCTCGCTGCGATCGAGGACATGGATGGCCATTACCTGGAAACGCCGGTGGAGGAGAGACTTCAACCCCGCCTCCCAATCCGGATCGAAGAAGTCGCTGATCAAGATCGCCAGCCCGGGCTGGCGCGTGCGGATGGAATACTCACGCAGGCTCTTCGCGAGCGAAGTCCGACCGCCCAACGGCGCGTTCTCCAGGAACTGGAAGAAGGGAAACACCTGGTGCCGCCCGCGCACAGCCGGCATGTGAAGCCGCATCCGATCCGTGAGAATGGTGGCGCCGACGCGATCAAGATTGGTCAACCCGATGTAGCCGAGGGCGGCGGAAACGCGACGCGCATAGTCGAACTTGCTCGGCGAGCCATGGGCCATCGACTGGCTGGCATCAACGAGGAGGTAGACGTGGAGGTCCTCCTCTTCGACGAACAGCTTCAGGAAGAGCTTCTCCAGCCGGGCGAATGTGTTCCAGTCGATCCGTCGAAGATCGTCGCCGATGGCGTAGTTGCGGTAGTCGGCAAACTCCACGGAGGTGCCGCGCTTGCTGCTGCGCCGCTCACCCTTCAGTTGCCCAGCGAAGACCTTCCGGCTCACGAGGCTGAGCTGCTCCAGCTTGCGGAGAAATGGGGGGTCGAGGAGGGTAGTCGCTGCGGGCATGGTGCGTAGGTGGGCGGGGCGCCACCTCCCTAACGCCGGGGACGCTGGCCGGGTATCGCGCCTCCCGGCGCTACGCCTGCCGCAGGAGCTGTCGGAGTTCGGTGATGTTGCCGGCGTTGTTCAGCGCGTCTTCGATGGAGATCAGCTTGGCCTGGGCGAGGCGTTCCAGGGCCTGGTTCATCGTGTTCATGCCGAAGTGCCGCCCGTCCCTGATCGTATTGTACATCTCCTGGATGTTGCCTTCCTCGATGTTCTTCTTGATGCTGGGGGTGTTGATCATCACCTCCACGGCGGGGACGCGGCCCGGTCCCTGTGAGCGGCGCAACAGCCGCTGACTCACTACGCCCGTGAGCACATTGGCAAGCTGGCTGCGCACCTGGGCCCGTTCGTGCTGCTGGAAGGCGTTGACAATGCGCTCCACGGTGGCGGCGGCGGAGGTGGTATGGATCGACGCCATCACCAGATGCCCCATCTCTGCCGCGCCGAGCGCGGTGGACATCGTTTCCGGATCGCGCATCTCCCCCAGCATCACCACATCCGGCGATTGGCGGAGCACGCTGCGCAGGCCCGCGGCGAAGGATCGGGTGTCGCGCCCGACCTCGCGCTGGTAGATGACGCATTGCTTGTCTTCGAAGACGTACTCTGTCGGGTCCTCGATGGTGACAATGTTGCCGTGGCGCGTCATATTGACGTGCTCCAGCATCGCGGCCAGGGTGCTGCTCTTGCCGCTCCCGGTCGGCCCCGTCACCAGCAGCAGTCCGTGGCGGACGTCGGCCATCTCCCGAAGGATCGGGGGGAGGTTGAGCTCCTCAACCGAGAACGGCCGCAGCGGGATGATGCGCAGAGTCGCCGCCGCGGATCCCTGCTGCAGGAAGAGATTCGCCCGCACGCGCACGAGGTTCGGCACCGTGAAAACGAGATCGATTTCCTCCTGCTGCGCAAGCTGCCGGAACTGTTCCTCGGCGAAATCGGGGATCTCGGCACCTTCGCGCATGGCCGGATGGAAGTTGAGCAGGTAATCCCTGCTCGCGCTGAAGAGAATCGACTGGATCAGTTCCTCGAGCGCGGCAGGATCCAGCGCGGGCAACTTGGTGACCACCACGGTGCCGTCGATGCGGAGCGCGGGTGGGGCGCCAGCCTTCAGGAGGAGGTCCGAGGATCGGTGGCGGATGGCGAGTTCGAGTAGTTCGTGGATGTTGGGCATGGAGCGGTGCGTTGCCGAGACGAGCAGTCGGTTCAATTTGGCGGCTGGGGGGACAGTCGCGCTTTCGTCCGGACCCTTGCGATAATGGCAGGATCCGGCGCTGAGTTCTAGGGACAGGATCCCTTCTGATTCACTTCTGACAGTAGCGGCGGCCGACTTGTTCCCAGCAGGCAAGCTGACGACGACCAGCCGCCGCCGATCGGCCGCCGATGATCGACGGCCGACGATCGAACATGAGGGCGAGGACCGAGCATGATCAACCAAGAGTTTGTCTTTGTCGACGGACCGACCCCGTCCTGCCATGCCTCTACCTTAATTGAGCTTCAGGACGGCTCGATCCTGGCCGCGTGGTTCGGCGGCACCCAGGAAGGTGCTGCGGATGTGGGGATCTGGATGGCCCGCCGGGACAGCGGTCGGTGGTCTCGGGCGGCACGGTTGATCGCACCTCCCGGTGTGCCCGGCTGGAATCCGGTCCTGCACCGCCGGGCGAATGGCGAGATTCTCTTGTTCTACCGATTGGGCTCCAGTCCGCGTGAATGGTCGGCCTACCTGCGGCGCTCCCGTGACGGCGGCACCAGTTGGACGGAGCCGGAGTTGCTTCCGGCCGGCGTACAGGGCCCGGTGAAGAACAAGCCGATCGAGATGCCGGGTGGCGTGCTCCTGTGCGGCAGCAGCCATGAGAGCTACCAGGCGTGGGCGTCGTGGGTCGACCGCTCGCCAGACGGTGGTCGGACCTGGACCAAGCACGGGCCTATTCAGGTGCCCGGCCACCCGTACGGCATTATCCAGCCGGCCCTGGTGACGGATGGGGAGCAGGTGATCGCGCTCTGTCGCAGCCGGGGGCTCAATCGCGTGGTCCGGGCAGTCTCCACGGATCTGGGTCTGACCTGGGGCCCGGCGGAGCCCATCGATTTGCCGCAGAACAACAGCGGACTGGATGCGGTCCGCCTCCGAGACGGCCGCACGGTGCTGATCTACAACCACACGCAGACCGGCCGAACCCCGCTGAATCTTGCCACCAGTCTCACCCTGGGCCGCCGCTGGACGACGGGTCCGGTCCTGGAGTCCGCCCCAGGAGAGTACAGCTACCCGGCCATCATCGAGGCGCGGGACGGGACCATCCATTTCACTTACACATGGCGCCGCCAGCGGATTCGCTACGGCACCTGCTCGCCGTCTGACCTGCCCTGATTTCAGCCTTGCCGGTCGCGTTCGGCCAAATGGGAGAGAATCGGTCCCGATATGCCGCCCAAACGCATCCTGAGTGACCGCGCCTCCGGGTTCCAGGAGTCCGTGATCCGTGAGATGACCCGGCTGCACGCCATCCACGGCGGGGTCAATCTGGCGCAGGGATTCCCCGACTTCGATCCGCCCGCCGAGATCATCGAGGCGGCATGCCGCGCTCTGCGCGACGGCCACAACCAGTACGCCATCACGTGGGGCTCGCCGAAGCTCCGGCACGCGATCGCCGAGCACGCCCGTGGTTTCAACGGCATCCCCACGGACCCCGCCGCCAACGTCACCGTCTGTTGCGGTGCCACGGAGGCAATGATCGCCGCCCTGATGGCCGTCTGCAACCCGGGGGATGAAGTGATCATCTTCACCCCGTACTACGAGAACTACGGCCCGGACGCCATCCTGTCCGGGTCGACGCCCGTCTTCGTGCCGCTCACACCGACGGCGAGCGGGTCGTGGGCTTTTGATCCCTCCGCGCTCCAGGCGGCTTTCGGGCCCCGGACCCGCGCCGTTATCGTCAACACTCCGCACAACCCGACGGGGCACGTCTTCACACGTGCCGAGCTCGAGATCGTCGCCGACCTGTGCCGTGAGCATGACGCACTGGCCATCACGGACGAGATCTATGAGCACATCCTCTACGATGGCAGGGAGCATGTCTCGATGGCGTCGCTGGATGGCATGCTCGACCGCACCATCACCATCAGCGGGGCGAGCAAGACGTTCAGCGTGACGGGCTGGAGGCTGGGGTGGGCGATTGCGCCGGCCGAAGTCAGCACCGGAATTCGCCGCGTGCACGACTTCCTCACCGTGGGCGCTCCCCACCCGCTGCAGGAAGCGGCTGCGGCAGCCCTGGCGCTTCCCGCCGAGTACTACCGGGCCCTGCGGGACGGCTACGCCCGGCGTCGCGACCGCCTGGTGGCCATGGTCGCCGCGACGGGTCTGAAGCCGTGCCTCCCTGAGGGCGCTTACTATAGCCTTGCGGGGATCGAGGCCGTCACAGACGAAGATGATGTCGAGTTCACGATGCGCCTGATCCGAGAGCACGGCATCGCCGTCGTCCCCGGCAGCAGTTTTTATCCCGCCGGGTCGGAGGCGGGACGGAAGTTGATTCGCTTCGCGTTCCCCAAACGTCCGGAAACACTCGACGAAGCCGAGCGCCGCCTGCAGACGCTCAACCAGTGAACTCCAGCGGCGAGGCCGTCTTTGCGGGGCCGTACGGATCAGCGATAGAGCGGACCATACGCGGCGCAGGCACGGTAGTCCGCGGACTGGGGCTCGAGGGCCCCGAAGCGGGTCCAGGAACTGGGCCGAAAGAGTTGTGCCGCCGCGACGTTGTGCATATCCACGGGGATACGTAACATCGCCGCCAGGGAAATGAGGTCGGCCCCGACGTGGCCGTAACTGATGGCCCCGTGGTTGGCGCCCCACGCGTACATCACGCTGTAGACATCCGCGAAGGGACCCGCGCCGGTAAGCCTCGGGGCGAACCATGTGGTGGGCCATGTCGGGTTGGTCCGCTCGTCCAGGATGCGATGGGTCGCCTCGGGTAGTTCAACCGTCCAGCCTTCGGCGATCTGCAGCACAGGTCCGAGCCCGGCGACCATGTTGATGCGGAACATCGTGCACGGCATCGAACCGTGGGTCAGGAAATCCGTCGACCAGCCGCCCCCAGGGAAGTACTCCACCATTGACGGGCACCACCTGGTCGCGTCGAGACAGGCGGCGGCGTCGTCGGCCGAGATCTCCCACCAGGGTTTCAGGACCGGCTGTCCGTTGCGTTGCTGCTCTCCTGTCCAGTCGAGAGCCGCTGGTCCGGAATTGATCAAGTGGAGGAGCCCTCCGGCCGCCGGTCCGGTGAGGGTGTGGCCCGTCACCCGCTGCACAGATTCCGGGCTCCAGTAGGTGCGCACGTCCGCGAAGAGCTGAGCCTGACCCGTCAGGAGATGCCCGAGGAGCATGGAAGCGCCGTTGAGTGCGTCGTTCTCGGTGGCGATGATGTACGGTTGACGGATACCGTTCCAGTCGAAGGATGTGTTCAGGATGGCCTCGAGGAAGTCGCCGTTAGGGAGGTGATCGGTCCACTGGCGCTGGCCCTGGAAGCCGGAGGCGATGGCATTGTGTCCCTCCGCCTCCTCCGGAAACCCGAGCTCCGCGAGTCGCGGGTTCCCAACCATCAAGTCTCGGGCGATCAGCGCCATCTTCACGGACCGCACCCAGT
Source organism: uncultured bacterium (assembly GCA_964609085.1). Lineage (GTDB taxonomy): Bacteria > Armatimonadota > SYMT01 > SYMT01 > SYMT01 > JANPLG01. Next base: position 26,921 of record CAZSRZ010000053.1, on the reverse strand, counting down.
CCTCATCCTTCTGTTCACGCGTCCGTTGTTTAAGAGAGGAGTTCCAGTCCTTGCCCTCCGGACAATTCGCTCGCACCCACGCGAGTGCCCGACCAAGCTCCTCGGGATCGAGGATGCCACGCTCCATCCGCCGGACAAACTCGGTCATGTCAATGGTCTCGGTCCGCATCCCCAGGTAGTGCTGGAAGAAGGACTGGTCCACGATCGACCCGGCAATGCCCATGGAAACACCTCCCATGGCGAGGTACGATTGCCCGCGCATGGTTGCCGCCGCGAGGCCGGAGCGGGCAAATCGGAGGAGGCGCTCGGCCACGTCGGCCGGGATGCGGTCGTCGCCCGAATCCTGGACGTCCTGTCCGTAGATGGAGAAGGCCGGCAGGCCCTTCTGGCTGTGCCCCGCCAGCACTGCCGCCAGGTAGACCGCGCCGGGGCGTTCCGTGCCATTGAAGCCCCACACGGCCTTGGGAATCTGCGGGTCCATGTCCATCGTCTCGGAGCCGTAGCACCAACAAGGGGTGACGGTGATCGAGAGGCCGACGCCTGCTCGGCGAAACTTCTCAGCACAGCGCGCGGCTTCCGAGACGCCGCCGATGCAGGTGTCCGCGATCACCGCCTCGACGGGCAATCCGCACGCGTGCCGCAGCTCTCCCGTGATGAGCGCTGCCGTCGCTGTCGCCATCGCCATCGTCTGCGCCTCGAGCGACTCGCGAACGCCGCCGTAGCGTCCGTCGATGGTCGGACGGATGCCGATCTTCGGGAGCGACCCCCTCAATCGATGAATGGGGGCGGTGGGCATCAGGCTGGACTTGTCGGCCACGGGATCCTCACAATCGCGCCACGGCATTCTCCATCCACGCCGGGCGACCTCGGCTATGTCGTTGGTCAACCTCGAGGTCTCTTCCTACCCGACGACGTGCAGGATAGGCCTGCACGGAGAAGAAGAAACGGCCGAAAAGAGGGTTGTTCTCAGTAGGCCCCCTAGGTGGCGCACCGGCTGCGCAGGCGAGCTCCGGTGTACGCCCCCGGCAGCTCCGGACCCGTTGACCCAGCGATAGAAAATCCGTCCTCAATAGGTCTCCCGGTATCGAGGTTTTGGCTCAATGATTACGCTGCTCACGATCGACGACGACCCCATCGTACAGGGCTACCTGGATGAATTCATTCGCAGTCAGGACGATTTGTGCCTGCGCCGCGCGTCCACCGACTCCCGTGACGCGCTCAACGCCCTCGACAGGGAGTCAGTCGATGTCGTGCTGCTGGATTACGTGCTTGCCGAGGGGGACAGCGCCCAAACGTTTCTCTCCCGGTTGAGCGCCACGCAGTTTTCGGGTCGCAACCGTCCGCGGGTACTCTGTCTTACGGGCCACAAGACGCCGCGTCTTCCGTCGCTCCTGCGCCGGCTCGGGGCGCACGGGTTGGTCGAGAAGACCCGTGTCGGCACGGACCTGCTGGCGGCTATCCGAGCCGTGGCTCTTGGCCTTGAGTGGTGGGGTGGTGAGGCCGCACCCGTCTACTGCGGCACGCGCCGCGCGCTGGTGGCGGACAGCGACCGCGGAGTAAACGCCATGCTGGCCGCGTACGAAGACGGGTTTTACTTCAGCACTCGGCTGGTGTGGACCACGGATGCCGCCGCGGAATGCCTCGCGGCAGAGAGCTTTGACGTGATGTTCCTCGACAGCCGGCTGCCCGGACGACTCTCCGGGATGGACCTGATCGCGCGAGCGGGCGAGGTTTGGCCGAACCTCGCCGTCGTGCTGTTGGCTGCGGATCCCGCTGCGATGGATTGGGGCTACCTGCCCGGCGAAAATGTCGTCGCCACGATGCTGAAGCCCGTGGCCGTGAAGGATATCGACTCGCTCACCCAAGTCCTCGCCGAGCGTGTGATCACCGGGGACAATCCCTCGCTCCGACGCCTGGACCACGCCGCGGCAGTAACCGGCATGGCCGACAACTGACTCCCTCCGACCACGCCCCCGAGCCGGACCGATTCCCGCATCCGACAGGAAATCTGCTCCGGTCGTGGAATTGATTCGGTGAGTCCGGAGTCTCGGACGGGAAGGGTCAGCGTGGCCAGGCCGCTCGTGGTGCGTTTCGCGGGGATGGAGATTCCGCTCGAAATCGAAAAGGTCGAGCGATCCGATATCTATGGCTACACCGAGGTGGAGACGTACGATGAGTCCGGCCGCCGCTGCACGCTGGCGACGCTCGGACCCGACGGGAAGACCCTGATCGGTTCCGGCGGGTTGGCCGGCGGCTTCCTCGGCACGGACGGCCGGTGGCTCGACAAGGACGACCTCACTCCGATCACGCCGGAGGGCGAGCCGATCGAGCCGGTCCCATCCTCCTTTGCGGCCCCGGTGGAGGTGACTGAACGCGCGACGATCGTCGAGCTCCTTGATCACACTATCCGCGCCGCCTACCTGATCACCGGTGGCGTTGCGTCGGACGCTCTGGCAGCCGGACTCGGCAACGGGGCCATCTTCAAGTTTCCGTTCAGCTATCGTGGCGGACTCCAGGCAGACACCGCATTCCTGCTGCAGGCAGCGGATGGCAGCCACTTCATGCTGATCGGTTCACCCACGACGATGGAATTCGTGGGGCTGTCGCAGCCGGCTCCGGTCGCGGAAGCGGAAGAAGAGGCCGCCGAAGAAGACGACAGCCTCGACTTCGCGATGTTCTAGGTCGCTCCGGTCCCAGCACGGCCCCCGGAAGGGAGTTACCACGTGAGCCTGTTCCACCTGCAAAATGACAAGGACCGGGATGCGACCGTCCAGGCGCAGACAGTGCGTCGCCCGCTTCGAGTTCGGTGGTTGGATCCGGAGGGGAGACAGGCGACATCCGTGCGGCTCCTCCGTTCGACACTCTCGCATGACGTGCCCGCGCTAACCCAGGCTGCCGGGAGTGTCGCGGACATCTCGGAGCTGCTCCTTCGGGCGGACCCGGAGGTCGACATTGAAACATTTGGGCGACAACTCCGCTCCGCCCAACGGGTTTTCGTGTCGGAGGACGGCGAGCCCGTGCACCAGGTGCATCAGGTAGAGGTGCTCTACGGCCCTGACGGGACGGAACGGGAGCGCCGGCCGCGCAAGCGCGCACCCGCCAACATCAACCTGGTAGACGCTCCCATTCGCTTCTCCGCCCGCCGGATGAAGAAGAGTGAAATCTACAACCGCTTCATCTTTTCGAGCAAGCGGCAGCTCGTTCACACGAACGGGCTGACCTACGACTTCCTCTTCGGGATCGCCAAGGAACTCGAGGAAGCGGATCAGGTGCTGCTGGTGGGTGCTGGCCCACGGGGCAACGAGCCCATCCTGCTCACCCGAGGCGCCACCCCGTGCCGTGGGTTTCTGGAGGGGCGCACCGATGGCGACCGTTACTGCCTCATCCTCCACCTGACCAACCAGGAACTGAAAGCGCCCCCCAGGGAGGAGGCGGCCTCATGAGCGTCGACACGCTGCTTGCCCCGCGCTTACAGACTATTCTCGGCGACTACCAGATCGGTGGTGCCGACGCTCTCGGCGATGTTTCGTACCACCTTCGAGCGCAGGACGCGCGACGCAGCCTGGCAGCGCGGATGCAGGGGCTGGATCGCGAACACGTGTCCAAGCTGCAGGGCGGCCCGCCCTACTTCGTCAGCCGCAAGGTGGATGGCGAGTTCACCGTTCTCGTATATCGCGAGGGCCAGGCCTTCACGGTGAATCCGGGCGGTACTGTGCGGCGAGGCCTTCCGGTCCTGGATGAGGCGGCGTACATCCTCGCTCGGCAACAGGTTCGGAGCGCCGTCATCCTGGGCGAACTGCATTTCCGACGCACCGACCGCCGCACCCGCATCCATGACTTGCTCCGTGTGGTGAAGCAGCCGGAGTCTGCCGCCGAGCTCGATTCCATCGCCTTCGCGGTCTTCGATCTGGTCGAAGTCGACGGCGCGCCACCAGCGCCCCGCTACGGAGAGGTGCTCTCGCAGATCGAGAAGCTCTTTGCGCAGGGGACCCTCATCACCCCCGTGGAGACCCACGTCCTCAATAGTCACGAGGAGATCGAAGCTCTGTTCGACCGGTGGGTGGGCGGCGAAGGCGCAGAAGGCGTGGTGGTACGCCGCGACGGCATCGAGATCGCCAAGATCAAGCCGCGGCATACCCTTGATGTGGCAGTGCTGGGGTTCACCGAGGGTCAGGACGATCGTGCGGGCATGCTGCACGACATGCTCGTCGGCGTGATGCGCCCGGAGGGCCTGTTGCAGGTACTCGGCCGCGTGGGCGGGGGATTCACGGAGCAGGAGCGACGAGATTGGCTAAGTGACCTGAAGGATGAGTGCGCCGAAAGCGAGTACATCGAGGTCAACGATCAGTTACCCTACCAATTGGTGCGTCCGGAGCGTGTCGTCGAGATCTCGTGCCTGGATCTCCTGGACCAGAATACCCGCGGGGCCAGCATTGATCGGATGGTTCTCGACTTCGACTCGCCTGCGAACACCTATCGCTCGGTACGGCGACTGCCGCTCTGCTCGCCCATCTCACCGCAGTTCGTGCGCGCGCGCGAAGACAAGTCGATCAATCCGACGGACATTCGACTGAAGCAGATCACCGACCTGATTGAGGTGCCGCTGGCCGATAGGGACGCCTCCGCCCTGGTGTTGCCGGCGAGCGAGATCCTGGTTCGCAATTGCTATACGAAGGTGCTGAAGGGGCAAGTGATGGTCCGCAAGATCCTGCTCTGGAAGACGAACAAGGAGAAGCTGGATCCAGACTATCCGGCCTTCGTCGCCTACGTGACCGACTTCAGCCCCAACCGGGCTGAGGCGATGAAACGTGAAGTGCGCGTCTCCAATTCCGAGCGGCAGATTCAGGAGATTCTGCAGGCGCTGACGGAGCAGTACGTAGTGCGGGGATGGGAACAGGCGAGCTGAGCCACATTAGCTCTGAACCGCAGCCGCCGGGTCCGCGGCGGTCGGTATTCGCGGCAGGTGCGGGAGCGCTGCCGCCCATCGCTCCAGGGCCTCTACCACCTGGGGGTCGAACTGGCTGCCGGAACAGCGGCGAATCTCCTGGATGGCCGTCTCGAAGGAGCATGCTTTGCGGTAGGGCCGATCGCTGGTCATCGCATCGAGAGTGTCCGAAACGGAGAAGATCCGGGCGCTGAGCGGGATCTCCTCGCCAGCGATCCCTGCCGGATAACCTCCACCATCCCACCGCTCATGGTGGCAGCGGATGACATCCGAGGCGCGGTCCAGGTGGTGGATGTGTCGCACGATCCCGAGGCCGAGTTCGCAGTGGCCGCGCATCACCTGAAGCTCGTCCGGGGTCAACCGCCCCGGTTTCCTGAGGATGGCGTCCGGCACGCCGATTTTGCCGATGTCGTGGAGCAGCGCGCCGAGCCGGAGATCGCGGAGGCTCTCTTCGTCCAACCTCATCTCCAGGGCTATCGCCACGGCGGTTTCCGTCACCCGCAGGGAGTGACCTTCGGTTTCGTTGTCGCGGGCATCGAGTGCCCGGGAAAGGGCCTCCAGGGTGTCGGTGTAGGAGTGCTCTAGCTCCGCCAGCGCCTCCGCCAGCCGGGCTGCCTGGGACGCAGATTCGGCAGAGTAGTGCTGTAGCGCTCCGATCATCCGGTTGACACTCTCCGCCACCTCCGCCGCCTCGACCGACCCTCCGACCGGCATCCGGATGTCCCAGTCTCCGGCGGCGACCTGTCGGGATGCGGCAGCGATCGAGCGGAGCGGCCGCGAGAGGCGGTTGCTGGCCACCAATCCGAGCACGGCGCTCAATGCAAAGCTCAACGTCCCCAGGAGCAGGAGCACTGAACGGGTACGGTCGAGAAACTGCATCGTCGGCGTCCACGAGTGCAGCAGCAACAATCCGCCCCCCGATCGGCTACCAGCGGCCGGCCACAGCGTGTATACCCCCGTCACGAAGCGATCCCGCCCCAGCCGACGCAGGCTCGGCTCCTCCCCAAGTCTGGGTCGGTTTCGAGTTCGCATCTCGTCCGCCACGTCGACCCGAAGCTCCCCCATCAGACTACTGCCGTAGATCCGGTCCCCGCGGCTAAACACGACATCGCAATTGGAGAGCGAGGCCAGCTCGCGGGCCTGCCGGTCTCCGAGCCTGTAGCCGGCTGTCAGCGTGCCCAGAACTTCACCGGGGTTGCGTGCAGCCACGGTGACGAGCACGTAGAGCTGGGTTGGCGAGGAGAGGAGCCCTGCCTGTGTGCCGTCCTGGCGAGCACGCTCGGCGCTTTGCGCCAGAGCCGGGTCTTCCTTCAACTCCGGGGGCAGGCCTGGGGACGCCAGCGCCATACCGTCACCGCTCGCTACCAGACAGAAGTCGGCGTCCAGTTTCCTCCGGTAGTCCTCGGCCATTCCGCCCACGGTTCGCGGGTCGTTGGTGCCCACGGCGGCGCGGAACACCGGCAACTCCGCGATCAACTGAACCTGCGCCGTAGCTCCCTCAACCCGATTCCGAACGAGCCGGTAGAAGGTCTGGCGGGCTGCGCCGAAGTCGTCCATGGCCCGTTCCATCGCCTGGCCGCGGATCAACCAGTCGGTCGCGGCGAGGATCAGCAACAGGCAGAGGGCGGCGAGCAGCGACATCACCCCGAGCACCCGCGCCTCCATCCGACCGTGCCACGGCGGAGAGTGGATGGGGGATGCACGGGAGGCGGGCACGGGACTCGCCTACCAGCGCCGGGAGTAGGTCAGGCCAGCATCCAGCTCACTCTCCCGCCCGGAGAGCCGCTTTGGCTGGTGGATGGCATTGATTTGTGCAGTGAGCGTATTAGTGATGCGAACACGCGCTCCGAGCGTCCAGCGCTCCGAGCGGAAGTCAAAAACCGAGTAACTGGTGTTGATGTACGAAAGATTGTCGTAGCGCGCGACCACCGTAACCCGGTCCATCCATGGTTGGTGAATGCTGAAGTCCAGGTGCCAGCCGGTTGTTTCCCCGTTCGTGAACGGCACCCCGGTCAGCCACTCGCCCGAGAGTTGGATGCCGCCCTTCATCCAACGGGCGTCCACGCCATACCACTCCGAGTCGCCGGTAGCGAAGGTGAGGGCCGATTCCCGCTGGGTGCGCAGATGACTCCCGCCGACGATCAGGTCCCCAAACACGCCCTGAAGGCGTGCGCTGCGGTCCACCCCGCCGACCCGGCCGGGGGACTCGTCCGACGGCGTGCCTACGGACGCTTCAATCTGGAGCCTGGGAGTTCCGGCGAAGACGACCGCACCCGCATCCAGCCACCAGTTCGAAAGCCCTGCGTAGCCCGGGTAACGGATCAACGGGGCCCGCGTGAACCCGTTGTAGGCGTAGGCGCTGCGGTCGTAGATGCCGAACGGCACCCGAAAGCGCCCGCCGCGAGCGCCGTAGTGCCAGCCGGCACCGCTGCCACTCCACTCCAGATACGCCTCATGCGGCCGGATGCGGTTGTTGTAGGGATAGGCTCCACCGAAGGCGTCCGAGGGACCGTCCCACTGTCGAGCCCACACACCCTCGAGATACAGCCGCAGGCCGGGACGCACATCCCCGAACACGCGCACTTGCATGCCGACAGCAGCCGAGCCCGGGGTGGAGTACCCAAGGCTCAGGTCGGTCTCCGTCGTCAGCCCCTGGGCGCCGGCCGGGCGGGCAAGGAGGGCGGCCCCCAGCGCCCAGGCCGCGATGAGCGGTAGGGTTCTCACGGCCAGCTCACCTGCAACTGCGAGTCCGGCCGCACCACTACCTCGCCCTGCACGACTTTCTTTCCGATGTGCCAGGCGTAGTAGCGGTAGGTGCCGGGGGGAACATCACGGAGTGTCAGTCGACCACTGTCGTCTGCCGTGCCAAACAGCGGTGTGTCGACAGCCATAACATAGGCAAACATATTCGGGTGAATGTTACAATAGATCCGACTCAGCCCGGCACGGTCGAATTTTACCCGCCGTACTGCTCCTACGGGGTAAAGGCCAATGTCGAACACTTTACCGTCCTTAAAAGAAAAGACGTTATGAAAAACTCGATCATTGTTTGGAAAATCAACGACGGTCCCTACCTGGACCGCGAGCACGTGCGGTGAGAACGTGAGGTTGCGCTGGTCGAGCACAACCTTCTCGCGGGAGGGCGGCCGGCTGACAGACCCCCCCTCGAGCCATACCACCGCAGCCCGCGCCGGTTTCCCCCCCGCGACGCATTCCACGCGCAGGTCTGACCCTCCCGCCGCAAGCGCCCGCGACAGCCCCGTCAGTGCCAGGTAAGTTAGAAGCAGAGGAAGCAAACGCATGCCGGCGCCTCCGTGTGAATCCGGCCGAGAGCCCGCTCGTTTGACAGCGGCGGCACATCGCCCGATGGAGTATCGGACCCCGGGGGGCATTCTTGAGGTGGATTCCGCAGCGATCGAAAGGATGCAGCGCCGCGAGGGACGCCCGAACCTCGGCTGCGCGGGCCGTCTGCCGCCGCTGTCCCGCATCCTCATCCCTAAGTCGGAGGGATCGACCCATCCGGACGGGAACTCCGCCGACGGCCGGGGTTGCTATGCCGCTGGGACGCCGAGGGGTTTCTCGGCGCAACGCGGTAAGCTATGAAGGTGACCCAGGGTTGCGCCGGCAGCCCCGGCCTCCGCCGAGAATGAGAATGGCCACCGTCGTTTCAGATCCTCAGAGCGAGCAACTGCCCGAGCCGGCACCGATGCTTCGGCACCTCTTCCCCTTGCTCGAGTGCCTGCTGTTTGTTGCCGCGGAGCCGATTGGCGCAGATCGGATCGCGGCCGTCCTGGAATTGGAGCCCGAGCTCACCGCGGTCTTGCTGGATGACTTCCACCGCCACTATCAGAGCGGCGGGCTGCAGGTGGTGAAAGTGGCTGGCGGCTACCAGCTTCGCACCCGCCCGGAGCACGCCGGTTCCATCGCGGCGTTTCTCCGGCCGCCCGCGCAGCGGCTTTCCCGGCAGGCCCTGGAGACGCTGGCGATCATCGCCTACGAGCAGCCGATCACCCAGCCGGAGATCGACGCACTACGGGGGGTTTCATCCGATGGTGTTCTTCGGACCCTGGTCGACCGCGAATTGGTTCGTGAAGCAGGAAGAAAGGACGCTGCCGGGCGACCGATTCTCTACCGAACAACCGATTATTTCTTGCAGCACTTCGGTCTCGCGGACCTCCGAGACCTGCCCCGGTTGGAGGAAGCGCTTGGTGCGATACAGGAAAAGCTGGACCTGGAGATCTAGGCTGGCACTGGGGCTCCTGGCCCCGGGGTTGTTGGCACTGGTCCCGGCCGCGCGTGGCCACTCGGCTCCAATGCCGGAGTGGACCGAGCCTGCGGCGCGCCAGGAAGGCACTCCGTTTTCGGCGACGGCTGGTGATCGTTCTGCCGTCGCCCGCCCCGCACCGTCCACGCAGGTTTCGACCGCCGTCTCGGCCAGCGATGGGGCGGTCGCCACGCAGCCGCCGCCCACGCCTCTCATCCCGGTCCCGGCGGATCCGCCTGGGGTTGCCCCATTGCCCTCTCCGACTATTAAGGCCGAGGCGGCGATCGTGGTGGATGCGCGCACGGGCACGATCCTCTTCGAGAAGAATGCGCGCTTGCGGCGGCCCATGGCGTCGACCACCAAGATCATGACCGCGACCCTAGTGCTGGAGAGCAACCGGTTGGACGATTGGGTTGTCGTCAGCGACTACGCGCGCAAGACCCCCTATGCCAACCTGAACGCCAAGCCAGGCGAGCGGATCCGCGTGCGCGAGTTGCTCTACGCGATCATGATGCGCAGCTCCAATGATGGCTGTGTCGCCGTCTCGCAGCACCTGGACGGCGAGCCCTGGCGCTTCGCCTATCGAATGACTAGTCGGGCCAGGGAGATCGGTGCGCTCGATACCAACTTCGTCACCACCAACGGGCTTTTCGACCCGCGCCACTACTCCACGGCCGCCGATCTGGCTCAAATGACCCGGCACGCGATTCAATACCCGTTGTTCAATGAAATCGTTGCGACACGGACCCACACCCTCGAGCGGTCCATCAACAAGGCCGACATCCTCGTCCGTAATCACAACAAGTTCCTGGCAAAGTACCCGGGCGCGGACGGCGTCAAGACCGGCTACGTGAAGGAAGCCGGCCGCTGCCTCGTTGCTTCGGCGACCAAGATGGATGGGGGGGTGCCCTGGCGGCTCATCACTGTCGTGCTCAACAGTGGCGACACCTACGGGGATAGTTCCCTGCTTCAGGACTGGGCGAGGAAATACTTCCAGCCGATCTCCTTCACCGCCGCCAACCACCCCGTCGGAGAGGCCGTCGTGGCTGGTGGCGCTCCCAACAGCGTTGCGCTTCAGCCCACTGTCGACCTGTGTGCGGTCACTCGACGGGTTGACTCGCCGATCGTTACCTGGGAGATTGCCCTCAACGCACCGCTCCGGGCACCGCTGCTTCCCGATGCACACGTTGGGACTCTGATCGGAAAGGTGAACGGCACTCCGGTCGCCTGGGCTCCACTCGCCCCGTGTGCGCCCGTGTCGCAACTCTGGACGGCTTCCATCTCACCATGGGGTGGATGGTCCGCGCTGCTCATTGGAATCGTCATCCTAGGACCCCGATATGCCCGAACGCTTGCAAAAGGTGCTCTCCGCCGCCGGCGTCGCTTCGCGACGCGACGCGGAGGTCTGGATCACCCAGGGCCGGGTTGCGGTGAACGGGCAGGTGGTCCGCGACCAGGGCTGTAAGGTTGACCCCGAGCGCGACCACATCGCGGTGGACGGCAAGGGCATCCCCAAGGAAGTCGAACGGATCTACCTGGCGCTGAACAAGCCTGCCGGATACGTCACCACGCGTGAGGACCCGCACGCCACGCACGTGGTGATGGATCTGGTGCGTCCGGCCCTCGAAGCACGATTGGGCAAAGACCACCCCGCGATCAACGGCCTGCATCCCGTCGGTCGGCTCGACACGCAGACGGAAGGGCTCCTGCTGCTGACGAACGACGGCGAATTCACCTTCACCGTCACGCACCCGCGTCATCAGGTGCCGAAGGTCTACCGCGCGGAGATCCGCGGCTCGCTCACACCGGAGGCCCGAGAGCAACTGCAGACCGGAGTTCCCCTCTTCGGCCGACGGACGCTGCCCGCACGCATCCGGTCCCTCCGCTTCGATCGTGGCCGGTCGATCACCAACCTGGAGATTGAGATCCGCGAGGGCCGCAACCAGCAGGTTCGGCGGATGCTGCAGGCGGTGGGATATCCCGTCACAAGGCTACAGCGCGTCGCCATCGGTCGTCTCGAATTGGGTCGCCTGCGGCTCGGGCGATTTCGGCTGCTGACCGAAGCCGAGGTGGCAGACCTCTTGCGTCCTGGAACGGCCGAGTTTGCGCCGCCGCCCGCGCCTCGTCGCCGCACCTGGTCTCCCGGCAGCCGGCCGAAGCGGCCCGGCGGCTCGGGTGGACGGGCCACCGGACCTTCCACCGGGTCTCGCGCTGGCGCCGCTGATCGTGTGGGCCGTCGACCCGCACGCGGCACCGGATCCCGTTGACGAAGGCGGACCGGCGGCATGCCCACGCAGGAGAAGAGCCCGACGCTGGTGGTGGAAGGACGGCGCTTTCTGCGCATCCCCGTCCGCACCCACATCATCCAGCCGGACGACGACATCGTTGAAGTGGCCCGCAGGTATGCGGGCGATCAGGTCATCGGCACCGACATCCTCTTCGTGAGCGAAAAAGTGGTCGCCATCACGCAGGGTCGGGCCATTCCCACGCATCGCATACGCGTCGGATGGCTCGCCCGCCGGCTCTGGCCGTTCGTGCGCCAGGTGCCCTATGGGATTGGGCTTCGCAACCCCTACAGCATGCAGTGCGCGATTGAGGAGTGCGGCCCCGGCCGGATCCTGGTCGCGGCGGTGATCGGGGCTCTCGGCAAGCTCCTGGGTCGGCGCGGGGATTTCTACCGCGTGGCCGGCGTGCAGGCCGCCGCGATCGATGCTCCGGGCACCGCCGGCATCGCGCAGTATCGAGACTGCGTGATCAAGGGCCCGCGAGATCCCCACGGAGTGGCACAGTCCCTCGCGAATGCCCTGGGTTGCGGTGCCGCCGTCGTGGATGTGAACGATATCGACAGTGCCGTGCTGGGGCAGTCCGGTGGTGTGGACCCCGTCACCGTCCGGCTGGCGCTCAAGGACAATCCTCTCGGCCAGGGTGCGGAGCAGACCCCGTTGGGGATCCTGCGCGAGGTCAAGAGCGGGTAACCGCGCCCTCGGCTACCGTCCCAAGCCCTTCAGTGTCACCGTCACCCGGCGTGGCGCGGAGTCATCGCTGCTGAACACGATGGTGCGGCTGGTCTTCTTCTTCGCGGAGGGCCGGAATTCGAGCATCACCAGCCGCGTCTCCCCCGGACCGAGCAGGTAGTTGCCGCCACCAGAAACCAGGATGAAGGGCGCGGCAACCGCCCCAGTCGCGACATTGATGTCGATCGTCCCGTCGTTGCGGACGATCAGTTCCTTGCGTCGCGGCTTCCCAACCTTGACCTTGCCGAAGTTGAGGAGGGTTGTGCTGACGGCGAGCCGCCCGCCCGAACTCCCCCCTGTGCGGACGGTCGCGATGTTGGACGGGCCGGACTCGCCCGCGGCGTTCGCGGATCGGACACGGTACTCATAGGTGGTGCCCGGATCCGTTTCGGTGTCGATGTAGCTGATGACGTCCGGCCCGAGGGTGACGATCGTCGACCAGGTCGCCCCGCCCAGGAACCGGCGCTCGACACGGAATGAGGTCTCGTTGATGCTGTTGTCGCTCCACTGAAGCCGGACGTTCAGCCCGTCAGCCTGGGCCAGGAGATTACTGGGTGCAGCCGGCGGTTGGGCGCGACCGGCAACTTTCGTTACGAAGGCGTCCGTGGCTCCCCGGAGCGACTTCTGGACCGCCGTGCTCGTCACCTTGAAGTTGGTGGAGTTGGTGCTGCCGGTGATGTAGGAGGCATTGCTCGCATCCACGGCCACCCCGTTGCAGTAGTCGTCGCCATTTCCGCCGAGGTAGGACGAATACAGGATCAGGTCCCCGCCGCCGCGCAGCCGGGTCACAAATCCGTCTCCGAAGCCCTCCTCGCCCGTGCCGGCGTAGGCACCCTGGAAAGCGTCGACCACCTTCAGGTCCGTCGAGAGCGTCTCACCGGCGAGCGTGATGGCCCCCGATCCGTCGACCGCGACCGCATTGCCGTACTCGTCCTTCTTTCCGCCGAAGAACGTGGAGAAGACGTAGCCGTCGCGAGCGGGTTTGAGCTGGGCGAGAAAGGCATCGGCCTCCCCCTTCAGGTTGGACTGCAAGGGAGAGACGAGCGGGAAGTTCTCGGAGAAGGTGACCCCTGTGACCACGCAGCCGCCGCCGGGAAGCGCGCCGATCCCGAGCCCATAGTCCTCATCGTTCCCGCCCAGATACGTGCTGAAGATCGGGGTTCCATCCGTGCCGAAGACGCTGATGAAGGCATCGTTCTGCCCAAAGCTGCCAGAGCGATCCTGGAGTGGCTGGATCTTCGGGAAGTTGAGCGAGTCGGTAGAGCCCGTCAGGTAAAGAAGCCCCTGGTTGTCTCGCGCCAGGCCCCAGGCCTCGTCGAACGAGTCTCCCCCGAAGTAGGTGGAGAACGTCATCGCATCGCCGCTGGGATTCAGGCAAAAGAGCACAACATCGAAGAGGCTCGCCTTGGTTGACTGAAAAGCGTTGGCAACCGGAAAGCTCTGCGACTGGGTGCTCCCCGTCACATAGGTGTTCCCATCCCCATCCACGACGATGTCTCGACCCCGATCATCCAACTCGCCTCCCACGAAGGTCGAGTAGAGCAGGGTGCTGCCTGAGTTACTCAGCTTGGCGACGAAGATGTCGCCTGCGCCGTTGTGGCTCTGATCAAAGGCCCCTGCCGTCGTGGGAAAGTCCGTCGAGAACGCGCGGCCCGTCACCACAACCGTCGGCCCCGGCCCTAGCGCCAGCGCGAGCCCGTAATCGTAATCTCGGCCGCCAATGTAGGTCGAAAAAAGGACGCCGGTCCCGGCTGCATTCAGCCGGGAGACGAAGACATCGCAGGTGAAGTCAGCAGGGAATCCATTGAAGGTGCCATCGTAGGCGCCGATGCTCGTCGGGAAATCTTGGGAGAAGGAGGAGCCCACGACATAGGCGGAGCCGGTGGCGTCCACAGCCACCTCCTCGCCAACGTCTGCCTCGCTGCCGCCCAGATAGGTGGAGTAGGCAAGAGTGGGGTCGATGACGAGGGGTCGGGTCGGGTCGTATCGACCGATCCGAAACCCGACAGACCCATCAGCGAGCATCCGAAAGGACGCGTCAACGGGTCGGCGCGACCCCCCGGTTTCTTGATAAGCGACAGGCCGATTCTGTCGGACCGCCAGGTTCCCAACGGTGGCGGTGAGACCGCCATCGCCATCCAGTCGCACCCGGGTTGGTGGGCTCAAGGCGCTCGCCGTCGTGAACTGCAGCCGGATGTCGCCGGGGTCGGCGTCGGGAGCAACGTGGAAATCGTATTCAAAAGCGCCGTGCGTGCCGTGGTAGACCAGATCGATGCCCGGATAGACGCCCGCCTGCCGGAGTTGGGCAAACGTTGGCAAGTCGGTCACCCAGCGTGAGCTGTCGGCCCCGCGCATGTAGCTGGCGCGGCCGGTCAGCGGTGCTTCCGCCTTGAGCTCCCGGCGGATCGCGCCGCGAAGGCTCATCGCCACACGCGCGCCGCGGCGGGGACCGGGTCGGAGCTCTGTGGCGGACGTCAGCGCCGAGCGGCCCCTGCTGGATCCCGCGCGTAACCCGGGAGGCGGAAGTGGGAATACGGCGGAATCTTCGGTGAGGAAGACGGGGCCAGCCGCAATCTGCGCGAGGTAGCGAGCAGGAGCGGGAGCCTGGCCGCGATTGGGAACAAAGGCGAGTGGGTGGGCGAGCGGCGCAGTCGCCGTCGTGGTTTGGGAGTCGGGTTTCCCCGCCCGGGTGCCCGCCCGTCCCGCGCTGAGCACAGCCGCGCATCCGGCCAGACCAATACAGGCGGCGACGAAGCCTCGTGATCGATGCACCAACCGATACCCCTTACCCAGGTGCCACGCACGACCCGCCTGTGACAGTCCTGCCGAACAGGCCCGTCCAGAGTTCGCCCTGGGCTGGCGATGATCCTGCCTCAGCGAACCAGCGCGGACCGACTGCTGGGATTGATGTCCGGGCGCGGACCGATCCCTGGCCGCCACCACTCTGCCCACTCAGCCCGTTGCCGCGGCGTCAAAGCCGGCATCGTCCAGGCTGGCGATGATGGTCGGGAGGCCGGCACCTGGTCCGCTCCACTCCACGGCCACCGTCCGGGCGGCCAGGTCAGCGCTCACGGATTCGACCCCCGGCACCGCGGACAGCGCGGCGGAGATAGTGCGGACGCAGCCGGCGCAGTGCATTTCGGGAACGGACACCCGGATCGTCATCACTCCCCTCCCCCCTCGACTTCCCGTGGCAATTCGATGCGTTCGAACCGATAAAGCAGCAAAAGCCGGCCGTCCGGCTTCCGCAGCCGACGGCGCCGCATTCTCAATCCGGGCCGGAGCGTGATCCGTTCGTCGCGCAGGCACTCCCCCGCCGGCTCAAGATTCCCTGGTACTTCTGTCGGCTCAAAGCCCAGCATAACGTTGCACAACCCCGATCGCGTGCTGCGGGGTGCTGCTGCTGCGGTGCTCAAGTCCAATGAACCCCGCATAACCGACCTCGCGCAGCACCTTGAAGATGTTCGTGTAGTTGGTCTCTCCGGTGCCGGGTTCCATGCGCCCGGGCACGTCCCCGATCTCCACGAATCGAATCCACTCTTTGGAGAGCCCCAACTTGAGGTTGTTGATCAGGTTTCCCTCGCCGAGCTGGAGGTGGTACATGTCGAAGTCGAGCTTCACGCGCGGGTGATTGACCTCGGCGACGATCTTGAAGCCGTCGCGCGCCGACAGCACCGACATCTTCGGCGACTCGATCGGGTTGAGCGGTTCGAGCACGATGTAGACGCCCTTTTTCTCCGCCAGATCGCCCGCCCGGCGCAGCCCGTCGATGATCTGCCGATACTGCACCGCCCAGGGGATGTCCGTCTGCGTCTCGCCCACGAACGTGATGAGGTTCTCGCAGCCCAGCCGTCGCGCGACGTCCGCGTGCTCACTGATGTCGTCCAGAAACTGCTGCTCAAATCCCGTCTTGGTCAACCCGGTGTTCCAGCCCGTCTTGCTGTTGCCCGTGGTGCTGCCGCACGCCAATCCGGTCGCCTTCTGGGCGGCTTCCATGGCCCCGATGTCTTTTCCCTGGTACCCCCAGAAGCTGTAGGCTTTGCACCCCTGATCCGCGATCAGGCGGATGCGGTCCGCATGCGACATCCCTCCCGGGAACATCAACTCCAGGTTGACCGACAGGGTGTACTTCGGAGCCGGAAGATCAGCGGCCGCCGCCGGTCCGGCCAGAGTCAGTGCCAGCGGGCTGGCACTGACGCTTTGCAACAGCCGTCTTCGAGAGAGGGGGGTCATCTGGCGAATCCTCCGGTTAGGCGCTCAGGGCGGGGCACTCGACATCGAGGCGGGAGAACCCGCTTCCTCGATTATGAGCAATCCGCCGGTGCCGGTCACGACGCCGAGCCAACTCCGGGCATCTGTGAGAACTTTCCGCCCCGCCCCGGCGTCTACCTGGCAGGAAGAGCAGAGGCGGACGTCGAAGTTCGACTACCGATCCTCAGTTTTTCGAGAAGGGGCGCTCAGTGCGTAGCAAGTTTCTGGTCATCGTCGCGGCCGGTCTCGTCGTCGGGGGCATCGCGCTTGCCCCACCCGTGGGTGCCCGCTCGAAGCAAATGATCAAGCAGGTGATCGTCTCGCCGACCCGCCTCCGTGGAGGCGGGACGAATGTCTCCGTCACGATTCAACTGAACGAACGGGTCGACTCCAGCGCCGTGGCGACCAGTCAGGCCTCGGTGAGCGGAGCCGGCAGCGGGCCCGTGGCGACGCTGACGCGCCGATCGGCCAAGCTTTTCGTAGGGTCGGTTCGGGTGCCGGTGAACTACGACAAGCGGAGCGCGAAGGGCAGCGTCGATGTAGGGATTCGCACCTCCACGGCGAATCAAACTCGACGCGTGAGCATCACGGTGTTGCCGGCAGATGACTCACTGCCGCCCCCCCCGCCGCCGACGGATTAGGCGGATGGAAAGCCGAGGAGGAGTGACTGCTCCGCCCGGCGTCAATAACTGGTGTGGCGCCGGACACGTCCGACGCAGCGAACCCCCGTTGGGGGAGGTAAATGCATGAAGCGACGATCGCTCTTCGCAGGGGTGGTGCTAGCGGCCCTGGCCGCGGGGACCATGCTCCTTGCGCCGGGAGTTGAGGCTGGTCCGAACATCACCTTCGGTGCCGCCACCATCACGCCGACGACCCTTACTTCGAAGGGTGGAGCGGTCAACGTCAGGGTGAAGGTCACTGCCCGCATCGTGATCACCTCGGTCACGGCTCGCGCTACGGTCCCCGGTGGATCCGCGAGTGGACCGACTGCAAACCTGGTCGACAACGGCACGGGCAGGTATGCCGGAAACGTGGTGGTGCCTTCGAATCTTGGCAAGAAGGCCCAGACCAGCAAGATCTTCGTGCGAGTGACCACGTCGGACGGGTCCACCGCCGAGCGACAGGTCGGCACGGTGAAGGTGAAAGCCAACACGGCCGATCCTGATCAGCCCCCGCCTCCGCCCCCGATCTAGCGATCGGAGCCCAGCCCCGTTGGAAACAGCCCGTCCGGGTAGCACCGGACGGGCTGTTTCTCTCAGACCGGGGTGTAGTCGTGGGCGTGGCCTTCCGCGACGAACGCGGTCATCAGGTCCACCGCTGCGGCGATGTCCGCCCGGTGACAGAACTCCACGCTGCTGTGGACGTAGCGACACGGGATGCTGATGGTGCCGGCAGGCACACCCGATCGCGTCCGCTGGAGTGCCCCGGCATCCGTGCCCCCAGCGCGGAGGATTTCAAGTTGGTGCGGTATCTCCCTCGCCGACGCGAGCTGCTGCAGCACCTCGACCAGCCGCGGGTTGGAGATACTGGACGAATCCATGATCTTGATCGCCGTGCCGCCGCCCCACACCGTAGTTCGGTCCGCCCGCGGCACGCCGGGGATGTCCGCCGCGATCGTCACGTCCAGGGCTATCCCCACGTCAGGGTCGATTCCAAAACTAGAGGTGACCGCTCCCCGGAGTCCGACTTCCTCCTGGACGGTCGCCACGGCGTAAACCGTGAAGTCGGAAGGTCTCGCCTTGCGCAGCGCTTCAATCATCACGAACAGCGCCACGCGGTCATCCATCGCCTTGCAGCACACGCCGTCGCCAAGCTGCGCAAACTCTCGCTGAATCACCACGGGCGATCCCACGGGCACGAGCTCAGCCACGCGACTCTCCGGCAGGCCGACGTCCACGAAGAAGTCCGTGAGCTTCGGCGGCTTGTCTCGCTCCTCTGCCGTCAGCAGGTGCGGCGGCTTCTGCCCGGGATACAGCAGCCCAGGCAGATCTGACTTGCCCTGCACCAGCACTCGCTGGGAGACCATGTTGCGGGGATCGTGCCCACCCAGAGGATTGAGCCGGAGGAATCCTCCCTCGTCAACGCAGGTGACAATAAAGCCAATCTCGTCCATGTGGGCGTTGATTGCTAACCGGGCCTCGGTTCGCCCATGCCGGATGGCGATCAGGTTGCCCAGCCGGTCGACTCGGATCTCATCCGCCAGTGGCTCCAGCTCCCGACGCACGATCGCACGGAGTCGCTCCTCCCGCCCTGGAACGCCTGATGCCTCGCATAGTTCCTTCAGCAGCGCCAGGTTTTCGAGTTGTCGCTCTCCCATGAACCCTCCCGCAGACCCCGCCGCGTACCTGCCGTACCCGGCCCGACACTCGTTCACCGGGCCGCATGGCCGGGCCTCCCTGGGGCCGCAATCTGCCGAAAACGGGCTGGATGTGGTAGCATTGCTGACCAATCCGGTGGGAAAGATCCCACCAAGTGGCGGAATCGGGAGCATAGTTCACGAATGGCGGAGACGCGACCAGCGCCACCCCACGGTCGGTACCGGCGATGCTTGGACGGAGCAGATTTCTCCATTCAGGCCAACACCGAAGATGTTCCGGCGGACGGCCGCTTCTACGTGATGCAGGCTGGCGAGGTCGTGATGGCCTCGGAGGACTTCGAGGAAGCCACCACCGCCTACCACAAGCTCTGCAACGACTTCTGGCGGGTGCGGCTGGAGGACGATTCCCTTCCCGTGAGAATCGCCGCCGCCTGGGGGATCCTCGGGCTAGACTCTGCAGACAAGACGGCGATCGCGGTCATCACTCGGGATGGATCTGCCCAGGAGCGGAAGCGATTGGATCAGGCTCAGTCGCGCCGCCGCGCCCTGCGGTCGCGGGCGCAGGCCGAACAGGCTCGCGCGCAGCGCAATGCGGCGACGGCGGCTGCCAATGCCGCGAACGCCGCTGCCCTCGCCGCCGAAAAGGCTGCCGCACTCCTCGGCACAGCCGTGGTTGAGGACGACGCCGGGACCGATTCGGACCCGGGCGACGAAGTCGCCGCCGAGTAGCCCGGACGCCGCCTAGCCTGGCGTCCACCAGGAACGGGCGTCCCGCTGCAGCAGTTCGTCCGCCTCTGCGGGCCCCCAGGTCCCCGCAGGGTAGACCGGTAGTGGTGTTGTGGAGTCACGCCAGGAGCGAAGGATCGGGTCGATCAAGCCCCAGGAAAGCTCCATCCAGTCGTCCCGGCTGAACAAGGTGATGTCCCCGAGCATGCAGTCGAGCAGCAGGCGTTCATACGCCTCGGGCGGCTCCGCATGGAACTCGGATCCGTAGTCGAAGTCCATTGCGACGGGGCGAATCCGCATCCCCGCCCCCGGGATCTTCACACCGAAGCGCAGCATGATCCCTTCGTTCGGCTGCACGCGGATGGTAAGAACATTTCGCTCCAGGTGTGCCTCGCCGAAATCCCGAAACAGCAGGTGCGGCGCCCGTCGGAAGTGGATAGAAACCTCCGTCACACGCCGCGGCAGCCGCTTGCCGGAGCGCAGATAAAACGGCACGCCGGCCCACCGCCAGTTGTCGATCAGGAATTTCACGGCGGCGTACGTTTCGGTGCGTGAGTTCGGATTCACGTCGTGCTCTTCGACGTAGCCAGGAACGCTCTCACCCCCCACGGTACCGGAAGTGTATTGCCCGCGTGCCGTCCAGGACGGGGCTTCCTCGTAACTGATCGGCCGGATCGCCTCCAGCACCTTGGACTTCTCATTGCGGACGGATCTGTCGTCCATGTGAACCGGGGCCTCCATCGCCACCAGGCACAGCACCTGCATCAAGTGGTTCTGGATCATGTCGCGCATCGCGCCGGACTCTTCGTAGTAGGCTCCCCGGCCCTCCACTCCTAGCTGCTCCGCCACGGAGATTTGAACGTGGTCGATGTACTGGCGGTTCCAAATCGGTTCGATAATGCCGTTGGCAAACCGGAAGACCAGGAGATTCTGGACGGTCTCCTTCCCCAGGTAGTGGTCGATGCGATAGATCTGCTGCTCGAGGAAGACCCCGCGAAGCACCTCGTTCAGCCGTCGCGCCGAGGGCAGGTCGCTCCCAAAGGGCTTCTCCACCACGATCCGTGACCAGCCCCCCTCCGCCCCCTTCGCGGCCAACCCACAGGCACCCAGTTGACGGGTGATCTCCTCGTAGCCGCTGGGCGGCGTGGCCAGGTAGAAGAGCTGGTTGCCGCACGAGCCGCGCTCGTCGCAGAGCTTCTGCAGATGGCTCTCCAGTTGGTGGTAGCCCCGCGGATCGTCGTAGTGGATTTGCTGATAGGTCAGGCTGGCGGCAAAGTTCTCCCAGTCGGCCTCGCGGATCACTCGGAAGCGGCTGTGCGCCGTGGCGCTGCGCCTCGCCTCCGCGCGGAACTCCGCATCACTCTTCAGGGTTCGGCCGACGCCGACTACCGAAAACCCATCTGGCAGCCGGTTCTCCGAGTGCAGGTTCCAGAGGGCGGGCAGCAGCTTGCGGCGGGTGAGGTCGCCCGACGCGCCGAAGATCACTACGGCGCATGGCTGCGTTGCGCGAATGAGCGCGGGGCTGGGGTCCGGCATCAGCGATCCCTCGTGTATGGCCCCAGCGGGGGTGCCTTGCACGCCAGTTCCCAGGGGGCAGCTTCAGGCAATGCTGCCATGGGCCCAGCCCCCTCCCGTGCGGCGCAAAGGAAGCTCCCAACAGGCGTAGCGCGGTTGAACCCCATTTCCATCAGGGTGTTCAACCTCCCGCTCGCCGTTCAGTGGGCTCCCACTGCATCGGGTCAAACTCCCGTCGGGAGTGCGGTTGCGTGGAAGCCCCCGTCGACGTGAATCACCTCTGCCGTCACCCGTTGCGCCAGATCACTAAGCAGCCAGACCGCGCAGCCGGCGACGGCTTCGCGGTCGTTGTCCAGGTCCCAACCCGCGGGCGATCGGGCGGGCCACGCGTCGGCGATCTCCGAGAACCCGGGGATGCTAGTGGCCGCCTTGGTGTTCTGCGGGCCTGCGGACAGTGAATTCACCCGAATACCGGATGGACCGAGGTCCCGCGCCAGATAACGTGCGCAGCCTTCCAGCGCCGCCTTACAGACGCCCATCCAGTTGTAATGGGGGTAGACGTTGCGAGAGTCAAAGGTCATGGCGATGATGGAGCCGCCGCGCGTCATCACCTTGCGGGCGGCACCTGCGACGAAGACAAGGCTGGCGGCACTGATCTCGAGAGCCTGCAGCACATCCTGCCTGGGGGCGTCGAACATGGTGGCGGCGAGGCAGGTGCGGGGGTTCGCGTAGCCGATGCTGTGCACAAGCCCGTCCAGCGGATCACCGACGGCCTCGAACAGCGCCTCGATCTCCTCATCTTTCGTCACGTCGCAGGGGATGATCCGGTAGTCATCAACTTCCAGTCCGTCTTGACGGAAGGACCGGCGCAGCAGGGAATCGCGGAAGCGCTCGTTCTGGACGGTGTAGATGACCTCGGCACCCTCCGCCGCCGCCTTCTGCCCGATGGCCCAGGCAAAGCTGCGGGTATCCAACAGCCCCATCACCACGATCCGACGTCCGTTAAGCAGCATCTCTATCTCCCCCTGCGCAATCCCGTGTGGCACCCCGGCTGACCCGGCCCGTGTCGATCGTGAACCCACCCATGCTAACGCTCGTCCAGCCCCAGCCGTTCCCGCAGTAACCGCTGGACCAACTCTGGCTGCGCGCTACCGCCCGTGTGACGCATGACCTGTCCCATCAGTGCGTTGATCTTGCCGATTTGACCCTTCACCAGGACATCGTCCACCAGTTTTGGGTTCTCATCTACAACCCGCTCGATGATCGGAATGAGCATGTCGGCCGATCCGACGACCTCGATGCCGCGTTCGGCCACCAGTTGGGCGGGAGACGTGCCGGTTTCCCACATGCCGTCGAAGATGCCCTTCGCCAGCTTCCCGGTCAGCTTGCCTTCATCTACCAGGCCGACCAACTCCGCGAGCGCGGTCGGCGTTACGCGCACGGCCGACCAGTCCCGGTTCGCAGCGTTAAAGCAACGCATCCAGTCGCTCTGGATCCAGTTTGCGATCTTCTTCGGTTCGCCGGGGTACGCGGCCACAGCGGCGTCAAAGTAATCCGCAACGGCTCGCTCATCGACGAGGACACCGGCGTCGTACTCGCTCAGGCCGTGCTGTTCCACGTATCGCTGGAGCCGGACCTGGGGGAGTTCCGGCAGGCTCTTCCGCACCTCATCCACCCACCCCTCCGAGAACTCGAGCGGGATCAGATCTGGCTCCGGGAAGTAGCGGTAATCGTGGGCGAACTCCTTGCTGCGCATGGAGGTGGTGCGCAGGTTCTGTTCATCCCATCTCCGGGTTTCCTGACGGAGGCTCAGATCCGAGCGATCCACGCGCATGGGCGGCGGGCCGTCAACCGTGCCCAGTGCTCCGAAGTCGACTCCCCGCTGTTGCTGCATCGCCAGAGTCTGGCGGGCGGTCTCGTACTGGATCCCAAGGTGCACCACGCGGAAGCTGTTCAGGTTCTTCAATTCTGACTTTGGGTTCCACTCATCCGTGCCGGCCGGTCGAACGGAGATGTTGGGCTCGCACCGCATGGAGCCCTGCTCCATGCGCCCATCACTGGCGGCGATGTAGACGAGAATGCGCCGGAGCGCGATCAGATACTCCCTCGCCTCGTCCGCGGAGTGAATGTCCGCTTCGGACACCACCTCCATCAAGGGAACGCCGCACCGATTGTAGTCGATCCACGAGGTGTCCCGTTCTGCGTGGAGCAGCTTGCCGGTGTCCTCCTCGAGATGGACTCTCCGGATGCGTACGCGCTTGGTAACCCCGTTCACCAGGATGTCCAGCCACCCGTCTGACCCAATGGGGAGGTCGTACTGGCTGATCTGGTACGCCTTCGGCAGGTCGGGATAGAAGTAGTTCTTTCGGTGAAAGATCGAGCGATGATTGATGCGGCAGTTGAGCGCGAGGGCGGTCCGCAGCACGTGATCGACAGCCGCCCGGTTGGGCACCGGGAGGCTGCCGGGAAGGCCAACGCACACAGGGCAGCAGAGCGAGTTGGGTTCCGCGCCGAAGGTGGTGGCGCAGCCGCAGAACATCTTGCTTGCAGTGAGGAGTTCTGCATGGACCTCCATCCCCACTACTGCTTCGACCATTGCTTCGACCCCTGCTTCGACCGATGCCTGCGCCGCCGCCATCGTCACTTGCACTCCTGCCGGATCGAGCCGACAGTAGTGAGTGTATCAGGGCTGAAGACCCCCCCGGGGACGGGACGTGCCTATCCCCGACGCCGTATACTGCTCTGGCCCGCCCCTGGTCGTCCGTGCTCTCGCCATGAACCTCGCAGTCGTACTCCCCACCTACAACGAGGCGCCGAACCTGGAGAAAATGGTGACAGCCCTCCTCGGGCTGAATCTCTCCCTCCGGATCATCATTGTCGACGATGCCTCGCCCGACGGTACGGGAGAGATCGCCGACCGGCTGGCGACCGCGTTCAGTAACGTATCCGTGCTGCACCGGGTGAACGAGCGCGGGCTTGGCACTGCCTACCTCGCCGGGTTTCGTCGCGCCCTCGCCGATGGCGCGGATGCCGTGATCAGCATGGACTGCGACTTCTCGCACGACCCCGGCGCCCTCCCGGAACTGGCGGCGGCCGGCGAGGCGGCCGACGTCGTCATCGGCTCGCGCTACGTTTCCGGCGGCTCCATCCGGAATTGGCCCGCCCATCGCAGGTGGATCAGTTGGCTGGCAAACAGGTTTGTGCAGTCGCTCTTCCGCCTGCCTGCCCACGATTGCACCTCCGGCTACCGGCTCTACCGTGCCGGGGTGCTGCGCGCCGTCCCGTTCGAACGGATCCGCAGCACCGGCTACTCCTTCCTCGTCGAGACCCTCTTCTGGGCTACAGCGTTGTCGGGCGTCCGGCTCCGAGAAACTCCGATCGCCTTCACCGAGCGCCGCGAAGGGAAGAGCAAGCTCGGTTGGAAAGAGGCCGCCAGTGGGGCGCGCCACCTCCTCAGCCTGCGGATGCGACTATCCCAGGAGAGCCGCGTCCCACTTCCCGCCATCGAGCCGCGCGACTGACGCTCGGGCGTACTCTCCGCGAATTGACGTCGGCGTTCCGGCAGGCTACGCTGCAGCCATTCGAGATCGGGACCGACCGTGCCAAGCGACCTGCCTCTCAACCTGGAAGATCTGCTGCACCACCGCACGGTGGAGCAGAACCGCATTGAGTACAAGGCCGTGTGGAGTGGGGAAGTGGAAGCCGCTGTCGTGCGAACGATCTGTGGCTTCGCCAACGACTTTCTCAATCTGAACGGCGGCTACATCATCCTGGGAGTGGGGGAAGAAGAGGGTCGCCCGACGCTGCCGCCTGTCGGCCTCGACCCACGGAGTCTCGACCGCATCCAGCGAGAGATCCTGGGGTCCGCACGGATGATACAGCCCACCTATGTGCCCCGCCTGTTTCCTGCGACCGTCGGGGATAGGCACCTCCTGGTGATCTGGTGCCCGGGTGGCGACAACCGGCCATACGAGGCGCCCGAGCGCGCCCGCGTGAAGGGGAGCCCCAGGAAATACTGGGTGCGGCAGGGGCCGCAGACGATTGGGGCGGAGGGGGATCTGCGGCGGCAACTCCTGGAACTGACCGCCCGCACACCTTTCGACGATCGTCGAAACCCGACCGCCCGGTTCGAGGACATCTCTCCTGCCTTGGTCCGCCGGTTTCTCCACGAAGTGGGCAGCAGCCTGGTGAATGACGGCAACGGAACGGACCATCTCGCCCTGTGTAGGCACCTCAGGCTGACCGTGCCCGTGAACGCGCACGAAGACCCCCGCAACGTCGCGCTCCTCTGTTTCAGCAACGATCCGGACGCGTTCTTTCCGGGGTGCCGGATCGAAGTGGTCGAGTTCGGTGACGACGCCGGGGGCGACCCGGCCGAAGAACGCGTGTTCCGGGGCCCCTTGCCGGACCAGATCCGCGGCTGCCTCACCTATCTCCAGGGGCTCCTCGGCACACTATTGCAGAAGCAACCGGACGTCGCGGAGGCGGAGCGAATAGAGTCGTATCCGTACCGCGCGATAGAGGAGGCGGTTGTCAATGCGGTTCACCACCGCTCGTACGAGTACCCGCCCGAGCCCGTCAAGATCTATCTCTACCCCAACCGGATGGAGATCATCAGCTACCCGGGTCCCGTCGCGGGATTGGAGTTGGAGCACCTGCAGCCCGGCGCCATGCTGCCGCCGGTGCCCGGGAGGAACCGCCGCATCGGGGAGTTTCTCAAGGAACTACGATTGGCCGAGGCACGCGGAACCGGGCTTGCCAGGATCCATCGGGGCATGCGGGAGAATGGCTCACCGCCTGCCGTCCTCGACTTCGATGAAGGTCGAACCTACTTTCGGGTGCGGTTGCCCATCCACCCGCGCTACCAGGTGCTGCATGCCCTGCGCGAGGCCGGGCAACTCTGGGCCACCGGTTCGCGGGAACAAGCGATCTCCCACCTGGAACGGGCAGCCCAACAGCAGCCCCAGTCCGGAGCGCTGGCGGGTCAGTTGATCGAGTACGCCTTCTCAATCGAAAAGCCGGAGCTGGCCTACCAGGCTCTCCGTCAGTTTGAGGAAGGCGCAGGCTCTACCGATCCGGAGCTGCCCCTGCTGGCCATGGCGCGTCGGCTGCTCGACAGGAGGATGACCGCAGAGGCCGTTGATCACCTTCGTCGGGTCGTGGATTCCCTCGGACCTTCTCGACGGACGTCACGGGTTGAGGTGCGGCGGCTTCTCGGGGAGACGCTCATCCTCTTGCGTCGAGCCGTTTCGCTGTCGGAAGACCCGGCCGAGCAAGCCTGGTGCTGGTTTTATCTAAGCCGGGTTCTGCGCGAACTCGGAGAGCCGGCCATCGTCGTGGAGGCGGCGCTGGACGGGGCTCGGGCCATCCTGCCCGACGAGGTCCAATTCAGGCCGATGGAGGTCCGCGGTCCGGCGGAGGGCGGCTAACCGGAGCTGTCCGGCCTCGCCAACCAGCCCGCCGCGCGGGGCCTTACTCGGAAAGGCTTGGGCGCTTCAGGTGCCAGGTGGTCGCCTGCTCGTAGGCGAAGGCTGCCCTCAGGAGCGTCGACTCGTCGAAGGGGCGGCCGATGAGTTGCATCCCGACGGGCAGACCCCCAGCGAACCCGCACGGTACGCTTGCGGCGCAGGTCCCGGCCATGTTGACCGGGATCGTGCAGATGTCACTCAGCTTCATCGCCAT
Source organism: uncultured bacterium (assembly GCA_964609085.1). GTDB lineage: Bacteria > Armatimonadota > SYMT01 > SYMT01 > SYMT01 > JANPLG01. The sequence goes on along the minus strand of CAZSRZ010000053.1, from coordinate 207 downwards.
GGGGTCATTGGCTTTCGCACCGAGGCGGAACGCGACCTCGGGTGAGGTCGGGGTCACCAGCACGTCGAAGCGCTCGAAGCACCGGTCCAGGTCCTGCCTCACCAGCGTGCGCACCCGGAGCGCTTTCTCGTAGTAGGCATCATAGTAGCCCGCGCTGAGTGCGTAGGTGCCCAGCATGATGCGGCGCTTCACCTCCGCGCCAAAATG
>CAZSRZ010000052.1:31629-34590 GCA_964609085.1 uncultured bacterium | reverse complement strand
CGACGAGGAAGGTAACTCTCCGGGCCGACGCCCCCGATACCGCGGGCGACCGCCCATTCAATGAAATGCCCGGGGTCGTCCGGCAGTGCGCTGATCCTTCCCGCCGCGACGTTCAGCAGGTGCCGATCACATAGGGTGGAGTAGGCCGTACCGCGGCCGATCTCGGAGCGAGGGTCGACCAGCACGACGCTGGCCCGTGTCCCCGCCGCGAGAAGGTGTGCGCTCACGAGCGTTCCGCTCACACCACCCCCGACCACCACAACTTGCCTGACAGTTGACCCCATCTCTCCCGCTCCCATGCCCCGGCCCACCGCATGGGGACTGGAAGAGTGTATCCAACCGAGCCCGACGGTGAGCGTCAACTCGCTTCTCGGATCAACTCTTGCTGGAGCGACCCCGGCACAGCTCAGTCGCTATGCGTGCGCTCCAGGGCCGCAGGCATGTCCTCTCGGGACAGCCGGAAGTACTGCCAGTCGTCAAGATGCCGACCACCCAGCCGCTGGTAGAACTCCTGTGCCCCGGTGTTCCAATCCAAGACAACCCACTCCATGCGACCGCAGCCACGCTGAATGGCTTCCTTAACCAGCCGATTCATCATCGCCTTGCCGACCGACCGGCGCCGGTGTTCCGGCAGGATGAAGATGTCCTCCAGATAGAGCGTGGGCAGTGCCAGAAACGAGGAGTACGTCTCCAGCGTCAGGGCATAGCCGACGGGCGTGGCGATGCCGTCGGAGATGATCTCGGCAAGCCATGGCTCGATGCGTTGGCGCCGCCCCGGTGTCGGCCAGGCGTCCGCCACCAGCCGGGCACGGGCGGCCGCGTCCGGAGGCGCCAGTTTCTCAAAAAGAGCCAGGGCCTCGATGAGTGACAGTAATGCATCGGCATCAACGCGCTCCGCCGCGCGAACGACGATCCGACTCTGGCTCGAACCACTCAGAGCCCCGTTCAAGGGTTGGGGAAGAACGGTATGTGAAACATCAGGGTAACACTCGGGCCAGACAGTGAGCCGTCGAGCCGTGCCGTAACTGTCACAGCCTGCTGCGTGATCCCCTGGGGGGGTCCGAAAGACTGGATGTCGGCGACGTACCCGGAGAACGGATCCTGATTGCCTGGATCGTCGAACTCCACCCAGTCCGGCAGCCCCGGAATGGGGTCGTACACCCCACCGCCTCCGGGACCCGTACCGGAGCTAGGCTCCAGGGTCTTTAGGAGGTGCACTCTGATCTTCGAGGTCGACTGCGGGGGGAAGTACTCCATCGAGATGAGGAGATCGAACGGCTGCCCGGCCTCAAGCCAGAACATCGGCGAACCATTCGGGTGGTAGACATTGGTCGGCTTGATATCGATCGGCTTGAAGCCGAGGATACCGACCTTGATGGGAGTTACGATGGGGTAATCCACTTGGCATGCTCTCTCTGGAGACTAGGGGTTGTCGACATCCGCACCCGTGTGTAGTGTAAGACGAGCGAGCAGGCGGCTGGTTACCGGTTCCGAGAGCCCGCCAGCGCGTGGGCCGGGCGGGCCGCTGTGCTGACGTCATCCAATCCCGGCCAGGATCGCGCGGACGCTCTGTTACTTCAAGTGTTCGATCTCGATGTTGCGGTAGTAGAGCTCGGCACCCTCGGACTGCAGGTTGATCCGACCCCGCCTGCTGCTCGCCGCTCGGCCGACCATGTTCACCTTGCCGTTGACCCAGTGTTCGAATCGGTCCCCGCGGGCGACGATGACCACGCGGTTCCACTGCCCGTTTGGCAGCTCGTGATCCGCAAACTTCACCACGCGGGTGTAGTTCTTGTCGCCCCCAAACGACTTTCCGAGCACGCTCACGGATGGGGCAGTCGTCGTGCCGGGGATCAGCCACATGTCCCCCGTGTCCTGCTCCTGAACCTGGCACTCCAGGCAGTTGGCCCAAACCAGATCAGGACCGGTGACGTGGTAGAGGATGCCTGCGTCCCGCTGTGCAGTTTCGCGCGGGGGCCACTTTTTCTCCCCCCATTTGAAGTCAACTGTCAGCCGGAAGTCGGCATACTCCTTTTCGGTGCTGATGTAACCGAACTTCTGGCCGCTCACGTGGATCTCGCCGTTCTGTACCTTGAACACGCCGAGCGGATCGCTGTTCTTCCCGCTCTCCTGCAGGAAGGTGTACCAACCGGCAAGGTCCCGGCCATTGAACAGCCGCTCGGTTCTCGCCCCCTGTGCGCCGACCGGCGGCGCCGGTATCAAGAGCCAGCAGGCCAGGAGCAACGACGCCCCTCCTACAGCAGCTGCCGGTACCGTTCGGGCCAAGTCTATGCGCATCAGAGGCACTCCAGGTCGATGGGTCAGCGGGTCGGAGAAAAATCCGTGGGCTTCAGGTAGACGGACTTGACGCCGCCCGGTGCGGTCAGCGGCCCTCCGGCCTTCGCCTCGGACGCCTCGCGGGCTGCTTTCCACGCCGGGTCGCCGACGAAGGCGGCCCAGGACGCCCTGGCAGCCTCGGTGCTCGCGTGCGAAATGAGGTAGAGCAGCGTCTCCCCCTCCCCCTTCTGCCCGGACGCAGGCACGAGATAGACGAGGTTCTTCATGCCGTGCTTCTCGAACAGCTTGAGCGTGTGGTCCCGGAAGCGGGCGTGCAGCGCTTCCAGGCGTCCCGGCGCGGCGGTGTACGTCCGCATCTCGAAGAGGGGCCCGGCCGACCCCGATGGCTGGATGGTCGGCGAGTAGTCTGTGGGGTTGAGATAGAGGGACTCCACCTTACTCACGATGGGACCGTCGGCTTCCGTCTGCTGCCGGACGCGCTGCCACTCCGGATCCGCACGGAATCCCGCCCACGCCTTCTCGGCCTCTGCCTTGCCCGGATAGGCGAGTAGATAGATGAGCTGCCGGCCTGCGTTATCCGCCGGCAACCAATAGCCGACGTTGGTGATGCCATGCTTTTCGAACAGCTTGACGGTGTGGTTCCGAAACCTGGCCAACAGCGCA
>CAZSRZ010000052.1:14942-31619 GCA_964609085.1 uncultured bacterium | reverse complement strand
CGAAGAGCCGGGTCTCTTTCTGGGAACCCCGGTCCGCGAGGGCGACGGCACAGAGGGACAGGCCCACGGCCGGGAGGAGCAGGGCGGTCAGCAGTCTCATGCGAATCTCAGTTCTGGTGGGCTGGACAGGTCACCCAGCGATGGATCAACTTCAGCCTCTGACGCCCCAAACTCCTGCCCTCCCCTTTCGATCAGGGTCGGACCGTGCAGCGGAGGTCATCTACAAAGACCGTCTGCCCATTCCCGTCGATGTGCGGTGTCACAAAGCCGAAGCGATTGAATCTCGCGCCGTGGCGCGCCAACTCGGCCGGCACCCGCAGGATGGCGGGCCGACCATCCAGAGTCAGGCGCAGTGTTCCGCCCGGCCCGTCCGCGGGGAGATATTCCATCGTCCACTGGTGCGAGCGGCCGTCGGGGTAGATCCACGGGGGCTCTGGGTCGCCGCCCTGGGGCCGCAGACCGGCCATCCCCTCGGCGTCGCTATCGGTGCCGAGCAGTGGGTAGAAGCGGAATCCGTCGCGACTCGGTCCTTCGATAGCCGCGCCAAGGAAGTTCTCGGGGATGGCGTTCTTCTGCGCCGCGGATGCTCGAAACGACCCCTCCGAATGGTAGTAACCAATCAGCGTCGTGCTGTCCGTCACCCCGCGAACCAGCACGATCCTGCCGGAAGCCCTCAGGGGCGTCCCCAGCGAAAGCTCGCCCACACGCGCTCCATACCCCGCCATCTTGTCCGGATAACGCTCGTCCCCACGGTAGAACCGGCCACCGATCTCGCCCCGTGCCCGCCCCCCGGCGAAGCGCGTCGGGCTGTATCCAAAGTCAAACCACGGGCGGACCTGCTTGCTCTCAAAGCGCGTTCGGTTCCCTCGCGCGTCCCACTTCGGGTCGGCGCGCAGGTCAATGCTTCGATCCAGGACGGTCAGCCCGCCGACTTCCAGCACGCCCGGGTCGTCTACGGACTTCAGCACATTCAGTATCCCGAATCGTGTGAATCGGGCGCCATCGGCTCGATGACCAGGCTCCAGGTTGACCTCAGCCTGACCCGATCCCACCCGGGCGAGGATCTTCCCGGTCAGACCATCCGCCCCTGGCTCGTAGCTGAGGCTCCAGCGTAGCTGCTTGCCCCCGGGCAGCAGGTCGGCCGTGCGCCTGCCCTCCTTCGGTTCGGCGGCGGCAATGAAGTCCGCGCCCGCCCGCCATTTGGCCGTCGCATACTCGACATGGGCGTGGAAGCCGTCGCCGCGACCGTTGATCCGAAGGGTGACCGTGCTCGGAGTCCGCCACTCCTGGAGCGTCCGCTGATTGAAGAAGCCAAGCAGGGTGTTGCCCGCTCCGGCCGCGCCGCTGCTTGCGTCGCCCACCAGCATCACCCCGGAAGCGGAGAAGGCTGTTTCGAACGATCGCGGGTCGATCGGCATTGCGTAGTAGGCCGGTTCCGCCGCCGGCGTCACCTTGCCGCCAACCGCGCCACTCCTCCACTCTCCGCCCGGCGGGATCCACCCGAACTCCTGCTGCACGGGGCGCCCCGAGGTTGCTGTGGGTCTGTTGTTTACCCCGTCCCAGCCGGGATCCTGATCAAAGTTGAACACCCGCTCCCGATCTGGTGCGCCGATGGCGACGCCAGTCGCCGCAAGCAGTAGCATGCCCACCCGCACGACTCCGGCCGTCCCTGTCCTGCCCGTCCCTACCCTGTCGAATGCAGTTTGCATTTGTGTCCTCGTCGGGATCCGGGCTTCGCGCTCGCCGCGCGCTTCCGGCCGGCGTTATCGCCCCTGCTGTGTGTCCCTTGTGACCGCCCTGCTCCGCTGCAGTTTCCCTTCTGGTTTGTCTCGCCGTTCTTCTCTTGCTGACACCCCCGCCGGCGATCGATAAACTAAAAACAGATGTTTGATATTTGATGGCCGTGCTCCTCGCCAAATCTAGCCCTCCCCTCGAAGTCGCGCCGCAGCCGCTCCCCGCAGCCGCTGCGCCTGCCGCCGCTTCGCCCGCGTGGTATCCGGCCATACGGATCGGGCTGAAGCAGGTGAAGGGGATTGCCCGCGTGGATCTGGAATCGATTCTGCGGGCCCGGCAGGATGGGCTGTTCAACTCGCTGTCGGATTTCTGCCGGCGCACCACCGTGCCCCGCCACGTGGTCGAGAACCTGATCCTCTGCGGCGCTTTCGACAGCATCAACCCCGTCCGGCGGCAACTTCTCTGGGAACTGGATGAGGCCATGCGGGTGCGACGACCGGCGGCCGCCGCGGTTGATCAGCTTTGCTTGACGGAACTCGACGCGCCCGCGCCGTCCTGCCGCGGGCGTAATCACCCTCCGGCACGGCCGACCGCCGCACCGGTGTTCCCCATCCCCACGTTGGCGGAGCGGGTGCGCTGGGATGTGGATGTGCTCGGATTCTGCGTCCACACTCATCCCACCCTGCTTTTCCGCCCCTACCTCGAGCCTTACGGGGTGATCACCACCGCCGCGCTGATGGACCAGCGTGACGGCAAGCGCGTGCGGGTGGCAGGCGTGGTCCTCTGCCGGATGCGCCCTCCGACGAAGTCCGGCGCAGTGGTCGTCTTCATCACGCTCGAGGACGAGACCGGTCTTGTCGACGCGGTGATCTTCCCGAAGGTATACGACACCTGGGGGAAGGCGGCCTTTGCATCCGACCTGCTGGTGATTGAAGGTCGCGTTCAACGCCAGGGTGCCCGTGCGATCACGCTCATTGCCGAGCGGGTGTTCAACCCACTCGATGCGGTTGTGCCGGACCGCATCAATGGCAGCACAGGTTTCGGAAGGAAGGAACTGGTGATACCGGGGGCGGAGGTTACCAGCCTCTTTGCGCCACCGCCCCAGGTTCGAGATTTCGGAGCGGAGGGCGACGAGTTCCACGAGGATCTTCCGGATCCGCTGGCCCCGGAGGAAGCGGGCGAGGCGGCGTGAGATTCACCCCGGGCAGGAAATCGAACTGATCGAAAACTAAAGATAGGAGATCGGGCGTCGACGGGAGAGCGCCCTCACGAGCCGGTGGATGGGAATCCATGTCGGAAACCAGTAGCGCCACCCTTCGCCGACAGGCGGTCGAGGCCATTCAGCGGGGCGACTTCCAGGCGGCGGTGCAGCCGCTGATGCACTGCGTCAGCGCGTCACCCCAGGATGTCGAGGCCATGACCCTGCTGGCGATTGCGCTGAGCCAGACTGGCCAGCCTGACGCCGCGCTGGCCCTGCTGGATCGCGCCGCTACGGCACAGCCGGGATCGGCCGCCATCCACTACAACCACGCCATGGTGCTGGCACGAGCGGGCAAGACGGATGACGCCCGTGCGGCATTCGGTCGGGCACTGGAGATCGAACCGACCCATGCGCAGGCGAGGCGGCAGTTGGACGCTCTCGGACCGGCACCGCAACCCCTTCGTCCGATCACGCCGCCCCCCGCGGTAGCCCCAGCGCCACCTCAGCCGGCAGCGGCTCCGGCCCCAGCGCCGTTCCAATTCGAGATCCCAACGGCGCCGCCACCCCGGTTTACTCTCCCCGTATCCGAGCCGCCCGTTACCGGCCCCCCCGTGTGGCAGCCGAAGCAGGCGGAAGCCGAGGCGGCACCGCCGTGGCAGTCCGGCGAGGCGGGAAGCGGCGCCGGACTGGTGAGGTGCCCCCGTTGTACACAGGGCACGCCGATGGGTACCTTCTGCGCTGTCTGTGGGGCACCGCTTCCGCCCACCGCGAGACCGGAGGCACCACCCGTCACGCTGGCGGCGGCCATGGAGAAGGCCGGCGTGCCGCAGATTGGCGAGTCCCTCGGGGCGATGCGTGTCGCCTCGGCCGGGCAACATTTTCTGGTGCTGAAGAGCTTTGACTGGCGATTCCTCTGGCTGGGGGTGGCCGGGGCGCTGGGGCTGATCTTCGCGCTGGTGCTCACGATCTACGTCGTCGGGCTCTACATGGGACAGACCGGACCGGAGAGGGTGCTGCTCACCGAGCAGCAGGCTCTCGGGTTGGCGGCCCTCTATGCGCTGAGCCTGGCTGGAGTCCTGCTGTTGTTCCAGGTGGGGCGAAGCTACGAGGTAAACGACGGGGCCCGGACGATCCAACTGATCCAATTCGGCGGGATCTCCCGACGAGTGTGGCCGCACACGGCCTTCTCTCGCGTGCAACTCGTGCTCCAGCCCATGGGCCGGGGCGGCCACGAGTCGATCACTCTGCACCTCCTCGGCCCAAGCGGCAAGAGCCTGATAAACCTGGGATCGGAACCGGCGAGGACCTTCGCGGCCGTCGGCGTCGCGGGGATTGCGCTGCACGTCTCAAGGCTACTCTCCGTACCGATTGTCGCTTCCGGCCGGCCGGATGTGATGACGGACGAACTCCGCGAGGCTACCGCAGGCATCCCCTGGGTCTGAAATCCGGGGGACCGGCTACTCCGGAACCACGACAACCACCCTGCCGCCGAACCGTCGCAGGGCTTCTCGCAGCACGGCGCGCACTCTGTTCATCTGGGGCGAAGTCCCGGCGGGAACTACGAACGCGTCAATACGGCTATAGACGTCGAGCTTCACCTGCACTCGAACTCGACGGACAGCGGCACCGACACCCGATGCCCGCAGGAATTCCGACTGTCGGCCGCCGCTGATCCCGAGGCGCGATACGTCTGGATACCAGAAGTAGATGCGCGCGCCCAAGGCTGCCTCCCGACCAAACGGCTGCACTTGAGCCTTCTGGGTGAACAGCCGGTACGGTCCGGTGTCGATGACCTGCGCCAGATGTTGCGTCGGGTCCCAACTCGTGCCGTCTCCCAGGGAGAGCGGATTCACTTCGGTGGTGCGGCTTGTCCGCATCACCCAGGCCAATGTCATCGTCTGCCCGGCGGTCAGTGGCTCCGCCTGCACCCATTGCGACGGTCGGTAGAGGGTGGTCGCCCAGTCGACCCCTGGGCCGGTCCACATCAGCGTGGAGCCGGGCTGACCGGACTGGCCCGCGCCCGCAAGCAGCGCATCCATCGCCGCATCCCGCACGGGTCGGCCTGATACCGGCACGAGCACACAGCCCCAGACGAAAAGCGCAAGCGCCCACGCGGGAAGTCGCAGCCTGTCGGGGAGGCGATGCCAACCTGCCTGAAGCACGTAGCCGAATCCCAGAAGCAGCACCGGTAGCAGGTATCCCATGGTCCGCTCGTATGGAAATCGATGGGTAGCGTAGAAGTGGGCGGCGCTTACCAGGACGCTGGCTGCACCTGCAAGACCGAACATGCTCCCCCGGGTCCGTAGTGCGGCAGCGACCATTCCGGCGGCACCGAGGACGCCGACGCTGATCCAAAGGGGATCGGGGAGGAGATAGCGGGCAATCCCCCCGGCCGTGGTGACGAACCCGGACACTCCCTGGAACGGCAAGCCGTACTGCCTCAGGGAGGAGAATACGGCCGGGAGATGGCTCACGAAGAAGATCCCCAGCGCTACACCCACCGCGATCCCGAGGGTCACCAGCCCGCGACGCCACGCCAGTCGTGCCCCTGCATCCTCGCCATCCGGTCGGACGAAGAAGAGCACCAGGAATATGGGGAAGCACCAGTCCAGCGCGAGGCTGACGATATTCAGCACGGACAGCACGACCAGCATCCCGACCACCGTCCACAACGCCAGGGAGGCGCGACGGCGGCGCAACTCGTCCGCAGCCAGAAGGGTCAGCACCTGCAGAGCCAGCATCCAGGAGTAGCCTCTGGCGGACTGACTGTAAAGCACCACGTAGGGGATGCACCACGCGGCGAGGGCGACGAACGGTGCCGCATGTCCCATCCCTCGGCGGACGGAATAGATGTAGATGCTCAATGCGAAGAGCAGCCCGCCCAGCAAGGCGGGCAGCCGTGCTGTGGCCTCCGACCGCGGACCGACCGCCAGCGCAAGGCTCACCAGTACGCTGTGGACGATGTGATTGTTCGGCTCCGGCCATCTGCCGGCGGCGCAGTAGAGCCCGATCAGGCTGTGGCCCAGTCCCGGCCGGTCGAGGCCGTGAAAATCGTCGATGTGCCGAAGCACTCGCTGCTCACCGTCCGCGTGCACGCCTGCCCAGGTGTAGTACCACGTGGTAAGCAACTCGTCCTCATCGAACGGACGCCTGAGGTCCGTGCCGACGGCGCGGGCCATGCACAGCGCCAGGAGAAGAGCCACGACCAGGGCGTGGATCCAGCGTGGAAGCGGGGGCGAGGTACCCGGGCTTGCCTCATCCGGGAGCATCGGGCCTCTTCCAAAGGCGCCCAAAGTTGTGTCGCGCTCGCCAGCCCAGTAGCCGCTTGGCCTTCTCCGCCCGGTACTTGGCGTGCGGTAGGTCCGCACAGATGAAGAACGGCTCGTACGGCTGCTCTAGCCGTTCGGCCCGTAGCCCGTAGAGGAACGCCTCCCCGCAATCTTCCCAACTGGTGGCGAAAGGATGCACGCCGCTTCCGTCCGCTCGGGAGGCACCGTCGGCCGGCAAGAACTGGCAGTAGAGAAACGTCACCACCTCCAGCCCAAACTCCTCGGCAAAGATGCGAGTGACTTCCCCTCCCAGATACTTGGACACTGCGTAAAGATCGCCGCCCGGATGGAGCGGGATATCGTCACGGACGTCGAAGTCCCACCAGAGGTCGGCGTGGTGGTTGAGCGAAGTGTGGAGGGGCCCTGTGTGGATGATGCGCTTGATGCCGCAGGCGACAGCGGCCTTCGCCACGTTGTAGGCGCCGACGAGGTTCACGTCGAAGGCCGCCTTCTGGTGGGGGCGCACAACCGTGACGTTCACCAGGGCGTCCATCCCACGCGCCGCATCCAGTACCTGCTCGTAGTCGGCGACATCCACGATCAGCGACTCGTGCGGCGCCTCGAGCATCGGTGGCAACGGTGCCCCCTCGGACTGCCGCCGACCCTCCGCCAGTATCTCTGCGATCGACCTCACGTCGGTTACGCGCAGGACATAGTGGTCCTTCAGCCACTCAGTGGCGACAGCGCCGACAGGGCCACCGGCCCCAAAGATTGCGACCCTACCTGAGTGGACGGCTGCCATGGCTCAAACCTTTTCCGAAAGCCCGAGCGCTGCGTGCGCGCCGGCCGATGGGAAGCGGACGTCTCTGCTGATGTGGAACAGGCGCCACCGGTACCGACTCTCGTTTTGGACCGCGCGCGCGGCGGCCGCGATCGCGCTGCAGGCGAGATCCATCGACTCGGGCACACCGGCGCCATTTGCAGCCTCAAGTCGGATGCAGTCGGCACTCAGAGGCAGCGCTCGAACAAACTCCCTCACCGCCAGTTCCCCGAGGTAAGGGGCGAGTTCCCCGGCGGAGGTGCCGGGCCGGGGTCGGAAGGTCTCGTCGATCACGGCGTCCGGCTGCACGCCGGCGAACACGGCCAGGGTGGAGACAAACACCAGTCGAGCAACACCCTGCTCCAGCGCGGCATGGAGCAGCACCCAGACTCCTCGTGAGGCGCGGTCCAGCAGTGCCCGGTCGGACTGTCCTCCGGCCGCGGCATACGATTCGAGGTGGATGACGGTCGTCGCCCCCGCAAGCAGTTCAGCCACGGAGTCCGGGTTGCAGAGATCAACATCTGCAGATGGCACCCAAGTCCACGCTTCGCCGGGCCGCTCAATGACGCTGGTGCGCAACCCCATCCCGAGCGGGGACTCCGCCCCGATCACAACCATCCGCATCCTCGCCTCTCCCGTCGGCTGAATTACTTCGCCATCGTTCCGTATCGGGGTTGGGCCTCCCTCTATCCCGGACCGGGGCGGACGACTCGTATACTGCGGCCAAAGAGAACGTAACGCTCTTCGGGCCGGGCCGTTCTTCATGCAAACCCAGCTACTGAGCCGGATCGTCCGGCCGGAGACCCCCCCATGCGACTACTGATTTCCGCCGCCGTCGGCGTCCTCCTGGCGACCGCGTTGAGCGCCGCCGAGGCTCCCACGGGCAAGATAGCCTACTCGCGCCAGGATGGCGAGCGGGTCGTCATCCACATCATGAACGCCGACGGCTCCGGGGACGCCCTGCTGCCGGGACAGACTGAGAAGCTCAATATCTTCCCCGCGTGGAGCACGGACGGCAAACGCATTGCTTACATGGCGGGAGCGGGTTTCGATCAGCGGAACTTCAAGCTGCTCATCTCAGATCTGGAAGGCAAGGCCAAGGCGGTCCAGGCCGAAGGTGGCGTCTCCGGCCTGCCGGCGTGGAGCCCGGACGGCAAGCACCTGGCGCTGATCTCCGGAGCGCAGATGCCGAACGTCTACGTAGTGGACAGCGAGGGGAATGGGCTTCGCAAGATCAGCCCCGATGGTTCCGGTGGGATCTTCCCGTTCTGGTCGCCGGACAGCAAGAAGATCGGATTCACGCAACTCCAGCGGGATGGCGGCATGGACAGCGCCATCGTCTGGGTACCGCTTGAGGGTGGACAGACGGAGCCACTGTTGGAGTGTAAGGGCGGGATCGGCTTCGTGGGAAACAACGGACTGGCCCGCGACGGTAAGCACCTGATCTACACGCGGATTAACCCGGAGACGATGAAGGCAGTGGTGGTCCAGTACGACATCCCCAGCAAGAGCGAGAACATCCTCTTCGAGTCGACGGTCGTCGGGGAGAATGAAGCGCAGAGTTTTCCGATAGGGAGTTGGAGCGCTGATGGAAAACAGTTCGTCGTCAGCGCCAGGGAAGAGAAGGGCTCTGCGCTCTATCGCTACTCCGCGGACGGGACGGGGCGCATGAAAGTCACCCCGGAAAACGTCAGCGCCTACTGCCCTGCGTGGTGGGGCGTGCGGCCCTGAAAACTGGATGCGAGCGGGGCAGGCGTTGCTAGCGGCAAGTTGGCCCTCGGATCAACGTGCCCCATGCGACCTCTGGCGAGCCTGACTATCCTCCTGTTCATTGGAACCGCTCCCGGTGCCGCCGGGGCACCCAGCGGGAAGATCGCCGCGCCGGAACGGGAGATCGCGGGAGCGCCGCTGTGGTTGGGTCGGGACCGCGTTTGTGACCGCGTCGTGATCCTGGTCGAGGGCTTCGACTTCCACCGTGACGTAGACGCTGCAGACATGGTGGAGAGGGGCCGACTGATCGCCGAACCGCTCTGGAATGCTGGTATCGATCTGGTGGCTCTGGACTTCCCCGACGCTGCGCCGGGGATAGAAGTGCAGGCGGGGCGGCTGGCGGAGGTCGTGCGGGCTGTCGCGCGGGATGCCGGCCGCCCCGTGGCGATCGTCGGTTTCAGCGCTGGAGGGATGACCGCGCGTTGGGCGCTCGCACAGGCGGAGGCGGCCGGTGCACCGCTTCCCGTGGCGACGTGCATCTATGTTGACACGCCTCACCGGGGAGCGTGGCTGAACGCGGCGTTGATGGCACTGAGCGGTCGGTACGGCGGTCCGGGCGACCGAGCTGCGCTGGGGTCACCGGCCGCCCGTGAGCTGTTGCGCGTGCGGCCCGAAAACCTGGAGTGGCGACGAATTGGCGTGCCGGTGATCCCGGACGTTCGGCGGCGAGTACCTGCGCGGTGGCGCGAATCGTCCGCGGAGCATCAGGCCTTCCTCGCCCGGTTACGAGCGCTGGGCCCGAACCGAGGTTATCCCAGTCGAACCCGCAACGTCGCCGTGGCGCTTGGCTCTCGACGCTCGGTGAGTGAGCCGTCTGATCTGCTCCACCTCTGGCTGCCGTTCGGCTCGGGCTGGACGCTGCGGGCGGACCCCCGTGATCTGGAGCCCGGCTCCCTGTTGCCCGATCTGCTCGCCCGTCGTCTACAGAAGCGGGTCGCGCTGGGAATCGCCGGGATCCACCTGCGGCGGCGGCCAACGTTCATCCCAACCGAGTCCGCACTCGACGCAGGACCGGATGAACGTCCCCCGTTCGACTCTTTCTACGCGCGGCCGGACGGGGCGCCCGCGATCGCTCACGACCATCCGGACTCCGGAGCTGGGCTCCTCATCCTCCGAGAGCTTGCCCAGACCTTCGCCCGGTAGGCGGGGCTACCGGCTAACGGCGGCCGGATGAGCCGACCATCGTCGTCCGGGGGCACGCTGCCTCCCAGCCCGCCCGGGTTAACTGCACCGACCCGACTGGCCTCAGCGTGCTGCCCCGCAGCGGTCCTGCGATGGCGACCCCCTCGATGGTCCACGTGGAGCCGGTTTCCAGATCCGTAAAGCCATCGGAGTTCGCGCGGAATGTGAGCCGGCGCCCCCCCGCGGTGGCCCGATAGCCGGCCCCGGCCGACCGGGCTCGATCAAACAAGACCACGCACGGACCGCTCTCCATCTCCAACTCGCAGACCCCACCGCCACGTTGCAGAAGTGCATACGGGACTGCCTGCGGGAGGTAGCCGTCCGCGCCCAGCCCGATGACGAATTCCGAGTCCCCCGGTCGATGACCGGATCGGTCTGGAGAGACGCTCTCCCGTGCCGCTGCATCGAAGCGAATGGAGGTGGTGCGAGCCACCGAGGGGAAGTCGCCGGGGTTGCGGATGGCGAGCACCCAGCTATCGGGGTGCAGAGCCTCCCAGGCCGCCCACGTCGTCACCAGGGTTGGGACGCGCGGCAGTCTGCGGCCCTTCCGTGGCCCGGAGAGGCATTCGCCGGTGATGGTGGACCAGATGCTCCTGGTGTCCCGGTCCGCCACCACGGTCACCCCATCAGCGTACCCGTGGAAATCAAAGGCAAGATCTTTGCCGTCGAGGCGCGGATCAAAGCTGGTTCCGGCCCCGCTTGCGGAGCAGTAGAACATCGCGATTACGGGACCCCCGAGGTGGTCGTTCACCGTCGGGTGGACTCGCATCAGGCGCAGGGGGTAGGCGCAGGGCTCTCCATTGCGAACCACACCGAGGACGGGCTCCTGCCCCCCAAGCTCCCGATCTTCGGCGGCACGTATGCACTCAGGGGAGTCGAGCGCTGCATAGGCCTGCGGCCGGGCAACGAGGCGATTGGCCCCGAACGAACCGGTGGCGAGGCCCAGAATGGCGGATGCTCCGAGGGCAAGCGCGAACTGGGCGAGGCGACGAGCGATCATACATGTCCTCAATCAGGGCGGTACCGCACCCGCGCGATCCAACTCACCCCTAAAGATATCCCGACGCGCGGTGGCGGTCGCGGGCGTTAGGCGGATTCCGATACCGGCGCCGAGTTGCCCCCCGCTCGCCTCCTCGGCAAGGACGGCCAGCGGCGAACAGCTACAGCGAGAATCACCACGGCCTGGATGACCATCACCATGTGGCGGCTGATGCCGGTGTCGCTCTCCATCTGCACGGCCCCGGTCGCCAGCGCCCCCCAGAATAGGGCGGCGGCCGCCACACCCGCCGGACCTCCACCGCCCAGGATCGCCACCGCAATTCCCTCAAACCCATAACCCGGGAAGTTGCCGCCGCTGAAGAAGAAGATCTGGCCTAGAACCTCGATCGCTCCGGCAAGCCCGGCAAGCCCGCCACTCAGCAGTAGGGTACGGAGCCAGACCATCTCGACACTGACGCCGGAGGCACGAGCGGTCCCGGCATTCAGCCCCGCTGCCCGAAGTTGAAAGCCCACCCGCCCGCGCGCGAGGAGAATCCCCAGGCCGACGGCGATCACAACCGCCAGCAGCAAACCAGCGTGCAGGCGCGGGAGCCCGATCTCCGGCAATCGTGCCGTCGCCAGGATGTTGGGTGTCCGCGTACCCTGCTCGTTCAGGGCGTGGAGCGGACCGTTGGCCAGCATGGCGGTGATGTGCAGTGCGACGAAATTGAGGAGCAGCGTAGTCACGACCTCCGGCGTACCCCTCCGGATCTTCAGGAGCGCTGCCGGCAAGGCCCAGAGCGCTCCAGCGGCAACTCCGGCCAGGAGGCAGGCGGGAATGTGCACCCAGGCGGGCACGGGGAGGTAGGCGCCAATGGCCGCGGCCCCCAGCGCGCCCCAGATGAATTGCCCTTCAGCGCCGATGTTGAACAGGCCACCGCGGTATGCCCAGCCGACCGCCAGGCCGGTCAGGAGGATCGGTACCGTGTGGAGGAGCGTCTGCGAGACCGCAAATCGACTTCCGAGGGAGCCGACGGCAAGACTGCTGAGGGCTTTTTCCGGAGCGACTCGGGCGAGGCCGGCCAGCAGGGCCACAAGTGCCACGGCCGCCACCACGGCAAGAATCGACCGAGCCACAGAAGGACCCGCCCGGCAAAGCAAAGTTAGCGGCCTGATCCGTTCCACTGACGGCGGCGACCCTCCCCGAGGACCAGTCCGTGCGTGCGGATGGAGCCTACTCTGTGTCCTCGGCGGCCGGCTCGGGCTGCTCCACAACCTCTTCCGGTTCGCGGTCGGCTACGAGCAGTTGGACAGGCACCGTCAAACCTCGCATCAGTTTCACGTTCACCTGGTACTCGCCCAGCGCCCGGATCGGAGACTTGATGTCGACGTCCCGCCGGTCTATCTCGCGCCCTACCTTGGCTGCGATCACCTGGGCCACATCTGCGGCGGTGACGGACCCGTGCAGGCGGGTGGTCCCCTCGGCCACTCGGTGGATGATCAGATAGCGGTGCGAACGAAGTTCCTCAGAGAACGCCATCGCGACGGTCCGTTCCCGCTCTTCGCGCTCTTTCGCCTGCGCCGTCTTCTTCTGGAAATCGCGAATGGTCCCGGGCGTGGCCGCCACTGCGAGCTTCTGGGGGAGGAGGAAGTTCCGGGCAAACCCATCCTTCACGTCCATCAACTCCCCTGCTCGCCCGACATTGCGCACGTCGGTTCGTAAAATGATCTTCATCGGACATCTTCTCCCGGCCAGCTAGCCACCTCGTCAAGCCGGGCGCGGCATCCGCAATCCCGCCAGAGTAGCCCGCAGATCATCCTGCAGGATGGGGTCGGTCGTCAAGCCCCGTCACCAGTTGCAGGCGTTCGCTTGAGCCCAACAGCGGTGCCTTCGCCTCGATCGATGCGCGTCCACGCCGGGATGCAGGCTCTGCCGAAGCACTCGCCAGGGGTTGGCTCCAGGGTGATCCACTGATGGGATTTCAACGACAAGGGATCTCCGCGCCCGGCCCGGCGGGGTAGTCGTAACAGAGCCGCGTTCCGCTGGGATTGCGGCGTCGGGAGCGCGAGCCCCCCGGCGACATCGGCCCGATGCCGCTGCATCGCTATACTCTCTGTAACACTAGACCGGACTTTCCCCGCCATGCGACTGACAGCTCTCCGACCCGCGCTCGCCCTCATCGTGACCGCCGCCCTGGCCCCGTCAGGCTGGGCGGCGCCGCCTCCGCCTCCGCGAGAGACTCCACGCCCGGTGCAGGTGGCTCCGGTGCCTCCAGGCGTGCCGTCCACGGCGGACAACGTCCACTGGCCCACGGAGGGGGAAGTGCGGATGGGACGGGAGGTCGCGGCGCAGGTAGAGCGTGCCTACGCCGTCATCACGTCGGGGCCGCAGTACGATCGCCTCCAGCGAGTGGCCACGGAGTTGCAGCGTGCAGTCCAGGAGCCCCGGATCGCGGCAGAGTACAGGAGGGTCTACAACCTGCCCAAGCCGAGCGATCGGTCTCGCCGAGTGCCGTTCGAGTATCGCTTCAAGCTGATCGAAGCCCGGGAAATCAACGCCTTCTGCCTCGCGGGCGGTCCTGTGTACGTGACCCGAGGGCTGATGGACTACACGCCCAGCGATGATGAGCTGGCGGCCGTCCTGTCGCACGAGGTGACCCACGCGGCGTTCCACCACCTCGAGAAGCTGGGGCAGAAACAGAAGAAGAACTCCGCGGCCACCCTGGGCTTGTTCGCAGCCGCGCTGTTGGCCGGAATCGCGGGCGCTGGTCAGGCAGCCTCCGCGGCCTTCGCGGTGGCTCAGGCCACCAGCCTGCTGTCGATCGCCGCCATGTCCGGGTACAGCCGTGAGTTGGAAGCGGAGGCAGACCGGGTGGGCGTAATGACGCTGCGAACGACGCGCTACAACCCGGTCGGGATGCTCACCTTCATGCAAAAGCTGATGCGCGAGGACCGGTTGCGGGGGAACCCGGACGGAGGCATCTTCCAATCCCACCCCTACACGGATGAGCGCGTCGCCTCGATCAAGAGCGAGTTGGAGCGATTTGGCTACCGGACCGACCCGGGCGAGCAGCGAAAAGTCAGCGGAGCCTTCCGCGTGCAGATCGTCCCCTACGAGTGGCAAGGCCGGCCCGTCACCGAGCTCAGGCTGAACGAAAAGGTGCTGTTCACGGTGGTGGCGGCAGAGGAGCGGCTGAGTCAGGCAGATCGAGCTCGGAAGATTGCCACGCAGATCGATGAGCTACTCATCGCCAACGTCTCGGACAACGAAGTGCGCAAGAGTCAGGACCGTACGCAGTTACTGATCCGAGGCATCCCCGTCATCCAGGTGTTCACCGAGGATGCGCTCATCACGGGCAGCCCGACGGCCGCCATTGATCAAGCCTACAAGACCTTGATCCAGGCCTTCTGGAAAGAGCGACTGGACATGGGTCAGTAGGCGGCTCAGTCCAGCACGCGTCGTACTCGGAGCCCTTCCCGGCTGATCCGATAGGGCAGAACCGTGGCTCCCATACTGGCCAGAGCGGACCGGACGGCATCCTCCCGCCCACGGGCGGCAAAGCTGACCATGCATCCGCCGCCGCCTGCGCCACAGATCTTGCTCGCCATGGCCCCGGCCCCGGCGGCCGCACGCATCAGTTCTTCGATTCGCGGCGTCGAAACCCCGGCCGCGAGGCAGCGACGTTGCTGCCACTCCCGGTCCAACACCGCCGCGAAGCCGTCGAAGTCCGCGCTCTGAAGGACTGCGGCCATGTCATGCGCAGTCCTGTTGATGGTCGCCATGTTCGCCCTTGTGCTGCCACGATCCTCGATGTAGTTCCGCAGCATGTCCCAGTTGCTCGCTCCGGAGAAGTGTGAGTCCCCCGTGAAGCAGAGGACCAACCGTTCCTCGAGTTCCCGGATGGTAGCGTCCGAAACCAGTAGGGGCACGACGCGGTTCTCACGGATCCCCCAGTGGATCGCGTTCACGCCCCCATACACGGCCGCGTAGTAGTCCTGCTTGCCTGTGGGGATGGCAATGTTCTGCGCTTCGATGTCCGCGCCGAAGCGGATGAGGTCTTCCCCACTGAAGCCGTCGGCGTTCAGCTCATTCAGCGCCCCGCTCAGGGCGATCAGCAGGCAGGATGAGGCCCCCAATCCGCTTCCCTTGGGCGGCTTGTTCTCCGTTTCCACGTCCAGACCCGTAGCCGGGGTGTAGAAGCGAACGAGGCGGGCCACCAGGTCCAACGGCCCGCCCAGCTCGAGATCCTCAACGCAGCCCGCCTCTTGCGTGGCGCCGGTATCGAGCGAGCGCAGCCTGATCACCCGATCTTGCCGTGTCCGCAGCCTGACCCGACTCCCCAGGTCGATCCCGATGTTCACGGTGATGCCGCCGGTTTCGAAGAGATACAGGGGGTAAATGTCCAGTGTCCCGCCTGCCAGATCGATCCGGGCCGGGGCCGTCGCTTCAATCGTCATTGCTCACTCCACCTGGGCGTAACCACCGCTCACTCTACCTCAGGCTCCGCTCCTCGGTGCCCGTGCGCACGCAACCACTCTACTGCGCCCGGCCGATCAGTGATGACGCCGTCGAGACGGGCCGCCTCCAGGGCGTCGAGCCAGCGCTTCACCATCGGCCCGCGCTCCAGGGAGAGAATGCGGATCACGTCGTCGCCCGTCAACAGTGCGGCTGGGGGAGACGCCTCTCGCGCCAGAGCTTCATCCAGGAGTAGCCGGCGGGATTCGTCCGATCCCTCGGCGATCAGCGCTGCGCCGGCAGCTCCGGACCTCGCCGTTTGGTAGAAAGCCAGGCGAGCCGCCCCGGGTGCAGGCCAATCGCGCATCAACTCGGTCGCGCGGTTGCGGGACCTCAGTGCGCCCAATAGGAAGCTCCGCTCCACCCCACTGAGGGCGAGCCGCTTCGCGCTCGCCTCACCGACCACCTCCGTCACCGCGAGCAAGGCAGTCCATAGCACGAGTTCACGGCGACGGCGAGGCGGGGTCGTCATCGAATGGAGCCACGTATCGACGTGGCTGGCGAGGCGGTTCAGGCGATTCTCCACCGCATCAAGCTGCTGGAGTCCTGTCTGGTCGATGGCGGCCGGCCCGCCGGGGCCGAGCAGGTGCGGAAGCAGCGCGAGCCGGGAACACAGAGCCAGCGTTTCGGCCACGCAAGCTGCCTGCAGCATTGAGAAGAGCTCGTCACGGATTCGTTCGCCGGAGACCCGCTTCAGCCCGGGGGCAGCGGCGAGGACCATGGCCTCAGCCTCGGGTTCAAGCCGGAACCCTAGCCGTCGGGTGAATCGAACCGCCCGGAAGCACCGGAGGGGATCGCTGAAGGCAGCCTCCGGCGAGCAGAATCGGACCCTGCCGGCGCGGAGATCTGCCAGCCCACCTGTAGGATCAACAACTGGAGACTCTGGCTTCAGTCCGTCCTGCGTCGCCATCGCCATTGCGTTGATGGTGAGGTCCCGCGCTTGGAGATCGGTCCTGATGTCCTGCGCCATCGCCGCGATGTCGATGTGGTTGTCCGGGTCCTGGTGGGGTACGAACCGCGCGACGCGCTGGCTGTCGGGGAGGCTGCCGTCATGGAGCAGAAAGGCCGTTCCCCGTATCCGCGCGCCGAGACGCCGCGCGGCAGCGAGCGGATCCCCCGGCACGACCATGTCCAGATCCTTGAGCGGCAGACCCAGGAGCAGGTCCCGAACGCAGCCCCCGACATAGTAGGCACCTTCCCCCAGCTC
>CAZSRZ010000052.1:0-14842 GCA_964609085.1 uncultured bacterium | reverse complement strand
TCCCCCAGCTCTTCGGCCAGGAGCGCGAGACCATCAAGCCCGGGCATGAACCGACGCTGCCCCTGCGTGGCCGACTGCGGCCCGATGCGCCTCCCGCCCTCCGAGTGCCTCCGCCGCCAACAGCACTGCCCCCCAGCACGCCTCTGCCGCAGGTGCGGCCAGAGGCAACTTGGGTCGATCCTCGCCCGCCGCTACCTCATGGCGGAAGGCGGCGCATCCGAGGGCCAGCCCACCGGTCAGCGCCACCGGAAGCTCAGGCTCACCGATCCGGTCACGCACGATTTCGATCTGCGCCCTCAATCGCCGGGCCTGGCTCCGAATCGCGGACCCGGCGATGGGGTCTGCCTCGACCGCCGCGCAGATGATGGGAGCGAGTCCGGCGATCTCCGACCGCCCCCAGCTTGATCTGTAGATCCCACGCAGCCATTCTCCCAGGCTCTGGCCCAACTCAGGTTTCGACGCCAACAGGCTGCGGCCAAGCTCGCTGTCCGGCTCGCCACGATCAAGCCGCTCGGCGAGTTCGCGAAGGGCGGTGAGTGCCACGGCGTAGGCGCTGCCGTCGTCACCGAGCAGTGGGCCCCACCCTCCGGCCCGGGCCGAGCGGCCATTCGCTCCACGGCCGAAGGCGACGCTTCCCGTGCCTGCTATCGCAACCATCCCCGGTGCCCCGAGAAAAGCCCCCGACCAGGCGGTCTCCAGATCAGTGACGACTCTGACCGGGATGGTTCCCCACTCGCGGGCGAGGGCGGCCGTCGCCTCAACCTCGTGGTCCGGCGGGTAATAGCCGGCAAATCCGACACAGAGAGCTGCCGGGGCGGCACCCGACGGCAGTACCGCCGTAACTGCTGCCCTCACCAACCGCTGACAGGCTTCCCGGCCGCAGACGGTCCAGTTAGCACCTTGCTCAACAACCCGGCCAAGCTGTTCGCCGGTGCCGAGGCAGAGGGCCACCGTCCTCACGCGGCTGCCCCCGGCATCCACCCCAACCACCCAGTCGTTCATGCTACACGCACGGCATCGAGGGCTTGCCGGTGAGCTGCTTCGCCGGACCGCCACGTGGCGGCGATCTCCTGCCAACTCCGGCCTGCATCCGTCGCCTCTCGCACACCGGCAGTCCCGGCGAGCCGGTCCACCGGCCAGGTGGTCCCGGATGTACGCCACTTGAAGCCGTCGGGGAAGAGGCGGCGGATTCCCGCCAGGATAGCGACCCCTGTGGCGACCGGTCGAAACTCTCGCGCGTCCAGCACGTGCAACTCGCACCCATGACAAGTTTGGCCCTGAAACTTGGACAGGGATGGGCGAAAGGTGATCGGACGGAACCGACACCCGGGCAAGCCCTGCTGGTTCAGGTGCTCCGCCAGCGCGGCAGAGCGGACCCAGGGAGCACCGAACCACTGGAAGGGTCGGGTCGTGCCTCTGCCCTCCGAGAGATTTGTGCCCTCTATCAGGCAGGTGCCAGGATAAACCAGTGCGGTCTCGGGAGTGGGCATGTTCGGTGATGGCGTGGTCCACTGCAGCCGGGTCGGTCCCCACCGGTCCGATCGGCGCCAGCCCCGGCAGCCCACCACCAGCGGCTCGTCTCCCGCTCCGAACCGGTGCCACAGGCGCCCCAACTCGCCGAGTGTGGCGGCGTGTCGGATCGGGATGCCATAGAGACCTACGAAGGAGCGATGCGCGGGCTCCAAAGTTGGCCCCTCCACCGAGATGCCGTCAATCGGGTTGGGGCGGTCCAGGATGATAACTGGGAGGCCGGCGACGTCTGCTGCCTCCATCACCTCCGAAAGGCTGCTTCCGAATGTGTAGAATCGGGCGCCGACGTCCTGGATGTCCACGACAAGCGCGTCGAGGTCCTTGAGCATGGCGGTGGTCGGTCTGCGTTGAGGTCCGTAGAGGCTGAAGACGGGCAAGCCGGTTTGCGCGTCCGTACCACTGGGGATGGCTTCGCCGTCCGGAACATCTCCGCGAACGCCATGCTCGGGGCCGAAGAGGACCCGCACCTTGGCACCAGCGGCAATGAGTGCCTCGGGGGCGAAACTCAGGTCGGCAGCGACGGCGCTCGGATTGGTGAGCAGGCCCAGCCGACCCTTCCGGATCAGCTCGGCGGCGTGACGGTCGGCGGACGACGGACGGGTGCCTGTGAGCCACTCGATGGCCCGGTCCAGCCCCGTGCGCGTTCGCCTTTCATCGCCCCGTCCGTCCGTCTGCGTCAAGGAGGTCCTCCGCGATTCTTCTCGACCGGTCGGCAGCCACCGCCGCTTGCAAAGACTGATTAGATCCCAGGAGTGTCCGCGCCTGCATGAGGGCAGTTCTTGCTGCGTCTACGCCGGCGGAGGACGTTCCCTGGTCGAGGCCGGCGCTAACGAGGGCGGCGCACGCCTCCGCAGCGCTGGCGATGCGGTCCCGAGCCTGCCATTGGCCGCCCCAGGCGGGAGACACCCGCTGGATCGCCCAGAAGAAGAGTTCCCTCTCCCGGTCTCCCGCCGCCGCAAAGAGGTTGAGGCTGAGATAGATGGTTCGCCCCCGCTGAACGATCGCCGGAGCGGCCACGCCGGCGGTGCGTTCGTTAGGCCAGGTGCCGACCACCTTCGATGGCGGCACAGGGCGGACGGCCACTGCCGCGTGGCCCGGCAGAGGTATTTGCGCCCCAGTGCCGTACGGCAACAGACCCGTCCCCGGGCTGGTAATCAAGAGAGGTCCCGGCGCGTCCGGGTACCAACGCACGGGGCGCACTCCCAGCACTTCTCCCACCTGTGCGCAGGGAGACTCGGGACCGCCTGTCAGCGTCCCCCAGTAGACGCCGACCACGCTTCCCCCTGCGGCGACGTATTGGCGGGTCATTTCCGCCGCGGCCCGAGTGAGCACCGACTCGATCGGCAACACGAGCACGCGCACCCCGGAGATCGGCTCTCCCCCCAGCCGAGCGGCGGCTCTATGCTGGAACTCGATACCGGCTCGACCCAGCCATCGCTCCGCCGTGGGACATTCGACCACAGCAATCGCTGGCGGAGTTGGGGCCGGGCGACCGCGGCGCGGCGCGGAATTCCCTGCGAGAGGCGCCAGTAGCGCCGCACCCACAATAGGAACGAACCACCTCACGGATGCCATCGCGAACGCCTCCATGGCTGCAGGCCCAGACCATTATTCCCGGATGGCGCCACATGGTCCGTTCCGTCGTGCGGAGTCAGGACCGGGGCGGCTTGCGGATCACTCTTCGGTCCGTGATCCCGTCGTCCTTTCGGGCGACGCTTGGGAGTTGCGAATTCAGCGATCTGGCGCACATCCATCAGCGGTCCGGTAGGGCACAATCCCACCAGGGTGGGATCATCCACTCGGGTTCGGAGCAAGAGGATGTCGCTTCTGGACGTGGCGCTGGTGCTGGCGGCGCTGGTCATCGTGCTCCTGCACATGCGTCAGGACACGGGCCGCAGCCTGCTGAACGCGGTGGCCGTCATCGCCGCAGCGGCTTTCTGTCCCGTCCCTGCGGCGGCGCTCACTCGCGCGGCGAGGTTGATGCCGTTCCCCGGCTCCGAGGTTGCTCCTGCCGCCCGAGCCATCTGCTTCCTCGCGCTGTGTGTGACCCTGCTGCTTGGAGCCATGCTGTTGCACCGCCATACGCGCTGGACGATGGACCAGTGGGACCCGATGTTCGGCGTGGTTTTCGGGTTACTCATCGCCACCACGACGGGCCACATCGTCACCGATGTCATCGGCTCGACGGAGCTGATGCGGAATGGCCGGCTCCCCGGTTACTTCGCGCACTCATTACTGGGCGAGGAACTCCGCAGCTTCAAGACATACAGGCTCGTCCTGAGCACGTTCAAGCAGGCGCAGCGACGACCCGGGCAATAAAAAGTGGGGCCCGGAGGCCCCACTCGAGGTGCGGATAAAGGGCTCTCAAGCCCCTTACTTCTGGGTCATCAGGTAGGCGACCAGATTGTCGAGAGTCTTCTGAGGCCCCCTGTACGCGGGCATCTGGCTGTTGGTCTTCGGCTTGCGGGTGTAGGCCGCGATCTCTGCGGGCTTCTTCTGACCGCCGATCGCGGACAGATCGGGGCCGAGCGTTCCGGACGGGTGGTCCTTCGTCTTGTGGCAGCCGGAGCAGCCCTCTTCGGAAAAGCTCTTGGCGCCCGCCTTCGGGTCAGCCTTGGCGGCGGGTTTCGGCGCCGGCTTGGGCTTGGCCGGTGCCGCGATGGCAGCGCCCACGAGCGGCGCGGACAGAAGTCCGGCCACCAGCAGGCCAGTGAGCAGTCGGTGGTGCATCACCATCTGCGGATGATCCTCCTCAACCTGCGAGACAGGCGATTATGAACGGCGGTGTTGTATCCTGGCCGGCGAAGGCCGTCAGCAGCGAGGCGGGAAAGCCGTCGCCAGAATGCCCTGCCGGGCCAGCCCCACCGCAAGGGCTGTTCCGATCCGCATGGCATTCACCTCTATGACCCGTCAATCCTCTCGCCGGTGCCACCGGAGATTGTTGAACGGTTTTACGCGGATGGCAACCGGAACTCAAACTGAGGTCGTGTCTGGGCGTCCGCTACCCCCTTCCCAGTAGCTGCCTACCGCTCTCCCCAGTCTCGACTGGGTGACCGCCAGGACGAGGATGATGACGGCGGCCTGAATCACGTAGGCGAGCTGATACCCGACTCCGGCCTCGCGTTCCATCTGCTGACAACCGGCCGCCAGAGCACCGAAGAACAGCGCCGAGGCAAGCACCCCGGCTGGATGAAGCCCCCCGAGCAGCGCGACGGCGATGCCTGAGAACCCATAGCCCGGCTCGCCTGGCGAGTATCGGTGCAGGCGGGAGAGGCTCACGATCTGCTCCACGGCGCCGGCCAGACCCGCAAGTGCTCCGCTGAGCAACATCGCGGTGAGCAACGTCCGTGCGACCGGCTGTCCCGCCGCTGCTGCTGCGTCCGGATTCAAGCCGACGGCCCTCAGTCGGAAACCGATGCCCGTGCGTGCACTCCAGAACCACATCAGCAGCGCCAGCCCGACGGCGAGGGCGATGCCAGCGTGCAACCTGCCCCAGGGCCCGGCCTCAGGCCACACGGTCACCAGACGGGCCAGTCGTGCCCAGTCCGGCAGTCGGCGGCTCCAGTCATCCACGCTGGCCGGGTCCTTGAGGGGACCGCGCACAAGATAGTCGATGAGGTACACGGCCAGAAAATTCAGCATGATCGTACTGATCACTTCCGGCACCTGGCGCTGCAGTCGCAGCCATCCGGGTGCCAGAGCCCAGAGCATCCCACCGACGGCGCCGGCAATCAGACAGACGCCGGGGCCCACGACGGGCGGGAGCGCCGGCAGCGTGAGGGCGGCGAGGGTGGCCGACAACATCCCCACCAACAGTTGCCCCTCGGCACCGATGTTAAACAGTCCGGCGCGGAAAGCGAAGGCGACGGCCAGGCCGGTGAGGATGAGTGGCGTGGAGCGGACCAGAGTTTCGGCCTGGCTGGCGTGTGTCCCCATGCAGCCGCGGAGCAGCGCCGCCACCGCCGTTCCCGGATCGCCCCCGAGGGCGGCCACCACGCCTGCAGTCACCCCGATGACCAGGCCAGCCAGAGCACCCAGTGCCGCGACTACCACGGCGAACCGACGCAGCACCAGCGCCGCCCGCACGTCAGTCCGGCTCGACGGGGCGATGTCCCCCCATCATTAACCCGAGTTCCTGCCGGGGCGTGTCAGGGCTGACCACCCCGACGAGTTCGCCTTCGTACATCACCCCGATGCGGTCGGCCAGAGCCACAATCTCGTCTAGCTCTGTCGATATCAGGAGGATTGCCGCCCCCGCGTCTCGGTGCTCCCGCAGCCGGTCGTGGACGTACGCCGTAGCGCCAACGTCGACGCCGCGGGTGGGGTTGAGCGCCAGGATCAGTGGCGGTTGCTTCCTCAACGCTCGAGCGATGACGACCTTCTGCTGATTGCCGCCGGAGAGGTTTTCAATCGGTTGGCCCGGTCCGGAGGTCCGGATGTCGTACTGATCGATCATCCGGCCTGCCTCGGCGTTGAGGTAGCGCCAGTTGAGTAACGGTCCCGTCGCTGCCTGGGGCTCCATGTGCAATTCCAGGATCAGATTGTCGCGGACAGACATGCCCTGAACGATGCCCGATCGCTTTCGATCTTGCGGGATGTAGCCGATGTCGCGGCGGCCGCCGGGGTGTTCCATCCGACCGGCCGAGAACGGCCTGAGACCCACGATCGCCTCAGCCAATTCGGACTGACCATTCCCGTCCACACCCGCGATCCCGAGGATTTCCCCCCGCCGGACTTCGAGATCCAGCCCCCGGACGGCGTCCACGCCGCGGTCCCCTCGCACGCACACGGCGTGCAGCGCTAGCACCGGCTCTAGCCCACCCGCCCGCCCGGAACCCGCCTGGCCGCCCAGCAATTCCGCGCCTAGTTGCTCGGCCGCATCACCGATCATCCGACGAGCCAGGTCCGTCGTATCCGTGTCCGCCACTGCGACGGCGCCGCAGTTCTTGCCGCGGCGCAGGACCGTGACGCGATCGCAGATTCTCATCACCTCGTTCAGCTTGTGGCTGATGAAGACGATGCCGCGACCTTGACTTCGGAGCCGATCCAGGACCTCGAACAACTCATCCAGCTCAACCGGAGCCAGCACGGCGGTGGGCTCATCGAAGATGAGCACCTCCGGGTCGAGAGCGAGCACCTTCACGATCTCGATGCGCTGCTGGATTCCCACGGGCAGTTGCCAGACAGGGGCGCGCGGATCAAGCTTCCAGCCCAGATCTTCCGCCAGTGCCAGGGCCTTCTCCGCGAGCCGCTCTCTCGGCAGAAGGAACGGCGTCTGGGTAGGTAAGGCCAGCGCGAGGTTCTCAGCGACGTTGAAGTTCTCCACCAGCATGAAGTGCTGGTGGACCATCCCGATTCCCCGGGCAACGGCGTCGCGCGCGGATCGGAATCGGACGGGCGAACCGGCGACGTCGATCTGCCCGTCGTCGGCCGTGTACATCCCGGAGAGGATGTGCATCAACGTCGACTTGCCGGCACCGTTCTCGCCCAGCAGCGCGTGAATCTCGCCACGGTGCAGGTCGAAATCGACTCCATCCAGAGCGACGAGATTCCCGAACCGCTTGACGATTCCCGCCATGCGGACGACCGGGGTCTGGTCCGCCATCGGGTTGTGCGAAGGCAGGCTCACTTATGGACGAGCTTGAGTTTTCCGGACAGGATGTCGGTCCGGGCTTGATCGACCTTCTGTTTCACCTCTGCCGGGATCCGGGAGGCGAATCGGTCACTGATTGCCAGATAGACATTCTCGCTCTTCAGGTCCTCGCGGAAGACGCCTCCCTTGAAAACGCCCTGTTGCACGTCGCGAGCGACGGCCAGGAAGGCCTTCGGCACGTCAAGCACGGCGCTTGCGGCGATGATCTCGGGCTCGACGGCGTTCTGATTGGCGTTGCTGCCGATGACCAATACACCTTTGTTGTCCTTTGCGGCCTCGAAGACTCCAAACCCGGCAGCGTCGGCATTCTGGAAGAGGATGTCTGCGCCATCGCGGATGAATCCGAGCGCCTTCTCCTTGGCGGCGTTGGCGTCCGTCCAGCTCCCCAGATAGACGATGGGTGCCGAGAACTTTGGATTGATCGCCTGCCCGCCCTTTTCAAACAGTTCGAACGCCTGCTTGACCGGGGGGAATCCCTCCCCGCCGATCTGCCCCGCCTTTCCCGTCTTCGAAAGCGATGCCGCCACCATCCCCGCGAGATACGCGGCCTCGCCGAGGTCAAACCGCAGTGACGCCAGGTTCTCGCCCTCCACTTCACCACTGCTCACCGCGAAGACGACTTTCGGGTAATCCTTGGCTACGGCCGCCGCGGCATCGCCGTACTCGCTGCCGTGAGCGATGATCAGCGTGCATCCGTCGCTGGCGAGACCCCGGAGAGACTCCTCCGCCTGAGCCTTCGTAGCGGTCTGCCGCACTATCTCAGCACCAAGCTCCGCCTTGATGCGCTCCAGCCCCTGACCGGCGAGCTGGTTCCAGCCGCTGTCCGATTCGGGTCCGGTGAGCAACAGGCCCACCTTCAGTGGCGCAGCCGAGCTGGGCGGCGCACCGGCGATCGTCGGCGGAGGCGGGGGAGTCCCTCCGTTGTTGCAACCGGCGAGCGACATGATCACGCCTAGCATCAGGCAGGCGGTCAGGCAAGAAGAGAGTAGCGGGCGCATCGGCATTTCTCGAGAACGGGGGGAGACGCGTAGTTGTACCACCGGCTCGACCCACATTCAATTCAACTCCCCCGATCGACTCCCCCGATCGACTCCCCGAAGGATGCTCTCCTCGGGGAGTCGATCAAGGTTGCGCCACTTACCGTACCCAGCGGGCCAGGTGTCGTTGGCTGCGCGCCAGGCCTTCTTGCTGCAGCGCCCAGGTCTCGTGGTAACGATAGTCCTCGAGTTCAACGCTGACGACGCCGTCGAAGCCGAAGTCCTCAAGCCGGCCCACGAGACGGCACCAGTCGACGAGCCCCTCTCCGGGGATGGTGTAGCGCCACCAACTCTCACCGAACGCCACGGACTTCCGGAAGGTCGGTCCCAGATTGCCGTGCTCATAGAGGCGTTCGGCATCGAAGTCGGTGTCTTTGCCATGAACGTTGATCACGCGATCGCCGAACTCATCGAGCGCTCGACGCCAGTCCACACCGATCCGCACGAGATGGGATGGGTCGTAGTTGAGACCGAATGCCTCCGAGGGCACCGCCTCGAACATGGCTCGAAAAGTCTCCGGCGTGCATCCCAGGGCGGGATAATGCGGCCCAGGACCGGGCCACCCCTCCATAGCGATTTGCACCCCCTCGGACTCTGCGTGCGCTGCTACCGCCGGAAAGACGTCCTTCCAGATGGCGAAGCTGTCGGCCCGCTTCTGCGAGCGATCCTCGGGGACGAAAACGCAGAACATTCGCCGGCATCCGAGCGCGGCGCTGGCGGAGATTGCGGAGTTAGCGGTAGCCACACCGGCCCGCTGCTTATCGGAATCCGGGCTCACCATTCCGGCCGTACCCGGCAGGTCCACGGTGCCGATTTCCAGCCCGGCGGCCCCGGCGATACGGACCTGCTCGCTGTCCGGGCTACCGAGATCGATCGCACCGAAGCCGGCGCCGGCAGCCCATTCGCACAGTTCCACGAAGGTGATCTCCCGGGCCTTTCCCGGGATCCGAAATCCAATCTTCATCAGGCGCCCTCCCGCGCACAACGCTGTCCGGCTACGGCGCATCCCCCATCGGCCGCCGCGAGGCCGTTCTCTTCTATCGCAGTCCGTGCCGGTACTCGGCAGGGTCATTCCGGGGCTCAGGCAGGTGAACGGTACGTTCCCGCCCAACGTCGCGCCGGTGCGATCCCGGCCGGGGAATCGGGCCGGTGAGGAGGGGAAATGAAGAAGGGGATCTGCATCGGCAGCCTCCCGCGAGAGGGCTGGTCGATCAAGGAGCGGTTCGCCCTCGCGGCACGCGCGGGGTACCAGGGTGTGGAGGTAGGGCTACTCGAGAGCGAGGTGGAACGGGCGCAGTACCGCGCTGCGGCGGAGGCAACGGGGCTGGAGATCCCGAGCGTGATGGCCGGGAAGCACTGGTCGCACCCGCTCTCCTCGCGCGACCCGAGCGTCCGCCGCGAAGGACTGGACGCGATCCGCGCCAGTATCGACACGGCCGCCGCCCTCGGTGCGGATGTGGTGCTTGTCGTGCCTGCCGTCGTCACCGACTCGCAGCCGTATCAGGAGGCCTACGACCTCAGCGTCGCCGCGATGCAAGAGCTGGCACCCTACGCGGCCGCTTCCGGAATCACACTGGCGGTGGAAAACGTCTGGAACCGCTTCCTGCTCACGTCCCGCGAGTTCAACCAGTACCTCGATGACGTCGCCGAGCCGAACGTCCAGGCTTACTTTGACTGCGGCAACATCCTGAACTACGGCCACGCGCAGCAGTGGATCCGCGAATTGGGCCCCCGCATCGCCAGGGTGCATGTAAAGGACTTCGACCTCGGCACCCGCACCTGGAGGTGGTTGCTGCAAGGCAGCGTGCCCTGGGGAGAAGTCCGCCAGGCACTGATGGAGATCGGCTACGACAGCTACCTTACGGCTGAACTACCCCTCTATTCCGCCTACCCAGACCAGATGGCCTTCGACACCAGCGGAGCCCTGAGCCGCATCATCGCCGGACAGTGACCCATCCCCGACGGTCCGCGAGAGTGAGCTCGGGATTCGGGCCGCTGGATCCACATGGAACCCACCCGCAGACGCCGGGCCGGGTGTCAGGCGGTCCCGAACTCGACCAGTAGGCGTTTCGTTACTTCGGCCTGTGGGATGCTGAGCTGCTCCCCGCTCTCCATGTCCTTCAGGCCGATGGTGCCCTGAGCCACTTCATCCTCGCCGAGAATCAACACGCGCCGTGCGCCGGCTCGATTGGCTGCCCGCATCTGGGCCTTCATACTGCGGCCCTGGTAGTCGGCCAGCGCTGGGATCCCGGCAGCTCGGAGTCGCTGCAGCAGGACCAGACCCGGCAGCCGGGCGACGTCTCCCAGGGTGACGATGAACACTGGAGGCGCAGGCGCTGTCGGAGCTTCGATGCCGAGCGACTTCAGCACCAGCAATACGCGTTCGATCCCGCTCCCGAACCCGATCCCCGGAGTTGGAGTTCCGCCGATCTGCTCGACGAGGCCGTCGTAACGCCCTCCTGCCAGGATGGTGGATTGCGCTCCGACGCCCTCGTGGATCACCTCGAAGCATGTCCGGACGTAGTAGTCGAGCCCCCGGACCAACCGCGGGTTGAGCACGTAAGCCATGTTGAACGCGTCCAGGAGGCGGCGCACCCCCGCCATGTGCTCGGTGCATGTCGCACACAGGTGATCGGCGATGTTGGGGACCGCCGCTTCCAGCACCGTCCAGTCTTCCGCCTTGCAGTCGAGCATCCGCAGCGGATTGGCATCGAATCGCCGGTTGCAGTTGCCGCACATCTGGGGGAGCAGCGGACGTAGTGCGGCCCTCAGGGCATCGCGGTAGCCGGGCCGGCAGTCGGGACATCCGACGCTGTTGATCTCCAGGCGCTCCCCCGACACACCCAGGCGGTGGAGGTACGTCACTCCCAGCGCGATGACCTCGGCATCAATAGCCGGATCGTCGCTGCCGAGGGCCTCGATCCCGGCCTGATGGTGCTCTCGGTAGCGCCCGGACTGCGGTGCCTCATGTCTGAAGATGGAGGCCAGATAATAGAGGCGAGTCAGCGGATGTTCCGCACCCAGATGGTGCTGTACGTACGCCCTCAGCGTCGGGGCCGTCCCCTCGGGCCGTAGAGTGAGGGGCTCAGTCTCCTCGGCTCGGTCCGGACTGCTCGGGGCAACGGCATACATCTCCTTGGAGACGATGTCGGTGTGCTCGCCCACCGAGCGTACGAACAGATCGGTCGACTCGAAGAGAGGAGTGCGGATTTCGCCGTAGCCGAAGTCGGCGCATGTCCGCCGAAACGTCTCTTCGACCCAACGCCACCGGGGCGCATCCGCGGGCAGAACATCTTGCGTGCCGCGGGGCAGGCGGTAGCGCGGCTCAGCCAACCCGAGTGATCCCATCCGGAACCTGCTCATCCGCGTGGTAGCTGCTGCGAACGAGTGGACCACTCTCGACGTGTTTGAATCCCATCGCTAGCCCCTCGGCTTTCAGCGCCGCGAACTCGGCAGGGGAGACGTAACGCTTGACGGGGATGTGTTTCGGAGAGGGCCGGAGGTACTGCCCTAGAGTGAGGACGTCGCAATCGACCTCGCGGAGGTCGCGCATGGCCGCCAGCGTTTCCGCCGGCTCCTCCCCTACGCCCAGCATCATCCCGCTCTTAGTCACAATCCCCGGGGCCAGCTCTCGCGCAGACCGCAGCAACTCCAGAGATCGGCGGTACTTCGCCTGCGGCCGAACGACCCGGTAGAGCCTCTCGATGCTCTCGATATTGTGATTCAGGATGTCAGGCCCGGCATCGATCACGGTCGCGAGTGCGTCTCGATCGCCCTCGAAGTCCGGGATCAGGACTTCCACGCCCGTGCCGGGGCACCGCCGCCGAATGGCACGGATGGTCTCCGCAAAAATGGCTGCGCCGCCATCCGGGAGCTCATCCCGATTAACGGAGGTGATCACCGCGAACCGCAGTCCGAGCGCTTCCACGGCTTCGGCGACGCGTTCCGGCTCTCCCAGGTCGAGCTGCTCGGGACGCCCGGTTTTGATGGCGCAGAAGCCGCAGGCCCGTGTGCAGATGTCGCCGAGGATCATGAACGTCGCGGTGCGACGCTCCCAGCAGTCGCCGATGTTGGGGCAGCGGGCGCTCTCGCAGACGGTGTGCAGCCGCAGATTCGCGACAAGTTGCTTGAGGTTGCCGTAGTTCTTGCCCATCGGGGCGCGGACGCGGAGCCAGTCCGGACGCGGAGGCGCGTCCACACCCATGGGGCCGCCGATCCTCACCTCTGGAGGCGCGTCGCGGTTCTGGGTGGGACCGGGGCCGGGCTGAATGACTGGGAGCTGCATACCTATCCGGCGGACGACACCGCCGCCGCATGATAGCACGTGGCCGCCGTGGCTCAGGCCCTACCGTTACCGCGAACCAGCTCCATAAACTCTTCGCGAGTGCCGCGGTCTTCCCGGAAGGCACCCAGGACTGCGCTGGTGACCATGCTCGACTGCTGCTTCTCAACTCCGCGGGCCATCATGCAAAGGTGCCGTGCCTCGATCACCACCGCGACCCCGCGTGGCGAGATGGCGTCCTCAATGGCGTGAGCAATCTCGTGCGTCAGCCGCTCCTGCACCTGTAGCCGACGGGAGAACACCTCCACCACCCGGGCAATCTTGCTGAGACCCAGAATTCGACCGTCGGGCAGGTAGCCCACGTGGACGCTGCCGAAGAACGGGACGAGATGGTGTTCACACAGGCTGTAGAGCTCGATGTTGCGGACGATCACCATGTCGTCGTAGGCCTCGCTGAAGAGCGCCTCATTGAGAACCGTGTCCACATTCTGCTGGTAGCCGAACGTGAAGTCGAGCATCGCCCGTGCCGCGCGGGCTGGAGTCTTCACCAACCCCTCCCGCGAGGGATCCTCGCCCAGCTCGACGAGAATCTCCCTGTACAGCTCCTCCAGCCGAGACAGACGGCGAGAGTCCTCAGCGTGCTTCATCACGGGCATGGTCCTTCGTAGGCGAAGCTGTTCCGCTCGGTCTCGTGCAGCACGAGGCGACGCAGCATGTCGGAAGGCAAGGCTGACTGCAGGCGGTCCCAGATCACTCGCACGAGGTTCTCCGAGGTGGGGTTGAGCGCCCGGAACTCGTCGAGGTCGAGATTCAGGTGATGGTGATCGTAGCGCTCGACGACTTCCGCGTTGACGACGCGATCCAGCTCGGCCAGGTCGCACACCATCCCGGTCAGCGGATCCGGATCGCCCCCGATCGTGACCTCAAGGAGGTAGTTGTGGCCATGCCCATAGGCATTGTTGCACTTACCGAAGACCGCGGCGTTCTCCGCCTCCGAGAGCCCTGCCGCATGCAGTCGATGCGCCGCGGCAAATTCGTACGTCCGTGTCAGGGTGACCATCACCTCCTCCTGTTCCGTCCGCGCTGTAGCCCAGAGGCTGCGAGACTCCTGCAGCCGCAGAGCGATCAGGGTCGCAGGAAGTTCGGCGTCGCGCATACCCGCATCCACGGATTCAAACAGCGTTCGGCAAAGCCCCTCCGTGGAGGGAATGCGTCCGGCCAATGCAGGATGATCGCGAGTCAGGAACTCGCCGTCAAACCTGTCAAGGATTTGCTGCTGGATGATGGGCTTCAGGTCCGTGATGTTCACCACCATCCCGGTCTCCGGAACGAGCCGGCCCCTGACGGTGATATCCGCGACGTAGTCGTGCCCATGTCCGTGCGGCAACGCGCAGAGGCCGAACAGGGCGCGGTTTTCCGCGGGCGAAAGGTGATCCAGGTAGTAGCGATGCCCGGCTGAGAATCGAGCGCGGCGGGTGATGTTCAACATTTCGCAGAGGTCCGCAGCAGAGCGGGGGCTACTCTAATCTATCCTTGCGGCGGCGCTTGCGTTACGGCGATT
The DNA here is from genome assembly GCA_964609085.1 of uncultured bacterium. Lineage (GTDB taxonomy): Bacteria > Armatimonadota > SYMT01 > SYMT01 > SYMT01 > JANPLG01. Next base: position 779 of record CAZSRZ010000052.1, on the reverse strand, counting down.
CCGGAGGGCTTTCGCGGCCGATGGTCCAACTTGAGTTCGGACATTTGGCTTCGCCCGCTTCCGGAGTTCCAGCCGTGCGATCTTCCCCGTGGCTTCCCGCACTGATCGGCCTCGTCTCTTTGTTGCCGATGATCTTGGGCCGCTCCGCCCGCAGCGGTGAACCGGGTATCCAGGCCTACCAGCTCACCATTCTTCCCGGGACCGGGGGGATTTCGAATGCCAATGCGCTTTACACGGATGAACCGAATGGGCGTTACTGGGTAGCAGGTTCCTTCGCGGCGGCCGATGGAAAGACGCATGCGGCGGTGTGGGATGGGGGCACCCTCATCGATCTGGGTCTACTGGGCGGAGGCACCGCCGCGGCCTACGGCGTGGCTCCGGATCTGGCCGGCAACATTCTCGCAAGCGGCACCAGCACCATCGATGAGGACTCGAACGTCCGCGGATTCACCTGGTCGGGCGGTCAATTGACGGAGATCGGGCCCAACCCGAGCAACTTGACCACGCGCGCCTACGCGTCCGGTGGCGGCACGCTCGTCCTGGGCTCCCTCTTCACCGTTGGCGGACAGCTCAACGGCGCTCTCTGGGATGACGGGGGGCTGACGACCCTGGCCGGACTTTCCCCTGCGGCTGCCGCGGAGGTGACGGCCGGGTCAAGTGTCGTCCAGGTGGGGTACAGCAGCACCGCGCAGTCGGTGCGGCACGCTTGCATGTGGGATGCAGGTCAACCGGTCGATCTCGGCAGCCTGGATGGGGCCGCGGGGCGAAGTATCGCCAAC
>CAZSRZ010000051.1:2522-35572 GCA_964609085.1 uncultured bacterium | reverse complement strand
GCCGAGGTCCATTCCTATGCCTCGGGACACTACCAGAACGAGTCGATCGTGGCGATGCCCAGCCTGCTGCCGCTTCAGCTTCAGGCCAACCACCAGATTTACGGTTCCGAACCGACATCCATCCGGTCCTACCGGCAGGAACTCCGGTTGCGCGAGGGAATACTGCGCACGGTCTCCGACTGGGATCCCGGCACCGGGAAGGTCCGCATTGAGACCACCACGCTCATCGCCCGTCAGTTCCCAGAATTGGCGCTGGTGCTGATCGACGTGGACAACACCGGGATGGATCTGGTCGAGATCGGGGTGCCGGACGACGGACTTCCGCCCTCCACCTCGGCGGGCGGCGATTTTCCCCCCGGCACCTTCGAGTACGCGGCAGGTGAACTGTCCGTCCGCGTGATGCTGCAGTGCGTTGACGGCGAGCACCTGGCCGCCAGCAACCCGTTCTCGCTGCCGGTCGATGGATTTCGCACGCGCGTGAGCCTTCCTTCCGGCAAGCGAACCCGGGTTGTGCTGGCGACCCATGTCGGCCGCAATCCCGGCGCGTGGCGCTCGCCTCTGGTCGACGGGGCCGCAGCCGGCGAGGTGCAGCGGGTGATCAACGGGCACCGCGCCGCCTGGGGACGCCTCTGGCGCACCGACATCCAGATCGAGGGCGATCCCGAGGCGCAGCAGGTCACCCGTGCATGTCTCTACCAGTTGCTCTGCGGCACCCGCGGCGATCGCTTCGGCGGCATTCCGCCCATGGGGTTCAGCAGCAATGCCTTCAACGGACACGTCTTCTGGGATATGGACTCCTGGATGGTGCCCGCGCTGCTCCCCCAGCGGCCCGAGCTTGCCCGCGCGATGCTGGAGTATCGCTTCCGCACCCTACCCGGGGCCCGCGCGAATGCCCGTGCAGCCCGGCTTCCCGGTGCCAGCTACGCGTGGGAAAGCGGTCGGACCGGGCGCGAGACCCTCCAGGACGGTGAGTTCGTCCACGGGCGGCACGTCTCCGGGGATGTGTCCCTCGCTATCCGTGACTACTTCCGCGCCACCGGTGACCTGGCGTGGCTCCGCTCCCGCGGATGGCCCATCCTTCGCGAGACGGCCGAGAACTGGGTCAGCCGCGTCAAGAAGCTCTCGTCCGGGCCGGGCATCCCGCAGGTGACCACGCCGGACGAGCTGGCCGGCCGTGTGGATCAGAGCGCCTGGACGCACTGGGTGGCGCGAGAAAATCTGCGGTTCGCAGCCCAAGCCGGCCGACTACTGCGGCAACCCGTCGACCCGAGGTGGGAACGAACCGCCGGGCAACTCACCTTCCTGCGGAAGTCGGGTTCGAAGGTGATCCTCGCGTACGAGGGCTTCACAGATTCGACCCGGGCGAAGCAGGCCGACGCGCTCCTGCTGCTCCATCCCGGCGGGTTGACCATTCCCGAAGCGGATGCCGGCGAGATGTATGACTACTACGCCCCGCGCGTGATCGAGAACGGCCCCGCGATGACCGACGCGATCCATGCGATCGTGGCAGCCCGCCTGGGCCGCGGCGAAGAGGCTCTGCGGCGGTTCCGCCTCGCGTACGCGCCCTTTGTCCGTCCGCCTTTTCATTCCTTCAGCGAGAAGCGAACTCGCGACAACCTGTGCTTCCTGACGGGTGCAGCGGGCGTTGTCGAGGCGGTCCTGTACGGATTCGCGGGGCTGCGACTGGAGTCCGACCCCGGGATTGTCACGCGACCGGTCGCGAGGCCGAACCTGCCGCCCGGCTGGTCGGCCCTACGCATCAGCGGCATCCGGTGGCGTAGTGCCGCCTGGGACCTCGAGTTGCGCCCCGGTCGCCCGGCAACCTGGCGCAAGGCACCGCGCTAGCATCCGCGCCGGGACGATCCCGATCGCCCGCGAGTGGGGGTGGGATGAGGCGCACGCCTCGAGCGACTTGGCACGAATATTGCTGCGCTCTAGTTTGGGCTGCCCCTGCCGATCATCTCACTATCCCCATCCGGCTATGGAATGAGTGGTCGGTGTGTCATTCAAGGCTGCGGGAGACCCGCGAGGTGGTTCGGTGAGCAAGCGGAGGAGTAGGGGTGTCAGCGCCCCCAACCCCGGAAAACGGGGGGTCAGTCTGACAGAAGTGATGGTTTCGATGTGCCTCCTCGCACTGGCAGTGCTGGCGTTCGGCGCGAGCTTCCCAGCCTGTAGCCAGCAAGTGATGAGAGCCCGCCACGAGGATCTGGCGGTCAACGCGTGCCAGAAGCAACTCGACTATTGGCGCCAGGTGGGTTACACCTCCGCGCCGCTCGCCAGCGGCGTGTCCTCGGCCAAGGTGAGCTTCACCCCGCCGACCGACTTGACCAACGCTACCGGCTACACCTACCTGGTGCGTGTGGACGGCAACTTCTCGACCACCACCGCCGAGAGCGGGCTGCTCAAGATCGTGACCACCGTCACCTGGAGCGGGTCCGGCCGTGACAAGGGCAGCGTTTCTCTCACCTCGTTGATCCGCAGGTAGGTCCGAGATGCTGCCACGACCCTATCTCAACTCCGGGCGACGGGGTACTACCCTCGTCGAGGTGATCATCTCTGCGTCCTTGCTGGTCGTGATCATCGGGGCGCTGACGGTATTCTCGCGGTATCAGTCCATCAGTTGGGAGAACACACGCTCATCCGCATCCAACCAGGCCCAGGCCCAGCGGGCACTGCAGCAGATGGCACCGGAGATCCGGATGGCCCGCAAGGTGGTCGTGGAGCAGTCCTCTTCCACCCGGCTAACCATCCGGCTCCCGCTGCTCGACTCGGCCGGCTCTATCGTGACACCCCTCCAGGACGGACAACTGGTGTCCTACTACCTCTCCAACGCGACGGGCTCAGTCGGTGCCTCTGGCAATATCCTCTGGCGTTCCGTGAACGGGACCCCTGACGCAACCTGGTCGCTTCGCGGCAGCACAGGGCGCATCACCCTCGCCACGGGTGGGCTGACGTTTAGCTACGTGAGCGCATCGGATCCGGAGAGCGTGCAGATTTCCGTCTCCACCATCACCTCGAACTACGCTGTTACCAAGACAACCCACACCTCGGCCGACGAGGTCACAGAGGGTGGCAACTCTAGCAGTTCGGACACATTAGTGACCACCATGGAGTGCATGCTCAGAAACAAGGGGCTGTAGTCATCATGCAACTAGCACTGGAAAACCAATTTCCACGACGCTCCCGAAGCCGCCGAGGATACGCTCTGATCTCCTGCATGGCAGCGATCACTATCCTGGCCATGATGGGAGCCTCGCTGCTGAACAGCGCCAACTCGGCCTCCCGGCTGGCCCTCCGTCGTCGCCAGTCCGCCCAGGCATTGGCGCTCGCCAACGGAGCGATGGACTACGCGCTTCAGCAGATTGAACTCAGCTCCTCTTGGAGCGGCTTCAACTCTCGGAGCATGGGGGCGGGCACAGTCTCGGTCTCAGTTGCGGCAGTCGCCGGGGCCCCGACCAAGCGGAAGCTGATCTCCACCGCGTCCGTCACCGATATGGGGTACGGCGCGACGCGGCGGGTCGAGACCATTACCGACTCCGGAGGGATGCCTGGCGTGTTTCGCAAGGCGCTCGCCTCGAAGCTGAGTTTCACCCTGAACGGAAACAATACCATCACCTCCACCCCGGTTGCCGGAGAGGGGAATGTGCACAGCAACGAGGGAGTGACGCTCAACGGGAGTTCGCTGTCGATTTACGGCGCCGTCACGGCGACGGGCACCATCAGCGTCTCCGGTGGTCCCAAAGTGACCGGAGGCATGACCAGCGGCGTTGCGCCGATGACATTCCCGGAGGTAACGCAGGAGCTCAAGAACCAGTCGCTCGCCAACGGCACCCAGACGGTAAGCAAGGGGCTGACCCTGAACTCCCCCACGGTGGTGCTTCAGGGGAAGATCAACGGAGATGTTACGATCGGCGATAGCGGCTGTATCGTGAATGGAGTTGTCTGGATCACGGGCGATCTCACCTGCACCGGCCCGGTGACGGGCACCGGAACGATCATCGTGGACGGCACCATGGACCTCGACGGCAGGCTGACCATCTCCGCCACCGATGTCACCAACGTCTTCTGGATCAGCACCTCCACCGCCGATCCTGCCGTGGTCCTGAAAGGCAACCGCAGCTTTAAGGGGATCATCTACGCACCGAACGGCGGCGTGAAAATCAGTGGAACCCCCGAGTTGATCGGCGGGGTGATGGCGAAAAGCGTCACCTTCAACGGCAATCCGAACATCACCCGCTGGACGGAGTTCGAGGAAAACGCCCCGGCCGTGCCTTCGTATCAGCAATTGCTGAGCTGGCAGGAGTTCTAGGCACACCCGTGCCCCATCGCCCGCGGTTCAGACAGCATCCGTCTGCCCGCGCCGCCCACGGGGCTGGCCAAGCGCGGCTCGGAGCATGAGCCATTCGGTCAGGTTTTCCGCCGTGGCTAACCCGACCAATCGGCCGTGGGCGACGACGGGGATGGTCTGGACGTCCTCCTCCCGCATCCGTCGATAGGTCTCCTCCAGGCTGTCGTCCGGGCTTAGGGGGCTCACACTGGGCTGCATTGCCTCGCCCACAAGCGTCTCGGGGCCATGGCTGGTCAATACCTGCAGGAGTCGGGTCCTGGTCAGAAGCCCCGCGATGGCTTCCCCGTTCAGCACAGGGAAGTCGTGCTGAGCCCCGGCGAGTAGGGCGTGCGTCGCCACCTCCAGTGGATCGTCCACCTGGAGGGACTGGAAGCTGGTCATCATCGCCTGTCGCACTGGTAGACCACGAAAGGCAAATTCGGTGGTAACCGCGGTGGCTTCCTGCGAGGCGCCCACGTAGACGAAGAAAGCGATCAGCAACAGGAAGATCTGCCCCGTGAGCAGACCAAAAAGTCCGAAGAGAAAGGCCATCCCCTGGCCGACGACGGCGGCCCGCCGTGTGGCCTCTTCATACGGCAGCTTCACCGCCAGGAAGGCGCGGAGCACCCTCCCACCATCCATGGGGAACGCGGGCAGCAGGTTGAACGCGGCCATCAGGATGTTGACTTCGAGCAGCTTGACGGGGAGGCTGCCTCCGACGATGCGGAAGTCGTCCAGGCTGATGGCCGCGCCGGTGAGTAACAGCCCCGCCAACAGCCCGGCCGCGATGACGAAGTTGACCGCTGGACCCGCCAACGCGATCGCCAACTCCTGGCGTGGGTCTCGCGGGATGCGCTCCAGCCGGGCGATCCCACCGATGGGGTAGAGGGTGATGTCGCGCGTCTTTACGCCGAATCGCTGCGCGGTCAGGGCGTGACCGAACTCGTGCAACAGCACGCAGGTAAAGAGCAGAAGGACAAACCCTGTGCCCTCGAGGGCCGCGACCACACCCTTTCCGGTGAGGAGGTGGCTGAGGATGATCCAACCGATCAGCAGGCCGAACGTTGCGTGCAGATAGACCTTGATCCCGCGAACAACGCCGATTTGGAACGACCAGCTCATGGACCTTCTCCCAGCCAGCTCGGTTCCGGCGACAGATGCGCGGTGAACCGCAGTGCCATGCTAACCGGGAGTGGGTTCAGGCGGTCAGATTCAGGAACCGGGCGTGGTGACCGGGGAAGACGAGATCGGTCCGCTCGTTGCCCATTCGGCGCACGAGGATTTCACTCAGAACGTCGCGGTAATCCGTCGTCACACGGAGGTTTCCTTCGCGGTCCAGTTGCTGATCTTCCAGCCCCGGCCATGTCCCGTAGACTGTGCCCCCGCGAACACCGCCCCCCAGCACAAACATGGCGCTGCCACGGCCGTGGTCGGTGCCGAGGGCGCTGTTCTCATGCACCCGACGGCCAAACTCGGTCATCACGACCACCGTCACTCGCCGCATCCGGTCACCCAGGTCGCTCTGCAGTGCCAATAAGCCATCGCCGAGCGGTTTCATCAGGCCTGCCATCAACTCCCTCTGCGCGGCGTGGGCGTCCCACCCACCGATTTCCAGGGCCGCGACCTCGAGCCCCACATCCGCTTTGATCAACTGGGCAACCTGGCGGACGGCTCTCCCGAAATCGCCTTCCGGGTACTTCGCGGCGTTATCCGGCCGGTAGGCTTGTGGATCCAGGCGTTCGAGCTTGCTCAGCAGCGCGAGGAGCAGCCGCCCGGAACGGGCGGCGGCATCCCCCCCGTCTGCGTACATCTCCGCAAGCACGGGGCGGAAGTCCTGGGGCCAGTTCTCCGGCAACGCCAGCCTGAACTCGGTCAGCGACCGAACCGCGGTGGCGGTCAGGCTGCCCTGGAGTGACTTCGGCAGCACATCTCCAATAGCGACGCCACGAATGGGCGACGGGTTGCCGGGGTTCGACGAGAGGTGACGGGTGATCCAGCCGCTGGCGACGGAGTTGCCGTCGTCCACCCCACGCTCCATGCTCTGCATGGCCTCGAAGTGGGACAGGGTTCGATCCTGGCTCCCTATGGCGTGGATCACGGCCAGTTGCCGGGCGCGGAAGAGCTCGGACAGACCCGAGAGATCGGGATGCAACCCAAAGTGCCCGTCGAGGTCGATCGCGCCGCCGGGTTTGCCGGGATCGGGGACGGCCAGCGTGGGACGCTGCCGATGGAAGGCCGGGTCGGCGAACGGAGGCACAGTGTAGCAGGCGTCCATGGCCCCGCGCAGGAAGACGGTGACCAGGACATCCTTCACCGGACCGGTCTCCGGCTGGAAAAGTAACTGCGCAGGCCGCGCTCGCGTGAGAAACTGGCGGCGATTCACCCGTGCGGGCATCGGACTACCTCCACATGAAGTCAGGGCCGGCCAGCAGCAGCGCCATTCGGGGCGCCCAGCCGCCCTCCAGGCCGAGGAGGCGCTGGGTGAGAGCCGCGTCCGGCGCACGTCCCAGCAAGACGCGGGTCAGCGCTTCGAGGCGACCGACTTCGTCCGGGCGGGACGTTGCACTCTCCAGATGGGCGAGGTCGACCCGGGTATCACCGATGCGGCTGCCGAGCAGATCGACCGCGAAGTTCCAGCGAGCCAGAAGGCTGGGTGCCCATGCGTCGGCCCGGTCAGGGTAGCCATCGGGCATCGCCCACTTGAAAGGGAGCTGCCCCATGCGTTCCAGATGCGCCAGCACGTCGCGGCCCGCGGTGTCGGCGTTGGTTGCGCGCAGTGCGGATACGACGTAATCGAACGGCCGCTTCAGCTTCCCGGCCTTACCTTGCAGGAACTCCTCGCTGTGCAGGAGTTCGGCCAGCACGGTCCGAATGTCGCCGTCGCTGCGCCGAAACGTGGTGGCGAGGCGTTCCACCAGTCCCTGAGGCGGATGATTGGGGCCGAGGTCCGCCAGGAACCGCCGGCACAACTTACGGGCGACGAACCGTGCGGTGTTTGGATGCCGGCAGAGGATATCGATCACCTGCTGTCCATCGCGGACGCCCTGCCCGGGGGGGATGGGCACGCCCAGCACTTCCTTGGCCCCGTCATCGTGGACCTCCGGGCGGTAGACAAACGTATCCTGGAACGGGAGCCGCCGGAAGCCCGTTCGGTAGGACCAGCCACTGAAACACCGGGCGACTTCCTGGATGTCCTTGAGGGTGTATCCGCCGTCCACGCCCAACGTGTGCAGCTCTAACAGCTCCCGGGCGTAGTTCTCATTCGCGCCGGAGCCGGTCTTCGGGTCGCGCCTGTGGTTCTTGTCGTTGTCCAGGTAGAACAACATCGCCGGGCTGTGGGCGGACGCCGTGATCAGATCGCGGAACTTCCCCAGGGCGTGCTTCCGGATCTGCCGATCGTCGACAGTCTTGAGCCACGAGCACTCGGCCTTGAGTTGACTGATGTTGAAGTGGTCCGTCCAGAACTCGACCATCACCTGCTCGAGCTGGCGGCGACTGTAGACTGAGCGCAGCACCATCGCCTGCTGCAGTTCGACCGCGGACTGCCCTTTGCCGACCTCCGGGTAGACGGCGGTTTCGAAGTCCTCCGCCTCGGCGGCGTCGGCATCGAGGGTGTCCATGTGGAGGAGGCGGCCCCAGGCAGCCGGCTCCTCCTCGATGGTCTCGGGGTGAAGTTGCTCCTCGATGTAGGCCCGGACGCCGATCGAATGCACGCGCTCCAGATCGCCGGGGCGGGGACCGTAGGCGATGCGGTTCAGCACCCGCCAGGCGGGGTCGCCCGGCGTGGCCTCATCCCGGCCGATCCCGTTGGGGACGCTGGTTCGGGTGAGGTACCGCTCGGCCTGGATACACCCGGTCAGTGATAGGCCACCCGCCAGTGCGGCGGTTCCCCCGAGGAATCTTGCGCGGCTCAGCTTCATGGTTGCGTCCCCTGAACCGGCCTCACGAAACGACGGTGTGACCCGTGGGCGTCTGGTGCAGTTCCGACGGCGTGGCTCCTGGGAGCAGGAAGCCCGGCTGGTCACCTCGCCGCTCGCCCGTCTCTGCCCGGACCCGAGCGCGCTCGGCCCGCTCGGTGACGACCTCGCGCCGACTCAAGATCGCCTGGATGCCGGCCCCAGCCGAGATGAAGAGCATCACCGGAAAGAAGCCGAACCATCCGACAATCGGGGTCCATCCCGCCACACTCACGCTCAATGCTCCGGAGACAAGCGATGCCATTCCGGAGTCGCTGCGGGTGAGGCCGCGGATGCGCGCAGCGGCGATACGGGAGAGCCCCGCTCCGCCGACGCCCGCGGCGGCCAGCGCCGGGACCATGAGGATCCAACCGAGAAGCTGGAGACCCCCCGCCCTGGCCGCGGCCAGAACTGCGAAAACAAACATCGAGAACAGCGTCACGAAGAGGCCCAGGCCGAAGCACGCCAGAGGCATCGCTTCGATACGCTGCCGGGCACGCTCCACCGGGTTGGGGATGATCACCGCCGCGGCGATGAAGAGGGCAGCGGTGGTCAGCATGGTGCCGATCACTAGCCAGACGAAGCCGATAACAGTTCCCATATGCGGTTCCCCCATGCGCTCTCGGGATGCCCAGGCGTCCCGGTCTCTGGTCAATTCTCGCGGTCCTCGCCGCCTGGTGCACTGTGCTTTGGCGCAGCCGCCGGGGGCTCCCGCGCAGGGATCGCCCGAAGCCGACTCAGGGGTGGGGGAGGTTCGACCTGGGCGGGCAGGCAGTATACTTACCCTCGTCGTTTTCCCCACTCGCAGAGGGACCCATGCTCTCCCCCGGACTTTACATCCGCGATATCCTCGGCCAACCAGCAGACACGTCTGCCTCCGCCCATGGCTGGGTAAAGACCCGCCGCGACAGCAAGGCCGTCCACTTCGTGCAATTGAACGACGGCAGTTGCTTTCAGGATCTGCAGATCGTCATCGATGCCGGTTCCATCCCGCACGAGGTGCTGGCACAGATCACCACCGGGGCCTGCATTCGAGTTGATGGCGACCTGGTGGCCTCTCCCGCCGCCGGGCAGTCCGTGGAACTGAAGGCACGGGAAGTAGTGGTTTTCGGCACGGCGGACCCCGCGGATTACCCCCTTCAGAAGAAGGGGCACACCATGGAGTTCCTGCGCTCCATCGCGCATCTACGGCCCCGAACCAACACATTCGGTGCCGTAGCACGGGTGAGGAACGCACTCTCCTTTGCGGTTCACAGGTTCTTCCAGGAACGGGGCTTCCTGTACATCCACACCCCGATCATCACCACCTCGGATTGCGAGGGTGCCGGGCAGATGTTCGGCGTGACGACGCTGGACCTGCTGAACCTGCCCCGCCTACCGGATGGGGGGATCGACCACGGCCAGGACTTCTTCGGCAAGCCCGCCCACCTTACTGTGAGCGGTCAACTCGAAGGTGAGATCTCGGCGCTGGCATTCACCAACGTCTACACATTCGGCCCCACATTCCGGGCAGAGAACAGCAACACCCCGCGCCACCTTGCAGAGTTCTGGATGATCGAGCCGGAGATGGCGTTCTGCAACCTCGACGACAACCGCCGGCTCGCGGAGGAGTTCCTCAAGTACGTCATCGCCAGCGTGATGGATCAATGCATGCCGGACCTGGAGTTCTTCACCAAGCGGATCGACCCCACCGTCCTCGCGACGCTGGAGAACGTCGCCACGAGCGACTTTGAGCACCTCTCCTATACCGAAGCGGTGCGCATCCTCGAGAAGTCCGGGCGGGAGTGGGAGTTCCCCGTCTACTGGGGGTGCGACCTCCAGAGCGAGCACGAGCGCTACCTGACCGAGGAGACCTTCAAGAAGCCGGTCGTCGTGACGGACTATCCCCGGGAGATCAAGGCGTTCTACATGCGCCTGAACGGAGACGAGAAGACCGTTCGGGCGATGGACGTGCTTGCCCCCCGCATCGGCGAGATCATCGGGGGCAGCCAGCGCGAGGAGCGGCATGATGTGCTCCTGGCGAAGATCCGCGCTCAGGGGCTGCCGGAAGAGAACTACTGGTGGTACCTGGAGCTCCGAAAGTACGGGACCGCCCCCCACGCCGGCTTCGGGCTGGGTCTCGAGCGGATGATGATGTACCTGACCGGAATGAAGAACATCCGGGACGTGATCCCGTTTCCGAGGACACCGGGCTCCGCGGAATTCTGAGGAGCTGGGTGCCGTCCGACGAGTCGGACCAGTCGGACTGCAGAACTGTACGAAAAAAGGGGAGGGCCCAAAAGGCCCTCCCCTCACTTTCGAAGGATCGGTCCGCCGCCTAGGGCGCTACGCCTTCCGGATGGATCCGGTAGGTGTAGACGTCGTGGCATTCGCCCTCGTAGGTTCCGTTGGCGTAGAACTCGTAGCCGCCGCGAACCATCTCGAAGTTGAGCACCGTCCGCGCCATGTAGCCCGGAGGCACCACGCCAGCGGGCTGGGCATCCCCAGCCGACCCGTCAGTCTTGATGGTGGTGAGCGGCGTGGTCGACGGGTAGAACAGCGTCGTGCCGTTCTGCTTGACCTCCGTGTTCAGCACCTGGTATTCGGTCGCCGTTCCTGGTCCGATGAAGGGCTGGCTGAGCAGCGCACGGACCATGAAGGGGCGGCGCCCGTTGATGTCGGCGGGTCCGGTCGTCTTCTCCACGCCAACCAGGTTGGTCAGGGAGCATCCCTGGTAGCTGGTCTCCGCCACGAGTGGGGCCTTCATGAACATCCAGATCTCGGGCTCCCCGACGTCGCCGTAATGGCCGAGGCTGGGGTGGCCCGGGATGTACCCGTTGTACTTGTAGGTTGCGCCGTTGGCGTAGGCACCGTTGTAGACGGCGTTCGGAGTGTCATCCGTGTCCACTGTGCCGCCCTGGAGTGCCTGGTAGCCGGGCACGCTCGAGAAGTAAATCTCGCCGCACAGCACCTGGGCTGCCACGTAGCACACCTCGTAGGGCGTGATCAGCAGGTCTCCCAGTGCCTTGTCGGGCCCGATGGTGAACGTGGATGACGTGAACAGGTAGTGTTCCGCCACCTGGATCTGGACCGTGTAAGTGCCGGCCGGTTGGGACAGGAAGCTGAACTCCCCGTTGGCGTTAGTCGTGGTCGACGCGATCTCAATCACGCCCTGCATCAGCTTCACGGTAACGCCGGCTTCGGGTTCGACCGGGGAGTCGTAGAAGTTGACCAGGGTGGGCTCGTTACAGGGCGGGGGGGGGCCGCAGAGGGCACGTCCCGTAACGTTGAACCTCGGCGCATCCGTGAGGAATTGGAAGCCCTCACTCGTGACGCCCTTGCCGCAATTGCCCTGCGCCGTGCCCTCGGCGTCTCCACCGATGTTGACCTGCTGGCCGGCTGGGAAGTTCGCGGGCACCGTCAGTTGTGCGGTCCAGTTCTGGACACCACTGCCGACCGTCAGGTTGCCGACGTTCACCGTGGTGTTTCCGGCATCCCCACTGAGGCTGATGACGACGCTGGTGAGGTTCACGTCGCCGGTGTTGTTGATGGTGCCGCTCAGAGTGAACGTCTGTCCCGGAGTCGGCTTGACCGGACTCACGGACTTGAAGATCAGCTCCAGTGCGGGATGAACCACTGTGACGTTAGCAACACCCGTCGCCCCGACGTTGGAGTTCAAGGAAGAGTCCAAGCCCGCGATGCTGAGGGTGACGGTACCCGTAGTGGCAACGTTGTTCAGCGCCACGCTGATGCTGGTCGTCCCGCCGATCCCGACCGTGGTGGATCCGAAGGCACCGGGCGTCACCGATGCCGCTCCCGTGGTGGTGGCGGAGCTGACAGCCTGGAGGCTGTTGACGGCCACATCCCCTGTGTTCTGGACGGTGAAGACGACGCTCAGGTTGCCACCGGGCGTGGTGCAGAGGTCGGTGCCCACGAGCGCGAGCTTGGGGTTGACCACATCCACTTGGCAGTCGTGGGAGTATTCCACCCAGGTGCCACTGCAGCAGTCGTAGCCCTTGACCACAGCCGTGATCGTCGCGTCGACGTTGATGTTGCAGTAGGTGTAGCTGAACTTGTAAATCGCCCCTTTGCAGAGGGTGCCGATGGTCTTGATGACGGTCGGAGCACCGCCGTTCACGATGCCGTACACCTTGACGTTGGTCAGGTTGACATCGCCGGTGTTCTTCACCTCGTAGTAGACCTTCACGCAGCCTGTCCCACCCTTGATGCAGGATGGCGTGCCGGTAGTGCAATCGATGGTGATGGAGGGGTGCACCACGTTGATGCACTCGCTCGTGCAGTCGTCGACGACCGTGTCGCTGCACTCCTCCAGCCCGGTCACGTAGAAGCTGATCCTGGAATCGTCAGTGATGCCAGTAAACGTGTAGGTGAAGCACACCTTGTCACACGCCTTCAGCAGGGCGATGGTCTTGACGGTGATCGGGGAGCCGTTGTTGAGCTTGGCCTTCACGACAACCCCTGTCAGGTCAGCGTCACCCGTGTTGGTGATGCAATAGGTGACCTTGCTTTCGCCGGGGGGCGAGGTGATGCAGCTCTTCTCCGCCGAGGCACAGATGGAGATGCTCGGGTGAACGACGTGGATCTGCTGCACTGTGGTGTCGCTACAGGTCTTGCAGGCCGTGTCCTGGGCGGTCACACACACGTCGTTGTTGATGACATCGTAGCTCGTCTGGATGCAGACGGTCCGGCAGAGCTCGAATGATGCGCCTGGAGCGAGGGTGGCGGGTTCACCCGAGAGATACCCCCAGTCGTCCTTGACGCTGATGCACTTGAGCGTGGTCGTGCCAATGTTCTTTACGGTGTAGCAGAGCTTCGCCGTGCTGCCCGACGCCACACACTCCGGACCGGTCGCCGTGATTTCAACACACGGACCGTTAGGGGTGTCGCCGTTCGTCCTGGCGAACCAGGTCTTGCCGGTGTAAGGCTCCACAACGTGAAAGCCGAACTTGAGTGTGGTCAGATCGATCTGGCGATCATACGTCAGCGTAAACGTCGTGCCGGGGAATGACTCGCCCGGCTCTATGTAGTTGTCGCACAGGCCGTTGTTGTTGTTGTCGGGTCCACCCTGGTGATCCCACCAACTGTACTTCCCCGTGGCCTGGTAGAGCGTATTCCCGCAGCGCGAAGGCCCTGCAATCGCGATCGGGGCGATGGCCCCGTAGACGAGCACGCCCTTGATGCCGAAGCCTCCGGCCGCCTGCGTGTTCGTTACGGCGAAGCCGTACGTGTACTTGCCCCCGGCAGAGGAGAGCAGGCTCGGGGTCACCGTGCCGTAGTTGTTGGCCGGCTGCAACTGATCGTACGATGGGACAGCCCAGGCTTTGCGGGCGGGGGCCATCAAGAAGAGAAACAAGAAGAGTGCAAGCCAGTTGCCTGGCTTATGGAAGCGTTTCAGCATCGGTTGGTTGTTCCTGTGCGGCGAGCCTGATGCTCCAGGCGCCGACGGGTTGATTGGTCGTTTGTTCGTCGCGGCGACGGTGCCGGTTACTCCGGCTTCCCGTCGTCCGAGATCTTGATCGTCCTGAGGTTGCCGAAGCCGCGCGTGGCGTGCACTCCAGCAGAGCAGTCAGGCGAGCGATCTCAACTGCGGGCACATCCTAGTGGAGCAGGCCCCGAAAGTCTTGTGATGTTTTGCACAAGGAGTTGCGATGCTCTGGCGACAGTGGACGGGACGCTGGTTGCCCGCTAGCAGCCCGAGGCAGCGTGTCGAGCTGGCTTGTCGGCGTGAGAGGGCGGTGCAGCGCCGATCTGGTCCGCCGACGTCAGGCTTGCGCGGGGGTAAAGCTGGTCCGCAACGTCTGCGCCTGCCCGGTCTCCGCGGCTGCGTAGGCGGATTCGATGATCTCGATCACGTGCCGGGCGTGTTCGGCGTTGGACGCGGTCGGCCGACCCTCCCGAACGACATCGGCCAGCTCCAGGATGTCCTGGAACACATGGAACTCCTCGGTGGGGTGGCGGTCATTGTAGTCCGGCAGCACGGCGTTCATTCCCCTGGCCGCGGCCACCGCCTGCCCGGGATAGTCAAGCGGGGCGCCGTTCAGGGTTTCCCCGACGATGCTGCCCTGAAGCCCGAAAATCGTCGGGCTGCCGAAGCTGCTGACCAGGTTGCCCGCGGCCGTGCCGTAGCAGAAGGCGAACCGGGCAGCACCGAAGTCGATCAAGATCCCGGTGTTGTCGTCGCAGTCTGAAGGGAATACTTCTCCACGAAACTCCCGCTCCTTTACCAGCACACCGGACATCGCGGTCACGCGCTGGGCGGGGCCCAGGATTCCGGTCAGGGAATGCAGGCCGTAGACCGTCATGTCGTAGAGCGGTCCACCCCCTGGCCGGCGCCAGTACCACGCGGGATTAATGTTGCTGAGGACGTCGTCGCCCTGGCGAACGCCCTCCTTTTCGTGGTAGCTGCCGAAGGCGGCTCCGGTGGACGCCCAGGCGACCGGCCCTATCTCGCCGCCGTCCACCGCCTGCTTGATGCGGCGCAAATGCGGCCGGAGCATCTGACCTGGGGAGGAGACCAGGCGCACTCCGGCGCGGGCGGCGAGGCGGATCACCTCGTCCGCCTCTGCGGTGGTGATGGTCATCGTCTTGTTGAAGTGGATGTGCTTGCCCGCGGCGATTGCCTGCAGGGCCTGATCGTAGTGCAGGGCGATCGGTGTGCCGAGAGTGACGGCATCGACATCCTCGCAGGCGAGGAGTTCCTCAAGGCTGTCGAAGGCGCGAGGCACGCCGAACTTCGCGGCCGCGGCCGCCGCTCGTCCAGGCACCGCGTCGCAGACCGCCGTGCACACGATCCGCTCGGCGAAGTCCCCGACCGCCAGATGGACCAGCGCCCCGCGAATGCCGATGCTGCCCGCTCCCACCACGCCCAATCGTACCGGTGCCATGCTCGTCCCTCTCTTCTTGCTCACCGCGGCAGTTGCCTCTGCGATGCCCGCCCACCTGCTCCGTCAATCATCCCGTAGGAAGTCGGCGAGGAGTGGCGCGGCGGTGCCGGGCTCCTCGAGCAGCGGCATGTGGCCGCAATCGGTCAGGTAGACCCGCCGGCAGTCGCCGACCGCGCGGCGGATGATCTCCGCCCCGCGCTTGAACGCAGCCATGTCGTCTTCTCCCACGATAAGCAGCGTGCGGGCGTCGATGAGTTCGAGCCGACGCGCTGGTTGATCGGTGGAACTCACCTCCACCATCGTGCCTTCCGTCAGCTCCCGCCAGGAGTGCGCTTCAACGAGCCGCCGCAGGGTCGACCGCAGGCTGGGGCGGGTCATCGTCCCTGCGAAGATGGCCGGCGGCACGGACATCCAGCGATCCGTCAGCCACGGTCCCTGGCCCCGCTCTCGCGCCAGTCGCATCAACTCCAGATTGCAGCTCTGGGCGTCGGGGTCCACCGGACCACCCCCCAGAACGGGAGCAGCGAGCACGAGGCGATCCAGCGCTTTGGGATAACTGATCGCCGTTTCCAGCGCCGCCATCCCCCCATACGACATGCCGACCAGTCGGCGGGCCCCACTCTCCCGCAGGCATGTCGCCACCAGTCCCGCGATGTCTGCGAGGGTCTCTCCCCGGCGGAGCGGACGCGATTGCCCGTGTCCGGGAAGATCGAGCCCCACGTGTCGCCAGCCGGGAAGCAGGTCCCACAATGGCTGCCATGCGGAGCTGTCCAGGGTGTAGCCGTGGAGCCACACGACCGCCGGGCCGCCTCCGTATCCCGTCCAGCGTGCTCCATCGTGCTCGCCGTGGTCCCTCACGGCAGGTGGGTGAGCTTGGGGAAGCGGGAGCAAAATGCCTGGAAGCCGCGAACTGCTTCGTCGCCCTCTGCCCAGAGAGGCGCGCGGGCATGATCCATCGATTGCCAGATGCCCTCGTCCGCCCGGATTCCGGCCTGGCTCTGTTGGAGCAGGTAACGGCAGAGATCCTCCCGCGGCGGGGTTCGGTCCGCCCCCAGTGGGATGGCCAGGCTGAGGCGGACGATGCATGTGTCGTCACTTAGCGGTGTTGCTCCCGTGATCAGGTAATAGGGCTTCGCTCCCCCGAGGTGGGAGAGCACGAGCCCAGGGCTGAGTGCGCGGGCGGTCATTGGTGCGCGCACATCGCTGTCGGCGCCCTCCTGCCAGGCAGACGGGGGGATGACGAACTCGGCCGTCACCGCAAAGTCTCCCCATCGCGGTGCCGCCTCCGTGAACTCAGGGTCGTTTTGGATCCGATGGACGGGACGAAAGTGAGCTGCGTCGAACGCATTCTCGATCACGAGGGATGCCGGCGCAGCCACCGCCAGGGCGAATCCCGGCACGAAGCAGCAGTCCGTCTCCAACTCGCGGAGGGCCGCGGGAACGTCGACGTCCGCCCCACCGCCGAGGTGGGCGAAGATGAGCCCGCCGATGGCCAGGCTCGGGAGCGGTGCACCTCGATACTCCGCGCATGCGGTTGCCGTCAGTCCGACTCGCCGCCCATGGAAGGGACAGACCAGCGACCCGTCCTGGACGGTTCCCCCGCGTCCCAGGTGAGCGGCGCGGTGGGGGCAGCGAGCGTCCATCACCTGGATGGCGCCCTCCCACTCGGTCACCACCACGTCCCAGGGTCCAAGTTGCGAACTTGCCAACCCGTCCTTCAGGTCCCGCTCGTAAGCTACCTGATACCAGCCCGCGCGCATACCGTCTCCGTTGCTTCGACCTGAACCACCCGATCCAATTCCAGCCGGCGAAGCGCAGCAACCCCTTTCCCCAGCTCCAGGTCGCCCACGGTCGCCCCCGCGGGGTTCAGTTCCGCAAGCATCCCGGCTTCTTCCTCGCTCAGAAGCCGTGGCGGAAGCTGGCGACGGAAGTGGACCGTGCCTCCCTCGATCCGATCAACGGCAGGACCCATCAGCACCCGACAGCCGGAGACCAATTCTCTCCGAAGCTCTGCCGTGAGGGGCACCCGCCCTGCTCGACAGTGGATCGCCGCGGCGTCCACACGGAGGGCGAGCGTCACCGCGCCGACCGGACCTTCCGGGATACCGCACCCGAGGCCGTCGTCCACGGCGATGGTGCCCGAGAGGTCGGGGGACAACCCAAGCCGTGCGGACACAAGCCGGCGCAATTCCAGGCGGGAATCGCTCGGCGCAGCCGTCCGCCCTCGGCCCGCGAGTAGGGCCCCGGCGGCCGTAAGGTGGACATCCGGCGGCTCATCCCATCGGCATTTCGCCGCATCGACGATCGCCGCACTCGCCTGTGCCGCAGGCGAGGGGCCCGTAGGCTCCAGGGCCTCCACCAGCCGAACGCTCACCGCGGCGACGACATCGACATCCGGATCCGGCGGGCGACCGAGCAGGTGGGTGGCCACGCGCGGGGCGAGCGCCTCGGGCACGTCCGCAGCCAGCCAGACCAGAGCGGCACGCAGCCATTGCCGTTCCATCGCCACTTGCTCGCCACGCTCGCCGGCGATCCATGCTTCCGTCACCTCCGCGAAGAGGTGGTCGCTCAGGCTCCGCACCCCAAGATGGGTGCGCAGGCACGTTCGAAAATGCTGCTCTGCCTGTTCGACTCGCCCGAGCCGGCGATAGAGGCGAGCGGTGTTGAGCTGATTGATGTAGGTCAGTCGGTGATCGACATGGGGCAGGGCTGTATGCTGCTCCTCGATCCGAAGCTCCATCTCGAGAGCGGTCTCGACGTCTCCCAGCCGCGCTGTCTGCAGTGCGCGAATATTTTGGAGATAGAGTCGCTCTCGCGGCTCCTGGTCAGCGCCGAAGAGTTCCTCGGCACGTTCGAACCAGCCGGCGGCCGCCTCGGCTTCTCCCAGCAGCGTACGACCCCAACCCAGCGCCTGCGAGAGAAAGGCCTGCAGGGGTCGCGGCCAGGCGGGGGAGGGTTTGGGTCCCTCGGCCACCTCCCTGAATCGCAGCGAGGCGATCCGCATCCCCTGGGAGTGGCAGGCCATCACGGCAGCGTCCAGCGGTGTCGCGGCGCAGGCCCGGGCACGGTCCACGAGCCGAAGCGCTAGGTCCGTGCTCCCCGCAGTGAACGCCCGCCAGGCCGCTTCTGCCAGGCACTGCGGGCGGACATAGTAACCGCTGGCCGAGCACTGCGCGTAGGCGTGCAGCCACGGCTCGGCCTCCGTCAGGCCGGCGAGGCGATCCCAGATGCGCTGCGGGACCGAGCTCGCCGGCCGCCGATCCTCCGGTCGCACGAGGAAGCAGCCGCCTTCGATCTCGGCGCACTCCCCGGCATTCGTCGAAAGGAGTCGGGTCACGCGGGCGGAAACCACCCCGGGCACCATCTCGGGTCCCAAACCCGATAGTGAGAGCTCCGGTTCCGGCGGGGCGGAGATGCCCTCGAAGACCAGCAGCTCCCATCTGCCGGGCAACCGCGGCACCAGCCGCGAGAGGAACGCCTCGTTCTCCGCGCCGATCGGGTCACCGAAGCGCGGGAGGAAAACGGCGATCGCCCCCGTCTCACCCGGCAGGCACCCACACACCTGCCCGACGTCGGCCGCGGCCGCAAGTCGCTCGCCCACGCCGCGAGCCTCGTTGTCCACCCCCTCGCCGACCAGATCCGCGATGGAGGGGGCGCGCGGCGTGGCCCCGACCGCCGACCGCCGATCCTCCGCCAAGTTTAACGCGCCGCCGAGCTGCTCCAGCAGTTCCGCGGCAATCTGGCGTGGGCGCCACGAGCCGAGGGAGAGATCCGAGAACAGACAGCGCTCCCACGGCACCCCCCTCTCGGCGAGAGCCGATCGAACCGCTCCCAGGGTTTCGACCCGCCGAACGCCTCGTCGAATCGTCTCCCACTCGTCGGGCATCAGAGTGCCTGCGTCGGCGGTCCGGTCTCGGGCACGGCCTCGCCGACGGCCAGCATGTAGACCGTGGAGTGCGTCACCCCGTCCAGGCCGAGCATCTCATCGATACGCCGGTCCACGTAGCCGCCGATGTTCAGCGCTCCAAGACCGATCCCGAGGGCGGTCAGGTTGAGATTCTGGGCCACATGCCCCGCCTCCAGCAGCACGAAGCGGTACCCGCGGTTGCCGTACTTAAAGACGGAGCGCTCGAAGACGGCCGTGAGAAAGAAGATCGCGCTGGAGTCGAACGCCAGGTTGGACTGCACCAGGGCTTCGCCGAGCGAGCGACTCATGTCGCCGTCGATCAACCGACGCACGCCGTTTTCGGTGGGGTCGTAGTGGTAGAGTCCGGCCTTCAGGCCATCGACCTGGGTGGAGTGAAAGTAGAGCTCGAGGGGATACATCGCGCCGGCTGAGGGTGCAGCTCGAAATGGCCGCGGCCAGTAGGTGCCCTCATTGCTCCGTGTCACGCCGTAGGAGCAGTGGAGCAGTGTGGCCAGTTCCTCGAGGGAGAGGCGTCGGGGTTTCAGGGATCGGCTGGACTCGCGACTGAGCAGCGCGGAGAAGAGGCCCGGACTGTCCGCTGTCATGGGAGGAGGCAGCGCGGTGAAGGGATAGCCGTCGTAGGGGAGAGCCTCCCAGAGGTCGGCCATCCGCTGCCGTACGTCATCGTTCCCGGGGACGACGTCCCACCGGGAGGTCTTGGAGTTCTCGTGATAGAGCTCCCAGACTTGATCTTCCCTGGAGGGGGCAAGTCGGCGCTCGGAGAATACTCGGCGTTCCAAGGTGCTGTGTTTCCTGCCCGGACGGCTAGGGATAAGGGTGGGGGGCCGGGTTGTCGCCGGTCTCCGGTCGGATACCCGGGTAACCCAGCTCCTGGGGCACCGTCCAGAGGCGAGTGCCCCCGAGAGCCCTCAGCCTGTAACCCATGGTGAGCGGGTGGTACCCGGGGACCATCGCCCGGACCACGCGGAGCCCGAGAGACCGAACGTCCTCGGAGGTCAGGTCCGCGATGAGGACTCGGTGTCCGGTGTCCGCGACCCGGCGAGCGAAAACCTGCAGGTCCCGGACGGGATCGCCGGTTGAGAGATCCTCGATTTCGTCAAAATCCTGACGGACCGTGGATGCGAAGACGAACTCGGCCCTGGCGGCGTTGGCGGGATCGCAGTAGAACAACAGGTGCTCAGTCTGTCCGAGGACCGCGCTGAACCCCTCGTCCGGTATGATCGGCGGCATCCACCGTTTCAGTTGGGCGCTATAGCGGCGGGTGTGCACAACCTCTTCGAGAGCTTTCCGTGCGGCCTCGCGAGGGCTGAGGCTGGTGGATGCCGCGAACACCAGGGCAGGCCGCTCTGGGTTCCCCCCGCGGAGCACCGCCAGAATGGTCGGCACCCCGGCATCCATGGTGATGTTGAAGAGATCCAGCCGATCCCCGGTACGCTCGCACCGCTGGACGAGGTCGTAGTTGGCGTCGTCCAGGGTTTCGACACGGACCCTGGGCATCGAGAGCGAGGCCTGCCACATCATCATCACGGCATCGCGCTCGACAACCTCTCCGAGGCCCGCCAGGGCCGCCTCGGGGTAAGAACAGTGGCAGGCCATCCCGGTGCTGATGGGCTGGCCGATCGGGGCATCCCCGCTGCCCTGGAAAAACTTGAAGGGGATCCAGACGAAACAGGCGGGGGCATGCACGACTTCGCCGCTGGTCAGGTCCAACATCTGCGTCCAGCGCACCGGCGCTTCCCGGTCGAAAGGCACCCATGGGAATCCGGGGGCTTCGTACTGGCTCCGGCTGTACAGAGCGAACGATGCCGGATCGGTGACCGGAAACCCGGCTTCGGCGGCCGAACAGAATGGGAACTCGCTGAGGTCGTAGAGCGCGGCGCAATAGCGCTCCACGGCTTCGCCGACCGCCTTCGCAATGGCAGTCTCGCGGCTTGCGCTGGCTCCCCCCGTGTTGCGGAAGTTGGACTGGTGGGAAAAGGCGGACGTGTCGCAGCCTTCGGCTGCGTAGTGAAAGAACTCGGGGGAGCCGGGCTCCCGCACGACCTCTTCCAGCCGACGGACGATGCCCACGCGCTCGTCGACGATGACGTCCATGACGTCCACGAGCCGGCGGAGAGAACGGGTTGCCGTCGTCATGGATCGACCGGGTTTCCCGGCATGAACACGGTCCGCAGCGTAGAAGCCGAGGGGCGGACCAGCATCGGGCTGCAGACGGGACACCTTGGCAGCTTCAGAATTCGGCGGGTCGTAATGCGGTAGTCGAGCAGGTTCACCTCGAGCAACTGGCCCGCCCGCGCTCCCGGAAGCACGCCGCCAAGGTAGCGCGTGAGTTCAAGGACGGCGAGATCTCCCAGGATGGAGGCCATTACGGGATGATGTCCCGCCACTTCCTGACCCTCGAAGGCCGCTGCCTCCGCCAGCCGGTAGCGGGCGGCGTCATCCAGGTTCGAGTTCTGGCGACCACGCAGGCACTCCAGGCACGCCGTCTCCCCCGGGACGATCAGCGGGCCTACATAGCCGATGACGTCCCGCAGGACAACGGGCAAGAAAGCCTGCCGGAACTTGATGCAGTACTCGTTCAAGTCACGCAGCGCCTGCTGTTCGCCGAAGTCGCTCGTCGCCACCAGTAGCCCCAGGGTGTCGGCGCTCTCGACCCACTCATCCCACGCGATTGGGGAAGGGCCGTCGCTCCAGTCCTCCGCCCGCAATCGCCCGAAGTCGTCGAACAGCGAGACGTTCCGCAGAAGGGGATGGTCCACCACCTGGAAGTTCCCGGCCCCGGTCGCGAGCAGTGAGCGCACCAACTGGCGAGTGATGGCGTTGATGCCGACGATCGCGAGCGGTCCCCGTTCGATCTGCGCTGCCACGTGCCGCGCGCTCGCGCCGAAGTGCCAGTAGAAGATGTCGACCGGTCCCTCGGTCACCGGCGGCACGAGATCGCTATCCGCGGGGACCAGGATAGATCGGTCTCGGAATCGCTGAATCAGCGCGCTGAGGTCCGCGTGCAGGGGCTGTGCGAAGGCGGCGAGGATCTCTTCCACGGTGACGCCCGCGCCTCCGGCCCGCACCAGGATTTCGTTGACGGCCTCCGTCGCTCCGCCGCCGGTCACCTTGATCTGTGTCGACCCTCGCCGAACGATGACGCCGTCATCCTGGTCGATCAACTGTACGGGCAGCGACCGCAGCCGTTCGGGCGACAAATCGAGGTCCAGCTTCATTCGTACTCCTTCTGTTCCCGTCTCGTGGGACGGAGGGCGATTCAGTCGCGACCGACGGCGAGGCCGGGCACTTCGAGGCAGCGGAGTGGCCCGCCGTCGGCGGGCCGGTCCAGCGGCCGTCCGTGATCATCCACGAGGTAGTTGTGCTCGCGGTACTGGGAGTACGCGCCCTTGAATACGCGGTAGAGGTCTCGGTACTGCTTCCGGAATGCCGCGGGCGGCATCGCCGTGGCTGTGACGGCGTTCTGGCAGTCGAAGAGATCCCAGTTCGGGCGGCCGTTCGGTTGACGCTCAACCACCGAGTCAAACGTCCTGAGGAGGTCGGTGCCTGGCAGCGGCGTGAGCACGGTAAAGGACGGATACGCGATCCTGTGGTGCTCGATGAACCGAATCAGTTGCTGGAACTCGCGCGGGGTGTAGTCGGTGTTCACCACGAATTGCGCAAAGACTTCGATGCCCAATTCCTCGGCCAGTGCCAGACCTTCTTCAATCTCCGCGACGGTGCACCGCTTGTTGTACTCGTCCAGGTTCTTCTTACTGATGGCGTCCACGCCGATGAACAGGCGCTCCAGGCCGATATCGCGCCACGCAGCCACGGCCTCCCGCTGTCGGAGCAACGTGTCGATCCGGCAGTAGGTGAAGAACCGCTTGCGAATCCCGGCCTCACGGATTGCCTGTGCCAACAACAGCATCCGGCGGCCATTGATGAATGCCTCATCGTCGACGAGGAACACCCACTCTTCCTCGACACGGCGGAGTTCGTCGACGACGGGCTGCAACTCCCGCAACAGGTAGCGGCCGTCCATCACCTGCCAGATGGAGCAAAAGGTGCACCGGTAGGGACAGCCGACCGTCGTCCGGAGCAAGGCAACTGGTCGCATCCAGTCGATGAAGTAGCTTGCGCGGTCGTCGGCTGTCAGCTTTCGGTCGGGGAAGGGCAGGTCCTCGAGCTTCGGCAGTTCGTGCTTGCCCCCCGAGACGAATGAATCATTGACCCGCGACCACACCCCCGGAATCCCCTCCACGGGTCGGCCCCCCACCAGGGCGCGGGCGACGTCCCGCATGGGGAATACGCCCTCCCCGGAGACGACGAAATCGACATCGTCTTCAAAGAAGTCCTCCGGCAGAAAGGTCGCGTGGTGCCCGCCAGTGATGGTATGGCACTCCGGAAGCAGCTCCTTCGCCCGACGGCAAATCTCGATGGCGCGCCGCACGTGCATCGAGAAAGCAGTAACGCCGACCAGATCAGGTTGGAACTCCCGCAGAGCCGAGTCCAGGTCGTTCGGATGCAAGCGCAGATCGAGTATTCGACACTCGTGCCCCTCGGGCTGCAGGCCGGCCGCGAGGTACTCAAGCGCGAGTGGCTCGGCGACGGCGCCGAGATCTCCCCACCCGAGGACTTCGTTCCGCGAGTTGGGCCAGATCAGCAGGACCTTCATGGACCACCTGTAGACGAGCGGCCGTGGGACGCCCTCGCAGGCATCCCACGGCCGAGTTTGTAAGCCGGCGACCCCCGTCGGTCGTCCAGTTGTCTAGTCGATGCGGATGGGCTCGATCACCGCGGCCGCACAGCAGCATGGGCAGCAACAGCAGCAGCAGTTGATGTCGCCCGAGGCTTTTACGCCGTAGCCCTGCCCAATGCCGTGCACGAACGCGTCCTCAATGCCCTGAAGATCGTTGGCGGTCAGGTTCATGAGGTTGTCGGGCAGCACGACCGAAGAGTCGAACCGGGCTCTGCCCAGGAGTTGGAGCTCGGCCTTGGTCAGCGCGAGCGTGGCTGGCGTCAGGTGGCGCATCGCCACTTCGGAAAGCCCCAGCTTCGTGATCTTGGTGGATCCCCTCAGTGGATGCTTCGGCTTGCGTGTGGCCGCTTCGGCGTCACCCGCCACGACGGCTGCCGCGACGAGCGCGGACGCGGTCCCGACCTGGCGGAGGAGATCTCTCCGAGAACCCGTCTGCGTGGCCTCGCTCTGGAGCACCTCAACGTCAACTTCGTTCATACGCTTCTCCTAGTAGACCGCCGGACGATACATCCGGGACCCCTGTGTCGAATCTACCGTTCACTTAACAATCCGGCAACACCTTCCTGGGGTCGGTGTGATTCTCGTCACTCCGGGATGGGGTGATAGATATTCCCGTTTGCGACAGCCTCGCCCCGCACCAGAAACTGCCGGCGATCAGGCTGATTCCGAATCTCGGTCGTGGCAGGCACGTAGCGGATGGTGAGCCCGGCACGCCGTCTGGATGAGTTGTTCGGCTCGGACCCGTGGATCAAGTAGGAGTGGTGCAGGGAGACGTCCCCCCGCCGCAGGACGATGTCGGCCGCCCTGTCGGTGTCGACGACTTCACCGGGTAGTTCGTAGGGGCGTGTCTGAATGAGATCGGGATCATCGACGAGTCGCTGCCCGAGATCCGTGCAGCCCTGGTGACTGCCGGGGATCACCCGCATGCATCCGTTTTCGGGAGTGCTGTCGTCCAGTGCTACCCATGCCGTGACGGCAACCTTCGGTTCCACGCGGCCCCAGTACGGCCCGTCTTGATGCCAGGCGACGCGCGGACCACCCGCCCGCTTGTTCAGGATATGGGAGTAGAGCAACACGACGTTCGGTCCGAGCAGGGCCTCCACGCAGTCGAGCAGCACCGGCGCGGTGCAGAGCCGGAATAGCGGAGCGTAGTGGTAGTGCGCCTCGCGGAGGGGGTCGTCGTTCTTGTTCGTCCAGGCAACGCTTTCATTCCGGACCAGGTAGGCCTCGATGGGGGCCAGCTCCACTTCCGAGAAAAGTTCCGGCAGCACGAGGTAGCCCGCGGAGGCGTACTGTTCGATCTGGTCCGGGGTGAGCACTCTGGTCAAGCGCCCATCTGCGTGATCCGACCACCCGTCACGGGCAGGTAAGCACCGGTGACGTAGCCGGCCAGCTCGCTCAAAAAGAAGACGCAGCCGTTGCCGATCTCCTCCGCGCTCCCATGCCGCCGGAGAGGAAGAGTGGCGGCAAATTTCTGGGATCCCTCGGAGCTAGTGTCGACTTTTTCATCCGCCATCCACCCGGGCGCCACCATGTTGACGGTGATGTTCTCCGGACCCAGTTCGCACGCCAGCGAGCGGCTCACACCGACCAGAGCGCCTTTCCCCGCCATGTAGACCGACCACTGGGCCGGCGCCATGTTCCAGAGCTCGGTGACGATGTTCACGATCCGGCCTCCGCCCTGGGCGTTCATCTGGGGACGGACCGCCTGGATGAGGTGGACGAGGCTCCGGCAGCCGAAGTCAAACGCCGTCTCGAAATCGTCCATCGTTGCGTCCGCCAGGCTGCCGTGCTGCCGCCCGGCGATAGCGTTGTGCACAACGCCATCCAGTCGGCCGAACCTGGCGATGACGGCCTCCACCATCTCCCGTACCGCGGCGGGGTCTCGAACATCGGCTGCGAAGGCCTCGGCCACCCCTCCGCCACCGGTGATCCCTTCCACCACCGACGCTGCTTTCTCCGCGCTGCGGGAATAGTTCACCGCCACGGTCGCTCCGTGTCTTGCCACCACCCGGCAGATTGCCGCGCCAATGCCGCGTCCACCGCCGGTGACCAGCACGACCTTTCCAGCCAATAACATGGGCTCGCCTCGTAGGGCGACGATGTCGGTAGATCCCGGCCTGGACCGCCCATCCCGATCTTCACCCGACCCACTCGGGGTCCCTGCACGAGGAAGAGTGGGTGCGGAATATGCGCAGCGTTGCCTCAATCACCGCCTCCCTGGGCCGATCGGCCCGGACCAGCGTGACCTGTGCGTGGTTCTTGAGCCACAGGAGTTGGTACTTCACGTAGTGCCGCGTGTTCCGCTTCAGAAGCCGGACGCCCTCCTGCATGTCATACTCCCCGAGGAGTGCCCGCATGATCTCTTTGTAGCCATGGCCCCCCATCGCTGGCGTGTCCGGGGTGAGCCCCTCCGCAAGGAAGCCCTGCACCTCATCCACGAGACCGTTCGCCATCATCTCGTCCACGCGCGCATCCACGCGGGCGTAGAGCTCCTGTCGATCCCGGATTAGCGCGACCCACCGAGCCGGATAGCGGCCCGGACGTGCGCAACTCTGCCGCTGAAGCAGGGAGAGCGGCTGCCCGGTCAGGCTCCAGACCTCCAGCGCACGGATCAGCCGCTTGCGGTCGTGGGGGTGGAGGCGGGCGGCGAGCTCGGGATCGATCGCTCGCAGTTGGGAGTGCAGTTCGTCCCCCGGCAAGGCTGCCACGGTCTCACGGAATGCCGGCGAGGGAGGTGGCCCAGTGTCGAACGGCGAGGTGAGGGCAGCAAGGTAGAGTCGTGTCCCGCCGACGACCAGCGGCATCCGACCCTCTCCTCGGAGCCGGTCCAGAATGGGTCCGACCGCGGCGCAGTAGTCGGCCACCGTAAACGGCTGCGTCGGGTCCACGAGATCAATTCCGTGGTGGATCACCCGAGCCCGTTCCGCGGCGGTGGGCTTGGCGGTTGCGGCCTCCATCCGCCGGTAGACGGCCATGGAATCGGCGGAGACGATCTCCGTGCCGAGGGCTTCCGCCACCGCCACAGCGATTTCCGTCTTCCCGACAGAAGTCGGACCCGTGAGGATGGCGAGGGGAGGGGGGTCAGGGATCACGTTCGGGCGGCCGAGGCGGGCACACTTCAGCTCGTGCCGAGATCATACAAGAACGGGGCCGGTTCGCGGCGCTTGCCGGACCCGGCCCCGTTCCATCACCTGGGCATGGGAATATCAGCGGCGCATGAGGCCCCCGCCTCCAGAGCCTCCGCTCGAGCGTCCGGAGCTGCCGCGATCACCACGATCGCCACCGCCCGAGCGAGAGGGGGAACCCCCGCCGGAGCCGCCGGAGCGGTCAGAAGAGCCGCGATCTCGGGATACGCCCCCGGAACCACGTTCCGGAGCCGGGCCTCTGCTGGACCCTCCCCCATAGGATCCACGGTCAGACGGGCGCTCCTGCCCTCCCCGGGACGGGGGAGTGATCACCGGCCCGCGATCCACGGGTCGTCGGTCTTGTCCGCCGCCGCTGTACCCGCCGGACCGATCTGGGGCCGGTCGTGAGGGTCCCGGGAAGTCGCGGTAGCTCGGACCACGATCCGAGGGTCGGGGCTCGCCGCCGCGAGACGGAACGTCCCGGTAGTCCCCACCGCTGCCGCCGCGTGAGGGGAAGTCTCGGAAGCCGGGTTCAGTACCGCCCCGTCGGAAACCCCCATCCCGATCACCCGCGGAGCCTGCGCCCGGGAGATCGAATCCCTTCCGCTCGGGCTGCGGGCGGGTCGGGTTGTCCGGTCGTCGGTCGGGCTGTCGATCCCCGACGCCCGGGTTGTCCGGTTTGCGCTCGGGTGCCGGGCGGGTCGGGTTGTCCGGTCGTCGATCCGGCTGCCGATCCCCGACCCCCGGGTTGTCCGGTCTGCGCTCGGGTGCGGGTCGGGTCGGGTTGTCCGGCCGTCGATCCGGCTGCCGATCGCCGACGCCCGGGTTGTCCGGTCTGCGCTCGGGTGCCGGGCGAGTGGGCTGACCCGGAGAGGTCGGGTTATCGGGTCGACGATCCGGGCCGCGTCGGAAGTCCTCGTCGCGATCGCGCGTCGGCACGTCCGGCTTGCGATCCGGCAGCGGGCGCGCGTCGCCGGGGCGGGTCGGGCTGTCCGGCCGTCGGTCGGGCTGTCGGTCACCGCCGACGCCGGGGTTATCCGGTCTGCGATCCGGCAGTGGCCGCGTCGGGTTGGCAGGGGTGTCTGGGCGTCGATCGGGCAACCGTCCCGTGCCGTCCTCCGGCCGCCGGTCGGGCAGTCGGGTGCCGCCCTCACGTCCGGCGTCGGGCTTCCGGTCGGGAAGTTGACGCGTGCCGCGCACCGCCTCGTCCCCTCGGATGATGCGGGTCTGGATGGAGCCGGCACCGCCCGGATTGCGCTGCAATCCCTCGACGGGCGAGGCCTTGATCCCGCGGTCCCGATTCCCGGGAACTCGGAAGTGGCTCTCGACTGACTTGAGCCGGGACGAGGTCAGGCCAGCCTCCACCGCCATCACGCGGTCTCGGACGCTGCGGCCGTCGGCACCCACCGTCAGTCCACGAACGCGGTCCCGCGGGACGCCGATCTCGCGATGGACGTCGCCGATCAGCCGGAAGCTCTCGTGCCCACCGCGAATCTGGTTGCCGGTGAGGAAGCCGCCCCTGCCTTCGTGCGTGTAACGGCGGTGATGCAGTCCGTAGAAGAACTGGTCTCGGTGGCAGAACGACCAGCTCGAGAAGCCGATGAACAGGCCGCCGGAGCTGAAGCCCCCGCCGAAACCGGTGTAGCAGGGTCGATCCCAGGGGTCAAGCGGGGCCCATCCGCAGTAGCTGCCGTAGCTCGACCAGCTCACATAGGCCGGCGCCCAGACATAGCCGGGGTACCACAGCCACCCGTAGCCGGTGCGGTGGGTCCACCGGCCGTAGTGGCAGGTGGTGT
The DNA here is from genome assembly GCA_964609085.1 of uncultured bacterium. GTDB lineage: Bacteria > Armatimonadota > SYMT01 > SYMT01 > SYMT01 > JANPLG01. The sequence continues at coordinate 6,812 of CAZSRZ010000051.1, read as the reverse complement.
AGCCCCACGGTGCGTAGTCGATCCAGGTGTATCCGCAACCGGGGACGTAGCTCCAGTAGCCGGCGGAGTAGGGCCGCCAGTCCGGCTCGCAGCGCGGTCGCCAGTAGGAGACGCGGTCCACCTCCACCCAGCTTCCGTAGTCACGAAGATCGCGGGCCCCGACGATGTCGTCGGCACGGTCACCGAGTTCACGCGGCAGCGGTCGGCGGATGTAGTAGTCCACCCGCTCGCGATGGTAGCGATCGAAGGTGTCCAGGTCGCCCCGATCGAAGGTGCGGGGCGGCTCCGCGCCGCCGTTGTTGTCCAGGTACGTCCGGTCGCCGGCGCTGAGGCGAAGGGCACCGCCGTCGTCCGGGGTCACGCGCGCACGGCCGCTATAGACGCTGACACGGGCGCTCTCCTCGCCCTTCAGATCCACGCGGACGACACTATCCGGCTCCACCACGACGTCGCCGGAGGGCGTGCGTAGGAACACGGGGTTGGTCAGCCGGTCGGAGAGATCCAGATAGATGGAGCCGGTCCACAGCCGGAACTCGGCGGATGGCGACAGGCGGTAGAGATCCACCTTTGTTTGCTCGGCCAGCCGAACCCACGATCCGCGTTCCAACTCGAACTCGGCCCGAGTGCTTTCGCCGGCCCAGATGGTGTCCCCCTCGCGGAGGACCGCGTTGCGCTCCACGTAGCTGGGCGAATCCTCGTTCTCGCCACGGACGGCCAGATTCCCGCTGACGTCGCTGACGCGAGCGACGCGGTAGGCGTCCGCGGCCATCGCCTGCGAGGGCGCGAGTAGCGCAAGTGCGCCAAGCGCCCCGGTGAGGCGGAAAACCCAAGTGCGGATACTCACAACCGACTCCTTTCGGAGGGCTCACCGGGCTCCCGGCGGCACCTGTGGAACGGCACTAACGTGACGGCCCTTCGGCTGTCACCACGGCGAGATCTCTCGCTCCACACCGTTCTCACGTCGAGACACGGACAGCGGCGAACCGGTTCCCCAAACGATTCTCCCTCTTTCGCCTGCGCGACGCACATCAGTTCACGATGATGCTGATGGGAACGGAGAGTCGCGGGAACCGGCGGTCGGCGAGATGCAGCGTCAACTGCCCTTTCAGGGATCCTGGGGCCCATCCGCCGGTGTAGGTCAGCTTGATCGGGTGGAAATTCGGCGCGTCGGCGGAGAGCTTCTCTGTCCTTACGCCGGGGAGCGTGCACTCAATGCGTTTCAGATCCACCCGGCCTCTTCGGGTGAAGAGGACCACGGTGCCGATCTCGCGGCCGACCTGCTCTTTCCGGAAGATCGGGAGGTAGAGCCGTTCCGGGCTCAGCACCGGCCCGGATTCGGCCAGTCCGGAGACGTGGAGTCTCACTTCGCCCAGCCCGGGGTGGCTGCACGCGACCTGCACCTGGATGCTGTGGTCTCCGGCCCCAGGCCACGGGCCGGCGCGCAACTTCAGCCTGTAAGTGCGACCCGTCCCCGCCGGGGGAATCAATTCGAGGCGGGCCGTCGGATCGTCGGCGGTGGGGTTGCTTAGCGTCAGGGCGACCCCCGGGCGCGGTGTCAGCCGCACCTCCGCGACGAGCGGCTTCCCGAGCGGGAGGGGAAGCTGCACCGGGTTCGTCGGCTCGGTCCGGATCATCGGGTCGATGTCGGCCTTCAGCACCACCTCGGGCTGTTCGCCGCCCTCTCCAACGTGGAAGGCGATGTGCTTTTCGATGGGGCCTGCCCAGGATGTTGGCGGGGAGAAGGTGCCGGTCACCTGACCGCTCTGGCCCGGATCGAGATGGCGCGGCCAATCGAACTGAAGGCAGCCGCAGCCGCCGTCCACCGCGGCGATGGCAATGGGCCGGTCCCCGTCGTTCGTGACGCGCACGCGGATGGGCCTGCTTTCCCCCGCCGGCACTGTTCCGAGGGCGATGGTCGGTGGTTCGAAGCTCAGCCGTGCGGTGGAGGCACTCCCCGGCATGGAAGGGGGAGCCGCGGGCGGTCGCGCCCGCGCGGTAAGGAGCAGGATCAGCGCGGCCACGCCGCCCGCGAACAGAACCAGAAAGACGATTCGAACCAGCCTGCTCACTCGAGCCTCACTGCCCCCTGGCCCCTGGTTCCTTCCGGCGAAAGCCGCATCCTCCGCGGGTGCAACCGTCACTGCAAAATCCGTGGCCGTCGCCGATAATCCCGGTCGCCCCACCCCCCGAACTCCCACCAATGACCGCCCTCGAAACAGAAAACCTCGTCATCAGCTATCGCCAGGGATGGCGACGCCCGCCCCGCCGGGCAGTGGACGGCCTCAGCTTCCAGATACGGGAAGGCGAGACCGTCGGCTTCATCGGCCCGAACGGCGCCGGCAAGTCCTCCACGCTCAAGGCCCTGATGGGCTTCCTCGAACCCGACAGCGGCCGAGCCCGGCTGCTGGGTCAGCCGGCCGGGAGCCCCCAGGCTCGCCGCGAGGTCGGCTTCCTGCCGGAGGTCGCCCTCTACTACCCCTGGTTCACCCCTCGCGAGACTCTCTACTACTACGGCCGGTTGGCCGGGCTGGGTGCCGACGAGACTCGCTCCCGCGCCGACGGGCTGCTCGCCCGAGTCGGGCTCGCCGGTCGGGAGCGGGACCGTCTCAAGGGCTTCTCCAAGGGGATGCTCCAGCGCGTGGGGATTGCACAGGCGCTGCTCGCCTCTCCGAAACTGCTCATTCTCGATGAGGTGAGCAGCGGGCTGGATCCGCTCGGGCGGCGCGACCTGCGCGACCTGCTGTTGGAAGAAAAGCAGCGCGGCACCACTATCTTCTTCTCATCCCACGAGCTCACCGAGGTCTCCCAATTGTGCGACCGGGTGATCCTCGTGCGGGCCGGACGGGTCCTGGACGAGCGCAAAGTCGATGAACTGCAGGCATCGCTCCGCTGCTACTGGATCCGCTTCCGGCATGCGGATCCGCCGCCATTCCCCGCGCAGCGGCGGGGGGACCTTTGGGAATCCGAATTCCCGGACTTCCCCACGTGGCGCGACGCCATCGCGCTGCTGCGTGCGCCGACGGCGGAGGTCATCGACGCCGGTGAACGCGAGGGCGCCCTGGAGAGCTACTTTGTCCGGATGGTGACCGGCAGTGCCGCAGCCGACCGTGCACCAGGTGTGGGAGCACGGGGATGAGCGAGCGACTTCTGCACGTCCGCATGATCGTCTGGGCCACGATCCTTGAGACGGTCCGGCGCAAGGATCTCTATGTGGTCTGGATGCTGGCGGCGTGTGGTGTTGCCGCGGGTGCGTCCCTCTCCGTGATCGGCGTGCGCGGGAAGGAGACCTTCATCCGCGACATCACCCTCGGTGTGGTGAATCTGCTCTCCGTCTCCTGTTGCGTCTGGTTGGCGGCACGGCAGATGCCGGAAGAGCTGGCCCGCCGGACGCTCTTTCCCCTCCTTGCCCGGCCGGTCCGGCGGTTTGACGTGCTGTTCGGCAAGTTCCTGGCCGTGTGGCTCCTCTCCGGCGTGGCCCTGGTGGTGCTGGCCGGCACCGCGTGGGGGATGCTCTATGTGCAGAAGGCAGCCATCGGCCGCATCTTCCTCGACTACCTGGCGCTCCGTTTCCTGAGTTTTGGGCCGATCGCGGCGCTCACCATCACCCTCTCGCTGGTCCTCAGCCAGCCGGCGACCGTCATCCTCTCCGGGCTGCTGACCCTCTGTGCGACTCTCTTCGCGAGGACGATTGCGGACGTGGTCCGGGAAGGCAGCGCCGCCGCGCCGGTCTTCAAGGCCATCTACTTCACCGTGCCACACTTCGATCTGTTCGACCTCTCACAGCGGGCGTCGTTCAACTACCCGCCGATTGCGGCCGGGGTGATCGGCGCGTTGGTGCTCTATGCAGCGGCCTATGCGACGCTTTTCCTGTCGCTGGGCGCCATCCGCTTCCGGAAGATGGCGGTCTGAGTTGGCACGATCTCTTCCCCTTGCGGCGTCGGTCGCCGGCCGGGCTCCGATCATTCCGGGCGACGCGATTCGCGTCCTGGCGGCGTTCGTGGGTTTGGGGGTCCTGGGCTGGCTGGGGGAGACGGTTCGACCGCAGCTTGCTCCCGAGCAGTCTGCCGCGCAGGTGAAAGAAACGGCCGGGTGGGAGGCGCGGCGGATGGTCGCGCAGATCTACTGGCTCAAGACCCACTCCGTGATGCATGCGGGCATCGAAGAGCGAGAGGCGCTGCCCGGCGAGCTGGAAGCGCGAGCATCGGACATCGTCCGCCACAAGCACACGGACCCGCCGCGCGAAGGGAGTCATGCGGAGCAGGGTCATGAGGAGCACGGTCATGACGAACA